>NZ_FOLB01000003.1:0-298091 GCF_900112345.1 Nocardioides terrae
GGCCGCACGGCGGAGGACCTCGTTCTCCTGCTCCAAGAGTCGGATCCGCTTGTTCGCTTCACGCAGCTGCTTGCGCTCGTCCTCGGTGATACCGGGACGGTTGCCGTCCTCGATGTCGGCCTGCTTCAACCAGTTGGTCAGCGAGCCTTCGGAGACGCCGAAGTCCTTCGCGATCTGTGCCAGCGGCGCCTGGCCCTTGCGGGCCACGGCCACGACGTCGTCGCGGAACTCCTTGGGGTAGGGCTTTGCCACGGGGACATCCTTCCGCCTGAGGCCGAAACCTCAGAGGTCAGGTGTCAACCAAACTCGGGGCAGACCCGCAGGAGACCTACGTGCCCGTCACTGCAGCAACGCACGCCCGACTGCAGGCCATCGCCCGGCACAGACTCCGCCCGTCCGTCCCACTGCCTGGCACCGATCAGCCCGACGGACGCTGGAGCCGCGCCGAGATCCAGGCCGCTCTTATCCATCGACCGTCACATCGGAACGCGCCCAGATTGTAGGTCGTTCCTAGGGGGCTGAGCTTGGCCGTTGGCAGCACCTATTGATGCCCACCTACGTCAGCGGTTCACCGACCAGACCTGCAAGCAGGTCATTGGCCCGTTCGACAGCTTCGTAGCCTGCCTCAACCGCAACGTCCTGCTGGCCCGCGTCGCCGCCTTCGAGTAGGTGGACCACACGACACCGACAACGGGTTCGCCTGCCACGCGCGTCCGTTCGAGCTGCGCGACGATCTTCTGGAGCCGACATAGTCGCGCACCCAGTCGGGTGCAATCCTCACGCGCAAATGCGTTGAGTCGACTTCGGGAGGCCTACTCCCGCCCGGCCATGAATCGCCGTGAGAGCGTCGACCACTTGCTTGACCGTGGCCGGGTGGTCGAACCAAGCCACCTCGCCGTTGCCGACAGGTCGGTACTGCAGACCGATGTGGACATCCCGGGGCGCCGCCGACTCGACATCGCGGGTGCTGACGCCCGAGTAGCGCCGATCTGCTGCAGCGGCCACGAACAGAGGACGCGGGTGGCCTCGCTTGGCCTGCCGTGTGCACCTATGCAGTACGACCACCCCTCAAACGGAAGACCCAGATCATGCGCAAGGCACCCGCCGACACGGCCACGAACCCGTACCTGTCGCTCACCGACGCCGCCGAGATCGTCGGCCAGTCCGTGAAGACGCTCCGCCGTCGGATCTCGGCCGGCACCTTGCCGGCGTACCGCTTCGGACCCCGCTCGATCCGGGTCCGCTTCAACGACCTCGAGGCCACCGGCCACCGGATCCCGAGCGCCCGGACCGGCGAGTGAGCCCAGGTACATCCGATGCATATCCGATGCAAGGTCCAACGAGAAGGGCCTCCGACTTGCGTTTCCGCAGGTCAGAGGCCCTTTTCTTCGGTGGGCGATACTGGGTTTGAACCAGTGACCTCTTCCGTGTCAAGGAAGCGCGCTACCGCTGCGCCAATCGCCCAAGTCTTGAATTGTTGTTCGGGTTGGAGGTGGGTACGGGATTTGAACCCGTGTACACGGATTTGCAGTCCGTTGCCTCGCCTCTCGGCCAACCCACCGCGGAGGCTGTGCACCTCAGAGCGGACGACGAGACTCGAACTCGCGACCCCAACCTTGGCAAGGTTGTGCTCTACCAACTGAGCTACGTCCGCATGCTGCCGTTCGGCCCTTGCGGGCTGTCCTGGCAACGACGAGAACACTAGCGGACCACCCAGACGCCGCCAAATCGGGGTCGGCGGGGGCGTGATCCACGCTCACCAACCCCACCGGCCTCGACCGAAACAGCAGCCCCACCTCACTAGAGTGAGGGCCATGCGCGCCTGGCTCGACGGACACCTGCTCGACGACCCGACCTCCCCCGCCCTCCGCGTTGACGACCATGGGGTGACCGTCGGCGACGGCGTCTTCGAGGCGCTCAAGGTGATCGACGGGCTCCCGTTCGCGCTCGACCGGCACCTGGAGCGGCTGCACCGCTCGGCCGCCGGCCTCGGGCTCGGCCCGGTCGACGACGCGGCGCTGCGCCAAGGCGTCAAGGAGGTCCTGCTCGACCCACTGCCGCTCGGCCGCATCCGGATCACCGTCACCGGCGGACCCGCCCCGATGGGCTCGGGGCGCGGCGACAGCGCCCCGACGGTGATCGTCACGGCCGACGTACTCACGCCCTTCCCGCCCGAGACCTCCGTCATCACCGTCCCGTGGCCGCGCAACGAGCGCGGGGCGCTGGCCGGCCTCAAGACCACGTCGTACGCCGAGAACGTGATCGCGCTCGCCGAGGCCAAGCGCCGGGGCGCGACCGAGGCGGTGTTCGCCAACACCGCGGGCAACCTGTGCGAGGGCACCGGCACGAACGTGTTCTACGTCGTCGACGGCGAGCTGCGCACGCCGTCGCTGGCGAGCGGCTGCCTGGCCGGGGTGACCCGCGGCCTGATCATCGAGTGGTACGGCGCCCGGGAGGTCGACGAGCCGATCGAGGTCGTCGACCGCGCGAGCGAGGTGTTCCTGGCCTCGACCACCCGAGACGCGCAGGCCGTCGTGCGCTGGAACGAGCGCGAGCTCGCGCCCGGCCCGGTCACGCAGGCGGTGCTGGACGTCTGGCGGAACCGGGAGCCGGAGCTCCTCGGTCACTGAGCGGGCAGGGGCGCGAGTTCACTCGGCGTCAGCGCCGAGCAGCGCCGCGATGAGCCCGTCCATGTCGAGGTGCTTGTCCTCGGCGCCGACCGGCACGAGCTGGAAGGTGCGCGCGAGGAACGACTGCAGCGCCAGCGAGTCGGCCTGCGCGATCAGCCGGCCGTCCGGCGAGCAGAAGTCGAGGATCGTGACCGCGCGGGCGTCCTCGTCGATGCTCGGGTAGACCTTGACGTCGCCGTCGCCGGTCGGTGCCGCGAGGCCCTGCAGCAGCAAGGTGCGCGACACGACCCACTCGACGTCACCGGAGGCGGAGTGGAAGACCAGCGAGACGGCGTAGGGGTCGTCCGGGCGGTAGCCGAGCGTCGTCGGCACGTCGACGACGCGGCCCCACGGGTCGATGCAGGAGAGCATCACCGGCCGGGTCAGACCACTGTCGGTGCGGTGTATCGGCTGCTGCGTCATCTCTACTGATCCCCCTTGTTGGTTTCGCCCTCGCTCTGATAACGAGACGGAAGCCCGGAGGATCCGGGCGGAAAGTCACCAGTTTTCGTCCTTGAGTGGCGCGGCACAGGACAGCGGTACCCAAGACCGGCCGGAATGTGAGTCCCGCGCGGCGATGCGCTAGTGTTACCGACCGCATCACCGGTCCCACCGATGACGCGAACGATGGGTGATTGGCGCAGTGGTAGCGCGCTTCGTTCACACCGAAGAGGTCACTGGTTCGAACCCAGTATCACCCACAACACAGCCCCCTGACCTGCGGAGACGCAGGTCAGGGGGCTCTTTCGCTCCGTCAGCCGAGGCGCACCCGGGGCCCGAGCGGCAGCGCCGGCGTGGCCGCGGAGACCTGGCCGGCGTCGACCGCGCCGACGTCGGCGATGTCGATGGTGCCGTCGGCCTCGGCCTCGTCGGTCATCGGATCGAAGTCGTCGTCCGCCATAGTGGCGACCATCGACGGGGTCGTGATCAGGGCGGCACCGGCCTGGGCCCAGCGCGGGGCGCCGAGGCAGCGGCGCGGGATCACCGCCATCACGAGGCCCTTGGCCGGGCGGAACCGCATCCACAGCCCCGGGCAGGCGACGATGTCGGCCTCCCCGCGGGTCATCACCGCCATCCGCATGCCGATGTCGGCGGTGCCGTTGAAGAAGTACGTCGGCCCGGTCGGCCCCGTCCTCACCTTCGCGATCATGACCGCCTGCTCGAGCGACAGGTGGCGGGCCTGGATCCTGATCCGGACGTTCTTCGCGCCGTGCGAAGTCGTGACGGAGACGATGTCGCCGTTCGGGCCGGCGACCTTCGTCGGCGTCTCGGCGGTGAGCGAGTAGACGTCGTCGGTCGTGTCGCGGACCGTCTTCGAGGCGGCGGAGGCGGCCGGGGTGCTGGTCAGGGCCACGCCGACGACGCAGGACAGGACCCCGAGGGTGCGCGCGGCGCTGGCGCGCAGGGAGGTGGGCATGACGCGGACCCTAGTGACTCACCGGGCTCCGCGGCGGCGAACACTCCGCATCCGGGGCCTCAGAGCCGCAGGACCCGCCCGGCGATCACGAGGTGGACCTCGTCGCAGACCGCCGCCACCTGCTGGTTGACGGTGCCGAGCAGGTCGCGGAACAGCCGCCCGGAGCGGTACGCCGGCACCACCCCGAGGCCGACCTCGTTGGTCACCAGCACCACGTCGTGCCGCGCGCTCGCGACGGCCGCGCCGAGGCGCGCCAGCTCCTCATCCACGACCGCGGCGACCTCCGCCGACGGCGCCTCCCAGAGCCCAGCCGCGTCGATGGTCGCCGTGAGCCACGTGCCCAGGCAGTCCACCAGCACGGGGCCGACGGCCGCCGCGATCACAGTGGCCACGTCGGTCGTCTCGTGGGTCGTCCAGTGCGCCGGCCGCGCGGCGCGGTGGGCCGCCACGCGGGCGGCCCAGTCAGCGTCGTCGGCAACGGGCGACGGTCCCGGGGCGACGTACGCGACCGCGGCATCGGGCGGCAGCAGCGACTCCGCGTGCCGTGACTTGCCGGACCGCACTCCCCCGGTGACCAGCGCCCTCATCCGCCCAGCCCCCACTCGGCGAGCGTGCGGCAGCCGTGGTTGGCGTACCACTGCAGGCTGATCCGGTCGGCCCGGCACCGCGCGGGCACGAGGTCACCGAGCGCGACGCGCGTCTCCTCCACCGTCACGCCGCCGAGCAGGTGGTCGAGCGTGAGGTGCGGGACCGGCTCGAAGGCGCCGTCGTAGGGCGCGCACTGCGGGAAGGCCGCGACCAGCTCGGCGGTCAGCGCCGCGAACGGCGGGGCGGGCTGCGGCGTGAGGTGGATGGTGCCGCCGGCGAAGACGTCGAGCTCGGCCAGCACGAAGTCGAACGGCCCGGTCGCGGCGGCCAGCTTGGCCACCCGGTCCAGGTCGTCGTCGCTCGGCTCAGCCAGCCACGGCGCCAGCAGCGTGATGTGCGCGTGCACGAACGACGGGTCGGCGGAGAGGAACGAGTCGTCGTAGTGACGGGTCCGCTCGACGACGTACGGCTCCAGCTGCGGCACGGGCACGACGAGCACGCTGTGCCCCTGCTCCCGACCCATGGACGACAGCCTAGGGTCACCTCTCGTGACGCAGACGCCCGCCGACCTGCCCCCCGATCTGCTGAGCCACGCCCTGGCCGCGACCGGATTCATGCCGCCGGAAGAGGGCGAGCTCCTGTTCCGGTACGCCGTCCAGCGACTCCCCCACGGCCCGGCGCTCGAGGTCGGCACCTACTGCGGCAAGTCGGCCGTCTATCTCGGCGCGGCGGCGCGGGAGGCCGGCGGGACCGTCTTCACCGTCGACCACCACCGTGGCTCCGAGGAGAACCAGGCCGGCTGGGAGCACCACGACCCGACCCTGGTCGACCCGGAGACCGGGCTGATGGACACGCTGCCGGTCTTCCGGCGCACGATCCAGCGCGCCGGGCTCGAGGACGTGGTCGTCGCCATCGTCGGGCGGAGCACCACGGTCAGCCGCTGGTGGGCGACGCCGCTGTCGCTGCTCTTCATCGACGGCGGCCACGGCGAGCAGCCCGCGCGCGACGACTACGCCGGCTGGGCTCGCCACGTCATGCCGGGCGGGCTCCTGATGATCCACGACGTCTTCCCCGATCCGGAGGACGGCGGCCGGCCGCCGTACGAGCAGATCTACCTGCCGGCCTTGGCCAGCGGCGACTTCGAGGAGGTCGAGGCGCTCGGCTCGATGCGGGTGCTGCGGCGGCGCTGAGGCGTGAGTCGACGCTGTCGAGCGATCGCGGGACAAGCATCGGGGCGGCTGCCTAGCCTGGGCACATGTCGGGATGGACGGGCTCCAGCGGTGTGGAGCCGCGCGACGCCACCCTCGCCTCCGACGCCGACCGCGACCGGGCCGTCCAACAGCTCTCCGAGGCGTTCGCGCAGGGCCGGCTCGCGACCGCCGAGCTCGACGAGCGCACGAGTCGGGCGCTCGCCGCCCGCACCTACGGCGACCTCGACCAGGTCCTCGCCGGCCTCGGCGGCCTCGAGCTCGCGACGAGGCGACACCCGGCGCGGACCGTCGTGCTGTGGCTCGCGACCGTGCTGTTCTCACCGTTCGTGCTGCTCAGCGGGCTGTTCGTGCTGTTCGGCGGCGACATGACCACCCGCGTCATGGGCATGATCTTCCTCGCGCTCACCGGCACGCCGCTGTACTGCGTGTGGCGCTGGTCCCGCGCCACGCCCTGACGCTCAGCGCTCCTGCGCCACCGACGCGCAGCCGCACTCCAGCGCCAGCTCGGGGAACGCCGGCGCCAGCGAGGTCCCGCGCATGATCCCGGAGCCGGGCGTGCAGCCGCCGTACCGCTCCCCCAGCGCGTCCACCGCGAGCACCACCGCAGCGGCGGTGAAGGTCGTCTGCTCCTGGGGCCAGTAGACGTCGGGGTTGTCGTTGGCGTAGCCGGGCTCCTCGAAGACCCAGCCGGTCCAGTAGGAGCCGTTCTCGTGGCGCAGGTGCTGCATCTCGCGCAGCAGCCCGAGCGCCCGCTCGTGCTCGCCGACGTTGTCCAGCGCCATCGCGAGCTCGGACGTCTCCGCCCCGGTGACCCACGGGTTGGTGTGGACGCAGCGCGCGCCCAGCCCCGGCACCACGAACCGGTCCCACTTCGAGGCGATCAGGTCACGACCGTCCTCGCCGAGCACGGCGCCGCCGAGGACCGGGTAGTACCAATCCATCGAGTACGTCGACTTGTCGGCGAACAGGTCGGCGTGCCGCCTGATCGCATGACCCAGCCGCCCGCCCGCGAGCTCCCAGTCGGGCTGCGGCTCGTCCACCAGGTCGGCGAGCGCCACGCCCGCGCGCAGCGAGTGGTGGATCGACGAGCAGCCGGTCAGCAGGCAGAAGTCGTCGACGGGCGTCCAGGCGATCCCGCCGAACGGCTGCTGCAGCGAGACGACCCAGTCCAGCCCGGCACGGACGGAGGGCCACAGCTCGTGCACGAGGCCGAGGTCGCGCCGCACCAGCCAGTGGTGCCACAGGCCGACGGCGAGGTACGCCGACATGTTGGTCTCACCGCGGTCATCCTCGACCTCGCCGGCCACGATCTTCATCGGCCACGAGCCGTCCGGCTTCTGCAGGGTCGGCACCCAGCGCAGTGCCCGCTCGGCGGCCTCGACCTCGCCGCCGACGAGCAGCGCCATCGCCGCCTCGACGTGGTTCCAGACGTCGACGTGCCCGCCGGTCGTCCACGGGATCGCACCGGACGGCTCCTGCACGGCCGCGATCGAGGCGGCCGTGCGGGCGACCTGCTCCGCGGACAGCACGCCGTCGACGTACGGCACCGCCACCTGCTGCGTCACGAAGCGTCCGGCTTGTGGAAGTAGAGGACCATGCTCTTGCCGATGAGCGGGTCGAGCACCTTGCCGGCGAGCTGGAGCGCCTTGGGGTTCTTCATGATCTCCCAGACGAGGAGCTTGTGGTACGCCTTGGCGAGCGGGTGGTCGTCGTTGCGGACGCCGACCGCGCACTTGATCCACCAGTACGGCGAGTGCAGGCCGTGCGCGTAGTCCTTGCCGTCGAAGACGAGGCCGGCCTTGACGACCTTGTCGCGCAGCTCCTCCTCGGTGTAGATCCGGATGTGGCCGCCGGGGTTGTTGTGGTACTCCTCCGACAGCTTCCAGTTGACGATCTCCGGGAACCAGCGCGGGACGCTCACCGCGAGCGTGCCGCCCGGCCGCAGCACGCGGACCAGCTCGGCGATCGCCTGGATGTCGGCCGGGATGTGCTCGAGCACCTCGGCGGCGATGATGCGGTCGAACTCACCGTCGCCGAAGGGCAGCGCCAGGGCGTCGCCCTCCTTGACGTCGGCCTCCGCGCCCGCGGGGACCTCGCCGGCGTCCTTCATCGCGGCGAACCACTCGCGCACCTTCCCCAGCTCGTCGGTGTCCTGGTCCAAGGCGATCACGTCGGCGCCCCGGCGGTAGGCCTCGAACGCGTGCCGTCCGGCGCCGGCGCCCATGTCGAGCAGCCGCTCACCGGGCTGCACCCCCAGGCGGTCGAAGTCAACGGTGAGCACGGGTGGCCTCCTGGGAGTCGGAAATGAGGTCTTCGAGTACGGCGGCGGTCTGCTCGGCCACCGCGCTCCAGCTGAACAGCTCGCGGACCCGCAGCCGGCCCGCCTTCCCCATGGCGGCCCGTCGCTCGGGGTCGTCGAGCAGCGCGGCGATCGCGGCGCCCAGCGCACCGACGTCGCCGGGCTCGACGACGTCGGCGCAGAGCCCGTCGGGGCCGACCACCTCGGGGATCGCGCCGGCCCGGGACACCACCAGCGGCGTCTCGCAGGCCATCAGCTCGGCAGTGGGCAGCGAGAAGCCCTCGTAGAGCGACGGCACGCAGGCCAGCTCGGCCGACCCCATCAGGGTGACCAGCTCCTCATCGGTGAGGCCGCTGGCGAAGCGGACCCGGTCCGCGATGCCCAGCCGGTCGATGAGCCGCTCGGTGACCCCGCCCGGCTTGGGCTTGGTCACGAGCACGAGCTCGAGGTCGCGCTCGGTGACGAGCTTGGCGAAGGCCTCGAGCAGGACGGAGATGCCCTTCAGCGGCGCGTCGGCGCTCGCCATCGCGAGCAGCCGACCCGGGACCCGCGGTCCGGCCGGCGGGGTGAACCGGTCGTCGACGCCGAGCAGGACGGTGGTGATCCGGGCCTGGTCCACGCCGAACTCGCGCACGACGTCGTGGCGCGACGACTCCGACGGGGTGATCACCGCCCGCATCCGCGGCGCGACCCTCTTCTGCATCCGCAGGAAGCTGTACCAGCGCCACACGCCCAGCTTCTTCATGACCCAGGGCGCCGCCCGGAGCTCGATGCGCCGGTCCATGGTGATCGGGTGGTGGATGACCGAGGCCAGCGGGAGGCCGAGCCGCTCCACCTCCAGCAGCGGCGTGGCGAGCGTCTGGTTGTCGAGGACGACGTCGAAGTCGTCGACGCGGTCGCGCAGGAGCCTGACCACCCGGCGGGCGAAGGTGAGCGGCTCCGGGAACGCGCCGCTGCGCATGCGCAGCCACTCCTCGACGTCGACCAGGTCGCGGAACTCGCTCGGCCGGGGGTTCCGGAACTCGTCGCCGGGCCGGTAGAGGTCGAGGCTCGGGACCTTGGTGAGGGCGACCCCGTCGTCGAGCTCGGGGTAGGGCTGACCGGAGAAGACCTCGACGGTGTGCCCCTGCTCGACGAGCGCCCGGCTCAGCCGCTGGACATAGATCCCCTGGCCACCCACGTGGGGCTTGCTGCGGTAGGACAGCAGCGCGATCCGCATGTCGACCCTTTCACGGCCCCGAACGAGAACGGGTTGTCTACTAGCAGGTAGCCAGCGCGGCCAAGCGTAGCTGCGGCGCTGTCACGCCTCGCTGGAGTGTCCGGGGAAGACGTGCGCCGCCGGGTCGATCACCGCGGCGGCGTTGTTCACGGCGGTGGCGGCCTCGCCGAAGCCGACCGCGATCAGCCGCACCTTGCCCGGATAGTCGGTGACGTCCCCGGCAGCGAAGACCCGCGGCACACTGGTGTGCATCGCGTGGTCGACGACGATGTGCCGCTTCGACGTCTCCATCCCCCACTCCTGCAGCGGCCCGAGGTCGGCCACGAACCCGAGCGCGGCGATCACCGCCTGCGCCTTGCGGGTCACCGGCTCGCCGGCCACGGACAGGTCGACCTCCTCGACCACCGGGTCGCCGCGCAGGGCGGTCACCTCGGCGTGGGTGATGATCTCGACGCCGGCCGCGCGGACGGCCGCGACGGTCCGCTCGTGGGCGCGGAACGCGTCACGGCGGTGCACCAGCGTGACCGAGGCCGCGACCGGCTCGAGGTGCTGCGCCCAGTCGAAGGCGGTGTCGCCGCCGCCGACGATGACGACGTCCTTGCCGGCGTACGGCGCGAAGGAGGGCACGAAGAACTCCAGCCCGCACCCCAGCCAGCCGTCGCCGGCCGGCAGCGGGCGCGGCGTGAACTTGCCGATCCCCGCCGTCACGAGCAGCGCCTTGGCGACCACGACGCCGCCGTCGTCGAACCCGACCCGCAGCTCGTCCTCGCGGTGGTCGAGGCTGGTCGCGGTGCGCCCCAGCAGGTACGTCGGCTCGGCCGACGCGGCCTGCTCGACGAGCGCCTCCACCAGCTCGCGGCCCCTGATCGACGGGAAGCCCGCGACGTCGAAGATGGCCTTCTCCGGATACATCGCGGTGATCTGGCCGCCCAGCTCCGGCAGCGAGTCGGCCACCGCCACCCGGAGGCCGCGGAACCCGGCGTAGTAGGCGGCGAACAGGCCGGTCGGTCCGGCTCCGACCACGAGCAGATCGGTGTCGACGTGGGGGCCAGGCCGATCGGAGGCGGTCACCTTCGCGATCCTGCCGTTCCCGCGTCCGCGGCTCAAGGGGCTGGGGATCTAGGGTTGGCCGCGTGGAGCAGTCCAGGACGAGGCACGCCGGGCAGGTCCTGCGCGCCCACCCGTCGGCGATCCTGCTGGCCGGCCAGCTGGTGGTGGTGCTGAGCTGGCCGTTCCTCGACGGATCGACACCGGGCCGCGCGTCCCTCGGCGTCATCCAGCTCCTCGTGGTGCTCAGCGCCGTGGCCGCCGTACGCCTCACCCCCGCGCTGACCTGGGTGGCGCTCCTGCTCGGCGCGCCGGCGACGGTCTTCGCCGTCTGGGAGGCGGTCTCCCCCGGGTCCGACTGGGTCGTGCTGACCTCGGCGATCTTCCACGTGCCGTTCTACGGCTTCGTCTCCTACGCGATGATCCGCTACCTCTTCGACGACGACCGGATCACCCGCGACGAGATCTTCGCGACCGGCGCCGCGTTCACGGTCGTCGCGTGGGGCTTCGCCTATCTCTACGCAGGCGTCCAGGTCGTCTGGCCGGGCTCGTTCGGCCCGCACCGCGACTGGTACGAGCTGCTCTTCCTGTCCTTCAGCACGATGAGCAACACCGGCCTGTCCGACCTGGTGCCGAGCCTGGGCCACGCCCGCTCGGTGGTGATGGTCGAGATGGTCGTCGGCGTCTTCTACATCGGCCTGGTGATCGCCCGCATCGTCGGCCTCGCCGGCCGGCCGCGGGCCTGACCGCTCGGCCGGCTCGGCGGCGGGATCGGCGGCGGGATCGGCGGCGGGATCGACGGCGGCTAGCATCGACGTCCGATGGGCGGCGAACGGACGCGGGCGCAGGGTCTCGCACTGGTGCTGGGCGTCACCGTCGTCGCGAGCGTCGTCTTCCAGCTCGCCGGCCTGCCGTCGGCGGTCATGTTCGGCTCCCTGCTCGGCGGCATCGTCCATGCGTTGACCTCCGAGACCGACCTGCGGCTGCCGCCGTCCTCCTTCCGCCTCGGCCAGGCGTTGGTCGGCGTGATCGTCGGCTCCTCCGTCAGCCTCGACGCGCTGCGCGCCATGGGCCACCAGGCGGTGGCGATCGGGCTCGTCACGGTCGGCACGACGCTGATCAGCCTCGCGGCCGGCGCCCTGCTGGCGCTGCGCCGCGACGTCTCCCGCGTGACCGGCGCGTTCGCGATGATCGCCGGCGGCGCCTCCGGCGTGGTGGCGCTCGCGCGTGACCTCGGCGCGGACGACCGGGTGGTCACGGTCGTGCAGTACCTCCGGGTCCTGCTCGTCCTGCTGATGATGCCGCTCATCACCACCGTCGTCTTCCACCCCGAGCACGGGGTCGGGACGCTCGGGACGGAGCAGACGCACCTCGGCCCCGACCTCGCGTACGTCGTCGCGACACTGGTCGTCGGCGTCGCCCTGGCCCGGCTGATCCCGATCACCAGCTCGATCCTGCTCGCACCGCTGGCCGTGGGTGCGGTGCTGGCGTCGTCGGGCTGGCTGGGCACGGTCGAGGTGCCCGTGCCGCTGCAGTGGCTGGCCTACGCGCTGATCGGCGTCCAGGTCGGGCTGCGGTTCACCCGGTCGAGCGTCGCCTCGATCACCCGGATGCTGCCGGTCGTCGTCCTGCTCATGGTCGGCATGATCGTCGCGACCGCCCTGATGGGGTCGCTGCTCGCGCTGCTCACCCCGGTGGACGGGCTGACCGCCTACCTCGCGACCACGCCGGGCGGGCTCTTCGCCGTGCTCGCCACCGCGGCAGACTCCGGGTCCGACACCACCTACGTCATGGCGGTCCAGCTGGTCCGGCTCCTGGTGATCCTGGCCTTCACGCCGCTGCTGGCCCGGATGCTCGGCCGCGGGGTGCGGGACTGAGCCGGTCGACCGGACCGGTCACGCCTCCGGCGTACGCGCCGTCGTGACGAGCGACGAGCGGGAGATGACGGCTCGGGTGCGGCGGCGGTAGCGCACGATCTGCGCCAGGCCGACGGCCCAGAGCAGGTATTGCAGCGACATCGCCCAGCCGAACGCGTCGGGGGTGTAGGCCGAACCGCTGCCCGGGGTGCGCCAGTCGAGGACCCAGCCGATGGCGAGCACCAGGAGCAGGGTCGCGATGAAGCCGCCCTGGTTGACGATGCCGCTGGCGCTCGCGAGCCGGTGGCCGGGGTTGACCGTCCGCGCGACGTCGAAGCCGATCATCGACGCCGGCCCGCCCGTGCCGACCACGATCACCAGCAGCGCGATCAGGCCGAGCGGTGCGTCGCCCGGCCACAGCAGCACGGCGGTCCAGACGACGACCTCGCCACCGATCACCCACAGGCTCAGGGTCGAGCGGTGCCACGGCTCGCGGCCGATCGCCCAGCCGAGCAGCGGCCCGACGAACATGACCGTGAGCGTCATCAGGGTCAGCAGCAGGCCGGCCTCGTGGTCCGTGCGCCCCTCCCCGCGGACGAAGAACGGCAGCCCCCAGAGCAGGCCGAGCGCGTTGGCGCTGAAGGGGGTCGCGAAGTGGATCCAGAAGCCGAGCCGGGTGCCTGGGTGGCGCCACGACTCACCGAGGCCGCGCAGGATCTCGCCGAGGGTCTGGCTGACGCCGCGCACGTTCGGCCGGCCGGGTGCGTCGTGCAGCAGGAAGAGCCCGACCAGCGCCACGACGGGGCCGGCCAGCGACGCGCCGACGTAGGCCTTCGTCCAGCCGAGGTTGCTCAGCGCCCACGTCATCGGGATGGCCGCGACGATCGCGCCGAGCTGGCCGACCGTGCCGCACAGGGTCGTCATCAGCGGGATCCGCCGCAGCGGGAACCAGGCGGCGATGATCCGCAGCAGGCAGATGAAGATCATCGAGTCGCCGATGCCCACGCCGATGCGCGCGACGAGCGCCAGCGAATAGCTCTCGGCGAACGCGAAGCCGCTCTGCGCGACCGCCATCACCAGCGTCCCGGTCAGCATGACCGTGCGCGGCCCGAACCGGTCGACCAGGATTCCGACGGGGACCTGCATGGCGGCGTAGACGATCAGCTGGAGCGTGGTGAACGTCGCCAGCTGCGCGGCCGAGATCCCGAACCGGTCCGCCGCAACCAGGCCGGCGACCGCGAGCGAGGAGCGGTTGAAGACGGCGAGGAAGTAGGCCGCGATGGCGATCCCCCACACCAGCCAGGCACGCCGTCCGACGGTCTCACTCACTCCCGCGAGGGTACGCCGGTGACGCGCCTCACTCGGCGGCGCGTCCGGGCGTAGTCTCGCGACCATGGCCGAGCCGGTCGAGGAGGGGCGCCGGGCGTACGACGCCCGCCTGTGGCCGACGTGCGTCGCAGCCCTCTCCGAGGCCGAGCAGGAGTCCGCGCTCGAGCTGTCGGACCTGCGCCGGCTCGCCGTCGCACTGTTCCTCACCGGAGACCCCGTCCGGAGCCTGGACGTTCTCGCGCGTGGGCACCGTGCCGCGCTGGCCCAGCGCCAGTGGACGGCCGCCGCGGAGACGGCGTTCTGGCACGCGTGGACGCTCTACATCGCCGGAGAGCACGCCCGCGCCGCGGGCTGGCTCGCACGCGCCTGCACGATCGCCGAGGAGCACGACGTGGATGAGGCGGTGGCCGCGTTGCCGGCCACCGTCGAGGCGCGCCACCTCGTCGAGACGGGGAGGTCGGAGGAGGCTCTCGCGCTCGCGACGCAGGCAGTGGCATCAGGTCGTCGGCTCGACGCGCCGGACCTGCACGTCCTGGGGCTGCTGGGGGCGAGCATGGCGCTCATCCGGCTCGGTCGCGGCGCTGAGGCGATCCCTCGGCTCGACGAGGCGATGGCGACCGTCGAGGCCGACGAGCTGACGCCCACGGTCGCCGGTCTGGCCTACTGCGCGGTCCTCGCGGCCTGCCTGGCCCTGCATGACGTCCAACGCGCCGCGCAGTGGACGACCGCGCTCGCCGGCTGGTGCGAGACACAGTCGGGCCTGGTGCCCTACCGCGGCCAGTGCCTCGTCCACCGCACCCAGGTGCTCACCCTCGAGGGGGCGTGGCCGGCGGCCGACGCCCAGGGTCGGATGGCCTGCGCCGCGCTGGTCGGGCCACCCCAGGGCGACGCGTGGTACCACCTCGGCGAGCTGCAGCGGATGCGCGGTGACTTCACGGCGGCCGAGGACGCCTACCGTCGGGCGAACACCGCGGGCCGCCAGCCCGAGCCCGGGCTCGCCCTGCTCCGGCTCGCCCAGGGCCGGGCCGAGGTGGCCGCTGCCGGGACCCGCCGGCTGATGGGGGAGCCAGGCCGCCTCGACCGGCCCGACGTCCTGGTCGCGCACGCCGAGGTGATGACCGCCGTCGGCGACCTCGACGCCGCCCGGGAGGCGGTGGAGGAGCTGGCCGCACTGGCCGGGCGGCTGGACTCGCCGGTGCTCACCGGGCGTGCGGCCGCGCTCCAGGGCGCGGTCGTGCTCGCCGACGACCAGCCGGCGCTCGCGCTCACCTGCTTGCGCAAGGCTGTCCACGTCTTCACCGAGCTCGGGCTCCCCTACCTCGCTGCACGGGTGCGCCCCCAGATCGCCCGGGCCCTCGACCTCCTCGGTGACCCCGAGGCCGCGGCCTTCGAGCGCGACGCCGCCCGGGCCGTCTTCGAGTCGCTCGGTGCGGCGGCCGACGCAGCGGCGCTGCGCGGTGAGGAGAGCCGCCCGGACGGTCTGACCGCCCGCGAGGTCGAGGTCATCCGGCTGATCGCCTCGGGCCGCTCCAACAAGGCGGTGGCCGAGACGCTGGTGCTCAGCGAGAAGACCGTCGCTCGCCATCTCGCGAACATCTACACCAAGCTCGCCATCTCCTCCCGCTCCGCCGCCACCGCCTACGCCTACGACCACGGGCTGGTCGGGTGACCCTGCACAATTCGAACCATCGGGCCCGTGGCCGCAATGGGCATCCCGGCCGACGCGGTGGGTGACCCGCCGCTCCTAGCGTCCCCTCATGGATATCGACACCCGACACGTTCAGACCGTCATCGTCGGAGCCGGCCAATCCGGCCTCGCCACCGCCCACCACCTGCGGCGCCTCGGCGTCGAGTGCGTGCTCGTCGACGGGCACGCCCGTGTGGGAGACCAGTGGCGGGAGCGCTACGACTCGCTGCTGCTCAACTCGCCCGCCTACCGCGACGGCCTGCCCGGACGCCCCTTCCCGGCGCCCAAGTGGTCATACCCCAGAGGTCGCGACATGGCCGACTACCTCGAGGCGTACGCCGAGGGGATGGACCTCCTCCTCGGGACGACCGTGACCTCGGTCGAACGCCGCGAGGACGGCGGCTTCCGTGTCGACTGCGGCGACACGGTCCTCCTGGCCGACGCCGTCGTGATCGCGACGGGCGGCGAGCGCAACCCTCGGGTGCCCGAGGTGGCAGGAGCCCTCGATCCCGGCATCCGCCAGCTCCATGCCAGCCAGTACCGGGCCCCTGACCAGCTCCTCCCCGGCCCGGTCCTGATCGTCGGCGCCGGTCAGTCCGGCGCAGATCTGGCGCTGGAGGCCGCCGCTGCCGGCCATGAGACCTGGCTGTCCGGGCCGATCCGGAAGGAGGTCCCGGTCGACATCGGCACCTTGGGGTTCCGCCGCATCTTCCCGGTCCTGTGGTTCGTCTG
This sequence comes from Nocardioides terrae, assembly GCF_900112345.1. Classification (GTDB taxonomy): domain Bacteria; phylum Actinomycetota; class Actinomycetes; order Propionibacteriales; family Nocardioidaceae; genus Nocardioides; species Nocardioides terrae. The sequence continues at coordinate 16,055 of NZ_FOLB01000003.1, forward strand.
GAACCACGTCCTCACCACAGCCACCCCGGTCGGCCGCCGTGCGCAGCCCAAGGTCCGCAACGGCGCCGCCCCTCTCGTGCGGGTGAAGTCCAAGCACCTCCGGGCGGCCGGGGTGCGCCACCTGCCCGCGCACACGACGGCGACGACCGATGGGCTCCCCACGCTCGAGGACGGCACGGTGGTCGAGGCGGCCAACGTGCTGTGGTGCACCGGCTACCGGCAGGACTTCTCCGTGCTCCGCATGTCCGTCACCGGGCCGGACGGCTGGCCCACCGACGTCAACGGTGTCATGCGTGACCTGCCCGGGCTCTACTTCATGGGCCTGCTGTTCCAGCGGGGCTTCTACTCGATGCTCATCGGTGGCGTCGGCCGGGACGCCGAGCGGATCGCCGCGCACATCGCGGGGTACGTGCGGGGCACTTCGTCGCCGAGGCTCACTTGGTCGCCTCCATCATCTGCCGCAGCTCCTTCTTGAGGTCGCCGATCTCGTCGCGCAGGCGCGCAGCGACCTCGAACTGCAGCTCGGCGGCGGCGTTCCTCATCTGGTCGGTCAGCTCCTGGATGAGCTGGGCGAGGTCGGCGCTGGGCAGCCCGACGAGTCCGTGCTCGCGGGCCTCGGCGGCGGCGTCGCCGAGCACCGGCGTCGGCGACTTCTTGCGTACGCCGCCCGCTCGGCCCTTCGCCTCGGTGCCGGCCCAGGTCTCCAGCAGCGCCTGGGTGTTCTCGTCCTCGCGGGCCAGCATCTCGGTGATGTCGGCGATCTTCTTGCGCAGCGGCTGCGGGTCGATGCCGTTGGCCTGGTTGTAGGCGATCTGCTTGGCCCGGCGCCGGTTGGTCTCGTCGATCGCCGCCTCCATCGAGCGGGTGATCCGGTCGGCGTACATGTGCACCTGGCCGGAGACGTTGCGGGCCGCTCGGCCGATCGTCTGGATGAGCGACTTGTCCGAGCGCAGGAAGCCCTCCTTGTCGGCGTCGAGGATGCTCACCAGCGACACCTCCGGGAGGTCGAGGCCCTCACGGAGCAGGTTGATGCCGACGAGCACGTCGTACTCCCCCATCCGCAGCTCGCGGAGCAGCTCGATGCGGCGCAACGTGTCGACCTCGGAGTGGAGGTAGCGGGTGCGGATGCCGGCGTCGAGGAGGTAGTCGGTGAGGTCCTCCGACATCTTCTTGGTCAGCGTCGTGACGAGGACCCGCTCGTTGCGGTCGGTGCGCAGCTTGATCTCGTGGATGAGGTCGTCGATCTGGCCCTTGGTCGGCTTGACCACGACCTCGGGGTCGATCAGGCCGGTCGGTCGGATGATCTGCTCCACGACGTGCGGCGCGGCGGAGCCGCCGACCTTGTCGAGCTCGTAGTCGCCCGGCGTCGCGGAGAGGTAGATGGTCTGCCCGATCCGGTCGAGGAACTCCTCCCACCGCAGCGGCCGGTTGTCCATCGCGCTCGGCAGCCGGAAGCCGAAGTCGACCAGGTTGCGCTTGCGGGACATGTCGCCCTCGTACATGCCGCCGACCTGAGGCACGGTCACGTGGGACTCGTCGATGACGAGGATGAAGTCCTCGGGGAAGTAGTCGAGGAGGCAGTTGGGCGCGCTGCCGCGCGGGCGGCCGTCGATGTGCATGGAGTAGTTCTCGATGCCCGAGCACGACCCGACCTGCCGCATCATCTCGACGTCGTAGGTCGTGCGCATGCGCAGCCGCTGGGCCTCGAGCAGCTTGCCCTGCTTCTCGAAGTTGGCGAGCTGGTCCTCGAGCTCGAGCTCGATGCCCTTGATCGCCCGCTCCATCCGCTCCGGGCCGGCGACGTAGTGGGTCGCCGGGAAGACGTGGAGCTCCTCGTCCTCGGTGAGCACCTCGCCGGTGACGGCGTGCAGCGTCATCAGCCGCTCGATCTCGTCGCCGAAGAACTCCACCCGCACGGCGTGCTCCTCGTAGACCGGGAAGATCTCGAGGGTGTCGCCGCGGACGCGGAACGTGCCGCGCGTGAAGGACATGTCGTTGCGGGTGTACTGGATCTCGACGAGGCGACGCAGGATCGAGTCGCGGTCGTGCTCCTCCCCGACCCGCAGCCGCAGCATCCGGTCGACGTACTCCTGCGGCGTGCCGAGACCGTAGATGCAGGACACGGTCGACACCACGATGACGTCGCGGCGGGTGAGCAGGCTGTTGGTCGCGGAGTGCCGCAGCCGCTCGACCTCCTCGTTGATCGAGGAGTCCTTCTCGATGTAGGTGTCAGTCTGCGGGACGTAGGCCTCGGGCTGGTAGTAGTCGTAGTAGGAGACGAAGTACTCCACCGCGTTGTCGGGGTAGAGCTGGCGCAGCTCGTTGGCGAACTGAGCGGCGAGCGTCTTGTTGGGCTGCAGGACGAGCACCGGGCGCTGGACCTGCTCGGCGACCCAGGCGACCGTCGCGGTCTTGCCGGTGCCGGTCGCGCCGAGCAGGACGATGTCCTTCTCACCAGCCTCGATCCGCCGCGAGATCTCCTTGATCGCCGCGGGCTGGTCGCCGCTCGGCTGGAAGTCGGAGACCACCTTGAAGGGCGCGACACGCCGCTCGAGATCAGTCACAGGTCGCATGGCGTCGAGCCTACGTGGGGCCGCCGACAGTCCTGCGCGTGTGCCGCTAGCCTGTCACCGTGCGACGGCCCTCCCCCTTCACGGTCGACCGGCTCGTCACCGTGCTGCGGCGGACGCTGCTGGCCATGTTCGGGATCCCGATCGTCCTCGCGATCGTGATGTCGCTGGTCGACTCCTACCGCCGCCGCGGTCGCCGGCCCAAGCCCTTCCCGACCACCCGGCCGCGCACCATCGCCGTCGGCGACGGCGAGCTGACGACGTACACGTTCGGGCAGGACCTGTACGACGACATGATCGCCGCCATCGAGAAGGCCGAGCGACAGGTCCTGCTGGAGACCTACATCTGGAAGGCCGACGCCGTAGGCGAGCGGTTCAAGCGGACCCTCATCGCCGCCGCCGAGCGGGGCGTGGACGTCTACGTGATCGTCGACAGCTTCGCCAACCTCGTCGTGGCGCCGCGGTTCATGCAGTTCCCGCCGTCGGTCAAGCTGCTGCGCTTCCCCGTCTACCCGGCCGGCTGGCGGTTCTTCGACTTCTCGCGCTACGGCCGGGACCACCGCAAGATCCTCGTCGTCGACGACACGGTCGGCTTCGTCGGCGGCTACAACATCGGGTCGACCTACGCCACCGAGTGGCGCGACACCCACCTGCGGATCACCGGCCCCGGCGTGTGGGACCTGGAGCGGGCGTTCGCCGACTTCTGGAACCTCAACCGGCGCAAGCGGTTCCGCGACAGCGCCCGCCCGCTGCTGCTGGAGACGCCGTCGGTGTGGGAGCCGCGGATCCGGTTCCACCGCAACGTGCCGCGCCTGTGGATGTTCCCGATCCGGTCGATGTACCTCGAGGCGATCGCGCGGGCGACGAGCAACATCTACCTGACGACCGCCTACTTCACGCCCGACCAGGACTTCGTCGACGCGCTCAAGGAAGCGGCGGGACGCGGGGTCGACGTCCGCATCCTGGTGCCGCTCAAGTCCAACCACATCGTCACCGACTGGATCTCGCGCGGCTACTTCTCCCAGCTGCTCGAGGCAGGGGTGCGGATCTTCCGGTTCAGCGGCGCGATGATCCACGCCAAGGCGGCGACCGTCGACGGCACGTGGGTGACCATCGGCACGGCCAACATCGACCGGCTCAGCCTGACCTTCAACTACGAGATCAACGTCGAGATCATCGACGAGGCGCTCGCGAAGGTGCAGGAGGAGATCTTCGAGCTGGACTCCTCCAACTCGCTCGAGATGACCCGCGCCGAGTGGGAGGCGCGCGACATCCACCGCAAGTTCACCGAGTTCGTGCTGCGGCCGCTGCGTCCGCTGCTGTAGCTCTCGTTCCGTCGCCGGTCAGCGCTGGTCAGCGCTGGTCAGCGCGGGTCAGCGCCGGTCAGCGCGGCAGGTGGACGCGCGGCGCCATCCGCGGTCCGCGGCGGGGCCGGCGGGCGCCGATGATGCCGAGCAGCGCGACCACGCGACCGCGGTGCGGGCGGAACCGCTCGAGGAACGCGGCCATCTCGTCGTCGTCCCACGGGCGGCCCTCGATCGCCCAGCCGACGTCCTTGGCGATGTGGTAGTCGCCGAAGCTGACCGCGTCGGGGTCGCCGTGGGCGCGCTGGCGCACCTCGGCCGCGGTCCACACGCCGATGCCGGGGAGGCTGGTCAGTCGGCGCTCGACCTCCTCGCCCGGCAGCCCGATCGTGCGCTCCAGGCTGTCGGCCACCCGCGCCGCGGTCACGACGGCGCGCGAGCGGGCCGGGTCGACCGGCATCCGCAGCCACTCCCAGGACGGGACCTGCCGCAGGGTCTCCGGCGCCGGCTGGACGAACAGCGTCTCGTGCGGGCCGGGCGCCCGCTCGCCGTACCTTCGGACCAGGCGACGGAAACCGGCGAACGCCTCCTGCCCGGTGACCTTCTGCTCGATGATCGCCGGCACCATCGCCTCCATCACCAGCCCGCCGCCGCCGAGCCGCACCTCCCCCACGACCCGCGCCGCCTCGGCGAGCACGGGGTGGTCGGGGACGAACCCGCTCGGGTCGTCGAGCTGACCGAGGAGGCGGGGCACGGAGTCGAGCGCCCACCGCGCGCCGGGGCCCCACGCCTCGCCGTGCACGAGGCCGTCGCGGTCCTGGTGCAGCACGAGCGCGGCCGGGCCGTCTGGCGTCCGCAGGCCGCGCCAGTGGCGCGCCCGGTCCCCCACACCTTCCAAGCGGTACGTCGGGTCGCCGGCGCCGCGCCGGCGGCCGAGCAGCATCCGGCCCAGCGGGACCGGGTGGGCCAGCCACCAGGTCTGCGTGAGGCTGGGCTCGGTCACGATGCGACGGTACGGCACGGCGCCGACGTCGACCGAGTCGTCCGGCTCGCGCCGGGTGGTCCGGGGCCGTCGGTGCCGCGGTGTTCACTGTTCCCATGCTGCTCGCCGACCTGGTCGCCACCTCCGCTGCCGTCGCGGCGACGCGCTCGCGCAAGGCCAAGACGGCCGCGATCGCGGAGCGTCTGGCCCAGGCCGATCCGGCCGAGCTCGAGGTGGTGACGTCCTACCTCGCCGGTTCGCTGCGGCAGCGCCGGACCGGCCTCGGCTGGCGCTCGCTGGCGACGCTGCCCGCGGCGGCCGCCGAGCCGTCGCTCACCGTGCTGGAGGTCGACGCGGCCTTCCGGCGGATGCAGGCGCTGAGCGGGCCCGGGTCCGCTGCTGCTCGCACCGCGGCCGTGGGCGAGCTCTTCCGCCGGGCGACCCCTGACGAGCAGGGCTGGCTGCGCGGCGTCGTCACCGGCGAGGTGCGCCAGGGTGCGCTCGACTCGCTGGTCCAGGAGGCGCTCGCTCTTGCTGCGGGTGTCCCCCTCGCCGACGTCCGGCGTGCAGCGATGCTGGCCGGCTCCACGGTGGCCGTCGCCGCCCGTGCCTTCGCCGGGTCGGACGCCCTCGCCGAGGTCGGGCTCGAGGTGGGCCGACCGGTGCTGCCGATGCTGGCCTCGAGCGCGCCGACCGTGGCCGAGGCGGTCGCCAAGGTGGGCGGGCGGGTCGCCGTGGACACCAAGCTCGACGGCATCAGGATCCAGGTCCACCGGGACGGTGACGAGGTGGTCGTCGCGACCCGGACGCTCGACGACATCACCGGCCGGCTCCCCCAGGTGGTCGACCTGGTCCGATCGCTGCCGGCCGAGCGGCTCGTGCTCGACGGCGAGGCGATCTCGATCGGCGACGACGGTCGGCCGCGGCCGTTCCAGGAGACCGCCTCGCGCACGGCGACCCGCACCGGCGTCGGCACCCACGTGTCGGCGTACTTCTTCGACCTGCTGCACCTCGACGGGCGCGACCTGCTCGACCAGCCGCTGGCCGAGCGGCTCGCCGCCCTCGACGCTCTGGTCCCCGAGCCTCATCGGGTCGCCCGGGTCATGACCGAGGACGCCGACGAGGCGGCGGCGTTCGCCGCGCGCGTGCTGGAGTCAGGGCACGAGGGCGTCGTCGTGAAGAGCCTGGCCGCTCCGTGGGAGGCCGGCCGGCGCGGCGCGGGTTGGATCAAGGTCAAGCCGGTGCACACCCTCGACCTCGTCGTGCTGGCCGTCGAGTGGGGCTCCGGCCGCCGTCGCGGCTGGCTCTCCAACATCCACCTCGGCGCGCGCGACCCCGAGACCGGCGGCTTCGTCATGCTCGGCAAGACGTTCAAGGGCATGACCGACGAGATGCTGCGCTGGCAGACCGAGCGGTTCACCGAGCTCGCTGTCGACGGCACCGACGGCTGGGTCGTCCCGGTGCGGCCCGAGCAGGTCGTGGAGATCGCGCTCGACGGGGTGCAGCGGTCGACGACCTACCCCGGCGGCGTCGCCCTGCGGTTCGCGCGGGTCCTGCGCTACCGCGACGACAAGCCACCGCACGAGGTCGACACGATCGGCACCGTCCAGGCGATGCTCGGCGGCTGACCCCGGCGCTGTTCACCCAGGACACCTGACCCCTTCACGGCGCGCTTTCTTTACTTTAGCGAGAACTCACCTAGGGTGCCTGCATGCCTCGTCGACCTCTCGCGGCCCTGTTCACCCTCGCCCTGGTACCCCTCGCCGGGGCCGGACTGGTCGCCGGAGCATCTCCGGCCTCGGCCAAGATCGTGCACGTCCGGGCGCCGCACGTGTCCGGCGCGCTGCCGATCGGGAACGAGCCGGTCACCATCAGCGGCAACCTCGGCCGCAGCGTGGTCCGCACGGTCCGCCTGCAGCGCCTCTACGGCGGCGGGTGGCACACGGTGTCCCGAGCGACCGCGGGTGCGCGGCACGGGCACTACCACTTCCGCGTGGCCACGCCGGGCCCGTCCTCCCGCTGGCGCGTGACGGCTCCGCCGGTCAACAGGGACGGCAAGCGCTACCAGCGCCGGCTCACCGGCAGCATGCGCCTCAACACCGCCGTCCAGACCGCGAGCGTCTCGGCCGCCCGCTCGGTGCGGATCGCGACGCCGCTCGCCGTCTCGCTCGCGTTCGCGCCGGCCCGGCCGGGTCGCGGCGCGGCCCTCGAGATCAACGACGGGTCGGGTTGGCGCTCGCTGGCCGGCCTTGCGCAGGACGGCGCCGGCCACGCCGCCTTCAGCTACACGCCGCCGGCATCGGGCGTCGTCCAGCTGCGTGCGGTCGCGGCCGCCTACCACGGAGCCGCGGCAGTGGCCGGCCCGCCGACCACCCTCTACATCCTGCCGGCCAAGCGGATGAAGGTCGCGGCGCACCGCGGCTACTCCGGCTACTACCCGGAGAACACGCTGGCGGCGTACACCGGCGCACTCGACCAGTCGGCTCCCTCGGCTCCCGCCGACTGGCTCGAGACCGACTTCCAGAAGACCGCGCCCACCCCCGTCGACCAGACCTGCGACGACGGGACGGCGACGGTGGCGGGCAAGTCCTACTGGGTCGCCCTCCACGACGCCGACCTCGCCCGCACCACCAACGTGGAGTCGGCCTTCCCGCGGGCCACCAACCCGACCAAGTACGACGCCCAGGGTCGGCCGCTCGTGGGCCTCTTCACGCTCTGCGAGATCAAGAAGCTCGACGCCGGGTCGTGGAAGAGCTCCAAGTGGGCGGGGACGCGGGTTCCCACCCTGGAGCAGACGCTCGACCTGCTCGTCGGTAGCAGCGCGACAGACACCCAGCTCCTCGTCGAGCCGAAGCACGCCACCCCGACCGAGGCGATCGAGCTCTACGACGCGATCAAGGCCTACGACACCGCGCACGCCGGACCCGGCTACCAGGAGCTCCTGCCCGCCGACCCCGCCGTCCACACCGACCGGGCCGTGTTCAACACCTTCAACGACGCCGTCGTCGCCGCGCTCAACGCCCAGCGCCCGGGCGCCGAGGTCGCCATGGTCGCCGACGAGCCGGGCGAGGTGGCCCCGCGCACCGACCGGACGACCATGGGCATCTTCCTCCGCGACGACCTGGCCACCCAGGCGAACATCAACCTCGTCCACGCCGCCCACCAGCAGGTCTTCGTCTGGACCGTCAACGACCGGGACCGCTGGCTCGAGCTCGATGCCCGCGGCGTCGACAACCTGGTCACCGACGCCTCCAAGCCCGCCCGGGAGCAGCTCACCGGCACCGAGTGACCGGCCGGTTCTGCAACTGACAGTTACACACGTCGTACCCTGGGATGCATGACCACCCGCGCACCCGAGACCGACGGTCGCCGGTCCGCCGCCGCTGCGCGGCGGCGGGCCCGGGAGGCCGAGATCATCGCGGCCACCCGGCAGCTCTTCGACGAGCGCGGCGTGCGTGACGCGCAGATCGAGGACATCGCCCGGGCGGTCGGCATCAACCGTGCGATCGTCTACCGGCACTTCACGGGCAAGGAGGAGATCTTCGCCCTGACGCTGGTGGGCTACCTCGACGAGCTGCGCGAGCAGCTCGCGGCCGCGCAGGAAGGGCGGACGGAGCCGCGGGACCGGCTCAGCGCAGCCGTCGGCGCCTTCGTGGAGTACGGCGTCGCGCACCCGGCCTTCACCGACTGCGCCCTCGCCCTCATGCGCCGGAACTGGACCGAGCTGCTCGACGAGATCTCCGAGAGCGCGCTGCTGCGGCTCGGCCGCGCCATCACCGGCTGCCTCTCGATCCTGGTGACGATCCTCGAGGACGGCAACGCGTCCGGCGACTTCGCCGTCGCCGACCCCTCGCTGCTGGCCAACACGCTCTACGCGAGCGGACTCGGCACGCTCCAGCTCGCCCGGGTCGGCATCCTCGTCACCGAGGCCGCGCCGGGCGTCCCGCGCGTCGGCGAGGTCTCGGTCGAGCAGGTCCGCGACCACCTGGTGACCGCGGCGCTGGCGGTCACCCGCTGATCAGTGCCGCTTGCCGTGACCCTTCCCCTTGCCGTGGGTCTGCGGCCGGTGATGGCTCTTCGCATGGGCCGATCGAGTCGCGTGGCGCACGCGGACGTGGCGGCGCGCATGGTGGGTGACGCCCCGTGGCGCCGGTACGGCGAGCGGCGCCGTCGGAGTCGCGACGGGCGCTGACGCCGGGGCGCTCACCGACGCCGCCTCCGTGGTCGCGGCCGTGGACGCGAGCGCCGCCCCCACTGCCGCACCCGCCCGGGACGACGTGTTCGCCCCCGCCGCTGCCGGCGCCGGGCCCGGTCCGCCGTCACCGACGACCAGGCAGACGCCCAGCACGGCCACCGCGGCCACGACGGCCGCCGCCAGCCAGCGCCGCCGCCGGTGCTCCGGCCCGGGCTCGGCGAGGGAGACCGTCGCGCCGATCGCGGCGCGGGCGAGCCGGGCCGCGGTGGCCGCATCGGCCGGTCGCCGGCGCGGGTCGCGGGCGGTGAGCCGGTGCACGAGGTCACGCACCGGCTCAGGGAACGTCCGCGGGAGAGCCGGGACGTCCTCGTTGACGTGCGCCAGCACCGTCGCGACCTGGGTGTCCCGCCGGAGCGGACGCTCGCCGGTCAGGCACTCGTAGGCCACCAGACCGAGCGCATAGAGGTCCGAGAGCGGCGTCGCGCCGGCGCCACCGGCCTGTTCGGGGCTGATGTAGTCGACGGTGCCGACGATCGTTCCGGTGAGCGTGACCGGGTCGATGTCCTGGCTCCGGGCGATGCCGAAGTCGATGAGCGCGACGGTTCCGCTGGGTCGCACCAGGATGTTGCTCGGCTTCACGTCGCGGTGGACGATCCCGACGGCATGGGCCACGGCGAGCGCGTCGGCGAGCTGCGCGACGATGCCCATGACCCGGTCGGGCGCCATCGGTGCCTGGTCGTGCAGCACGTCGCGCAGCGACGCGCCGTCGACGTACTCCATGACGAGGTACGGCGCGACCTGCCCGCCGATCTCCTCCTCGCCGAAGTCGTGCACCCGGGCGATGCCCGGGTGTGCGAGCAGCCCGGCGAGGCGTGCCTCGATCCGCAGCCGCGCATGCGCGTCGGCGTCGGCACCCGGCCGCATCGTCTTCACGGCGACGACGCGGTCGAGCACGCGGTCGTGGGCGCGGAAGACCGTCCCGGAGCCGCCGGCGCCGATCTGCTCGCCCAGCTCGTATCGGCCGGCGACCACCGCACCCTCGACGTCCCTCACGCGGCCGCTGGTACCCCCAGGGGCAGGGCGACGAACGCCGCCCCGGCGGGTCGCCCCTCAGCAGCGCCCGGCGCTCAGCGCTCCAGGATCGCGACGACGCCCTGGCCGCCCGCGGCGCAGACCGAGATCAGCACGCGTCCCGAGCCCTTGGTGGCGAGCAGCTTCGCGGCGTTCGCCACGATGCGGCCACCGGTGGCGGCGAAGGGGTGCCCGGCGGCCAGCGACGAGCCCTTCACGTTGAGCCTGGTGCGGTCGATCGACCCCAGCGGCGCGTCGAGCCCGAGGCGCTCCTTGCAGAAGATCGGGTCCTCCCACGCCTTCAGCGTCGCGAGCACCTGGGAGGCGAAGGCCTCGTGGATCTCGTAGTAGTCGAAGTCCTGCAGGGTCAGGCCGTGGCGGGCGAGCAGCCGCGGGACGGCGTACGCCGGCGCCATCAGCAGGCCCTCCTTGCCGTTGACGAAGTCGACCGCGGCGACCTCGGAGTCCACGAAGTAGGCCAGCGGCTCCAGACCGTGCGCCTGCGCCCACTCCTCCGAGGCGAGCAGGACCGCCGAGGCGCCGTCGGTCAGCGGCGTGGAGTTGGCGGCGGTCATGGTCGCCGCCTCGCCCTTGCCGAAGACCGGCTTGAGCTTGGCGAGCTTCTCGACGGAGGAGTCCGCGCGCAGGTTGTTGTCGCGCTCGAGCCCGCGGAACGGCGTGACCAGGTCGTCCTGCCAGCCCGCGTCGTACGACGCCGCCAGCTTGTGGTGGGAGGCGACCGCGAGCGCGTCCTGGTCTTCGCGGGCGATCTGCCACTCCACGGCGGTCAGGGCCTGGTGCTCCCCCATCGACAGGCGGGTGCGCGGCTCGCCGTTCGACGGGACGGCGAGGCCGATGTCGCCGGGCCGGACCGAGGCGAGCACGGCCAGGCGGTCCTTCATGGTCTTGGCGTTGTTGAGCCGGATCAGCTTCCTGCGGAGCTTCTCCGAGATCGCGATCGGCGCGTCGGAGGTGGTGTCGACGCCGCCGCCGATGCCCGACTCGATCTGGCCGAGGGCGATCTTGTTGGCGATGTAGTTGATCGCCTGGAGGCCGGTGCCGCAGGCCTGCTGCAGGTCGACCCCGGGCGTCTCGGCGGCGAGCCGGGTGCTGAGCACCGACTCGCGGACGAGGTTGAAGTCGCGGCTGTGCTTGAGGACCGCGCCGCCGGCGACCTCGCCGAGACGCTCGCCAGCGAGGCCGAACCGGGCCACGAGGCCGTCGAGCGCGGCGGTGAGCATCTCCTGGTTGGACGCCGCGGAGTAGGCGCCGTTGGAGCGGGCGAACGGGATCCGGTTGCCGCCGACCACGGCGACGCGTCGGGGGGTCCCACCGTTGGAAGCAGTCATGGGCTCATCCTTGCCTCGAGCGCGGGCGGAGAGAAGGGTATGAGAGCGACACCACGAAATGTGGACACCGAGTTACACGTCTAGTTACATCGTCTGTCGGACACCGTGGCGACGACCAGGGCCCGACACCGGCGGCTGCTGCGCCCCACCAGGACAAGGACGGATCACAGGCATGAGCGACAAGTACCTCACCTTCACGAAGAGCGCGATCGGCCGGCTGCTCGTGAAGAACCTCGGCCTCCCGGAGCCCGTCGCGCTGGAGCGGTACGCCGACGGCGACCCGCTCGTCACGGGGACCGTCCTGCTCGGCGGCCGCGGCCGGCTGGCCGAGTCACTGGCGGGCATCCTCGGCACACTCGGCGTCGAGACCGCCGACGGCCGGACCGACGGCACGCGCTACAAGGGCCTCGTCTTCGACGCGACCGGCCTGACCTCGGTCGACCAGCTCGTCGAGCTGCAGGAGTTCTTCACGCCGGTCATGCGCAGCCTGGAGACCTGCCCGCGCGTCGTGGTGATCGGCACGCCGCCCAGCCAGGTCGAGGGTCCCGAGCGGATCGCCCAGCGGGCGCTCGAGGGCTTCACCCGGAGCGTGGGCAAGGAGATCGGCCGGGGCGGCACCGTCCAGCTCGTCTACGTGGCCGCGGGCTACGAGTCGTCCCTGGCCTCGACGCTGGCCTTCCTGCTGAGCCCCAAGTCGGCGTACGTCTCGGGGCAGGTCGTCCGGGTCGGCACCCACGCCGAGGAGAAGGCGGCGACGGTCACCGACTGGACCCGCCCGCTGGCCGGCAAGGTCGCCCTCGTCACCGGCGCCGGCCGCGGCATCGGCGAGTCCATCGCCCGCACGCTGCACCGCGACGGCGCGACCGTCGTCGGCCTCGACGTGCCCCAGGCCGCCAGCGAGCTCACGAAGGTCATGGGCGAGATCGACGGCGACTGGCTGACCCTCGACATCACCGCGCCGGACGCGCCGCAGCGCATCGCGCGGCACCTCGCCGAGAAGCACGGCGGGGTCGACATCGTCGTGCACAACGCCGGCGTCACCCTCGACAAGAAGCTCGCCAACCAGAGCCCCGACCGTTTCGGCAAGGTCATCTCGATCAACGTCGACGCGCCGCAGCGGATCACCGCCGAGCTGCTCGCCCAGAAGGTCGTCAACCCCAACGGACGCATCGTCGGCGTCTCCTCGATCGCCGGCATCGCGGGCAACCTCGGGCAGACGAGCTACGCCGCCTCCAAGGCCGGCGTGATCGGCTTCGTCGACTCGCTGAGCGACGAGCTGACCGACGGCATCACGATCAACGCGGTGGCGCCGGGCTTCATCATCACCCAGATGACGGCGGCCGTCCCGTTCGCGACCCGCGAGGTCGGACAGCGGCTCAACGCGATGTCGCAGGGCGGCCTGCCGATCGACGTCGCCGAGACCATCGCGTGGTTCGCGAGCCCCGGCTCGACCGCCGTCAACGGCAACGTCGTCCGGGTCTGCGGCCAGATGATGCTGGGCGCCTGAGATGGCGTTGCCCGTCCTCGTGAAGGCGGCGCTGCCGTCGCTGCCCGGTCTCAACCAGCTGCCCGGCGTCAAGAAGACCGCGACGACGCTCCCCGACGTGACCCTGCACCGCGACGACGTGGCGGTGGAGCGGTCCGAGGTCGAGCGGTACGCCGCGATCTGCGGCTTCCCGAATCGCGACGTCGCGCCGGTCCCCTACCTGCACATGCTCGCGTTCCCGCTGCACATGGAGCTGATGACCGACCCGCGGTTCCCGTTCCCCGCCATCGGCTCGGTGCACCTGGAGAACACGATCGTCCAGCACCGCCCGATCGCCGTCGGCGAGCGCGTCTCGCTGGCGCTGCGCGCCGCGAACCTCAGGGCCTCGACCAAGGGCCGCGCCTGGGACATGGACGTCACGGCGACGATCGGCGACGAGGTCGTCTGGGAGTCGACGTCGACGTACCTGCGGGTCGGCAGGGGCGACCCGGACAGCCGAGCACACGGCGACCCGGGGATGCGGCTCGACAGCGTGGACGTGAAGGGCCCGGTCTGGAGCCTGCCGAGCAACCTCGGCCGGGCCTACGGCGCGGTCTCCGGCGACCGCAACCCGATCCACCTCTACCCCGTGACCGCGAAGGCGCTGGGCTTCCCGCGCCACATCGCCCACGGCATGTGGAGCAAAGCACGCTGCATCGCGGCGCTGGAGAACAGGCTCCCCGACGCGGTGAAGGTCGAGGTCGCCTTCAAGAAGCCGATCTTCCTGCCCGGCAAGGCGCAGTTCGGCGCCGAGGAGACCGCCGTCGGCTGGCGCTTCGCGCTGGTCAACCCGTCGTCGGGCGCCCCTCACCTGCTGGGCCGTACGACGGCGATCTGACGGCATCGTCGACTCTTTCGCTGGTCGAGTAGCGAGCGCCAGCGAGCGTATCGAGACCACCTCCCCATGGTCTCGATACGCCTCCGCCTAGCGGCTCCGGCTACTCGACCAACGAAGACCGGGGTCCGGCTACTCGACCAACGAAGGACGACTCTTTCGCTGGTCGAGAAGGACGACTCATTCGCTGGTCGAGTAGCGAGCGCCAGCGAGCGTATCGAGACCACGTCGCCGTGGTCTCGATACGCCTCCGCCTAGCGGCTCCGGCTACTCGACCAGCGAAGACCGGGCTCCGGCTACTCGACCAGCGAAGACCGGCGGCCGCGGGCTCAGTCGCGCGGGGGTCGGATGAGGCCCTCCTGCGCGACGGTGGCCACGAGGCGCCCGTCCTGGCTGAAGACCCGGCCGATGGAGAGGCCGCGCCCGCCCTGTGCGGACGGCGAGACCTGGTCGTAGAGCCACCACTCGTCGGCCCGGAAGGGGCGGTGGAACCAGATCGCATGGTCGAGCGAGGCCATCTGGACCTTGCCATGGTCGAGCGTGTGCGCGGCGAGCGAGGCGCTCAACAGCGAGACGTCGCTCGCCCAAGTGAACGCTCCGAGCTGGATCTCGGGGTCGTCCGGAAGCGTGCCGTTGATCTTGAGCCACACCCGCTGACGGGACGGGTGGGCGGGGTCGTCCTCGAGCCCGCCGCCGAGCGAGTGACCGACCGCGCGCGCCTCGATCGCCGCCCACTCCTGCGCGAGCCGCCTGCCCTCGGCGTCGGTCCGGTCCCGCATCCGGGCGAGGACGTCGACCCCTTCCTCGGGCGGCATGACCTCCGGCATGACGTCCTGGTGCTCGAACCCCTCTTCGTGCTTGTGGAAGTTCGCCGTCATGTAGTAGATCGGGCGGCCGTGCTGGCGGGCCACGATGCGACGGGTGAGGAACGAGCGCCCGTCACGGATCCGCTCGACGTCGTAGACGATCGACTCGGTCGGGTCGCCGGGGAGGAGGAAGTAGGAGTGCGCGGAGTGCACGAAGAACTCCTCGGGCACCGACCGCATGCCGGCCATCAGCGCCTGCGCGGCGACCTGACCCCCGAACGAGCGGCCGCGACCGTTGTCCTCGGAGTGCCCGCGGAACAGGTCGTCGTCGATCTCCTCCAGGTCGAGGACGTCGACCAGAGCCTTCACGGCCGTCTCGTTGAGATCGGTCACCGGGCCGGCCCCTCGGAGTCGTCGCCGCCGTCGCCGGGTTCACCGGACTCGTCCGGCTTGTCGTCGGCCGGACCGTCGTCGGCACGTCGCGGCCCGTCGTCGAGACCGGCCAGGAATCGCTCGAACTCGCGCCCAAGCTCCTCACCCGTCGGCAGCGGCTGGTTGGGCGCCAGCAGGTTGGACCCGGAGTCCTCGGAGCGCTGGAAGGCGTCGTACTGCCGCTCGAGCGCATGCACGACCTCGGCGACCTCTGCGTTGCCCTCGAGATAGCTGGTGATCTCGGCGTCGCGGCTGTCGGCCTCGGCGCGCAGGTCCGTGAGGTCGATGGTGAGGCGCCCGGCCAGCTCGACCTGCTCGAGCAGCGCGACGGAGGCGTGCGGGTAGTCGAGCTGGGCGAGGTAGTGCGGGATGTGCGCGACGAAGCCCTGCGCGTCGCGACCCCAGTCCTTGAGCCGGAGCTCGACGAGGACCTGCGCGCTCGACGGGACGCGGAGCTCGCCGGACCACGGGCTCTCGACGGTGACGAGCTCGGGGTTGTTGGCGTGGTGGGTCAGCGTCAGCGGACGGGTGTGCGGCACCGCCATCGGCACGGAGCCGAGGCTGATGACCTTGTCGACGCCGAAGCGCTCGACCACGTCGCGCACGGCGCGGGCGAAGGCCTCCCAGCGGTTGTCGGGCTCGGGTCCGTGCAGCAGGAGGTACGGCGTCCCGCCGGTGTCACGCAGCAGGCGGACGACCAGGCGCGGGGTCTCGTAGTCCTCGTAGTGGTCGCGCGCGAAGGTGACCGGCGGCCGCCGGGCGCGGTAGTCGTGGAACGCGTCGACGTCGAAGGTCGCCACGACCGGCGCCGACGTCGAGGCGTCGACGAGGTGCTGCGCCGCCAGCGCGGAGGCGTTGCCCGCGTCGAGGAAGCCGTCGAGCACCTGGACCATGACGAGCGGGCCTACGTGGTCGTCCAACGCGGGGACGCTGTCGACGATGTGCACCAGCTTGGACCTGGCCACCCGGTGCTCTCCCGTCCTGTCGACCTGCGCTCGTGTGCTCGCGAGCTCCTGCTGTTCGCCGCGCCGGCTCCTGAAGATGTTCCACATGGCGCTGGCGCAGCGCCGCGAGGGTCAACGATATTCCCCCGTCACCGGTGTTGCGCGGTCCGGCACACCGACGGGGGCGGCGTGATCGTCGACACCTAGGACCCGGGACGCTCGGCGAGCGCCGTCTCGCGGCCCACCCGGCTGCGGCGGTAGCCGTAGCCGAAGTAGATGACGAAGCCGAGCACCATCCACACCAGGAACCGCAGCCAGGTCTCGATGCTGAGGTTGAGCGCCAGGTAGACGCAGATGACCGCGGCGAGGATGGGCAGCCAGGGGCTGAGCGGCACTTTGAAGGCGCGCTCCAGGTCGGGGCGCGTTCGCCGCAGCACCGGGACCGCGATCGACACGAGGGTGAACGCTGTCAGCGTTCCGATGTTCACCATCTCCTCGAGCTTCGCGATCGGCGTGAGGCCGGCGACCACCGCGACAGCGAGGCCGACCACCACCGAGATCCGGACCGGCGTCCCGGTGCGCGGGTTCGTCCTGCCGAAGCCGTGGGGGATCAGCGCGTCACGGCTCATCGCGAACAGGACCCGGACCACGCCGATCATCAGGGTCATCACCACCGTGGTCAGGCCGGCGACGGCGCCGGCGGCGACCAGCGTCGCGAAGCCGTCGCGGCCCACGTCCTGGAACGCGGTCGCCAGCGCGGCGTCCGGGTCGATCCTGTCGTAGCGGACCATGCCGGTGATGACGAGCGCCACGGCGACGTACAGGACCGTGCAGATGACCAGCGAGCCGATGATGCCTCGGGGCAGGTCTCGCTGCGGGTTGCGCGCCTCCTCCGCCGTCGTCGCGACCACGTCGAAGCCGATGTAGGCGAAGAAGACGACCGACGCTGCCGACACGATACCGAGCACGCCGAAGGTCTGCTGCTCCAGGCCGAACGCCCACTGGATGAGGGGCTGGGTCAGGCCGGTGGACTCGAGCGGGTCCGACGCCGGCGGGACGAACGGGTCGTAGTTGGCGCCGGTGACGTAGAAGAGGCCGGCGATGATCACGAACAGCACGATGAAGAGCTTGATCGCGACCAGGACCAGGTTGACCCGGAGCGACTCCTTGATGCCGACGGTGACGAGCGTGGCCAGCACGAGGACGAGCAGGACGGCGGGCACGTTGACGTGCCAGGAGAAGTCGCTCGTCGCGGCCGGGCCGATGGAGTCCGGCCAGCTCATGCCGAGCTCGTCGAGCAGCGTGACGAAGTAGGTGCTCCACCCCTGGGCGACGACGGACGCGCCGAGCATCAGCTCCAGGACGAGGTCCCAGCCGATGATCCAGGCGACCATCTCGCCGAGGGTCGCGTAGGAGAACGTGTACGCCGACCCAGAGACCGGGACGGTGGAGGCGAACTCGGCGTAGCAGAGCGCCGCCAGCCCGCAGCAGATGCCGGCGAGGACGAAGGAGAAGACCACGCCGGGACCGGCGTACTCGGCGGCCACCCGGCCGGTGAGCGTGAAGATGCCGGCGCCGATGATGACGCCGATGCCGAAGACCGTCAGGTCGATGGCGCTGAGCTGCTTCTTGAGCTGGTACTCCGGATCGTCGGTGTCCGCGAGGGACTGCTCGATCGACTTGGTCCGCAGGACGTCCATGGTGACCTCGTTCTCCGGGGTCGCGCCCCTCAAACGCATCGGGATGCTCGGCTGAGAGCGACAATAGCGCCATGAGGCGCCTCGCGATCGGGCTCGCTGCCCTGCTCCTGACCGGCCTGGCCGCGCCCGTCGGCCCGGCCGGTGCGACCGGCCCTGAGTCCCGGGCAGCGGCTCGTGCCGCGGGCCGGACGTGGGTGCGCGAGGCCCAGCGCCGACTCGACGCGCTGCACTGCGACGCAGGCCAGGCGGACGGCCACGTCGGACTGCACACCCGCTCGGCCGTCGTACGGCTGCAGAGCCGGAACGGTCTGCACGTCGACGGCCATCTCGGCCGCACGACCCGCCGCCTCCTCCTCTCCGGCGCCGCCCAGCGCTGCGACCGGCGGCCGGTGCCCGCGCACTCGGGCCGCGGACGCCGCATCGTCGTCGACCAGCGCCAGAACTGGCTCTGGCTGGTCGGCTCGGGCGGCCGGGTCGTCGCCCAGGCCGGGATCGTGGACAACCCGGCGGTGCTGCACGCGGGCACCTGGCGCACCGGCTCCTACTGCGGCCGGCCCGCCCGGGTCGTGAAGAACCAGTCCGGTGCGGTCTACATGGACCACTTCGTGCGGTTCGCGCCCTGCGGCATCGGCTTCCACCGGATCCCGACCTACAAGACCACCGGGGCGCAGATGCACCCGGACTGGTACCTCGGCACCGACCTGACCGGCGACTCGCACGGCTGCGTGCGGCTCTCGGCCCGGATGGCCACCCGGGTGTGGGACTTCACCGCGGGCCGGACGACGACCGTCAAGGTGCTCTGACCCCGCCGATCTCTCGGGGCGGTCAGGCGCGCGCGGGCGCCGTCTCGTGCTCGGCGAGCTCCTCGATGACGCCGAGCGCGATCGCCTGCGGCGTGAGCCCGATCCGCTCCAGGATCTTGCCGCGCTTGGCGTGGTCGAGGAACTGCTGCGGGATGCCGTGGATCCGGACCGGCGTGGTGACCCGCGCGGCGGACAGCTGCTGGAGGAAGACCGCGCCGACGCCGCCCACGACGCCGTTGTCCTCGATCGTGACCACCAGCCGGTGGTCGCGGGCGAGGTCGACGAGCGCCTCGTCGAGCGGCTTGACCCAGCGCGGGTCGACGACCGTCACGCCGAGCCCCTGGGCGACCAGCCGCTCTGCGACGCCCACGCCGATCCCGGCGGTGGCACCGGCCGCGACGACCAGGACGTCCTTGCGCCCGCTTCGCACGAGTACGTCGGCCGAGCCGGCCTTGCCCACGGCGGGGATGTCGTCGGGCGGCGGACCCTTGGGGAACCGCACGATCGTCGGCGCATCGGAGACGTCGACGGCCTCGCCGAGCAGCTCGCGCAGCCGGGCACCGTCGCGCGGGGCGGCGATCCGCAGACCGGGTACGACCTGGAACACCGACATGTCCCACATGCCGTTGTGCGAGGCGCCGTCGTCGCCGGTCACCCCGGACCGGTCGAGCACGAAGGTGACACCGCAGCGGTGCAGCGCGCAGTCCATCAGCACCTGGTCGAAGGCGCGGTTGAGGAAGGTCGCGTAGACGGCGACCACGGGGTGCAGCCCGCCGAGCGCGAGGCCGGCGGCCGAGGTGGCGGCGTGCTGCTCGGCGATGCCGACGTCGAAGGTCCGCTCGGGGAAGCGGGCCTGGAAGTGGTGCAGGCCGACCGGGTGCATCATCGCGGCGGTGATGCCGACGACGTCGGTGCGCCGCTCGCCGATGTGGACCATCTCGTCGGCGAAGACGTCGGTCCAGATCCGCGTCTTGGGATGCTCGTCGCCGGTGTGCACGTCGAAGGGGCCGGGGCTGTGGAACTGGTCGGCCTCGTGACGCTCGGCGGCGTCGTAGCCGAAGCCCTTGCGGGTGATCGCGTGCACGATGACCGGACCGCCGAACCGCTTGGCCTGCGCGAGCACCTGCTCGACGGCCGCCCGGTCGTGCCCGTCGACGGGGCCGACGTACTTCAGGCCGAGGTCCTCGAAGAGGCCCTGCGGGGCGAGGGCGTCCTTGAGGCCCTTCTTGACGGCGTGGAGCACCTCGTAGGCGCTGCCGCCGCCGGGCAGGGCGGGCAGCCGCCGCTTGATCAGCTCGAGCACCCGCTCGTAGCGCGGGTTGGTGCGCAGGGACGTGAGCGCGGTCGCCAGGCCGCCGACGGTCGGCGTGTAGGACCGGCCGTTGTCGTTGACGACGATGACCAGACGCGAGCTGTTGGCGATCGCGATGTTGTTGAGCGCCTCCCAGGCCATGCCGCCGGTCAGCGCCCCGTCGCCGATGACCGCCACCACGTGGCGGTCCTCGCCGCGGATCGCGTAGGCCTTCGCGAGGCCGTCGGCATAGCTCAGGGCGGTCGAGGCGTGCGAGTTCTCCACGATGTCGTGGGGCGACTCGGCCTGGCTGGGATAGCCGGAGAGGCCGCCCTCCTGCCGCAGGCCGTCGAAGTCGCCGGCGCGGCCGGTGAGCATCTTGTGCACGTAGGCCTGGTGGCCGGTGTCGAACACGACCCGGTCGCTCGGGGAGTCGAAGACCCGGTGGATCGCGAGGGTCAGCTCGACGACGCCGAGGTTGGGGCCGAGGTGGCCGCCCGTCCGCGCGGTCGTGGTGACGAGGAGGTCGCGGATCTCAGCCGCGAGCGCGGTGAGCTCGCTGTCGCTCAGGCCGTCGAGATCCCGCGGCGTCGCGACCTGGTCGAGAAGAGCCATAGCCGCGAGGTTACCCGTCGGTGAGCCTGAACGATGCAACCGCGGGCTCGTGCAGCGACCCCAGCCACACCACGCCGTCGCGCTCGCGCACGCCGGTGACCATGTGGAACCGCTGGGTGTCGATGTCGATGTCGTGGACCAGCGCGCCTCGGTCGTCGTACGCCTGGACGCGGACGGTGCGCCGGGGCTTGGGCTGGACCTTGTCGGGGACCCGCGTGATCGAGCGCTGGACCCAGCCCGGCGCCTGCTGGAGCCGCTCGACCAGCGGATCGACCGGGCTGGCCAAGGACACCCAGATGAGTCCGTCGCTCCCCCGCGCGATGTTGTCCGGGTAGCCCGGCAGGTCACCCACCAGCAGGTCGTCGGGCCGCCCGTCGAGCCAGTGTCGTACGACGGTCCGACCGGCCGTCTCGGCGACCGCGACGAACGCCTCGTCGCTGCTCAGCGCCACACCGTTGGCGAAGGAGAGGCCCTCCACCTCGACACTGGTCTCGCCGTCCGGCGCCAGCCTGACGAGACGGCCCGTGCGGGTGGCCTGGACCATCTCGTCCTTCCAGCTGTCGATGCCGTGGTGGGCCGACGAGTCGCTGAACCACACGGTGCCGTCGGCGGCGATCGCAGCGTTGTTGCAGAAGACCAGCGCCCGGCCGCCGGCCTCGGCGGTGAGCTGCTCGACGGCGCCCGAGGCGGTGTCCATGCGCAGAACGCCGCGGCGGGCGTCGCAGATCAGCAGCCGGCCGTCACCGTCGAGCTCGAGGCCGAGCGGCCGCCCGCCGGTCCTCCCCACCAGGTCCACGCGGCGCGCGTCGTGGCTGATCCGCCAGATGCTGCCGTCGACGGTGCCGGTGAAGACGGCGCCCTCGTCGCGTCCGCCGGTCCCCACGACGACGTCCTCGGCACCGCCGGCAGGGACGGGGATCACCTCGAAGCTGCTCACCATGGTGACCGAACCTACTGGTCCCGGGCGGCCGCGGGCACCCGTCGGGCACACTGGTCGGCATGGCGAAGAAGCTCACCCAGCGGCAGGCCCGCATCGTCGGCATCGCGGTGGTCGTCCAGTTCGTGATCGGGGCGCTCACCCTGCGCGACATCTCCCGTCGCTCCTCCGACCAGGTGCGCGGCCCGAAGTGGCTGTGGCGCATCCTCGGCACGGCCAACACCTCCGGCTCCGCGGCGTACTGGCTCATCGGCCGTCGCCGCTGAGCGCTGCCCCTCGCTCACCCCGCGAGGAAGCTGAACCTCACCTCGCGGGTGGCGTTGTCGACGTTGAGGTCGACCAGGCAGATCGACTGCCACGTGCCGAGCGCGAGCCGTCCGTCGAGCACGGGGACGGTCGCGTACGGCGGCACCACGGCCGGCATCACGTGTGAGCGGCCGTGCCCCTGGCTGCCGTGGCGGTGTCGCCAGCGGTCGTCCTTGGGCAGCAGGTCGTCGAGGGCGGCCAAGAGGTCGTCGTCGCTGCCGGCCCCGGTCTCGATGATGGCGAGCCCGGCGGTCGCGTGCGGGACGAACACGTGCAGGAGCCCGTCGCCGCGGCCTTCGGCGAACTCGGCGGCGGCGCTGGTGATGTCGAGGACCACCTCGTGGCCGCCGGTCTGGAAGGAGCGCGTCTCGGAGTCCATGCCCCCGATCGTAGGAGCCGGGACGTGCTACGGACGCCGCCCGGTGGGACAGGCGGCGCCCGTAGGCTCGGGGTCCGGCCCAGGTGGCGACCGCGCCACCGGCGAGGGACCGGGATGTGGTCCTGATGTCCTGTTCCTGTCGCCGGACGCCGTGGGCGTTACACGCCGCCCGGAAAAGCCGGCAGGAGTCAGACGGGCGTGCCGTCCGGCTCCCGACCGCCGTCGGGATCCGTCGCCCCGCCGGCGCACGAAGCCGCGGGCTCCGGCGCCGTCTCGCCGTGGCCGAACGTCGCGATGAACTGCTCGAGCCGGGTGTCGTCGGCGCCGGCGAGCCTGAGCTGACGGCCCCAGACGGTCACGACGACCGGTGCGGGCAGACCGGGGTACGGCGCCATGATGCCGTTCTGCGGGAGCCGGCTCTCAAGCCGGCGGACGTCGGCGCCGCTCAGGTCGGGGTCGTAGGAGATCCAGACGCTGCCGTGCTCGAGGTCGTGCACGGCGTTCTCGTCGCGCAAGGGCACGTCGTAGGCGCCGCACTCGAGCCAGACCGGGTCGTGTGGACCCCCGGCGGGCGGCGTCATCGGGTAGTCGACACGGTCCTCGGTGTGCTGGACGCTCAGGCCGGCGTACGTCCGGACGGCGCCGAGGCCCTGCTCGCTCGCCGTGGCGCGCCGGGGCTCGTCGTCGGTGAGCATCGGCAGCGCGACGGCCGCGGCGACGAGCATCACCGCGAGGGTGACGACGGCCGCGACGACGTAGCGCCGCGTCGGGGGCTGGGGCGGGGTGGGGCCGAGGGAGACGACCGAGGGCAGTCCGTCGGCCGGGACGTGGCCGGTGGGCTGCTCACTCACCCAGGGCTCGCTCGACCCGCTCGACCTTGGCGGTCAGCTGCCCGGTGAAGCCGGGCCGGATGTCGGCCTTGAGCACGAGGCTGACGCGGGAGGAGTACGCCGCCACGGCGTCGACCGCCTGCTTGAGCACGGCCATGACCTCGTCCCACTCCCCCTCGACGTTGGTGAACATCGCATTGGTCTCGTTGGGGAGCCCGGACTCGCGCACGACCCTGACGGCGGCGGCCACCGCCTCGGCGACGCTGCCGGTCTCGTCGGAGGTGCTGGGAGCGATCGAGAAGGCGACGAGCATGCTCCCGAGCCTAGTGTCCCCACCTGTGCGGCTCGGCGGGGACACCAGGCTCAGCGCCCGGTCAGCGGCGACCCGTCACCGGAAGGGGGTGGTGCGGGCGGCCTGCAGCAGACGCTTGCGCGAGAACGACTTCCCGTTGCCGGCGCGCCAGGGGCGGCCGACCCAGACGAAGGCGTCCACGTAGGTGGCCAGGCGGGCGTTCTGCGTCGCGTTGAGGTGGAGCTTGCGGCTGTAGGCCGTGACGTTGGTCGTCGGCGGGACGCCCAGCGTCACGCACACCCGCTGGCGCTTCCGCTTGCAGGTGATCGGCGTGAGGAAGCTCTTGTGGGAGTGGTGCTTCCGGTAGCGCTGGTAGGTGAACGGGTGGCCGTTGTCGGCGGTGTCGAGCACGGCGGTCTTGCCCGGGTAGCCGCGGGCCGCGAGCCCGGAGGCGATCGCTGCCGCGTAGTTCACGTCGGCGCCGACGCTGGTGTGGTGGGTCCCGCCGAGGGCGAAGCCCCGGGTGTAGCCGATCCCCGCGTCGATCAGCAGCTGGGTCGCGGTGGAGGCCTTCAGCCAGTCCGGAGCGCCGGCCTCGAGGTAGACGGTGGCGTTGGGGAGGCTCGAGAGCCGCTGGGCGGCGTACCGCACGAGCGAGAGCCGGACGGCGGGGTCGGCGGTGTGGCCGCCGGGGGCGTCGAGGGCGAGGTCGGGCTCGAGGATGATCATCACCCGTCGGTTGCCGATGGTCTGCGCGACGGTGTCCATCCAGCTGCGGTAGGCCGCCTGGTCGGCCGCGGTGAGCGGGACGTGGCGCCTGGCCTCACGATCCGGCCACTGCCGGAACAGCGCGAACTGGACGAGCTTGTTGGGATCGCCGTGCTGGGTCCGCTCGATGTACCGCTCGAGGCTTGTCGAGATCGAGTGGGTGTGCGCGGTGAACCAGGCGGCGTGCGGCCGGAGTGCGACCTTGCCGTACAGGCGCTTCTTGTGGCCGTGGGCGTGCTGGTAGGCCGGATAGGTGTTGTCCCACTTGCCGGTGTGCACGCCCCAGTTGCCGACGAGTGGATTGGCTGGTGTGGCTCCGGCTGGTGGCGCCGAAGCGAGGGTGAGGCCGACGACGGCGGCCACGGAAGCAGCAAGGACCCGCTGAGTGAGGGAGCACAGACTCATGCAACGGACGGTAACCGGCGGTCTACATTCGTACACATTCCGCGCGACGACGCCCCCGGCCGCGCGGGGCGGCCGGGGGCGTCGGGAGCGATGCGATCAGCTGTTGAGCAGGTTGCGCAGGACGTACTGCAGGATGCCGCCGTTGCGGTAGTAGTTCGCCTCGCCGGGGGTGTCGATGCGGACGACCGCGTCGAGCTCGACGACGTCACCGTCGGCGGGCGTCGCCGTGACCTTGACGGTCTTCGGCGTACGGCCGTCGTTGAGCTCGGTCACGCCGGTGATGGAGAACGTCTCCTCTCCGGTGAGGCCCAGCGAGTCGGCGGTCTGGCCCTCGGGGAACTGCAGCGGGAGCACGCCCATGCCGATCAGGTTCGACCGGTGGATCCGCTCGTAGCTCTCGGCGATGACCGCCTTGACGCCCAGCAGCGCGGTGCCCTTGGCGGCCCAGTCGCGCGACGAGCCGGAGCCGTACTCCTTGCCGGCCAGGACCACCAGCGGCGTACCGGCCGCCTGGTAGCTCTGCGAGGCGTCGTAGACGGACGTCACCGGCGCGTCGGACGGGTCCGAGCCCTGGGTGAAGTCGCGGGTGAAGCCACCCTCGGTGCCGGGCGCGATCTGGTTGCGCAGGCGGATGTTCGCGAACGTGCCGCGGATCATGACCTCGTGGTTGCCGCGGCGCGAGCCGTAGGAGTTGAAGTCCCGCTGCTCGACGCCGTGCTCGAGGAGGTACTTGCCGGCCGGCGAGTCCTTCTTGATGTTGCCCGCCGGGCTGATGTGGTCGGTGGTGACCGAGTCGCCGAGCTTCAGCAGGACCCGCGCACCCTCGATGTCGGTGACCGGCGAGGGCGTCTTGTCCATGCCGTCGAAGTAGGGCGCCTTGCGGACGTAGGTGGAGTCCTCGTCCCACGTGAACGTGTCGCCGGTCGGGGTCGGCAGGTTCTGCCAGCGCTCGTCGCCGGCGAAGACGTCGGCGTAGCCCTTGGTGAACATGTCGGAGGCGATCGCCTGGCCGATGACCTGCTCGACCTCGGCCGGGGTGGGCCAGATGTCCTTGAGGAAGACGTCGGTGCCGTCGGAGGCCGTGCCGATCGGGTCGTTGAACAGGTCGATGTCCATCGTGCCGGCCAGCGCGTAGGCGATGACCAGCGGCGGGGACGCCAGGTAGTTCATCTTGATGTCGGGGTTGATGCGGCCCTCGAAGTTGCGGTTGCCCGAGAGGACCGAGACGACCGCGAGGTCCTTCTCCTGGACGGCGGCGGAGACCTCGGGGATCAGCGGGCCCGAGTTGCCGATGCAGGTGACGCAGCCGTAGCCGACCAGGTTGAAGCCGAGCTTCTCGAGGTACGGCGTCAGGCCGGACTTGTCGTAGTAGTCGCTGACGACCTGCGAACCGGGGGCGAGCGTCGTCTTGACCCACGGCTTGCGGGCCAAGCCCTTCTCGACGGCCTTCTTGGCCAGCAGGGCGGCGCCCAGCATCACCGACGGGTTCGAGGTGTTGGTGCAGGAGGTGATCGACGCGATCGTGACCGCACCGTGGTCGAGCGTGAACGTCGTGCCGTCCTCGAGGGTCACCTCGACCGGGTCGCTGGCTCGACCGCCGTCCGCCGGCGCCGCCGACAGGTGGTCGCTCGGCGCGGGCGACTTGCCGTTGCCGCCCGAGTACGACGGCGCGTCACTGCCCGGGAAGGACTCCTCGACGGCCTCGTCGTACCCGGTGGTGTCCTGCGCCTCGCCGGCGTAGTCGACGAGCGCGCCACGGAACGCCGGCTTGGCGTCGGTCAGCGCGACGCGGTCCTGCGGGCGCTTGGGGCCGGCGATGCTCGGGACGACCGTGGACAGGTCGAGCTCGAGCTGCTCGGAGAAGCGCGGCTCGACGGCCGGGTCGTGCCAGAGGCCCTGCTCCTTGGCGTAGGCCTCGACGAGCTTGAGCTGCTCCTCGCTGCGGCCGGTGAGCTTGAGGTAGCTGATCGTCTCGTCGTCGATCGGGAAGACGGCGATGGTCGACCCGAACTCGGGGCTCATGTTGCCGATCGTGGCGCGGTTGGCCAGCGGCAGCGCGGTGACGCCGGCGCCGTAGAACTCCACGAACTTGCCGACCACGCCGTGCTTGCGCAGCATCTCGGTGATGGTGAGGACCAGGTCGGTGGCCGTCGAGCCCTCGGGCAGGTCGCCGTGGAGCTTGAAGCCGACCACGCGCGGGATCAGCATGCTGACCGGCTGGCCGAGCAGGGCCGCCTCGGCCTCGATGCCGCCGACACCGAAGCCGACGACGCCGAGGCCGTTGACCATCGTGGTGTGGGAGTCGGTGCCGACGCAGGTGTCGGGATAGGCCTGCAGCACGCCGTCGACCTCACGGGTGAAGACGGTGCGGGCGAGGTGCTCGATGTTGACCTGGTGGACGATGCCCGTGCCCGGCGGGACGACCTTGAAGTCGTCGAACGCGGTCTGGCCCCAGCGCAGGAACTGGTAGCGCTCCTTGTTGCGGTCGTACTCGATCTCGACGTTGCGGGCGAACGCCTCCGGCGTGCCGAAGGCCTCGGCGATGACCGAGTGGTCGATGACCATCTCGGCCGGGGCGAGCGGGTTGATCTTGGAGGCGTCGGCGCCGAGCTCGGCGGCCGCCTCGCGCAGCGTGGCCAGGTCGACGATGCACGGCACGCCGGTGAAGTCCTGCATGATCACCCGGGCCGGAGTGAACTGGATCTCCTTGTCGGGCTGGGCGGTCTCGTCCCAGCCGGCCAGCGCCTTGATGTCGTCGGCGGCGATGTCCGCGCCGTCCTCGGTCCGCAGCAGGTTCTCGAGGAGAACCTTGAGGCTGTACGGCAGGCTGGCGACGTCGAGGCCCTCGCCGACCACCTTGTCGAGACGGAAGATCTCGTAGGACTTCCCGTCGACGTCCAGGGTGCTCTTGGCACCGAAGCTGTCCTTGCTGGCCAACGTCGTCATCTCCTCTGTCGTGTGTCTGCACGAGCAACGTCGAGGTCCATCCTGCCGCGCAGGCAAACACGCCCGGAAGTAAGGCTGGCCTTCTTCGACCCCGATATTGTCTCGACATCAAGATACACGATGTCGAGGGGAAGTGGGAGGCGGGACCGCGCGGTCAGCGACCGGCGGTCAGGACCTCGGCGTGCACGTCGACCTCGGAGTGGAAGTGGTCGCCCGGCTCGGCGAACGGCCCGTAGACCACCAGCTCGTCGAAGCCGAGCTCCTCGGCGCGACCGATCGCGTCGCGGTAGGCCTCGACGGACGCAGTGGGCCGTACCGACCCGAACCCGAGCAGCAGTGAGTGGCGCATCGACGCCGGGTCGCGCCCCTCGGCCCCGCAGGCGTCCTCGAGGCGCCGGGACTGGTCGCGTACGGCGCCCCAGAACTCCTCGGGTGCGAGCACCGTCGAGCCCGGCCCGCCGTAGGTGTTCCACCCGTCGGCGTGGCGGGCGGTGAGCGCCAGTGCCTTGGGACCGTGCGCCGCGAGCAGGAGGAACGGCCGCTCGACGCCCGGTGGCAGCGGCGTGGTCTCCACGCCCGAGAAGCCGGTCGCCCGGCCGCGCCACTCGGTCGCGCCGCCCCACACCGCGGCCAGCCCCTCGACCACGTCGACCAGCCGCGCCGACAGCTGCCCGCCCGTGACGGTCTCGTCGCGGTCGGCGAGGGCGCAGCCGGGGGCGCCGGCCCCGAGGCCGAGTACCAGCCGCCCACCGGAGACGTCCTGCACGGTGGCCGCCAGCCGCGCCAGCGCCACCGGCGAGTGCAGCGCCCCCGACGCGACCAGCGGACCCAGCTCGATGCGCTCGGTGACGCCCGCGGCCGCGGCCAGCGTGGTGAAGCCGTCGCCGAGCCAACCCCCTGCCGCGGTCGGGTGGGTGAGGTGGTCGTAGACGTAGGCCGCGTCATAGCCCAGCTCCTCGACGAGCCGGAAGTCCGCCGCGAGCTGTCGCCACGGCCGGGTCTGCATGACGACGACACCCAGTCTCATGCGGCCCACTCTTCCGCGGTCAGGCTCGGAGCACCAACCGCACGTCAGGCCCCGTAGGGAACAGCGACCCGGTCGTGCACGCCGGACCAGGTCAGGTCGAAGGTCCAGCATCCGGGGCGGGGCATGTCGATGATGGAGGGGCCAGGCCCTCCCGCAACGGTCTGATCGGCTGTCACGGACGTGCCGTCGAGCCGCGCTGCGATCGTCAGCTCGGGAGGCGTGCCGGCCTTGCCCGCGTTGCTGACCCACAGGATCTTGTTGTTGCGACCGTCGTTCGGAGCGGGCGCCCTGAGCGGGTAGCCGAAGACGACGCCGACGATGTGCCCGGTCTCGCCGATCACGTAGCGCACGTCCTGGTCGGGCGGGGTGAAGCCGGCCCGGGCCCACTCGGGCAGCGGCCCGAAGTGGACCGACGTCTCGCACGACATCGGCGACGCGGTCGCGGAGCCGGACCGCTCCTTCACCCGGTCGTCGGAGCCGCTCGAGCAGCCACCGAGCGCCGTCAGGACGAGGGCAGCCGCGGCGGGCAGGATCACCCGCACGGCGCGCGGCTCGGTCATGGTCCGACGCTACTCCGGTGAGGGCAGCTCGGAGCGTGCCCGCCCGCCGGCACGTTCACGAGGACCCCCGCGCCCGGTAGACCAGCAGGGCGATCTGGACCCGGTCGGTCGATCCGGTCGTGGCAGGGCGATCCTCCGGGCGTGCGGGCTCAGTCCCCTCGCGCGCAGGCGCCCGTTCGTGCTTCGGTGGGATGACCGTGCCGGGCTCACGAGGCGACCGGCAGATGGGAGGAGGACCCATGAGCGACCAGAGCTCCTGGAGCGGCGTGGTGGTGAAGAAGTCCCGCGGTCTGCTCGACGGATCGAATCTCTACCGGCGCCTGACCATCCGCCACGACGACGGGACCGAGTCGAAGGTGCGGGTGGGCCGGGCGCTCTGGAACCAGATCGACGTCGGCGACCGGGTGCTCAAGGAAGCGGGCGGAGATCCGCACCGGACGTGACCCCTGCTCCCCTCCTGTGCCTCAGCGCAGGAGGGGAGCCACCAGCCGGATGCCCTCCTCGATCACGCGATCGGGCGTGTTCCCGAAGCCGATCACCAGCTGCGGCGGCCCGGTCGCCGGCGCGGATCGGTATCGGCCCATGCCGTAGAGCCCGACGCCCGCCTGCCGCGCTCGTGCGACGACGTCCTCCTCCTCAGCGCCCTGGCCCAGGTGGGCGACGGCGTGGAACCCCGCCGCCAGCCCGGTCAGGGATACCTGCGGGGCGTGCTCGGCCAGCGTCTCGACGAGCACGCGCCGGCGCCCGGAGTAGACCGCCCGCATCCGGCGCAGGTGCCGGTCGTATCGACCGGACTCCACCAGGAGCGCCAACGCCACCTGGTCCAGACCCGGGGCGCCGCGGTCGGCGGTCTGCTTGGCCACTCCGACCGGCTCGGCCAGCCAGGGCGGCAACAGGGCCCAGCCGAGACGGATGGTAGGCGCGAGCGACTTGCTGACAGTGCCCAGGGAGATGACCCGGTCCGGGGCCAGTCCCTGGAGGGAGCCGATCGGCTCCCGGTCGTAGCGGAACTCGGCGTCGTACTCGTCCTCG
This sequence comes from Nocardioides terrae, assembly GCF_900112345.1. Classification (GTDB taxonomy): domain Bacteria; phylum Actinomycetota; class Actinomycetes; order Propionibacteriales; family Nocardioidaceae; genus Nocardioides; species Nocardioides terrae. The sequence goes on from NZ_FOLB01000003.1 coordinate 45,959, forward strand.
ATGATGACCCCGTCGCGCTGGTGCGCCCAGGCGACGAGGTCGCGGCGACGCTCGGCCGTGAGCACCACGCCGGTCGGCCACTGGTGCGCCGGCGTCACGACGACGACCGTCGCGCCGCTTGCGGCGAGCGCGTCGACGTCGAGGCCCGACTCGTCCACCGGGATGGGGATGCAGTCGCCTCCGGCCGCCCGGGCGAGTGCGGTGACGGTGCCGATCGAGCCCGGGTCCTCCACCGCGACACGGGAGTGGCCACGTAGGACGAGGACGCGGAGCGCGAGGGCCAAGCCCTGCTGGAACCCGGCGCATACGACGATCCGAGAGGCACTCGCATCGGCGGCGCGCACGCGGCGGAGGTAGGCCGCCAGCACGTCACGCAGGTGCGCGTCACCCCGCGGGTCGCCGTAGTCGAAGGCGTTGTTGGACGCGGTGCGGCAGGCCTCGCGGACCGCCCAGGCCCAGAGCTCCCGCGGCGCCAGCCCGAGATCGGGTACGCCGGCCTGGAAGTCGGCGACCAGCGCGGGAGCGGACGGCGGCGCCGTCGGGGCGGTCGGGCCCGGCCGGTCCGGTCGCTGCCTGGCCACCGATGCCACCCGGGTCCCGGATCCCGCCCGCGAGACGAGGTAGCCCTCTGCGATGAGCTGGGCGAAGCACTCCTGGACGAGGCCCCGTGAGAGCCCCAGGTGGAGCGCGAGCGCGCGCGTGCTCGGCAACCGCTCACCGTGTGCCAGCCGACAGGTCCGCACGGCTTCGCGAAGCCGGTCCTCGAGCTGGACGCGCAGCGGTGCTGCCCCCTGCCGATCGAGGGACACCAACAGGTCGGGCGCTGAAGTGGACCACTCCACTGCCACGGAAGTGGACCTTAGCAGGAGGCCACCTCGGATCTAGCGTCGCACGCATGAGCCCTCTGATGACCCGCCCGCTGCTGTTCCGCCTCGTCAGCGTCGTCGCCTGTGCTGTCGGCTTCTACCTGCCGCTCGCCGTCGTACCGATGTTCGCCGGCTCCGCGGGCGCTGAGTCATCCGCCGGGTGGGCGAACGCGGCCCTGCTCCTCGCCACGGTGGCGACGGAGATGGCCACCCCCGCGATCGTGTCTCGCTTCGGATACCGCCGGGCACTCGTCGCCGGTCTGGCTCTCCTCGGAACGCCGATCCTGCTGCTCCTCACTCCGGCCGGGACAGCATTGGTCGTCGTGCTCGCGGTCAACGTCGTGCGCGGCGCCGGGTTCGCGATCTGCGTCGTCGCCGGTGGGGCGCTCACGGCGGCGCTGATCCCGACCGAGCGCAGGGGCGAGGGCCTGGCCCTCGTCGGGCTGGTGGGAGGCGTACCGGCACTGCTGGCGCTGCCACTCGGAACGTGGGCCGCGCCGCACTGGGGTTACGGCGCGGTCTTCGTCGTCACTGCTCTGGTCCCGCTCGCCGCGGTCGTCACCGTGCCCGCGCTGCCGGCTCGGGACGCGTCCTCCGAGGCTTCCCACGGCCTCGGGCGAGGTCTGCGGCGTGCGGCCCTGGTCCGACCCGCCGCCATCTTCGCCGCCTCGGCCTCGGCGGCCGGCGTCGTGGTGACCTTCCTGCCGCTCGCCGTCGCCGACGAGGCCGGCTGGGTCGCTCCGACGGCCCTGCTGCTGCAGCCCGCCGCCGCGACGCTGGCCCGGTGGGCGGCCGGACGCCTGGGCGACCGGCGCGGCCAGACCCGACTGCTCGTGCCCGGCGTGTCACTGTCCGCGATCGGCATGGCCGCGATGGCTGCGACAGGCAGCGGGATCCTCGTCACCATCGGAGCAGCCGTCTTCGGCGGCGGCTTCGGGCTGCTGCAGAACGCCACCCTGTCCCTGATGTACGCCCGCGTGGCGGAGCAGGACTACGGGACCGTCAGCGCGATCTGGAACGGCGCCTACGACCTCGGCATGGGAGCCGGATCCATCGGGGTCGGAGCGGTGCTCAGCGTCAGTGGCTTCGGCGTCGCCTTCCTCCTCGTCGCAGCGACGATCCTGCCGGCCCTCGTCCTGGCCCGCAGCGAGGGGCGCCCCGCACGTCGGCCGGCTGGACACCGCACGGGCCACGTTGCGGTCGCCGCCTGACCGGCGCCGATCCGTCGGGTATTTGCTGCAGGGCCTCGACCACCTCAGACGGCGTCGGTCCGACGACGGCCGGACCCCGTCTTCTCCAACAGCGCGACGCACTCGAAGTGGTGCGTCATCGGGAAGAGGTCGAAGGCCCGCAGAGCCGCGAGTCGATAGCCGTGCTCGGCGAAGATCGCCACGTCGCGGGCCAGCGCGGCCGGGTCGCACGCCACGTAGGCGACGGCGTGCGGCGTCCGGGCCGCGACCTGCTCGACGACGGCGCGCCGGGCTCCCTCGCGGGGCGGGTCGAGCACCACGAGGTCGACCGGGTCGTCGTACGACGTGGCGAGGATCTGTCCGACGTCGCCGGCGGTGACCTCGGCGGCCGGGACGTTGACGCGGGAGAGCTCGCTCGCCCGGCGGTCTCCCTCGATCGCGACCACGCGGCCGTCCGGGCCGACCCGCTCGCTGAGGAAGGCGGCGAAGAGCCCGACGCCGGCGTAGAGGTCGAGCACCGACTCCCCCGGCCGCGGGTCGAGCAGCTCCAGGACCGTGGTGACCAGGGTCGGCGGCGCACCCGGGTGGACCTGCCAGAAGCCGTCGGCCGCGACGGTGAACTCCTTGCCGAGCACGAGCTCGGTCACCGTGCCGGGCGCCGGCTCGCGGGCGTCGGTGCGGGCGATGACGCAGTCGTCGATGGGGATCACGTCGTGGGAGCGGTGCAGGCGCATCGCCCGCTCCCCCGAGGGGGTGCGGGCGTAGGACTGGCGGGTGCGCCAGCGCAGCCCGTCGGGAACGGCAGGACCGCTGGGGTCGGCGGGGTCCGCCGGCACCGGCTCGACAGGCGTGTCGAGCAGCGGGTCGGCCGGGTCGAGCCGGGCCAGCCGGAGCAGCTGCTCGCGCAGCACCGCCGTCTTCAGCTCGAGCTGGGTGCTCGGCGCGACGTGCTGGAAGTCGCAGCCGCCGCACTTGTGCGGGCCGGCGTACGGACACGGCGGGACCACCCGACCGGGCGCCGCCTCGAGGACCTCGACGGCGTCACCGCGCCAGAAGCGGTCCCCGTCGGTGCCCTCGGTGATCTCGAGGACGACCCGCTCCCCCGGCAAGGCGTGCCTGACGAAGACGACGCGGGACTCCGGCTCGCCGTCGTCGGCCGAGCCCGTCGGAACGCGTACGACGACGTGGCCGCCGTGCGCGATCGGCCCGGCCATCGCCTCGAACCGCTCCCCGACCCGGGAGCGACCGCGGGCCTGCTTGGGTCGCGGCGTCCGGGAGGGGCGGCGACGGCGCTGCGTCACCACTGCCCCACCACCGGCCCCACCACCGTCACCGGGTCACCGGCCGATCTGCCCGCTGCGACGGCTCGAGACGCCGTCGCGATAGCTCGGCCGCACCCAGTCGTCGGGCTTGTGCTCGATGGAGGAGCGCAGCTGGTAGGGGACCGAGATGACCATGACGCCGGGGGTGAACAGGAGCCGGCCCTTGAGGCGTAGGGCGGTCTGGTTGTGCAGGAACTGCTCCCACCAGCGGCCGACGACGTACTCGGGGATGTAGACCGCCACCACGCCGCGCGGGTTGGACTTGCGGATCGCCGACGCGTAGTCGACGACCGGCCGCACGAGTTCGCGGTAGGGCGAGTGGAGCACCTTCAGCGGGAGGTCGAAGTTGCGCTCGTCCCACTCCTGCAGCAGCCGCCCGGTGGACTCGTCGTCGACCGAGACGGTGACGGCCTCGAGGATGTTGGGACGCGTGGCGCGCGCGAAGGCGAGCGCGCGCAGCGTGGGCTTGTGCAGCTTGGAGACGAGCACGATGGCGTGCACGCGGGTCGGCATCACCTTGTCCTCGTCACCGGCCGCGAGCTCCGCCTCGACGCGGTCGTAGTGCTTGCGGATGCTGCGCATGAGGATGAAGAAGAACACCATCGCCAGGATCGCGATCCAGGCGCCCGCGAGGAACTTCGTGAGCAGGACGACCACGAAGACCACGGCCGTCATCCCCAGGCCGAAGGCGTTGATGATCCGGGAGCGCTGCATGTGCCGGCGTACGGCGGGGTCGGTCTCGGTCTTCAGGTGTCGGGTCCAGTGCCGGATCATGCCGAGCTGGCTGAGGTTGAACGACACGAAGACGCCGACGATGTAGAGCTGGATCAGCCGGGTCGTCTCGGCGTTGAAGGCCTGGATGAGGACGATCGCGAGGACGGCCAGGAAGAGGATGCCGTTGCTGTAGGCCAGCCGGTCGCCGCGCGAGCCGAGGGCGCGCGGGGCGAAGCCGTCGCGGGCGAGGATCGAGCCGAGCACCGGGAAACCGTTGAACGCGGTGTTGGCGGCCAGCACGAGGATGATGCCGGTCATCGCGACCACGAAGTAGAAGCCCGGCGTGAAGTCGTGGAAGACGGCCCGGGCCAGCTGGGCGACGACCGTGTGCTGGTCGTAGTTCCCAGGCAGCCGGCTCCCGTCCGGGTTGCGCAGCCGGTCGATGTCGCCGGGGTCGACGTACTTCAGGCTCATCCGGTTGGCCAGCAGGACGATGCTCATCAGCATCGTGATGGCGATGGCGCCGAGCAGGAGCAGGGTGGTGGCGGCGTTCTTCGACTTGGGTCGTCGGAAGGCCGGGACGCCGTTGCTGATCGCCTCGACGCCGGTGAGCGCGGCACAGCCGGACGAGAAGGCGCGCGCGAGCAGGAAGATCAGGCCGAGCTGGGTCAGGTCGCCCTGGTGGCCGGCGTCGGGTAGCACGGTGAGGTCGGCGCTCTCCACCGGGTTGAGGTTGCCGGTGACGTCCTGCAGGAGGCCGAACAGCCCCATGCCGATGATCGCGGCCATGAAGCCGTACGTCGGGATGGCGAAGAACGTCCCGGACTCGCGTACGCCGCGCAGGTTCACCGCCGCGAGCAGGATCACCAGGATGGTGGCGACCGTCGCCTCGTGACCTGAGATGAACCCGATCGCCGAGGCGGCGTTCTGCACTCCCGACGAGATCGACACCGCCACGGTCAGGACGTAGTCGACGAGCAGCGCGCTGGCCACCGTGATGCCTGCGTTCGGGCCGAGGTTGACCGTCGCGACCTCGTAGTCGCCACCGCCGGACGGGTAGGCGTGCACGTTCTGGCGGTAGGACAGCACCACGGTCAGCATCACCAAGGCGACGGCGATGCCGATCTTCCATGACCAGACGTAGGCCGAGGCGCCGGCCAGCGACAGCATGATGAAGACCTCGTCCGGTGCGTAGGCCACGGACGAGAGCGCGTCGCTGGCGAAGACGGGCAGCGCGATGCGCTTCGGCAGCAGCGTCTCTCCCAGCTGGGAGCTCCTCAGCTTGCGGCCGAGAAGGATCCGCTTGGAGACGTCGCCTACACCCACGAGCGGAAGGCTACGGGGTGGAGCCGCCCAGTGTCGCCGCGGCTCGCACGCCACGTGGCGCCGTGCACTCCGGGTGCCGCTACCGTGGGCGCGTGCACGTAGTGATCATGGGGTGCGGCCGGGTCGGCTCGACGCTCGCGAGGAGTCTCGAGGACCGCAACCACACGGTCGCCGTCATCGACAGTGAGCCGGACGCGTTCCGCCGCCTGGGCCCCGGCTTCAACGGGGACAAGATCACCGGGATCGGCTTCGACCAGGAGGTCCTGGACAAGGCCGGCATCCGCCGCGCCGACGCCTTCGCCGCCGTCTCGAGCGGCGACAACTCCAACATCATCGCCGCGCGGGTCGCCCGGGAGACCTTCGGCATCCAACAGGTCGTCGCCCGCATCTACGACCCCGGCCGCGCCGAGGTCTACCAGCGCCTCGGCATCACCACCGTCGCCACGGTGAAGTGGACGGCCGACCAGGTGCTGCGGCGGCTGCTGCCGGCCGGGGCCGAGCCCGACTACCGCGACCCCTCGGGCACGATCCGGCTCGACCAGCTCCCCGTCACGCCCGCCTGGATCGGCCACCGCACGGTCGAGCTCCAGGAGGACTCGCGGTGCCGGATCGCCTGGATCGACCGGCTCGGCGAGGGCGTGCTGCCGACGAGGGACAGCGTCATCCAGGAGGGCGACCTCCTGCACGTCGTGATGCGCGAGGAGAACGCGCAGCACGCCTACCAGGTCTTCGCCCGCGGCCCCCAGGAGCACTGACATGAGAGTCGCCATCGCCGGAGCCGGCGCTGTGGGCCGTTCGATCGCCCGCGAGCTCATCGCCAACGGCCACGAGATCCTGCTCATCGACAAGGACCCCGGCTCGATCAAGCCTGAGCGCGTCCCCGACGCGGAATGGCTGCTGGCCGACTCCTGCGAGCTCTCCTCCCTGGAGGAGGCCCGCCTGGACCGGTGCGACGTGGTCATCGCGGCCACCGGCGACGACAAGGTCAACCTGGTCACCTCGCTGCTCGCGAAGACCGAGTTCGGCGTGCCGCGCACGGTGGGCCGGGTCAACCACCCCAACAACGAGTGGCTCTTCACCGAGGCGTGGGGCGTCGACGTCAACGTCTCGACCCCGCGGATCATGTCGGCCCTGGTCGAGGAGGCCGTCACGGTCGGCGACCTGGTCCGGCTCTTCACGTTCCGTCAGGGCAACGCCAACCTGGTCGAGCTCACCCTCCCCGCCAGCAGCCCGTTCGTCGGCAAGCCGGCCGGCCTGATCCCGTTCCCCGAGAACTGCGCGCTCGTCACGATCCTGCGCGACGGGATGGTCTACACGCCCGACCCCGAGCAGCCCGTCGAGGCCGGTGACGAGCTGATGTTCGTCGTGCCCTCCGAGAACGAGGACGAGCTCCAGCGGGTGCTCGCGCCGAGGTCGCACGGCGGTTGAGCCGCACGTCCTCGGCTCGGCTGAGCACTGGGCTCAGGCGGCGTCGGGTTCCTGCTCGATCGGCGTGCCGTTGCGGGCGAGCAGCCAGACCATCGCGCCCCAGGACGCGATCCGCAGCGGCCAGCCGAGGCCGAGCCGGAGCGTGGCGATGACGGCGACGGCGGTGTCCGTGTCGATGGTGCCGGAGTGGCCGAGGAGGTAGACCGGGCCCTGCAGCAGGACGCCGATGGCGCCGGGCGCGAGGAAGAGCCAGGTCAGCCGGGAGCAGAGCCGCACGATCTGCGGGTCGCCGTGCCAGGCGGTCGGGTCACCGGCCACCGAGCCGACCATGAAACCGATGAACGGCCAGCCGACCAGGCACGACGTCACCATCAGGACGGTGTAGACGCCGCTCCAGATGATGCCCGGCAGGAAGTAGGCGAGCGCCTGCTCGGCCTCGGTGCCCCCGGTGCTGGCCGCGAACCGGACGAAGGCCCAGCCGATGGCGATGCCGACGATCGCGTTGACGACGTACTGCACCGTGGAGCGCTGGACCAGCCGCACCGCCAGCGCGACGCCCGCGACCGCGGCCGCGGAGATCAGCGCGAGCCGGAGGTCCTTCGTGGTGAGCCAGAGGAGCGTGAAGATGAGGCCGGGTACGCCGGCCTCGACCATGCCGCGCCGGCCGCCGAGCGACTGCGCCATCTGACGGCGTACGACGGCCTCGACCGTCTCGACGGAGGGGGCGTGCTCGGGCTCGGTCACGGGACTCGCTGCATGGTGGGCCTCGCTCACGGGATCAGCTCGTAGCGCGGGTTGTAGAGCGTCCGCACGCCGTCGTGCAGCCCGATCCGGCCTTGCACCTGCAGGGACCGGCCGGGGCTGATGCCGGCGATGTGGCGGCGGCCGAGCCAGACCAGCGTCAGCATCGCGCTGCCGTCGAAGAGCTCGGCCTCCAGCGCGGGGACGCCGCCGCGGGGACGGAGGGTGACCGTGCGCAACGTGCCGCGCAGCCGGACCATCTCGCGGTCGGGGGCGTCGGCGATGCAGACCACGTCCTTCGCGCCGTAGGCGGTCCGCAGGTCACGGGCCTCCTGGTCCGCGGTGTCGGCCCAGTGGCTGATCCTCTCGCGCAGGCGACCCATCACTGCACCCGCTGCGCCTGTGGCGGCAGCGTGAGCGGCAGGGCCTCACCGACGGGCATCGCGCCCTCGCCGCGGCGGACGACGACGTCGGTGAGCCCGTCCTCCCACGGTTGGGCGTACTCCTCGTCGACGGCGGGGCGGCCGAGCAGGGTGGCGCGCAGCAGCCAGCGCGGTCCGTTGATGCCGATGATCCGGGAGACCTGGGTGCCGGACTGGCCGTCGGCGAGCTGGACGCCCAGCTGGCACAGCAGCTCCGGGCCCCACCGGCCCTCGCGCTCGGCGACCTGGCCGCCGCGGGCCTGCACGTCGGCGGCGAGCTGGGGGCGCACCTCCGACCAGAGGTCCCCGTTGCGAGGAGCGGCGAACGCGCGCAGCTCCAGGGCGCCCTCGTCACTGGTCAGCAGGGCGGCCTGGACCGCGCCGGACGCCTCGTCCACCTGCAGCCGCAGCTCGCGGCCGGGGAACGGCGCCAGCGCGATCGAGCCGAGGTCGACACGCTCGAGGGCCGCGAGCTCCTCGGGCAGCTCGTCGGCGTCCCACGGGCCGGCCGGCTCGGGGTCCTCGCCCGGGAGGCCGGAGGCGCCGGAGGTGTCAGCCCCCTCGAGGAGGTCGGCGGCGTCGTCGGCGACGCTCGCAGGATCGGCGGACTTGCGGCGGAACTTCACCTGGACTCTTCCCTCATGACTTCGCGGGCCCGGTGCTGCCGAACCCTCCGGTAGAACCGTAACCCCCGGCGCCTCGCACCGACTCCGGCAGGACGTCGACCTCGACGAACGCCGCCCGCTCGACCCGCTGGATGACCAGCTGCGCGATCCGGTCGCCGCGGGCCAGCTCGATCGGCTCGTGCAGGTCGTGGTTGATGAGCAGCACCTTGATCTCGCCGCGGTAGCCCGCGTCGACGGTCCCGGGCGTGTTCACGATCGACAGCCCGTGGCGGGCGGCGAGCCCCGAGCGGGGGTGCACCAGGGCGGCGTACCCCTCGGGCAGCGCGATCGCGACGCCGGTCGGGACCAGCGCCCGCTCCCCCGGCGCGAGGTGCACGTCCACGGCCGTCACGAGGTCGGCGCCCGCGTCACCGGGATGGGCGTACGCCGGCGGAGGCAGATCGGAGTCGAGCCGGTGCAGCGCCACCTCGAGCGTCGGGTCGGCGGTCGGGACCGTCGCGGTGGGGTCGGAGATTGGATCAGGCACGCGCGGGACCCTATCGTCAGGTCCGGACGCCCTGATGAAAAACTCTTCCCTCGTGACCGCCTCCGCTCCCGACAGCACCGGGCCGATGCCCGCCTACCGGGAGCGTCTGTCCGTGCCCCTGCGCTGGTGGGTGCAGGGAGTGATGTTCGTGGCGACCCTGTGGCTCGCCCTGATCGTGGCGATGCCGGCCCCCTGGGCCTGGGCGACGATCGCTGCCGTGCTCGCCCTGATGGCGCTCGCGTTCGTCGCCTACGGGTCGGCGCACATCGAGGTCGGCCACGACAGCCACGGCGGCCACCTGCGTGCCGGGCGGGCGCGGATCGAGGCGGCCCACCTCGGGCGGGCCGAGGCGCTCGACCCCGAGGCGGCCCGTCGCGCGGCCGGCGCGCAGGCCGACGCCCGCGCCTACCTGCTGCTGCGGCCCTACCTCTCCCGTGCGGTCCGGGTGCAGATCTCCGACCCGCGCGACCCGACGCCCTACTGGCTGCTCGCCACCCGCCACCCCGAGAGCCTGGCCGCCGCGCTGACGCAGCTCCGGGCAGGACACGCCGCCGACTAGACCGCCTACTAAGGTGGGTCCATGGCGAAGAACAAGGGCTCGAAGGGCTCCAAGACGTGGACGATCTTCTCCACGGTGGCGGCGCTCGGCGCGGCGGCGCTAGCGCGCAAGGCGCTCGACAAGGGCTGGCAGGTCTCCACGCGCCGCAGGCCGCCGGAGAACCCGGCGGACCCGGACGTGCAGCTGTGGGAGGCGGTCGCCTGGTCGGCCGCCACCGGGGCCGCTGTCGCCATCGCCCGGATGTTCGCCCAGCGCCGGGCCGCCAACTACTACGTCAAGTCGGCCGGTCACCTGCCGCCGCAGCTCGCGAAGGACTGACACCCGAGGGGTCAATCCTGCGGCGTCGAGGAGTCACTCCAGACGCAACGAGGGGTCAACCGGGGGCACGGGTAGTGCCCCGAGTTGACCCCTCGGTGCGTGGGGATTGACCCCTCGATGCGTGAGGATCGACCCCTCGATGCGGAGGGGTTGACTCCTCGGATCAGGCGCAGTCCTTGCAGATCATCCGCTTCTCGTCAGCCAGCTGGCTGCGGTGGTGGACGAGGAAGCAGCTCATGCAGGTGAACTCGTCATCCTGCTTGGGCTTGACCTCGACCGCGAGCTCCTCGTGCGACAGATCCGCACCGGGGAGCTCGAATGACTCGGCCGCCTCGGCCTCGTCCTCGTCGACCTTGCCGGAGTTCTTGTCGTGACGGCGCGCCTTGAGCTCTTCGATGCTCTCCTCGGACTGCTCCTCATCGGTCTTCCGCGGAGCGTCGTAGTCCGTTGCCATGCGTCACCATCCCCTTCGTTGCATGCCCGCCCTCGTACCGCACCCGAGTCGGTACGTCGGGGCGAGATTGTGCACCATGCCGCACCCAAACCGCACACCGGTTCGGCAGTGCGTGGCATGAACGTCAGGTGACGGGTGGCTATTCCCGGCCGTACCCCGCTTCGAGAACCGCATTCCGCAGCTCTGCGAAGCCGTGCTCCGGAGCCGCGATCACGAGCTGCCGATCGGCGATCCCGGGGAGCACCTCGACCATCGCGCCGGCCCCCTCCGCAACGAGCGCGCCGGCCGCGAAGTCCCACAGGTTGACGCCGACCTCGAAGTACCCGTCGGCCTGTCCGTCGGCCAGGTGGCACAGCTCCAGCGCGCACGACCCGTGCCGGCGGATGTCGCGGACCTGCGGGAGCAGCCGCACCAGGCACTGCGCCTGCTGCTCGCGCACCGCCGCGTCGTAGCTGAACCCGGTGATGACGAGCCGCTGCGCCAGCGGTGCCGGAGGCCGTACGCCGACCGGCGCACCGTCCTTGCGGGAGACGACCCCGTCCTCGGTGCGATGCGCGGTGTACTCCACGCCGGTCGCGACGTTGAGCACGATCCCGGCCACGACGCTCCGTCCGGCCGGCCCGTCGACCTCGGCCGCGATCGAGATCGCGTACTCCGGCAGGCCGTAGAGGAAGTTCACCGTGCCGTCGATCGGGTCGACGATCCAGCGCACACCCGTCGTACTCGTCGCGTCGTCGTGGAGGCCGCCCTCCTCGCCGAGGATCGCGTCGTCGGGCCGCTCGGCCAGGATCGTCGCTCGGATCAGCTCCTCGGAGTCGCGGTCGGTCTGGGTGACCACGTCGACCTCGCTGGACTTGGTCGCGGCGACGGTGATCTCCGCAGCCGCCCGCTCGCGGACCAGCGCGGCGGCGCTGCGGGCGGCGCGGACCGCCACGTCGAGCAGCTCGGCGCTCATCACGACACCTCCCCGCACAGCGCCGGCCGCGACCCGTCGCGCAGGTTGGGGCAGCACCCGACCGGACAGCGGTCCCACAGCGGGCCGATCGACCCGACGGCCGCTCGGGCGACCTCCTCGCCACGCTCGACGGCCGCCCGCTCCAGCAGCAGGTCGCGGACCGTGGCGACGAACCGGGCGTCGTCGCCCGGGGTGGCCGCACGCCGGGCCGCCAGCCCGAGCCGTTCGCAGGTCGCCAGCGCCTCGGTGTCGAGGTCGTAGACGACCTCCATGTGGTCGCTGACGAAGCCGACCGGGACCAGCACGACCGCGCGGGTCCCCGCCGCGGCGAGCTCCTCGAGCCGGTCGTTGACGTCGGGCTCGAGCCAGGGCACCTGCGGGGAGCCGGAGCGCGAGCAGAACACCAGCTCGTGCTCGTGCTGCACACCCGTCTCGGCCGCCACCCGCTCGGCGACGACGGCAGCGACGTCGAGGTGCTGCGCGCGATAGGCGCCGCCGCCCGCGGAGGGCGGACCGGAGGAGTCGTTCATCGCGGTCGGGATCGAGTGGGTGACGAAGACCAGCCGGGCCTCGGCACGCACGTCCTCGGGCAGGTCGTGGAGCGCGGCCAGCACCGCGTCGGCGACCGGCTCGGTGAAGCCGGGGTGGTTGTAGTAGTGGCGCAGCTTGTCGACGACGAAGGGCTCCGGCGCACCCGGCGCGGCGCTCACCGCGTCGTAGAGGTTCTCGCGGTACTGCCGGCACGAGGAGTAGGACGAGTAGGCGCTGGTCGTGAAGACGGCGGCCCGGGTGACGCCGTCGGCCTCCATCTGAGCGACGGTGTCGGCGAGGTAGGGGGCCCAGTTGCGGTTGCCCCAGTAGACCGGGATGTCGACGCCGTGCTCGGTCAGGTCGGCGCGGAGCGCGTCGAGGAACGACCGGTTCTGGTCGTTGATCGGCGAGCGGCCCCCGAAGAGGAAGTAGTGCTGCCCGACCTCCTCGAGCCGCTCGCGCGAGATGCCGCGACCGCGGGTGACGTTCTCGAGGAACGGCACCACGTCCTCCGGCTTCTCGGGACCACCGAAGGAGACAAGCAGCAGCGCGTCGTACGGACGGACATCCATGCCGACAGCCTATTTGCCCGCCAAGTCAGCGGTGTCGGGGGCCCGCGCCGGTCTCCGCGGCTAGGGTTCGGCGCCATGCAGTGGCAGAACTGGTCAGGGCTCGAGTCGGTCATGCCCACCCGCGTGCTGACGCCGCGCAGCGCCGACGACGTCGTGGCGGCGGTCACCGAGGCGCGGGACGCCGGCGGCCGGGTCAAGATGGTCGGCACCGGGCACAGCTTCACGGGCGTCGCCGCCCCTCCGGGGACGATGCTCTCCCCCACCGCGCTCACCGGGATCACGGCGGTCGCCCGCCAGGCGGACGGGTCCGGGACGGTCACGGCGTACGCCGGCACGCAGCTCAAGCACCTCAACGCGGCCCTCGAGCACCTCGGTCTGAGCCTGCACAACATGGGCGACATCGCCGAGCAGACGCTGGCCGGGGCGATCTCGACCGGCACCCACGGCACCGGCGGAAGGGTCGCCGGCCTGTCCGCCCAGGTCGTCGGGCTCACGCTGGTGACCGGCACGGGCGAGCTGATCTCCGCCACCGCCGAGGAGAACCCCGACGTCCTCGAGCTGGCCCGGCTCGGTCTCGGTGCCCTCGGCGTCCTGGTGACGATCACCTTCCGGGTCGAGCCGCTCTTCGGTCTCGAGGCGGTGGAGCAGCCGATGTCGTGGGACGAGTTCCACGCCTCGTTCGACGACCTGACCGCGTCCGCCGACCACGTGGACGCCTACTGGTTCCCGCACACCGACCGGCTGAGCACCAAGCGCAACACCCGGGTCCCGCTCGACGGGCTGCGGCCGCTCCCCCGCTGGAGGGCGTGGCTCGACGACGACCTCCTGCAGAACACCGTCTTCGGCGCGATGTGCGTCGCGACCAACCACGCGCCGGCGGTCATCCCGCCCATGAACCGGATGAACGCCAGGGTGATGGCCGCCCGCACCTACTCCGACACCGCGCACCGCGTCTTCACGACCGAGCGCCGCGTCGTCTTCCGCGAGATGGAGTACGCCGTCCCGCGCCCGGACGGGCTCGAGGTGCTGAGCGAGTGCCGCCGGGTCCTGGAGGCCTCCGACCTGCGGATCTCCTTCCCGGTCGAGCTGCGGGTCGCGCCCGCCGACGACGTGCCGCTGTCGACGGCCTACCGCCGGGACTCGTTCTACCTCGCGTTCCACACCCACCGCGGCATGCCGCATGAGGCCTACTTCGCGCTGCTCGAGCCGGTCCTGCGCGCGGCGGCCGGGCGACCGCACTGGGGCAAGCTGCACACCCGGACGCGGGCCGACCTCGAGCCGGCGTACGAGCGGTTCGGCGACTTCCTGGCGATGCGCGACCGACTCGACCCGGACCGCTTGTTCGCCAATCCCTACCTGGAGCGGGTGCTCGGCGCCTGATCGCTCGGCGCGCCGCGTGGCGCGGCCGGATCGGGGTGCGCGCTGTCGTAAGGTGGCCGCACCCGACGAGCAAGAGACGAAGAGGATGTCCGCCGAAGAGCTGCCCCACCTGATGACACCGGTCCCCGACCAGGGCCCGGCACCCGAGCCATCGGGTCGTCCTCGGCAGCTCACTCCTGTCACGGTGACCCGCGACGGAGCGAGGCTGATCCTCGTCGACCAGGACGGCAACGAGTTCGCCATCGCCGTGGACGACAGTCTCCGCACGGCCCTTCCGACACCCCCGGCAGCGGCCGACCAGCCTCGGCGATCGGAGAAGACGCCCATGACAGCCCCCACCCTGCGCCCCCGCGACATCCAGACGCGGATCCGCTCCGGCGAGAGCCCGGAGTCGGTCGCCGACGCCGCCGGCACGACGGTCGAGAAGATCATGCCGTTCGCGGCGCCGGTCATCGCCGAGCGCGAGCACATCGCCGAGCGCGCACTGAAGGCCTCCGTACGCCGCCGGCCCGCCGAGACCACCGCCGCCTCGGCCTCCGCCCGCACCCTCGGGTCCGCCGTGGCCGCCCACCTGAGCAACCTCGACGTCCTCGCGGACACCGTCGAGTGGGACGCCTGGCGCCGCACCGACGGTCGCTGGTCGCTGGTCGCGATCTACGAGACGCCGAGCCGCTCCGGCACCGCCGAGCTGACCTTCGACCCGCCGGGCAACTTCGTCTCCCTGGACAACGACGACGCGCGCTGGCTCGTCGGCGACCTCGTGGTGCCTGAGCCCGAGCCCGTCCGTGACGACCTGGCCCAGGTTCGCGAGCGCCGGCTCGCGCCCGTCCCGAAGGCCACCGCGGTCATCGACGACGTGCTGCCGATCGACGAGCCGCTCGAGGCGTTCCTGCCCGAGGCGCCGACGACCACCGGGGCCGAGACGCCCGTGGCCGAGCCCGTCATCGAGCCGACCGTCGAGGCCGAGCCTGAGCGGCGCCCGGAGCGACGGCCCGAGCAGGAGGCGCCGGCCGCCGAGGCGAGCCCGGAGCCGGCCCCGGCGCCCGAGCAGCCCGCCCGACGTACGCCGGCCAAGAAGCGTGGCCGCGCCTCGGTCCCGTCGTGGGACGAGATCATGTTCGGCGGCGGCGGTTCCTGAGCCGCTGCACCACCCGATCGCCGGCCTGACAGAATGACCGCCCGTGGCTGAACTGCGCTTCTACACAGGTCCGATGGACTCCGGCAAGAGCACCCTCGCCCTGCAGACCAACCACAACCACGCGGCTCGCGGGCGCGTCGGCCGCATCTTCACCGCGCACGACCGCGCCGGCGCCGCGGTCGTCTCGAGCCGGCTCGGGCTCACCCACGGCGCCGTCGAGGTCGATCCCGAGTTCGACTTCTGGCGCTACACCGTGGAGGCGCTGACCCACGGCGCTCGGATCGACTACTTCATCTGCGACGAGGCCCAGTTCTACACCGCCGAGCAGGTCGAGGCGCTCGCCAAGATCGTCGACGAGCTGCAGATCGACGTCTTCTGCTTCGGGATCCTCACCGACTTCCGGACCCGGCTCTTCGAGGGGTCGGCACGCCTGGTCGAGCTCGCCGACTCCACCCAGTGGCTCCAGGTGGAGACGCTGTGCTGGTGCGGCAAGCGGGCGACCCACAACGCACGCGTCGAGGACGGGATCATGGTCACCGAGGGCGAGGTCATCGTCGTCGGCGACACCGACGACCAGACGCCCGAGGCCCAGCGTCCCGGCGTGGTGACCTATGAGGTGCTCTGCCGCCAGCACCACCGCCGCCAGCTCACCGCCGCCCGCGCCCAGGCGGTCTCGCTCTCCGCCGAGCCGCTGCCGTTCGCCTGAGCCGCGCCGACGCTCACCCGAGGTCGTCGCGCCAGTCCTCCCACTGACGGCGCAGGACCGTCGGGAGCTCGCCCGCGCAGGCCTCGTCGAGCATCGCGAGCTGCGCCGGGGTGAGTGCGAACGGCGGCCGGGCACGGCCGACGACCTGCGCGAACCCCTGACCGCGAGCCGCCCACCCAGGCGCCTCGCGAAGGTAGCGCTCGACATAGGGCGCCAGCAGGTCGCCCGGGCCGGCCGCCCACAGCCCGCGGAAGGTGGCGTCGAAGATGCGGTTGCCGACGTCGGCGACAGCGGCCACCCGCCATGCTGCCGACTTGGCCTCGGCAGTAGGGCGCGCGGCGAGCGCGGCGGCGACGCCGATGTCGGCCTCCAGCCCGGGCGAAAGCCGACGCTCGGCCTCGATCCCGTCGGCGTCGACGGCCCCCAGCTCGGCCAGCCGCTGCACGGCGCGCCAGCGGAGCGCCGGCGTCATCGGCTGGCCCGCGACCTCGTCGGCGTCCAGCCAGCCGAGCAGCAGGTCGGCGTCCATCGAGCCGACCACGACGCCGCGGGCGAAGGCGGCCGCGACGTCCGGCGCCGGCGCGGCGGCCAGGCCCGCGGCACAGGCCTCCGCCACCCGCTCGACGAGCCCGGCGACGTCGCCCGCTCCGGCTCGCAGGAGGACGAGCCGGAGGGAGTGCTCGACGATCGCCGTGACCACCGTCGGGTCCGGCTCGACGGGCAGGTGCCGCTCCACCAGGTCGACGAGTCCGTCGACCGGGAGCGCGCGGGTGCCCACCTCGTCGAGGACCATCGTCCACAGCACCGCGCGGGCGACCACGTCCCCGATCCCGGACAGGCCCGCGGCCACTGCGGCGCGGGACCGGCCGTCGAGCACGATCCGGGCGAAGGTCTCCCCCGCCGCGTTGGGCACGATCACCCGTCCGGCGAGTTGCGGCAGCGGGATCGGCTCGTCGGCGACGTCGACCAGCAGCCGGGCGACCTCGGTGAGGTCGTCGTCGTACGCCGTCACCGTGACACGGTGCGGACGGCTGCCGTCGCGGTGGAGCACCGGGACGCCGTCGACACGCTCGACGCGGAGCGTGTCGAAGCCGCTGCGGCGCAGCCAGAGGTCGACCCACGCTCTGACGTCCCGGTCGGTCGCGTCCGCGAGCGCGTCGACGAGGTCGGCGAGGCTGGCGTTGGCGAACCGGTGCCGGGTGAGGTGGTCGTTGACGCCGCGCAGGAACGCCTCGTCGCCGAGCCAGGTCGCGAGCTGGCGCAGGACCGAGTTGCCCTTGGCGTAGGAGATCGCGTCGAAGATCGTGGCGGCGCTGTCGACGTCCGGCACGTCCTCGGTCGCGGGGGCGACAGGATGGGTGGAGCGGCGCTCGTCGGCGAGGTACGCCGCCGGCTTCTGCATGATCTCGTGCGTGACCTGCGCGCCCGGGAACCCAGCGGCCCCGGCCGCGACCCGGTAGCCCATGTAGTCGGCGAAGGACTCCTGCAGCCAGGTGTCCTCCCACCAGGTCATCGTCATCGAGTCGCCGAACCACATGTGCGCCATCTCGTGGGCGATGATCGAGGCGCGGAGCACGCGGGTCTCGGCCGGCACCCGTCCGCGCGGGAGGAGCTCGTCGCGGAAGAGGACGCAGCCGGGCATCTCCTGGGCGCCCCAGTTCAGGCCCGGGACGAGGACCTGGTCGTAGGAGTCGAACGGGTAGGGCTCGTCGAACAGCCCGGCGTAGTGGTCGAAGCAGCGCTCGGTGACGGAGCGGAGCTCGGCGGCGTCGCGGTCCAGCTCGACGCCGAGGGAGGCGCGCGCGTGCCACCCGAACGGCAGCCCGGCATGCTGCCACCGCACCGACCGCCACGGCCCGGCGGCGACCGTGAAGAGGGCCGGCGGGATCGGCGGCGTGGCCTCGAACGTCCACCGGCCGTCCCCGTTCGCGGCCCCGTCGGCGACGGCACGGCCGTTGGCGAGCACCGTCCAGCGCGGGTCGGCGGCGACCGAGGTGGTGATCGGCGCCTTGAGGTCGTTCTGGTCGAAGCAGGCGTAGACCCGCTGCGCGATGTCGAGCCCGAGGTAGGCGCCGAGGTAGGTCTCCCCGTCGGCGGCGTCCACCGCGCGGTGCATGCCCTCGCCGTCGGTCGTGTAGGGCAGCCGGGCGTCCACGACGACCTCGTGGAGCGCCTCGGAGGGGTCGAGGCGCAGCTGGATCCGGTGGCCGTCGTACGCCGGCTCGACGAGCGAGCCGTCGACGTGGACGGTCAGCTCGCGGGCCGAGGTCAACTCGAGGAACGTGCTCTCGGTCGTTGATCGGAACCGGGTGACCGTGCGCGAGCCGAAGGTCGGGCCGTCGGCGTCGGTCAGGTCGAGCTCGACCTCGTAGGACACCTCGGAGATCTGCTGCGCCCGCGCGCGGGCCTCGATGAGCGTGAGAGACGGCACCCCTCGGACCCTAGGGCACCGGCCCAGCGCCCAGGGCCGGTCAGTCGACGAGCAGCGGGATGAGCATCTCGTCGGGGGTGAGCGACCCGTGCAGGCCGACCAGCATCGCCTCGTAGGGGAACCCGGCCGACGAGATCACCGCGAAGTCACCGTGCGCGGCGACGACGACGTCGCCCAGCCGCGGCAGCACCGCCGGCGAGACCGGGCCGAACCAGCCCCGGCCGATCGCCTCCTCGCGGGTCAGCACCGTCGCCCGGTCGCCGAGCACCTGGCGCCAGGTCGCGGCGACGTCGTCCACCGCACCGCCGCGGCAGTAGAGGTGCCGGAAACGGGCCTCGCCGCCGAGCAGGGCCAGGCCGTCGCGCAGTGACGAGGTCTCCGGGTGCTCGTCGACGTCGAGCCGGGACTCGGTCGGCGAGTCGATCATGCCGTGGTCGGCGATGACGAGCAGCCTCACCGACGGCGGCAGCGCCTCACGCAGCTGCTCGGCCTCGGCGTCGATCATGGACAGCTGCTGCAGCCACTGGCTCGACGCGATGCCGTAGCGGTGCCCGGTCCAGTCCAGGTCGCCGTCGTAGAGGTAGGTGAGCGAGCAGCGCTCGGAGGATGCCAGGACGGCGCCCGCGATGCGCTCGCCGACCCGGTCGGCGCCGATCCAGTCGGCGCCGCGCTGGGACGCCTCGGTCAGGCCGCTGCCCTGGAACTCGCGCTTGTTGACGACCGTCACGGTGACGCCGAGGCGCCGCATCGCCTGGAAGGCCGTCTGGTTGGGCTGCCACTCGTGCGGGTCGACGTCCTTGTTCCACTGCAGCGCGTTGAGCAGGTGGTCGGTCCCCGGGATGCGGCTGGTGTAGCCCACGATGCCGTGCCCGCCGGGCGTGAGCGCGGTGCCGAGCGAGGTGAGGCTCGTCGCCGTCGTGGACGGGACGCCGGCGGTGCCGGGCCGGCCGTCCAGCAGCGAGGAGAGGTACGGCGCCGCGTGGGCGTAGCGCTCGAGCAGCCGCGCGCCCATCCCGTCGACCAGGAAGACCACGTAGGAGGCGGCGTCGGGCAGCGTCAGGCCGGTCGGACCGGCCGGGGTGGCTCCGATGGCGACGCCGATGGCCGGCACGACGTCGCCGAGCGAGCGGACGCCGTACGCAGGCGCGACGAAGCCGTTCGGCTGTGCGGCGTTCACGCGGAGTGCGTTCGCGCCGAGAGCGCCTCGGCGAAGGCGAGCAGGCTGTTGACCGCGTCGGAGCCGTCCGCGGCGGCGGAGACCCGGAGCGAGAAGTCGTCGGAGGAGAGCACGCCGGTGTAGCCGTGGTCGGCGTCGCACTGCGGGTCCGAGCAGCCGGCCGGCTCGAGGTCGACGCGGGAGACGCCGCCCCAGCCGATCGTCATGACCGCCTCGGCCGCGGCGGCCGGGCCGCTGCTGGGGTTGGCGACCATGCGGGTGACGACGACCGACTTCACGGCGCTGAGCCGGACCGCCTCGGTCGAGGTCGAGGTGTAGGGCTCGGGCAGCAGGTCGTCACCGGGGTGCTCGTCGGTGTGCGCGAGGATCAGCCGGCTCGGGGTCAGCACCACGACGGAGAGGTGGCGACGCACCTCGTCGTGGTCGAAGGTCGGCTCGTGGTGGACGAAGAACGACGCGACGTGCTCCCCCGCCACCGCCGAGAGGACTCCGTCGGCGACGACCTCCGGGTAGTAGCCGGTGCGATCGATCGCCTCGCGGAGCTCGATGGCGCGGTCGTCGGTGCGGGTGCTGCTCATGGGGGTCAGTCTGTCACGCAGGATCAGTTCGGGAGGGTGTCGCCCGGAAGCGTGGCCATCCGGCGGACGAACCAGTCCGAGCGGGGGTCGACGACCGGCTCCACCCGGCCGGCCGCGGTCAGCACCGTCGCACCGTCCGGACCGGCCAGGACCAGGTCGAGGGTGAGCGCGCTGATCTGGGGCAGGTCGTTCTGCAGCTGCGCGACGCGCCGGATGAGGCGCTCGACCTCCTCGACGTCGACCACGTCGGCCCCGCGGTAGCCGAACAGCATCGGCGCCGCCTTCACCTCACGGACCATCGCGGCGGCGTCGCGGCGGCTCAGCGGCGGGATGCGATAGCTGCGGTCGCCGAGGAGCTCGCTCATCGGCCCGCCGAGCCCGAAGGAGACCACCGGCCCGAAGAGCGGGTCCTCGATGCTGCGGATGATCATCGGCACGCCCGGTCGGGCCACCTTCTGGACCACGAAGCCGGCCGCGTCCACGTCACCCACGAAGGCGGTCAGAGAGGCCCAGGCCTCCTCCATCTCGTGGTCGTCGTTGATGTTGCGCCACACGTGCGCCATGTCGGGACGCTCGCGCACGTGGTCGGCGGTCGCCTTGAGGACGACGTCCCACTCCAGCGCCCGGCCGGCCTCCCGGGCCTCCTCGAGGCTTGTCACGGGGAGGGTCGGCCAGAGGATGACGCCGTAGCTGGCGAGCAGGTCGACCAGCTCGTCGCGCTCGAGCTCGCCGCCGGCCGGGCGCTTGGACAGCACCGTGGTGACCAGCCGCTTCGCCCGGTCGATGTCGACCTCGGCGGCGTCGTCGGCCGGCCCGTCGGGGGTGCGCAGCCAGACGGCGTACTCCACCACGCGGGCAAGGGCACGCACGGCGCTCTCGACCGAGGAGTACGACGGCACCGAGCCGCGGCCGGCCGTCGACCCGGCGACGTCGGGGACCCGGAGCAGCTCGGGGACGCCCTCGGCGCCCAGGAAGGATGAGACGAGCGGCTTGTCCGACTGCTCGCCGACGGCGGCGAGCACGTTGGCGACGTCCTCGCCACTGACCGACAGCGGCGGGATGTAGACGGCCACGACCGCGTCGACCTCGGGGTCGTCGATCGCGTTGTCGAGGGCGTCCTCGAAGTCCTCGGCGGTCGGCTCGGCCGGCAGCGGGATCTGCCGGTTGACGACGAGCCCGGAGCCGGCGGCGGCGTCGGCGGCGAGCAGGCCGAGCGCGTCGGAGTTGCCGACGATCGCCACGCGGCGCCCGCGCGGCAGGGGCTGGTGGGCCAGCAGCTGGGCGACGTCGAACATGTCCTCGAGGGTGTCGACCTGGATGACGCCGGCCTGGCGGAACATCGCGTCCACGGCCTGCGGCGGAGCGGCGATCTTGCGCACGGCGTGCCCCATGGGGACGCCCTGCGTCGTACGCCCGCTACGGACGGCCACGATCGGCTTGCGCAGCGAGACGCGGCGCGCGATCCGGGAGAACTTGCGGGGGTTCCCGAGCGACTCGAGATACATCATCACGACCTCGGTCGACTCGTCCTCCTCCCAGTACTGCAGCAGGTCGTTGCCGGAGACGTCGGCGCGGTTGCCGGCGGAGACGAAGGTCGACAGGCCGAGGCCGCGGTTCTGGACCTTCTCCAGGATCGCGCTGCCGAGCGCGCCGGACTGGCAGAAGAACCCGGCGCGGCCGCGCGGCGGCATCACCTGCGAGAGCGAGGCGTTGATCTTGACGGTCGGGTCGGTGTTGATGATGCCGAGCGCGTTGGGGCCGATCAGCCGGAGCCCGTAGGAGCGCGAGAGACCGACCAGCCGGCGCTGCCGCTGCCGGCCCTCCTCACCGGTCTCGGCGAAGCCGCTGGAGATGACGACGAGGCCGTGCACGCCCTTGGCGGCACAGTCGAGGACGACGTCCTGAACGGCCTCGGCCGGGACGGCGACGATGGCCACGTCGACGTCGCCATCGATGTCCTGCACCGACTTGTAGGCCGGCATGCCGGAGACGGCCGAGGAGTTCGGGTTGACGACGTAGACCCGGCCGGTGAAGTCGGCGTTGACCATGTTGCGCACCAGCACCTGGCCGACCGTCTCCTGGCGCCGCGAGGCGCCGATGATGGCGACCGAGCGGGGGTTGAGGAAGCGGCTGATCGAGTTGGCCTCGGCCTCGTGCTCGCGGTTGAGCATGATCCCGATCGCGGTCGGGGTCGGGTCGATCGGGAACTCGAGGTGGATGACGCCGTCCTCGTAGCCGCTCGCCACGTGGTAGCCGGCGTCGCGGAAGACCTGGATCATCCGCGCGTTGTCGGGCAGCACCTCGGCGACGAACTTCTCGATCCCGCGCTCGCGACCGGCCTGGGCGAGGTGCTCGAGGAGGATCTGCCCGATCCCCCGGCCCTGTTGCTCGTCGCTGACGAGGAAGGCGACCTCGGCCTCGCCGGGCGCGGTGACGTCGTAGCGCCCGATCGCGATCATCCGCTCGCGCAGCATCAGCACGAACGCCACCCGCGTCACGTAGTCGACGTGGGTGAACCGCTCGACGTCGCGCTGGGACAGGTGCGGCATCGGCGAGAAGAACCGGTAGTACTTCGAGGTGTCGGAGACCCGGTTGTCGTAGAAGTCGACGAGCAGCTCCTCGTCGGCCGGCCGGACCGGCCTGATGTGCGCCGTCCGACCGTCGCGGAGCAGGACGTCGGCCTCCCAGTGGGAGGGGTAGGCGGGGGCGTCGGCCTGGGTCACACCCGAAATCTATCGGGCGCCGATCAGCGCGCGACGCGGTAGCGCAGGTGCAGCACCCGATCACCTCGTACGACGTCGTCGGGGTCCTCCAGCAGGACCTGCCCGTCGACCTCGCCGAAGAACCGCTTCCCCCGGCCGAAGACGACGGGCACGACGTCCATGGCGACCTCGTCGACCAGCCCGGCGGCGAGCGCCCGGCCGCCCATGACGCCGGCGGTGACGGCGACGACCCGGTCGCCTGCGCGACGCTTCGCCTCCGCTATCGCCTCCTCGACATCGTCGTAGAACGGGACGTCGGCCTCCGGGTGCCAGCCGGCGGGCTTGGGTCGGTGGGAGACGACGAGCAGGTGCTCCCCGGCGGGCGGCTTCGCCTCCCAGCCGTTGGTGAGGTCGAAGAGTCGCCGGCCCATCACCGTGGCGCCGATCGAGTCCCACATCGGCCGCGTGTAGGCCAGCGACGCCGCCGACAACTTCATGTTCATGGAGCCCAGGTCCTGGTCGCCGTTGAAGTACCAGTCGAACAACGGCCCGACGTCGTCGTGGTCGTCGGCGATGAAGCCGTCGACAGACATCACCGCGTGCATGATCACCTTCGCCATCGCCGATCCTTCCTCAACTCTTCGGTTGAGGACGACGATGCTCCGTTGTTCCGACATTGTCAACCATGTGGTTGAGGACGGGTGCGGCGGCGTGGCGGTCGCCGGACCGTCGGTGCCCGCAGGGACAATGCCTCCCATGGCACGACGCAACACCCCCGAGCTCCCCGCTGACGACTTCGAGGAGCACATCCTCGACACCGACATCAAGCAGGAGATGGAGTCGTCGTTCCTCGAGTACGCCTACTCCGTCATCTACTCCCGGGCGCTCCCCGACGCGCGCGACGGCCTCAAGCCGGTGCAGCGGCGGATCCTCTACATGATGAACGACATGCGGCTGCTGCCCGACCGCGGCCACGTGAAGTCCTCGCGCATCGTCGGCGAGGTCATGGGTCGCGTCCACCCGCACGGCGACAGCGCCATCTACGAGGCCCTCGTCCGGCTGGCCCAGTCCTGGTCCATGCGGCTCCCGATGGTCGACGGCCATGGGAACTTCGGTAGCCCGGACGACTCCGCGGCAGCGATGCGGTACACCGAAGCCCGGATGGCCCCCGCCGCTGTCGCGATGACGGCCAGCATCGACGAGAACACCGTCGACTTCCGGCCCAACTACGACTCCCGCGAGTTCGAGCCGAGCGTGCTGCCGGCCGCGATCCCCAACCTGGTCGTCAACGGCGCCACGGGCATCGCCGTCGGCATGGCCACCAACATGGCGCCGCACAACCTCGTCGAGGTCGTCTCGGCGCTGCGCGAGCTGATCCGCAACCCCGCGATGACCGTCGAGGACCTGATGCGCTTCGTGCCGGGCCCCGACCTCCCCACGGGCGGCACCATCGTCGGCCTCGACGGCATCCGCGACGCCTACGCCACCGGCCGCGGCAGCTTCAAGATCCGCGCCACCGCCCGCGTCGAGCCGGTCGGCCGCCGCAAGGGCATCGTCGTCACCGAGCTGCCCTACGGCGTCGGCATCGAGAAGGTCATGGAGCGCATCAAGACGCTCGTCCAGACCAAGAAGCTGCAGGGCATCAGCGACCTCAAGGACCTCACCGACATGGCCAACGGCACCCGCCTGGTCATCGAGGTCAAGAACGGCTTCGTGCCCGAGGCGCTGCTCGAGCAGCTCTACAGGCAGACGCCGATGGAGGACTCCTTCGGCATCAACAACGTCTGCCTCGTCGACGGGCAGCCGCGCACCCTCGGTCTCAAGGAGCTGCTCGAGGTCTTCCTCGCGCACCGCTACGACGTCGTACGCCGGCGCAGCCAGTTCCGTCGCGACAAGGCCGCCGCCCGGCTGCACCTCGTCGAGGGCCTCCTCATCGCGATCCTCGACATCGACGAGGTCATCCAGCTGATCCGGTCGAGCGACAACGCCGGTGAGGCCAAGCAGCGGCTGATCCAGGTCTTCGACCTCTCCGAGGCGCAGGCGGAGTACATCCTCGACATGGCGCTGCGCCGGCTGACGCGGTTCTCCCGGATCGAGCTCGAGAAGGAGCAGGAGGAGCTGCAGCGCACGATCGACGCGCTCGATGCGATCCTCGCCGACGAGAAGCTGCTTCGCGGCGTCGTCTCCGACGAGCTGGGCGACATGGCCAAGACCTACGGCACCCCACGCCGGACCGTGCTGCTGGCCAGCGCCGGCACGGCGGCGATCGAGGCGCAGCGGATGTCCGTCGAGGTCGCCGACGAGCCGTGCTTCGCGCTGCTGTCCTCGACCGGTCTCCTCGCGCGCACCTCCGACGCCGACCCCATCACCACGGGCGAGGGTCGGGCCAACCACGACGTCGTCACCTCGGCGGTGCCCACCAGCGCACGTGGGGAGATCGGCGTGGTCACCTCCCGCGGCCGGCTGCTCCGGTTGGGCGTGCTCGACCTGCCGGCCCTGCCGCCGACCCACGTCGACCCCAACCTGCAGGGTGGCGTACCCCTGTCGGCGCTGCTCACCCTCGAGCCCGGCGAGCGCGCCCTCGCGCTCACCACCCTGGCCACCGACGGCCCCGGCCTCGCGCTGGGCACCCGGCTCGGCGTGGTCAAGCGGGTCAACCCCGAGGTGCTCAACCGCGACGAGTGGGAGGTCGTCAACCTCGCCGACGGCGATGAGGTCGTGGGCGCCGTCCAGCTCACGACCGGGTCCGAGACGCTCTGCTTCATCACCTCCGACGCCCAGCTGCTGCACTTCGGTGCCGACTCGGTGCGGCCGCAGGGCCGCAACGCCGGCGGCATGGCCGGGGTCCGGATCGCGCCCGGCGCGAAGGTCGCTTTCTTCGGCGCCATCCCCGCCGGCGCCGACGCCGTGGTGGTGACCGCCTCCGGCTCCTCGACGGCCCTGCCCGGCACCGAGCCGGGGTCGGTGAAGGTGACGCCGTTCGCCGAGTACCCCGCCAAGGGCCGTGCCACCGGCGGCGTGCGCTGCCACCGCTTCCTCAAGGGCGAGGACACCATGGTGTTCGCCTGGGCCGGGCCGGCCCCCGCACGGGCCGCCGCCGCGAGCGGCGCCCCCATCCAGCTGCCCGCGGCCGACGGCCGCCGTGACGGCTCCGGCGTCCCGGCGCCGCAGCCGATCGACGCCTGCTCGGGCCCGGCCGGAATGCTGGTGGGCACCTCGCCTGTGGAAGGCTGACGCCCATGCGTCGTACCGCCTTCGCCGCCGTCGCGGCCGTGCTCCTCCTCGCCGGCTGTTCGGGCGAGGACGGCTCCTCGGACAAGAAGGACGCGGCGCAGACCCCGGAGCAGGCGCTCGCGGCGGCGAAGAAGACGCTCGACGAGACCAGCGGCGTCCACCTCACCCTCGCCTCCAAGAACGTCGACGACACCATCAGCGGGCTGCTGTCCGGCAGCGGCACCCTCACCGACGCGCCCGCCTTCGACGGCAAGATCGTCGTCCAGATCGCCGGGCTCAAGCCGGAGGTCCCCGTGATCGCCGTCGACGGCAAGGTCTACGCGCAGCTGCCGCTGACCAGCGGCTGGCAGGACATCGACCCCACCGACTACGGCGCGCCGGACCCGGCGGCGCTGATGTCGCCCGACCGCGGGCTCTCCTCGATGCTCACCGCCACCACCGACCCGAAGCGGGGCGACTCGGTCCGCGGTGGCGAGGGCAACAAGGAGGTCCTGACCTCCTACTCGGGCACGCTGCCCGCCTCGGCGGCGAAGGCGTTCGTGCCCTCGGTCGCGGGCGACGTCGACGCGACCTACACGCTCACCGCCGACGACCAGCTCCGCGAGGCCGTGCTCACGGGCGACTTCTACGGCACCGGCGCGTCCGAGACCTACACCGTGACCGTCGACGACTACGGCACCGAGAAGGACATCACCGCCCCGTGACGACCGTCCGGGCGGGCCGCGGTCTGCTGGCGCTGGCCGCGGTCGCGGTCGCGTTCGCCGCCGCCGACACCTACGTGGTCGTCCTGGCCCTGCCCGACATCATGCACGGCGTCGGCCTGTCGGTGGAGCAGCTCCAGAAGGGTGCACCGATCGTCTCCGGCTTCCTGCTGGGGTACGTCGCCATGCTGCCGCTCATCGGGCGTATCGCCGACCTCCGCGGCCGGCCGCCCGTGCTGGTCGCCGGTCTCGTCGTCTTCGCCTTCGGGTCGCTGGTCACCGCACTCGCCTACGACCTGCCGATGATGGTGACCGGACGGTTCCTGCAAGGCGTCGGCGGTGGCGCGCTCGTCCCGGCGACCCTCGCCCTCGTCGCCGACCTCTACCCGGTCGAGCGGCGCGGCGTCCCCCTCGGGATCGTCTCCGCCGTGCAGGAGCTCGGCTCGGTGCTCGGCCCGCTCTTCGGAGCGGTGATCCTCGCCGTCGCGGACTGGCGGGCGATCTTCGCGGTCAACCTGGTGGTGGGTGTCGTGCTGGCGGTGCTCGTACGCCGGTCTGCTGGTTCGTCGCGGTATGCAGCCGAACCCCCGCTTCCCGTGCGGAGTTCCGCCCGGGGAGCGACGACTTCCCTGCATACCTCGACGAACCGCCCGGACCGGATCGGAGCGGCCCTGCTGGCGATCATGGTCGCCGCGGCCGTGGTCCTCCGGGTCCGGCCGACGAGCCTGGTCCAAGACCTCACCTGGGGCCGGCTGTGGATCCCGGCGACGGGCACGTCGGACTGGATGACGCCGCTGGGCCTGACCACGATCGCCGCCGGGGTGCTGCTCATCGTCCGGTGCCTCACCGCGCGCAGGCCACTGATCGGCCTGCGCGGGTGGTACGCCAGCGCCCGGGAGGCCGACCTGCCGGGCTCCGTACTGCTCGCGATCGCGCTCGGCGGCGTGGTCCTCGCCTTCGCGACGGCCGATCCCAAGGCGCAGGCGATGTCGGCGCAGGGCGGCTGGTACCTCCTCGCCACGGCGCTTGCGACCGTTGCGCTCGTCGTGCACCTGCGCCGGGCCGATGCGCCGCTGATCCCCCACGGCGCCATCGGCGCCCGCCCCGCCTGGGGGTCGGTGGCGGTGTCGTTCTTCGTCGGCGCCGCCCTGGTCGCGGCGCTCATCGACGTGCCGCTCTTCGCGCGGTCGACGGCCTATCCCGACAGCCAGCTGCTGGCCGCTCTCGTCCTGGTCCGCTTCCTGGTCGCGCTGCCGGTCGGCGCCGTGATCGGCGGCCTGCTCGTCCGGCACCTGCCGGCCGGCGCCGTCACCGCCGTCGGCATGCTGCTCGCCGCCGCCGGGTTCTGGTGGATGTCCACCTGGGGGCCGGACAGCCTGACCTCGTGGAGTGCGACGCTGCCGCTCGTGATCGGCGGGCTCGGGTTCGGGCTCGCGCTGCCGCCGGTCAACGCCGCCGTGCTCGCCACCACCGACCACGCCGTGCACGGTCTGGCCGGCGCGCTCGTCGTCGTCGCGCGGATGGTCGGCATGCTCGTGGGGGTCGCCGGTCTGACCACGCTGGGGCTGCGCCGCTACTACGCCGAGCAGGCCGACCTGCCCCCGGTCCGTGAGGTGTGCGACGGCGCCAGCCGGTGCGACGCGTTCAGCGACCTGATCCGTGCCGCAGGGGTCACCCAGGAGCAGACGGTCTTCGTAGGCGCCGCGGTCGCCGCGCTGGTCGCCGCCGCGCTCGGGCTGGTGCTCCTGCGCGGGGCGCGTACCCGAGGGGTGGACACCGCGTCGGTGCTTCAGACCCTCGGCTAGATTCAACGGCCATGGGTGACTTCGACGACCTCCTGTCCGCCAATGCCGACTACGCCGCCGACTTCCAGCTCAAGGGCTTCGACGGCGTCGCCCGAGCGGGCGTGGCCATCGTGACGTGCATGGACAGCCGTATCGACCCGCTGGGCATGCTCGGCCTCAAGCCCGGCGACGCCAAGATCTTCCGCAACCCGGGTGGCCGCGTCACGGTCGCGGCGATGGAGGCCCTGGTCCTCGGCGCCCACCTCCTCAACGTGCAGCGGATCCTCGTCATCCCGCACACCCGCTGCGCGATGGCGAGCAACAGCGAGAGCGAGCTGCGCGCCCGGATCGGCGAGTCGAGCGGCCAGGACGCCTCCTGGCTGCCGCTGAGCGTTGTGGACGACCAGGTCCGCGCGCTGACCGAGGACGTCGCCAAGGTCCGCTCCCACCCGCTGATCCCCGACACCGTGGCGGTGGGCGGCTTCATGTACGACGTGGACTCGGGCCGCCTCGACCAGAAGGTCTGACCCGGGCCGCTCAGGCCGTCCGCGGCGGGAGCCGGTGGAGGGTGACCTCCTCGAGCCGGCCGCCCGCGGCGACCGCCGTCAGGTAGGTGCAGAACGGCTGCCGGCGGCGGTCGGTCGGCGAGCCGGGGTTGAGCAGCCGGAGCCCGGTCGACGTGGTGCTGTCCCACGGGATGTGGCTGTGGCCGAAGAACAGCACGTCGAGGTCCGGGTAGAGCTCGGCGCAGCGCCGCTCGCGACCCTGCGCCGGTCCGGTCTCGTGCACGACGCCCAGTCGCAGCCCCTCGACCTCCGCCCGGGCCACCTCGGGGAGCCGCTCGCGCAGGACGCCGTGGTCGTTGTTACCGAACACGCCGACGAGCCGGCGCGCGCGTTCCTCGAGCCGGTCGAGCAGCGCCACGTCGACCCAGTCGCCGGCGTGGACCACGACATCGGCGGCGTCGACCTCGGCCCAGACCTCCGCCGGCAGGTCGCGTGCCCGTCGGGGCAGGTGCGTGTCGGAGATGACGAGCAGGCGCGACGGCATGCAGCCATTCAACCCGCCGCTCGTCCGGTCGCTGGGCCGGTGGACGTCGGCGACGCTCGTCAGCGGCGCTCGTCGGTGAGGGATGCCCGCCGCGGTGCCGGCACGTGGGGCTGCACGAGATGCTCGACCGGCAACAGGAACCAGTGCCGGCGTACGCAGGTGATCTTGGCGTGCTCGACCGGGCCGTCGGTGCTCTCCATGACCTCGCGCCACTGCACCTCGGCCAGCGCGCCGCACTCGGGGCACAGCGTCGTGTCCATCTCGTCCTCCGTCAGGCTTGCTGCTTTCGGGACAGGAGCACGACGCGGCGCCCGGTGATACGGGCCAGGCCAGAGGTCGGTGTGCGGCTGGTCGCGACGGGACGTCGACCGGTCCGACGGCCAGGGGCGGCTCAGGGACAATTCCCGTAGCCACCCGCGGGCCCGGTCCGTCAGAGTGGTCCGGTGACCGACGTCGAAACAGCAGTGGCCGCCAGCACCGTCGACCTGCACAAGACCTACGGATCAGGTGACTCCGAGGTGCGCGCCCTCGACGGGGTGACCCTCGACCTCCACGCCGGTCAGTTCACCGCCGTGATGGGTCCGTCGGGGTCCGGCAAGTCGACGCTGATGCACTGCCTCGCCGCCCTCAACGCGCCCACGTCCGGCAAGGCGGTCGTGGACGGGGTCGACCTGAGCACCCTGAACGACACCCGGCTCACCACGCTGCGCCGCGAACGGATCGGCTTCGTCTTCCAGGCCTTCAACCTCATCCCGACCCTGACCGCGCGGGAGAACATCCTCCTCCCCCTCTCGCTCGCCGGCCGCAGGCCGGACGAGGCGTGGTTCGACACCGTCATCGACGCCGTGGGGCTGCGCGACCGGCTCGGTCACCGCCCCAGCGAGCTCTCCGGCGGCCAGCAGCAGCGGGTCGCCTGCGCGCGAGCGCTGGTCAGCAAGCCGCGGATCGTCTTCGCCGACGAGCCGACCGGCAACCTCGACAGCACCTCGTCGGGCGAGATCCTGGCGTTCCTGCGGCGCAGCGTCGACGAGTTCGGGCAGACCGTCGTCATGGTCACCCACGACGCCGTGGCGGCGTCGTACTGCGACCGCGTCGTGTTCCTCGCCGACGGCCGGGTCGTCGACGAGCTCGCCGACCCCGACCGCGAGCAGGTGCTCGAGCACATGGCTGCGCTGCAGTCGGCCGCCATGAACCTGGTCGACTGAGGGCTCGCGATGCTGCGGCTGACCCTGCGCAACCTGCTCGCCCGCAAGGTGCGGCTGGTGATGAGCGCCCTCGCGATCGTGCTCGGCGTGGCCTTCCTGTCCGGGGTGCTGATCTTCAGCCACGGCCTGAGCAACACCTTCGACAACATCATCAAGGGCTCCACGCCCGACGCCGTGGTGCGGCCGATCGGCACCGAGTCGTTCGGCCAGTCCGCCCCCTCGACGCTCACGGTCACCCCGGCCGACGTGAGCCGGTTGGCCGATCTTCCCGAGGTCGCGGCTGCCGACGGGAGCGTCGACGGCACCGGGCTCTTCCTGCTCGACGGCGCCGGGAAGCTCGTCGGCGGGCAGGGCGCGCCCACGCTCGCCTTCAACCACGCCGGCTCGGTCAACATGCTCGGCGAGCCGATCCTCGAGCTGCGGGACGGGCGCTGGCCCGAGCAGCCCGAGGAGGTGCTGCTCGACCACAACGCCGCGGACCGGGGCGGCTACCACGTCGGCGACCAGGTGAGGGTGATCGCACCGAACGGCGACCTGTCCCGCACCCTCAGCCTGGTCGGCACCGCCGACTTCAACGGAGGGGGTACGGCGGGGGCCGTCCTCGTCATCTTCTCCACCCCCGGCGCCCAGCAGATGTTCCTGGGTGGTCGGGACGCGTTCACCTCGGTGAACCTCACCGCGGCCGACGGGGTCAGCCAGGCCCGGCTCGTCGCGGCCGCCAAGACGGTGCTGCCGGACGGCTTCACCGCCGTCACCGGTGACACCGTCGTCGACCAGTCGCAGGACGCCATCGGTCAGTTCCTCGGCGTGATCTCGACGTTCCTCCTGGTCTTCGCGATCATCGCGGTGATCGTCGGCGGCTTCATCATCGTCAACACCTTCTCGATCCTCGTCGCCCAGCGCACCCGAGAGCTGGCGTTGGTGCGTGCTCTCGGCGCCTCCCGACGCCAGGTCACCGGATCGGTCCTGATCGAGGCGCTGGTCACCGGGCTCGTGGCCACCACGGTCGGTGTCGCACTGGGGCTGGCGCTGGCGCGCGGCCTGGCGGCGCTGTTCCGCCAGTTCGGGCTCGACATCGCCGCCAGCTCGCTCACGCTGACGCCGCGCACGATCGTGCTGAGCTACGTCGTCGGCGTGCTCGTCACCCTGGTCGCCGCCTACTTGCCCGCGCGGCGGGCGGCCAAGGTGCCGCCCGTGGCCGCGATGCGGGCCGACCTCGTCCCGAAGGAGCGCTCGCTGCGTCGGCGTACCCTCATCGGGGCCGTGGTCCTGCTCCTCGGTGCCGCGATCGCGGTCGCCGGGCTGTTCGACCCGCCCGGCAACGACGCGGCCTGGATCGGCGTCGGGGCGGTGCTCTGGATCCTCACCGTCGCCGCCATCAGCGCCGCGCTCGGGCATCCCGTCCTGGTCGTGTGCCGCAGCGTCTTCCGTCGCCTCTTCGGCACGCCCGGCCAGCTCGCCGGCGAGAATGCGCTGCGGGACCCGCGCCGCACCGGTGCCACCGCGTCGGCCCTCATGATCGGGCTGGCGCTGGTCTCCCTGATCGGTGTGCTCGCCGCCTCGTTGAACAGCTCGGTCGACGACCTGGTCGACGAGCAGTTCAACGCCGACTTCGTGGTGCAGAGCGTGGCGTTCACGCCGTTCTCGACCGGCGTGGGCGACAAGCTCGAGCACGTGCCCGGGGTGGGCATCATGTCGCGCCAGCAGTTCCTCGCCGCCAAGCTCGGCGGCGTCGACGGCAGCTCCACCTTCATCGCCGCCAACGACGACCGGTTCAGCAGGATCTACGACCTCGACGTGCGCAGCGGCCGCACGACGCTCCAGCCCGGGGAGGCGTTCGTGTCGAAGGACGCCGCCGACAAGCACCACTGGCGGGTCGGCAGCCGGTTCACGCTGAGCTTCCCCGGCGGTGGGACGCTGACGCCGACGGTGGTGGGCGTCATCGAGCCGAGCCAGGTGGCCGGTCAGATCAACATCAGCCTCGACGACCTCGAGTCGGTGGGCGTGCAGCGCCAGGACTCGTCGGTGAGCATCCGACTGGCGCAGGGCGCGGACGCCGCGACCGTCCAGCGCGCCCTCGCCAAGGTCGTCGAGCCGCTGCCCATCGTCAACGTCCAGGACAAGGACGACTTCCGCGACTCGGTCCGCGGTCAGGTCAACCAGCTGCTCTACATGATCTACGGGCTGCTCGCCCTGGCGATCGTGATCGCCGTCATCGGCATCGTGAACACCCTCGGCCTCAGCGTCCTCGAGCGGACCCGCGAGCTGGGCCTGCTCCGGGCGATCGGACTCACCCGTCGCCAGCTGCGCCGGATGGTCACGCTGGAGTCGGTCGCGATCGCCGTGCTCGGCGCGGTGCTCGGCATGGTCCTCGGCCTCGTCTTCGGCGTGCTGCTGCGCCAGGCCCTGTCCGACGACCTCACGAGCCTCGGACTGCCGCTCGGCCAGCTCGTGGTGTTCCTCGTGATCGCGGTCGTGGTCGGCGTTCTCGCGGCCGTGATCCCCGCCGTCCGCGCCTCGCGGCTGGACGTACTGCGGGCGATCGCGACGGAGTGATCGGCTCGGGCAGGTCTAGGGGTAGTCGACGACCGTCACCGGCACATCGGGGTTGGCGATCGTCGAGGACCCGCCCGTGTCGTTGACGACGTGACGGATCCCGCCGCTCCCGTTGGCGGGGTCGAGGAAGATCGTCAGCAGGTCGTGCAGGCGCACGCCGGCCCTGGTGGGCACCTCGTAGGCGTGGTCGGCGAAGACGTCGACGCCCTGGTTGAAGAAGCTGTAGGTCCCCATCCCGGCGCCCTGGAAGGACCGTACGTCGTCGGCGACCTTGACCGCAGCGAAGCCGTCGGTGGTCGGCGACGACCGCCACGCGGCCTGGCTCGGCACGTCGTAGGGCAGTTCGCTCTGGAAGAACGTGACCGACCCGCGCTCGCCGTTCCAGATCACCTGGAAGCCCTGGTAGTGCTCGACGAACAGCCCGGTGGCGGTGACGTCGTCGCCGTTGACCACGACTCCGGTGCGCGCCGTGTTCTCGGTCCAGCCGACGCCTGTGCCATGGTCGGCCCGCCAGGCCCAGATGTCGTCGAGCAGCACGTTGCTGCTGTTGACCTCCAGGCTGGTCTCGGCGCGGCCGGCGTGGGGTCCGCCGATCCGGAAGAACACGTCCTGCAGCGCCGTCGGGTCGCGCGGGTCGTCGCGGTGGTTGTTGCCGTGGGCCTTGCCCAGCCGCACGAGGGTCGGTGACGTCACCGGCCCGGCGTCGACGGTGAAGCCGGCCAGGTCGACGCCGGGGACGTCGGCCACGGACACCGCCGTCGCGCCGCCCTGGGCGGTCAGGGTCGCCAGGCCGAGTCCGAGCACTACCGTGTCGGCTCGCTTCACGTCGATGGTCCGCGGGACGTCGTACACACCCGGGGTGAGCAGGAGGTCGCGGCCTCGGGAGAGCTGGTTGTTGATGGTGGCGATCGAGTCACCGGGGCGGGCGACGTAGAAGTCCGACAGGGGGCGGGAGTGTCCCGGCGTCGAGCCCGCCGCCCAGGTCGTCCCGCGAGCCTCGCGCTGGGTCGCGGGCACGAAGACGCGCCACTGCCCGGCGTCGGTGACGTAGAGGTAGGGCTTCTCGCGCGTCACCGGGGTGGTCGCGAAGGTCGTGTAGTAGGTGGCGGGCGCGCACTCGAAGCACTCGGCCGGAGCGCCCAGGTCACCGGAGAAGACCTGGTTCCAGACGCTGTTGGACCACCCGTCGAGGTCGGAGCTGCGCACGTAGAACTGCTGCTGGGACCCGTTGACGACGGTGCCGCCGGTGAACTGCGAGTCGGCGATGAACCCGCCGCTCGCGAACGACGGCCCGGTGCAGTAGTCCATCAGCGTGGTGTTGCCGTCGACGTGGACGCGGCGCATCGGCGCTGCCTGGGAGACCGCCCAGAACTCGCCCGTGTAGCAGCCCGCGTCGGGGTTGGTCACGTGGATCGTGAGGTTGGACAGTGATCGCCAGAAGTTGTTGAGGGCGATGCAGTTGCCGTTGTCGCACTGGTTGTAGACGTCGACCGAGCCGTTGATGACGACGTCGCCCGGGTCGCGGCCGAGGCCGGCGACCTCGGTGTAGTAACCGACCTGGAAGTTCAGCGGCTCGGCCGCCGTGCCGTAGGTGCCCGGCTTGAACAGCAGGGCGTAGCGCTGCGTCCCGAACTGGTTGGCCAGCTGCTGTGCCGCGACCGCATCCACGGTCGCCTGGATCTGGCTCACCGCCATCGACGGGTCGAACACGTAGGCGTTCGGGCCCAGGTCGGGCGCACCGGGCGCGCGCTTCGCCGCGACCAGTGGCGCTGCCGCGGTGTGGGCGCTCGCCTCATGGGCGGCTGCTCGAGCGGGTGCGGGTGCGGCTCCGAGGAGCGCGATGGCCAGGGCGGCGACAGCGGACAGGGCGAGAGGCGTACGCCGCCCCGCGCGCCGCCCGAGAACAGTCCGGAGCGTCATGCTCGGAGAATCCTCCTGTGCCGTGCTGTGGCACAAGGACCAGTTTCGGGTAAGTGAGCCACCCACTCGCGCGATGCGTCCCACGGGGGTGACATCGCCGGCGGCGGGGTGCACCCTGGCCTAGCGCCTGACACGGACGTCCAGCGGTGGCAGCACCGGTGGGAGCCGTTGAACAAGCGCCTGCTGGGCGGATGCCACCTGACCCCTGAATGACCGACGCGTCGTCAAATTCGGCCGGCGCGGCTGTCGGATCGGCCCGCTCCCGTTCGTAGCGTAGGTAGCGGCAGGCATCAGGCCTGCCCGATGAAGGGAGCAGGGATGGCTCATTACCTCATCTTCTTCAACCAGCAGTGGGTCGGCGACCACGACGAGAGCTGGTTCGAGGGCCGCGTCGAACCGGCCACGGCGGTCATCCGAGAGATGCAGGACCAGGGCGTCCTCGTGTACGCCGGCGGACTGGTCGAGGAGCTCGAGGAAGCGGCAAGCGCGGACGCCACGAGTGGCGAGCTGGTCTTCACCGACGGGCCGTTCGCGGAGACCAAGGAGTGGCTCGGCGGGCTGACCATCGTGGACGTGCCCGACGACGAGTCCGCCCGCAGGTGGGCGGGGCGCGTGGCCGAAGGGTGCGGCTGGCCACAGGAGGTGCGCCGCTTCAAGGCAGGCTCGATGCAGGCCGCCGTGCTCGGCTTGTGAGGCACCGGTCCCCGACGAGCGGTGTCCAACGCTGTCTATTGGCGTCGGTGGAGGCGGATGTGGCCGGGGCGTAGGCGTTCGACCCGGTAGTCGGGGTGGTCGGCGTAGGTGTGGTGGGGCCGGCAGACCAGCACCCCGTCCGCGAGGTCGGTCCTGCCGCCGTGCTGCCACTGGTGGAGGTGGTGGGCGTCCGCCCAGGCGGCGGGTCGTGCGCAGCCCTCGACCGCGCACACGCCGCCCTGCTGCACGTTCATCGCCAAACGCTGCTTCTTGGTGAAGAGCCTGGCCTTGCGGCCCAGGTCGAGGACCTCGCCGCTCGAACCCAGCACGGCCGGGATGATCCCGCAGCGGGCCGCGAGCCGCCGGGCGGTGCCGGGACTGACCACGTCCCCGGTATCCAAACGGGCGGCCTTCAGGCCGCCGAGGAGGGTCGCCAGGTCCAGGGTGACGACCACGACCGGGTCACACCCACCCGTCCGAGGCAGCGTGCCCTTCGGGATGCGGTCGACCAGCTCGGCCAACGCCCGCCCCCGCAGCTCCTCGGCCGAGAGTCGAACCCCGGTCTCGGGGTCGACCGGATCGATCGGGTCGGGGCGGCCGGGGTTGAGCAGCGCCTCCAACATCCGCTGCAACCGCACCCCCTGCACCAGCGGGATCCGAAAGACCCCGTCGGTGGTCTGCGTGGTCTCGTCGTGCCGCAACCGGCAGAACGCCCGACGCGCCGCCAGGGCTTCGGCGCGGGCCAGCTGGACGGCCAGGCGCCGATCCGCGCCGTGGGGGTCGAGCACCTCGTCGAGATGGTCAGCGATCCCGACGCAGCACACCGGTGTCGTGAGCATGGGCCTCCCCGACCAGGTGCTGCTCCGCCCGCACCGCCACGTCGGCGTCCACCTCGGGCGGGAGGGCGTCGAGCGCGTCCACGACCACCGCGGCGGAGGCGACCGGAAACGCGCCCGCGGCCAGGCCCTCGCGGACCAGCCGCCGCTCGGCCAGCGCGTCGGCGAGCGTGACCTCCCGCTTCGCCGCCCCCGGCGCGAGACGCACCTGCTCCCGCAACCACGCGGGTAGGGACACGGCTCCGTCGTGGGCGGCCAGACCCGACGACCCCGCCTGCGCGAGCAGGGCCAGGGTGAGCTCGGCGAGGCGGGCCTGGGCGGCGTACGCCTCCCGCAGACACTCACCCAGCTCCACGGCCGACAGTGCCCACACCCGGTCGGAGTCCACGCCGTCGAGCACCTCGTGCAGCCGGCCCAGGAACCGGTGCACCTGATGCGCGCGCGAGCGCCGGCCGGTGTGGTGGCTCCATGTCCGCTGCGGTCATGCGCACTCCCGAGAGAAGATCCGATACCGAGGATCATCCCCTCGACCACCGACGGTCCTCGACGCTCAGACGACGCAGCGCGAAGCCCTGTGGACAACGCAACCCGGAAGCAGCCCTGTGGACCACAACCGGCCCCGCATGGGGCTCGTGAGGCAGCCGAGACACGACCCAGGAGGAGCGCGAAGGTCAGCGCGAAGGTCTGCGCGGACGCCAGCGCTTCCAGAGCGCCGTGCCCTGGGCGCGCACCTTGCCGTCCCACTCGAGGGTGACCTCGCAGGTCATCTCGTCCTCGCTCGCCGCCGTCACGTCGGCGACCAGCGAGACCGGCTCGGTCAGCGGCGCCGGTCGGCGGTAACGCACGTCGAGGCCGGCGGTGACGTAGGGCAGCGCAGCTCCGGGCAACGGCGGCCAGTCGTGGCCGTGCGCGACGTGGACGACGGCCGCCGCGCTGTGGCAGTCGAGCAGCGTGGCGATGATGCCGCCGTTGAGGTAGCCCAGCCCGTTGTCGTGCTGCGGCCAAGGCAGGAACGTCGCCGTCGCTCCGAACTCGCCGGCCGCGTGGCTCTTCAGCTGCAGCCCGTCGGCGTTGGCCGGCCCGCAGCCGAAGCAGGTCAGCTCCGGGAACCACGTGTCCTGGATCGACGTCATCACTCCCCCATCAGCTCGCGCAGGTCCCGGTCGACGTACGCATCGGCGAAGTCGCCGCGCGACCGGGCCGCGGCCAGCGACTCGACGGTGCCAAGCTCAGCGAGACGGTCGACGAGCGCGGTCGCGGCCGCTCCCGCCTCCCCCTCCAGCAGTACGTCGGCCAGCAGCGCGCAGTCGACCGCGCCGCCGTCCGGCTCGGGACCTAGCGCGCTCGCCCACGCCCCGATCTCGAAGCGCATCGCGGCAGCGGGCGCCGGCCCGTCGGCGCGCAGGTCGACGATCCACGTGATCTCCGGCCCGGGGATGCGCCAGTGCCCCTTGCGCAGCGCCACCTTCCGGGCGCGGAGCGCCTTCGTGACCGCTGCGCGGCGGGCCTTCTGGTCCACGCCGCCCACCATAGAGGGGACCTCAGGCGGATCGCCTTGCCGGGGCGGTGGGCAGCGGCGAGAATCCGAAGGTGCCGCTGGCGGAGCGGTCGCTCCAGCTGCGTTCACTCGGGGACTACGCCGCTGAGGCGCGACAACGGAACGGCCGGTTCGTCCTCATCTCGGGTGAGGCGGGCATCGGCAAGTCCAGCCTGCTCGAGGAGCTCGAGCAGGCCGTTCCGGATGCGCGCTGGTGGTGGGGCGCCTGCGACGGCCTCTTCACCCCCCGCCCCCTCGGGCCGGTCCACGACATCGAGCCGCTCACCGGCCTGCTCGCCGACCTGACCGGCGACGCGGCACCGCGTGAGCGGCTGTTCCAGGGCATCCTCGCCGAGCTCGCCGCGGAGTTCACCGTACTGGTCGTCGAGGACGTCCACTGGGCCGACGAGGCGACCCTCGACCTGCTCCGCTTCCTGACCCGGCGGCTGCGCGACGTTCCGGCGCTCGTGGTGGCCACGTACCGGGACGACGGGCTCGCCGCCCGCGACCCGCTGACGCTGGCCCTCGGCGAGCTCAGCAACCAGCGCGCCGCGCGCCGGATCACCCTGCCCCCGCTGACGCCGGCGGCGGTGGCGCTGCTGTGCGAGGGCACGGGGCACGTCGCCGCGGAGGTGCACCACCTGACCGGCGGGAACCCGTTCTTCGTCTCCGAGGTGCTCAGGGGCCCCGCGCACGGTCTGCCCGGCACGGTGCGCGACGCGGTGCTGGCCCGTCTGGCCACGGTGTCCGACCACGGTCGGCACGCCGCTCGCGTGGCCGCGCTGGTCGGCCTGCGGATCGAGCCGGCCCTCTTCCCCGTGCTCGGGCCGCCCGCCGCCATCGACGAGCTGATCGGCTGCGGGCTGCTCGACGGCGACGGACCGGAGCTGCGGTGGCGCCACGAGATCGCCCGGCGCGCGGTCGAGCAGGCCATGCCGGCCCACCACCAGCCGCCCGTCCACCGCGCCATCCTCCAGGCGCTGCTCGACGCCGGCAGCGTCGACCACGTGCGACTGGCCCACCACGCCGCCTCGTGCGGCGAGGCGTTCGCGGTGCTCACGCACGCACCTCTGGCGGCGGAGCTGGCCGCCGCGGTGCCGTCACACCGCGAGGCCCTGGCGCACTACCGCCTGGCCCTGGACTTCGCGGTCGGCGCCGCGCCGGAGGTCCGGGCGGGCCTCGCCGACGCGGCGGCCGAGCAGGCCGCGCTGGTCGACCAGTGGGAGGAGTCGGCGGCGCACTGCCGGA
Source organism: Nocardioides terrae (assembly GCF_900112345.1). GTDB lineage: Bacteria > Actinomycetota > Actinomycetes > Propionibacteriales > Nocardioidaceae > Nocardioides > Nocardioides terrae. The sequence continues at coordinate 85,385 of NZ_FOLB01000003.1, forward strand.
CCGCCCTGGAGGTGTGGCACGCGCTCGGCGACAGCCTGCGCGAGGGCGACACGCTGTGCCGCCTGAGCCGTGCGCTGTGGCACCTGTGCGACGGGCGCGGCTCGATGGGCAGCTCGCGCTCCGCACTGGCCCTCGTCGAGCCGTACGGCGACAGCCCACAGTTCGCCCGGTCGGCGACCAACATGGCCGGCGCCTACCTGCTCGACGGGCAGAACCTGCCCGCCCTCAGCCTGGCCGAGAAGGCCGCCGACCTGGCCGCCCGGCTCGGGCTCCCCGACGTCCGGAGCGACGCGCTGCGCATCGAGGCAGGAGCGCTGCGGGCCCAGGGGCGACCGTGGGAGGGGCCGATGCGCCAGGCGCTCCACGTCGCCCTCGACGCCGGCCACCCGCGTCAGGCGGGCGGTGCCTACACGGCCTGGGTGGACGGGCTGGCCGACCAGTTCCGGTTCGCCGAGGCGGAGACGGTGCTCGCTGAAGGCCTGGCCTACTGCGAGCAGCGCGACGTGCCGACGTATGCCAACGGCCTGGTCGGCGAGCGGGTCCGGATCCTCGAGATGACCGGTCACTGGGACGAGGCGGTGGCCCTGGCCCGGCGGCACCTGGCCAAGGTCACCCTGTCGTTCCCCAACCGGCTGCACGCCACCGTCAGCCTGGCACGGATCCTCGTCCGACGCGGCGAGGACGCCGCCGACCTGGCGCTCGAGGCGAGCCGGGCGGCGGACGGCATCGGCGACCCGCAGTGGCGGCTGCCCGCGCAGCTCCTGCTCGCCGAGCACGCGTGGCTCGCAGGGGACGACGACACCGCCGCCGAGCACGTCCGCCGGGCGTCGTACGCGGCGCTGCGGTTCGGGCCGACCAGCCAGGGGCTCGTCGCGACCTGGCAGCGGCGACTCGGCCTGCCCCATCCCGAGGTGTCCCTCGAGCCGTGGGCGTCCTGGCTGCGCGGTGACACGTCGGCCGCCGTGGCGGCGTTCGAGTCCCTCGGCTCGCCGTACGCCGCCGCCGCCGTGCTCCTCGACTCAGCGACCGAGACGGGGCTGCGCGAAGCGCTCGCCCGCTTCGAGGCGCTGGGCGCCCGGGCGGCCGCCGACCGCACCCGTCAGCGGATGCGCGAGGCGGGACTTCGTGCCGTCCCCCTCGGCGGCCGCGCGACGACGCGGGCCCATCCGCTCGGCCTCACCCGACGCGAGCAGGAGATCCTCGAGCGGCTCTGCGGCGGCGCCACCAACGACGAGATCGCGCAGCAGCTCTTCATCTCGGTCCGCACGGTCGACCACCACGTCTCGGCTGTGCTGGCCAAGCTGGGCGTCGCCAACCGGCGCGAGGCGGTGGCCGCCGCGCACCGGCACGGGCTGCTGACCGCGGAGACCGGCGAAACATAGGCATCCGTCACCCATCCGGGCAGCGGTGCTGCCCACCTACCGTCGAGGAACCCCGACGGAAGGAATCTGCGATGCCGCTCTTCATGGACGTCCACCACATGAACGGAGGCGTGACGGCCAACGACGTGGCCGCCGCCCACGTCGCCGACCTGGCCGAGCAGGACAAGCACGACGTGACCTACCTGCGCTACTGGGTCAACGAGGAGGAGGGCAGGATCTTCTGCCTGTGCGAGGCGCCCTCGGCGGAGGCCGCCAACACCGTGCACCGCGAGGCCCACGGCCTCGTCGCCGATGAGATCTACCAGGTGCAGGAGGGCTCCTGAGTGGGCAACCGCCGATCTCGCGCCGGAGAACCTGGGCAGGCGTCGCGGATCACGAGGGACCGGTGTCGGAAATAGCGTCGATGACGACCGAACCCCCACCACACGGAAGGTGTCAACAGATGCCGCTCTTCATGGATGTCCACAACCTCGGCGAGGTGTCTCTCGCAGACGTTGCCGGCGCGCACGAGGCCGACCTCGCCACCCAGGACCGCTACGACGTGAGCTACCTGCGCTACTGGGTCAACGAGGAGCAGGGCAAGATCTTCTGCCTCGTCGACGCCCCCGACGCCGAGGCTGCCAACCACGTCCACAAGGAGGCCCACGGTCTCGTCGCCGACGAGATCTACGCGGTCTCCGAGGGGTCGTGAGCCCGCGATCGAGTCGAAATGTACGACGCCCGGCCCGCCCATCAGGGCGGACCGGGCGTCGTGCGTGATCAGTCAGATCCCCGCAGGGGTCACTTGACCTTGACCTTGTAGGCCTTGGCCGACTTGGCGGCACCGGTGTACGCGTCGCCCAGGTAGGAGACCTTCACCTTGTTGACGCCCTTCTTGAGCTTCTTCAGCTTGACGGTCGCCTTGCCGTTGACCACGGTGGCCCGGCCGACGACCTTCTTGCCCTTCTTGACGACGACCGTGCCGCCCACCTGGACGCCGCCCTTGGCGGACCAGTCGTTGGCGACGGAGACGACGAGCTTCGCCTTCTTCTTCTTCACGGCCTTCTTGGACGCCTTGGCCGACACGTGGCCGAGCTGCTTGTCGACCTTGATCGAGCCGAGGCTGACCGGGGTCGCGGTCGTGCAGGGCGCGGTGACCCCAGGGATGGGGGCACCGTCCTTGGTCGGGGTGATGGTGAACGACTTGGGCAGCGTGATGGCGTAGGTGCCGGCAGCCGGCTGCTGGAAGAACTCGTTGATGCCCTCACCGCTGAACTGAATGTGGCTGGCGTCGGACGGGGTCGGCGCTCCGAACTTCGCCGGGACCTTGACCTGCACGTTGCCGATGGTGGACGCGAAGTCCTTGACCTCGGCCCCGTTGGCCTGGATCCCGGCCAGAGCCAGGCCGACCGAGATGTCGGTCGTGGCCGTCACCGGAAGGTGCAGCAGGCCGGCAGCCACCGGGATGCCGGCGGCAGCCGTCGTGGGGAGCGCGCCGTTCACCGTGAGCGTGACGGTCTGCGGCCCGACCACAGGGAAGACGCACTGGTAGGCGGCGCTGATCCCGGCGGCCTGAGCCGGCGCAACGGCACCGAGGGTCGCAGCAACGGCGGCGAGAGCGACGCCACTGGCGGCGAGCGGACGAGCAAGCTTCATTCGGGTTTTCCTCCCTTGTAGCGAAGAGGTGCACTCACGGCAGACGCAGCTGTCGCGCGCACCCCGCGGCGAGGTCCCCCTCGGACAGCTCCCCGCCCGAGTCGAACCTGCCGATGTTGGCCGGGATAGCAAACCACATAGTGACGCCGGACACGTCAGAAACGCCGACCCTTGTTACTGGAGAGTTCAGAAGTCGAGATCGTCCAGGTCGAGCGCGCTCGAGCCGGCGGTGATGAACTCCTTGCGGGGCGCCACGTCGGAGCCCATCAGGAGGTCGAAGACGCCCGCGGCGCTCTCGACGTCGTCGACCGTCAGCCGCCGCAGCGTCCGGTGGCGCGGGTCCATCGTCGTCTCCGCCAGCTGGTGGGCGTCCATCTCACCGAGACCCTTGTAGCGCTGGACCGGGTCCTTCCAGCTGACGTTCTTCTTCTTCAGCTCCGCCAGCCGGCGCTGCAGCTCGTCGTCGGAGTAGGTGTAGACGTACTTGTCCATCCCCTTCTTCGGGTTGGACAGCTCGATGCGGTGCAGCGGCGGTACGGCGGAGTAGACCCGCCCGGCCGAGACCAGATCGGGCATGTACTTGAAGAACAGCGTCGCCAGCAGGGTGCGGATGTGGGCGCCGTCGGAGTCGGCGTCCGCCATGAAGATGATCTTCCCGTAGCGCGCGGCCTCGAGGTCGAAGGTGCGCCCCGAGCCGGCACCGACGACCTGGATGATCGAGGCGCACTCGGTGTTCTTGAGCATGTCGGCGACCGACGCCTTCTGCACGTTGAGGATCTTGCCGCGGATCGGCAGCAGCGCCTGGAACTCGCTGTTGCGGGCCAGCTTGGCGGTTCCGAGAGCGGAGTCGCCCTCGACGATGAAGAGCTCGGTGCGCTCGTTGTCGGCGGCGCGGCAGTCGGCCAGCTTGGCCGGCAGCGCTGAGGACTCCAGCGCGTTCTTCCGGCGCTGGGTCTCCTTGTGCTGCCGGGCGGCGATGCGGGTCCTGGCGGCGCCGAGCACCTTCTCCATGACCAGCTTGGCCTGGGCCTTCTCCTTGGCCTTGGTCGAGGTGAGGAACGCCTTGAGCTCGGACGACACGACCTTGCGCACGACGCCCCGGGCCGCCGGCGTACCGAGGATCTCCTTGGTCTGGCCCTCGAACTGCGGCTCGGCCAGGCGCACGGTCACCACCGCGGTCAGGCCCTCGAGGACGTCATCCTTGATGACGTCGACGTCGTTGACCTTGAGCACCTTCGCCGCCCGCATGGCGTCGTTGAACGTCTTGGTCAGCGCGCTCTCGAAGCCGCTCACGTGGGTGCCGCCCTTGGGAGTGGCGATCACGTTGACGAAGGAGCGCACCTCGGTGTCGTAGCCGTTGATCCAGCGCAGCGCGACGTCGACGCCCAGCTCGCGCTCGACGTCCTGAGGGGTCATGTGCCCCTTGTCGTCGAGCATCGGCACGGTCTCGGTGAAGGTCTCCGAGCCCTGCAGGCGGAGCACCTCGGTGACCGGCTCGCCCTGGGAGAGGAAGTCGACGAACTCGGCGATGCCGCCGTCGTGGCGGAACTTCTCCTCGACCGGGCCCTCCCCGCCGGACTCCGCGCCGCGCAGGTCGCGGATGACGAGCTCGAGGCCGGGGACGATGAACGAGGTCTGGCGGGCGCGGCCGATCAGCTCGTCCCAGACGTACTTCGCGTCCTTGGTGAAGATCTGGCGGTCCGGCCAGAAACGGATGAGCGTCCCGGACCTGCCCTTGGTCACGCGGGCGCCCTTGCGGGTGAGGCCGCTCTGGGGCGTGAAGCGGGCCGTCGGCCCGTCGCCGACGAACACGCCCGGCACGCCGCGCTGGAAGCTCAGGCCCTGCCGCGCCGGCGAGCGGTCCACGTCGATGTCCATCCGCGAGGACAGCGCGTTGACGACCGAGAGTCCGACACCGTGCAGGCCACCCGTGGCGGCGTACGACGACCCGCCGAACTTGCCGCCGGCGTGGAGCTTGGTCGCGACGACCTCGACGCCCGGCAGCCCGGTCTTGGGCTCCTTGTCGGTCGGGATGCCCCGCCCGTCGTCGTAGACCTCGACCGAGCCGTCCTCGTGCAGGGTGACCTCGACGCGGTGCGCGTGACCCGCGAGGGCCTCGTCGACGCCGTTGTCGATGATCTCCCAGACGCAGTGCATGAGCCCACGGGTGTCGGTGGACCCGATGTACATGCCCGGGCGCTTGCGGACCGCCTCCAGCCCCTCCAGGACGAGGAGGTGGGCGGCGTTGTAGGTGCTGTCGATCGTGCTGCTCCTAGCCGTGGGGACTCCCTCGCAATCTACCCGCGACACGCCGCGGTCCGGTGCAGGGACGCGCATCGGGGCGCGGCTTACGGTGACCGGAACGACCACGACGTCACGATGTGGACACGATCGGCCCACCCGTTCGGCCAATCGGCTCCGAATCGCTGGTGACGAGGTCAGACTGGGTACCCGGACTGTGAAGCTCGGGGCATGGAATGCCGATGAACAAGATGCACGACCATGGTTGGATCGAAGGGTGGTGGGCAACACAGTCCCTGGGGAATCTTGACCCCCGCGACTACGTTGCACCTGTCACCGACAGAGAAGAGAAATGAGGCCGATGTGACTACTGCTGTTGCCAGCTCCCCGCTGACCGCTGCGGACCGCTGCGACCGCTGCGGGGCCCAGGCCTACCTTCGTGTCGAGCTGCAGTCCGGCGGCGAGCTCCTCTTCTGCGCCCACCATGCCCGCGAGCACGGTGACAAGCTCAAGAAGATCGCGGTGAACGTGGTCGACGAGACCCACAAGCTCACCGGAACGCCGGCACAGGCGCCCGACGACGAGCACTGAGGCCCAACTCCACAAGCCCACGAGAACGGCCCCGGACGGTGTGTCCGGGGCCGTTGTGCGTCCTGGTGCCTAGGGTGTCCCCGTGTCCGCCCTCGAGATCGTCGTCGCCCTCGCCATCGCGGTCGGCCTCGCGACCACCATCGTCCCGGTCCTTCCCGGCACGCTCATCGTCGGCGGTGCCATCCTCGTCTGGGCCTCCGAGACGGGCGGTACGACGGCCTGGCTGGCCTTCGCCGTGGCGGCCGTGCTCCTGGCCGCCGGAGCGGTCGCTAAGTACCTCCTGCCGGGCCGCCGGCTCAAGGAGGCCGGCATCCCGACCTCGACCCAGCTGGCCGGCGCCGCGCTCGGGATCGTCGGGTTCTTCGTCATCCCGCTCGTCGGGCTCTTCATCGGCTTCGTCCTCGGCGTCTACCTAGCCGAGTGGCGACGGCTCGGGTCCGGAAGGGCCTGGCCCTCGACCAAGCACGCGCTGCGGGCGGCCGGCCTGTCGATCCTGCTCGAGCTGGTCTTCAGCGTGCTCGCCACGATCACCTGGGTGGTCGGGCTCGTGGCCACCTGATGGCGGTGCTGCTCGCGCTGCTGTCGGCCCTGGCCTACGGCACGTCTGACTTCCTCGGCGGCGTGATCTCCTCGCGGATCCCGCCCTGGACCGCCGCCTTCTGCTCCCAGATCACCGGGGCGGCCGCGCTCGCGCTGCTGGCGCTGGTCGACGGCGGATCGCTGAGCGCGGCCGGCGCCGCCTGGGGCGTCCTCTCGGGGATCGGCAGCGGCGTGGGGCTCTCCTTCCTCTACCGCGGCCTGTCGTCGGGCCGGATGGGCGTCGTGGCGCCGACCTCCGGGGTGCTCGCGGCCCTGCTCCCGGCGGCCGTCGGCGTCCTCACCGGCGACCGGCCGTCGCTGCCCGCCTGGATCGGCATCGTCCTGGCGGTGCCTGCGACGTTCCTGGTCGCACGGGAGCCGTCGCTGGACGCGCCCGACGACTCGCCCGCCCGCTCCTCAGGAGTGAGCGACGGCCTGCTCGCCGGCTGCGGCTTCGGCGTGGGTTTCGCCGCCATCGCCAAGGCCCCGGACGCGGACGGCTTCTGGCCGGTCGCGCTGAGCCTGCTCGTGGGTGCGGCGGTCGTGGTCGCCGGCGCCCTCGTCGCACGCAGCGACTGGGTGCCGCGCAACGCGACGGCCGCGCTCTCCACCAGCACCGGGATCCTGGCCGCTGCCGCCCTGGCGTTCTTCCTCGCCTCGCTCGACCACGGGATGCTCGCGGTCTCCGCGGTCGTCGCGGCGCTCTACCCGGCCGCGACCGTGCTGCTGGCCATCACCGTGCTGCGCGAGCACGTCCACCGTGCCCAGGCGCTCGGGCTGGCCCTGTGCGCCGTCGCCGTGGCGCTCGTGGCCACGGGCTGAGCCGGCGTCACAGGCCGGCCGCGAGCGACCAGCTCATCGGCCGCTGGACCGACGACGGCTCCCACAGCGGTTCCGGGCGCCCGAAGAGGAACCCCTGCGCGAGCTCGCAGCCGAGACCGCCGAGGACGCGTGCCTGGTGCATCGTCTCGACCCGCTCCGCGATCACACGGACGCCGAGGGAGCGCGCCATCACGAGGATGGCCTCCAAGATCGGAGCCTCCAGCGACTCCTCCTTGATGCCCTCGATGAAGGTGCCGTCGATCTTGATGACGTCGAGCGGCAACCGGTCCAGCCAGCGAAGGGATGAGTAGCCGGAGCCGAAGTCGTCGATGGCGATCAGCACGCCCAGGGCGCGGACCTCGTGCAGCGTCTCGGCGACCTGGGGGTCGTCGTCGTCGCAGACCGCCTCGGTCACCTCGATCATGAGGCGGTCGCCCTGCAGCCCGTGGCGCCAGAGCGCCGCGCGCACCGTGTGGACGTACTCGGCCCGGCGCAGCTCGCACACCGACACGTTCACCGACACCGTCGCGAAGGTGTTGCCGGTCTCGGCGAGGGCGAGACAGGCCTGGTCCAGCGTCCAGGCGCCGAGCGCCCGGATGGCTCCGGTCCGCTCGGCCTGTGGCACGAAGTCGCCCGGCGGCACCAGGCCGCGCTGCGGGTGCTGCCAGCGCACCAGCGCCTCGACCCCGACGACGGCGCGGTCGGCGAGCCGGACCAGGGGCTGGTAGTGGAGGACGAGCTCGCCACACTCGATCGCCGCCTCGAGCTCGCTCGCCGCACGGCCCGGGTCGCCGTGCACGACCGTCTGGTTGCGACCGGCCGCCTTGGCGTCGTAGAGCGCGACGTCGGCCCGGCTCATGAGCATCGACGCCGAGTCGCCCGCGCGCCACGCGGCGACACCTGCCGACGCCGTCACCTCGGGGGCGAGCGCCTCCCGCAGCCGGTCGGCGAGGTCGGCGGCGCCGCCGAGGGTGTCGTCGAGGACGATGAGACCGAACTCGTCGCCTCCGTAGCGGCCCAGCACCGCGTTCTTGGGCAGCACGCTGCGCCATCGGCTCGCACACATCCGCAGCAGCTCGTCGCCGCGCTGGTGGCCCTGGCCGTCGTTGATCTGCTTGAACCCGTCGAGGTCGAGCAGGGCGAGGAAGAGCCGGCTGTCGTCGGCGCGCGCCTGCTGGAGCGCCTCCTGCAGTCGGCGGTCGAGACCGCGCCGGTTCATCAATCGGGTGAGCGGGTCCTCCTCAGCCGCGTCGGCCGCGCGGCAGACGGCCGCGACCACGATCCCGACCGCGATGCAGACGCCGTTCAAGGTCACCACGGTCTGCCACGACACGCCGACCTGCGGCAGCAGCACGGTCGTCACCAGCAGGACGTGTGTCAGGTGCACCGCCACGCCGACGACGGAGAAGAACAGGGCCGCGTCGAGGATCACGAAGAGGTAGACCGGCACCGTCGCGTCGACGACGCCCGTTCCACGGCCCAGCAGGATCTGCGCGGTGGTGAGGACGGCCCCGGCGACCACGGCGACGTGGAAGAACCAGCGCGGGAACCTACGGCCCCACTTCAGAACCGCCAGGCCGCTGAGCATCGAGGTCAGCGGTATCACCATCAACGGGGCCCGATGGGCCGTCCGCGGGTCGACCAGGACCACCAGCAGGATGCACGCCGCGCCCGTGACGTAGACGGCACCCGTCGTCAGTGCGACGACCGGAAGGGTCGCCACAGCAGGGTGCTGCCGGTTGGAGGCGAGCCGCCGCCAACGCGCGCGTAGGAGGACCATGCACCCTCATCGGCACGCGCGGGCGGGCCCTTACCTCTACCCGGGCGAGGATTCCCGCCCGGCCCGCGGTCAGTCCAGGTAGTCGCGCAGGACCTGCGACCGCGACGGGTGCCGCAGCTTCGACATGGTCTTGGACTCGATCTGCCGGATCCGCTCGCGCGTGACGCCGTAGACCTTGCCGATCTCGTCGAGCGTCTTCGGCTGGCCGTCGGTGAGACCGAACCGCATGCTCACGACGCCCGCCTCACGCTCGGACAGCGTGTCGAGCACGGCGTGCAGCTGCTCCTGCAGCAGCGTGAAGCTGACCGCGTCCGCTGGGACGATCGCCTCGGAGTCCTCGATCAGGTCGCCGAACTCGCTGTCGCCGTCCTCGCCGAGCGGGGTGTGCAGCGAGATCGGCTCGCGGCCGTACTTCTGGACCTCGATGACCTTCTCGGGGGTCATGTCGAGCTCCTTGGCCAGCTCCTCCGGCGTGGGCTCGCGGCCCAGGTCCTGGAGCATCTGGCGCTGCACGCGGGCGAGCTTGTTGATGACCTCGACCATGTGCACCGGGATGCGGATGGTGCGGGCCTGGTCGGCCATCGCTCGGGTGATGGCCTGACGGATCCACCACGTGGCGTAGGTCGAGAACTTGTAGCCCTTGGTGTAGTCGAACTTCTCGACCGCACGGATCAGGCCGAGGTTGCCCTCCTGGATCAGGTCGAGGAAGAGCATGCCGCGACCGGTGTAGCGCTTGGCGAGGCTGACCACGAGTCGCAGGTTGGCCTCGAGCAGGTGGTTCTTCGCGCGGCGGCCGTCCTCGGCGATCCACTCGAGCTCCTCCTCGAGCTTCGCGGTGATCTTGCCGCCCTTGGCGAGCTTCTCCTCGCTGAAGAGGCCGGCCTCGATCCGCTTGGCGAGCTCGACCTCCATCTCGGCGTTGAGGAGGGGCACCTTGCCGATCTGCTTGAGGTAGTCCTTCACGGGGTCGGCCGTCGCGCCGGCGACCATCACCTGCTGCTCGGGCTCGTCGGTGTCGTCGGCGGCCGAGACGACGAAGGAGGCTTCCTTCTCGTCCTCGACGATCGTCGGGTCCGTCGCGACGTCCTTCTCGAACTGGTCGTCGGGGATGTCCGGCAGGATCTTCTTGCCGTCGGGGCTCACCGTGGCGGCGGCCTCGTCCGTCCCGACCTCGATCTCGATGGACTCCACGTCGACGTCCTCGAGCACGGGCTCCTCACCGTCCGCGCCGGCGGCCTTGGCGGACGCGGCCTCGGCCGGCGCCGGCTCGGCGCCCTTCTTCGCGGCGGTCTTCTTGGCCGCGGTCTTCGCCGTGGCGGCCTTCTTGGTCGCCGACGTCGCCGCCGCAGCCTTGCCCGCGGGCGCGCCCAGGTCGACCGAGATGCCGAGGGTGCTCAGGTGCCCGAGAAGGGACTTCAGGTGCCGCGGCTCGACGGCTGCCTGCTCGGTCGCCTGCCGGACGTCCTCCGGCGTCACGCGGCCTGAGGGCATGGCCCGCTCGATGAGCGACACAACTGCCGGGTGGCTGAGCACCTCAGCGGGGATCTTCCGTGCGTTCGAGGACACGAACACCTCTCGTGACAGTGTTTTTCGTCGGCCAGCCCCGCTGGCCTGGTGGCTTCGGGGCGCGGCAAGGCCCGGTGGTGTCAAGAGCCGCGAGTTCATTCTGCCACGAGGGCCCCAACCCCCAGCACCCGAGGGTCAACCGCGCGGCGCGGCCGCCTTGGCGGCCGCCTTCTTCTCCTGCTTGTAGGCGCGGACCTTCTGCAGCGACACCTCGTCGACCACATCCGCGACCGACCGGTACCCGGGTTCGGAGTAGCTACCCGCGGCCTGCTCCCAGCCCTCCGGCCGTACGCCGAGCTGCTTGGCCAGGAGCGCGACGAAGATCTGTGCCTTCTGCTTGCCGAAGCCCGGCAGGGCCATCACCCGCTTCAGCAGGTCGGCACCGCTCGACGCCTCGGTCCACAGCCGGGTGACGTCACCGCCGTAGGTGGTGGCGACGATGCCGGCCAGCTCCTGCAGCCGGGTCGCCATCGAGCCTCCGTAGCGGTGGATCGCGGGCGGCCGGCGGCACAGCTCCGAGAACGCCTCCGGGTCGGCGGCCGCGATCGCCGCCGGGTCGAGGGTCCCGAACCGCTCCAGCACCTTGGCCGGCCCCGCGAAGGCGCGCTCCATCGGGAACTGCTGATCCAGCATCATCCCGACCAGCAGGGCGAACGGGTCCTCCGTCAGCACCTGGTCGGCAGCCGGCTCCTGGGCGATCTGGATGGCCATGCCCCGAGTATCGCGCACCGCGCGCTCGGTCAGTCGCGAGCCTTGACGGCGAGCACCGGGCAGTGCGCGTCGAGCAGGATCCGCTGGGCGTTGCTGCCCAGGATGAGCTTGCCGACCGGCGAGCGACGCCGCAGGCCGATGACGATGAGCTCGGCGGCGTTGGCCTCGGCGATGCTGATCAGGTCGTCGGCGGGGTCGAAGCCGCGGACGAGCTGCCGCACGACGTAGGGCACTCCCGTGCCGTCGAGCTTGCGGCGCACCTGGTCGAGGGCGGCGTCGTGCTCGCTCGCTGCCTGCTCGTCGTAGTCTGCGCCGCCGCGCTGGGAGCTGACGACGACGAGCTTCAGCCCGCGGAGCTCCGCTTCCTGGACCGCTCTCTCCAGTGCTGCGTCACCCTCGGGCTTCGGCACGTAGCCGACGACGACCGTGGCCATCCGGACCTCCTTGTTCGCGAGTGTGAGTCACGTTACAACGGCCCACCCCGCACGGCAGCCTGTGGAGGAGCGTCGGCGCGCCGCGGCGCACTCCGGCAGGCTGGCGGCATGGGACACGAGGCGGGGCTGCGCGAGCCGGTCGCCACGCCGCTGCGCCGGGCGCTGCGGCAGGCGGTGCTCGACCACGCCGTCGCCGAGCGCCGCCCGGCGCACCTGCCCATCCTCCACGTCGGACTCCCAGGGGCGAGGCAGGTGGTCCACCCGATCAGGCCGGACGAGGCGACCGACCACGCGCTGCGAGCCGACGTCGTGGCGGCGATGGTGCGGCGCGTCGCCATGTCCGGCACGCCCCTGGTCTGGCTCACGCGATCCGGCGAGCTGATCGACCAGGACGTCGACACCGACTGGCTCGCAGGTGCGCGCCAGGCGCTCGGCGAGGCGGGCCTTCCGCTGGTCTTCGTCGTCGTCAACCGGCACGGCTGGCGGGACCCGCGCAGCAGGCTGGAGACGACCTGGGTGCGGATGCGCCCGCGAAGCGATCGCCGTTAGTCCCAGGTGTGCACCGGCTCACCGGTGTGCATGCGGTCGCGGTAGTCCAGCAGCGTCGCCCGCAGCGCGGCCAGGCGGCCCTCACGTGAGCGCTCGCGCACCCTGCGGACCAACCATTCGGCGCCGTTCACGCGGCGCCTCGCACGCCCCTCGATGATGCCCAGCACCCGGTCGGCCTCGGCGGGCTGGACGCCCCAGTCGACGAGACCCTCGTGTGCTGCGGGGAGGAGTCGGAGGACGAGCTCGGTGGCGGCGATCCGCTCGTGGCCCGGCCAGGCCACCTCGGCCGCGATGCCGTCACGCGCCGCGGCGTGGAAGTTCTCGTCGGCCGCGGCGAACGGCAGCCGCGACCAGAGCGGGCGCTCGCTCTCGGCGAGCGACCTGACCAGCCCGAAGTAGAACGCGGCGTTGGCCATCGTGTCCGCCACCGTCGGCCCGGCCGCCAGCACGCGGTTCTCGACGCGCAGGTGGGGCAGCCCGTCGGCGACGTCGTAGACCGGCCGGTTCCAGCGATAGATCGTCCCGTTGTGCAGCCGCAGCTCGGCCAGGCCGGGGGTGCCGCCACCGTCGAGCACCGCGACCGGATCCTCGTCGTCCACGACGGGCAGGAGGGCCGGGAAGTAGCGCCGGTTCTCCTCGAAGAGGTCGAAGACGGAGGTGATCCACCGCTCGCCGAACCACACGCGTGGCCGCACCCCCTGGGCTTGGAGCTCCTCGCTGCGGGTGTCGGTCGACTGCTCGAAGAGCGGGATGCGGGTCTCGCGCCACAGCTCCTTGCCCAGGAAGTAGGGCGAGTTGGCGCCGATCGCGACCTGGAGCGAGCTGACGGCCTCCGAGGCGTTCCAGTAGGCGGCGAACCGGTCCGGCCGCACCTGCACGTGGAGCTGCGTGCTGGTGCACGCGGCCTCCGGGAGCACGGTGTCGGCGACCATCTCGAGCCGCTCGGCGCCCTCGATGCTGATCCGGATGTCCTCACCGCGCGCGGCGATCACCTGGTCGTTGAGCACGGAGTAGCGCGAGTCGGCGCTCATGCTCGGCGCCTGCAGGTGCTCGGGGCCGAGCGTGGGCAGGATGCCGATCATCACGAGGTCGGCGTCCTGGCTCGCCGTGCGCTGGCGCGCTTCGTCGAGCCGCTCCCTCAGCGACTGCTCGAGCCGCCCGAAGCCGCCGTGGTGAAGGGCGGTCGGCGGGACGTTGACCTCGACGTTGAAGCGGGCCAGCTCGGTCTGGAAGTCCGGGTGGTCGATCGCGTCGAGGACCTCGGCGTTGCGCAGCGCGGGCATGCCGCGGTCGTCGATGAGGTTGAGCTCGACCTCCAGCCCCGTCATCGGGTCGGTCGCGTCGAACCGCTGCTCCTCGAGCATGCGCGCCAGCACGTCGAGGCTGCGGCGCAGCTTCTCCCGGAACCGGCCCCGGTCCGACCCGCCAAACTCCTGTTCTTCGACCTCTTCGCCCACTTACGCCGCCTTCCAGGTGGCCTCGGTCCGTGCGAGGAGGTCGTCGACGACCTCCTCGATCCTGCCGCCGCGTTCGTACGCCGCCCGCTGCCGCGTCGCCCCGCCCGCACGTAGTACCCGGTCGACGCCCTCGGCGACCCGGTCGAGGTCACCGGCGTCGGCGAGCGCCTCGCGGACATGGTCGACGAGCGCCTCGAGCACCTCGCGGGCGGGCGCGAGCTCGCGGCGTTGCGGGTGGACGAGCGTGTTGCTGAGCCCCATCCGCGCGGCGCGCCAGTGACCGGCGCGCAGGAGCGCGGCGCGCCACCGGTCCAGCGGCTGCTCGTCGGCCCACTCGCGCGCGGCCGTCCCGACGAGTCCGCGGACCAGCGCGGCCACGAGGAGGACGTCCTCGGGGTCGGTGCACGCGTCAACGACCCGCACCTCGACGGTCGGCTGGTTGGCCGAGAGCCGGGCGTCGTAGTAGAGCATCCCGTCGTCCCGGGCGGCTCCGGTCATCTGGAGCATGCGGGACGCCTCGCGATAGCCCCCGACGGTCTCGAACGCCTCGGTCGGGCCGGCGCTCGGCCAGCGCGACCAGACCTGCGAGCGCCAGGAGGCGTAGCGCGTGTCCTGGCCCTCGGCGAACGGCGAGTTGGCCCCGGCCGCGACCAGGAGCGGCAGCCAGGGCGCGATCCGGTCGATGACGCCGACCCCCTCCTCCGGTGAGTCGATCGCGACGTGGACGTGGGTGCCGCAGGTGCTGCCGTTGAGCGCGGCCTCGCCGAAGATCTCGACCATGGCCTGGTAGCGCTCGTCGGGCGAGACCTGCGGCTCGGTGCCGGCGAGCGGGACGACGCCGCAGGCGATCACCCCGAGGCCCGACGAGGTGGCTGCCTCCCCCGCCGTCCGCCGCGCGGCGACGAGCTGGCGGGCGGTGTCGTCGAGGTCGGTGGTCGGGTCGGTGCGAGTCTCGACCATGTGCAGGAAGATCTCTTGGTCCAGCTGGTCGCTCGAGGTTTGCGGGTCACGGCCGCTGCCGTGCTCGCGGTTGGCCTTGAGCACTTCTACGGAACGGGCGCTGACCGCGCGCGTCTCCGGGTCGACCAGGAGCAGCTCCTCCTCGACCCCCACGGTGCGGACGTCCATGCGGCAACGTTATCCAGCGAGACCCCGCGGAAACCTGTCGTGGCCGAGGTCGGCGGGCCACTCCTCCAGCGGTGGCACGGCTCGCTCGAGCGCGTCGGCCACGAGCCTCCCGAGCCCGTGGTCCGGAGCCTCGTCGAGGCACCGGTCCACCGCGCACCAGGCCAACGCGCCGTCGCCGTGCATCCACGCCGCGAACGCGAGCACCCCGGCTGCGCCGGCCACCAGGCCGTCGGGCGCCCGCCGGAGCAGGTCGGTCCACAGCCGGACGTGGTGCACCGCGTCCTCACGGCGCATCCCCACCCAGGCGTGGTCGCGGATCTCTCCGTTGTACACGGCGAGCAGGATCCGCGCCGCCTCCTCGTCGTCCGGCACGGTGCCTGCGACCAGGTGCCGCGCGAGGACGGCGCGCAGCTCCGGGCCGTCGGGGCGGACCCGGCCGAGCAGCGCCAGCGCCGTCTCCGGCGCATCGGCGTCGTCGAAGGCGACCTGCAGGTCGGGAGGGAGCTGCTCCCACAGCTCCCCCAGCGCGTCCTCGACCGCGGCGACCGCCTCCCCATCGGCGCGGATCCGCTCGGCCACCTCGTCGCGCGATCCCACGGTCACCTTCCCGTCGAGGACCGCCTGCGCCCGGAACGGATGGTCGGAGACGTCGTAGCGCACTCCGTCCACCGGGACGCCGCTGCGCCCGAGTGGTGCGAACCAACGGCCGTCGTGGACCTGGATGACGTCGATGACGTGGATGCCCGCCACTCGGAAGCGGCGCGACAGCGCCCCGGCGGTGAGCCTGACGACGCGGTCCCTCCCACTGAACAGGGCCAGGACGACCTGGGCGACGCGGTGGCGCACGGCCGGTGCGAGCAGCGCCGACACGCACGCCTGGACGTCCTCGGGCTCGGGGAGGTCGACCCGGGCGTGGAGGGGCTGGGACCCACCGAAGGTGAGCATGACGATCGACTCGTGCGGCTCGAAGCCGAGCACGACCGGCACGAGGGCGAGGACGTCCTCGGCGGAACGGGCGGTGTAGGTGGTCATGCCGCCACGCTCGTCGGCGAGGCCGACGCTCTCGACCGGTTCGGCACTGCCCTGTGGGAACTGCGGTCCGAAGGACGCGCTGTGGACGGCGAGCGGCCTGCCGCGGGGCGCAGGTGACGGGAGTGTCGGTCCGGCGGGGTAGGTTCCGTCCGTGCGCCAGCACGCCTCCGTCCTCCACATCGACCTCGATGCGTTCTATGCGTCGGTCGAGCAGCGTGACAAGCCGTCGCTGCGCGGCAAGCCCGTGGTCGTCGGCGGGATCGGCGGCCGCGGGGTCGTCGCCACCGCCTCCTACGAGGCCCGCAAGTACGGCGTCCACTCGGCGATGTCGACCCGCGAGGCGCGCAGCCGCTGCCCGCACGCCGCCTTCCTCTACCCGCGCTTCCCGGCCTACCGCGAGTCCAGCGAGCGCGTGATGGGGCTGCTGCGCAGCGTCTCGCCGCTGGTCGAGCCGCTCTCGCTCGACGAGGCGTTCGTCGACCTCGAGCGGTCCTCGCTGGACGACCTCGGGGTGGAGTCGGTCCGGGCGTTCGCCGAGGAGCTGCGCGAGCGCGTCCACGACGTGACCGACGGGCTCACCGCGAGCGTCGGCGTCGGCAGCAGCAAGTTCATCGCCAAGGTCGCCAGTGACCTGGAGAAGCCGGACGGCCTGGTCGTGGTCGCCCCGGGCACCGAGCGCGAGCTGTTGCGGCCGATGCGCGTGAAGGTCATCCCGGGCGTCGGCCCGGCCACCGACGAGCGCCTCCGCCGGGCCGGCATCCACACCGTCGCCGACCTGGAGTCGGTGAGCCTGGAGGAGCTCGTCCGACTCGTCGGCAAGGCCCACGGCGGCGGGCTCTACCAGCTGGCCCGCGCGCAGGACGACCGCCCGGTCGTCGCGGAGCAGGAGGCCAAGTCGGTCAGCGTCGAGAGCACCTACGACACCGACCTGACCGACCGGGTCGTCATGGAGGGCCTGGTCGACCGGCAGGCCCGCGACGTGGCCGGCCGGTTGCAGAAGCACGGGCTCTCGGGTCGGACCGTCACGCTGAAGGTGCGTCTCTACGACTTCACCACGCTCAGCCGCTCGTCGACGCTCGCCGCTCCCACCGACGCGGCCCCCACCATCGCCCGGCTGGCCCGCACGCTGCTCGGCGAGCTGGTCGCGGGCGGGTCCACCGCGGGCGGCGTACGCCTGCTCGGTGTCGGTGTCTCCGGCCTCGCCGACTGGATCCAGGAGGACCTCTTCGGGGAGTCCGACGAGGCGGAGGAGGCGCTCGCGCTCCCCGAGCCGGCCGTGCCGATCCGGCACCGACCGGAGTGGGCGCCGGGCATGGACGTCCTGCACGCCGAGCTCGGACGCGGCTGGGTGTGGGGCTCGGGCCGAGGAGTGGTGACGGTCCGCTTCGAGACGGCGACCACCGAACCGGGGCCGGTGCGGTCCTACTCGGCGGCGGACCCCGCCCTCAGCCCCTGGCCGCCCGCCGGAACCTGATCGGATCGCCCGGGCGCGCCTGGGCGCACTGCCACAGGTCGTCGTGGTGCACGACCCCGACGACGGGGTAGCCGCCGGTCGGCGGGTGATCGGCGAGGAAGACGATCGGGCGGCCGCTGGGCGGGACCTGGATCGCGCCGAGCACCATCCCCTCGCTGGCGAGCTCGTCCGCGCGCGCCCGCTCCAGCGCCGGGCCGTCGAGCCGCAGGCCGATCCGGTCCGACTCCGTGCGCACCGTCCACTCGCTCGCGAAGAGAGGCTCGAGCGAGCGGATCCAGTCGGCCCGAGGTCCGGGCAGCACCCGCAGACCGCCGGGCCGCCGCGCGGGCGGCACGTCGACGGCGCGCGGCGCCCCGGTCGGCTCGCCCAGCGGCAGGACGGCTCCGTCGACGACGCGCGGCGGCCCGACCCAGGCCAGGGTGTCGGTGCTGCGGGAGCCGAGCACGGGAGCGACGTCGAAGCCACCCGCGACGGCGAGATAGCTGCGCAGGCCGTACGCCGGCATCCGCACGCTCAGCTCTTCTCCGGCGGCCCACCACAGCGTCAGCGGTCCGCTCGCGCCGGTCAGCGCCGCCCAGCGGCCCGGCCCCCGGTTGTGCAGGGTCAGGCCGCCGAGCACCGTCTCGAGGACCGCGGTGCCGGGCGGGTTGCCGACCAGCCGGTTCGCCAGGTCGGCCGCCGGCGCGTCCAGCGCACCGGCACGGGGGACGCCGAGGTGGGCCCAGCCGGGCCGGCCCCTGTCCTGGATGGTCGTCAGGGCGCCGGCCGCGAGCACCTCGACCTCAGAGACCGGCAAAGCGCACCCGCGTCCCCGGCGCCAGCAGCGCGGGCTCGGCGGCGGCCGGGTCCCACAGCGACACGGCGGTGCAGCCGAGCAGCAGCCAGCCGCCCGGCGAGGCCGTCGGGTAGACCCCGCACCACTCCCCCGCGATCGCCAGCGAGCCGGCCGGCACCCGCGGGCGTGGGTCGGCGAGCCGCGGCACCTGCCACTCCCGCGGCAGGCCGGCGAGGTAGGCGAAGCCGGGCGCGAAACCGCAGAAGGCGCTCGTGAACGTCAATGACGTGTGCCGCGCGACCACCTCGGAGACCGAGACGCCCCAGCGGGACGCGACCAGCTCCAGGTCCGGACCGTCGTAGGTGACGGGGATCACGACGGTCCGCGCGGCAGCGACCGACCTGCCGCCGGGCCAGGACGCCACGAGCCGCTCCGCCGCCGCCATGTCGACACCGTCGGAGCCGTCGACACCGTCGACGAGCACGCTGCGTGCCGCCGGCACCACGTCGTCGGCGACGAGCCCGGACGCACGCAGGAAGGCGGCCAGCGCCGCCGCCTCCTCCGCCGAGCCGACCTCGGCGAGCAGCGCCCGGTCGCCGACCCGCCGGACCCCGACGACGCCCGGCTCGCTCACAGGCCGACCAGCGTCCAGCCGGCGCCCTCGAGCGCGGTGCGCACGGCCCGCGTGTGCGCGACGGCGCCCGGGGTGTCGCCGTGCAGGCACAGCGAGCGGACCGACCCGGCCAGGGCGAGCGCTTGGGCGACGATCGCGTCGTCCTCGGTCAGGACCGCCCCGGGCCGGTCGCGCGGACGCAGTCGGTCGCCGTCGTACGCGCGGTCGGGGAAGCCCTCGCCGATCACCTCGCGCCCGGCCGCGGCAGCGAGCGTCAGGAGCGCGCCGGGCATGCCGAGGACCGGCAGCGTCCCCGAGCCGGCGAGCACCGCCGACGCCTGCTCCTCGTCGTCGCGGACGCGGTGGTAGAGCGCGCCGTGCGGCTTCAGGTAACGGACCGCGACGCCTTCCGACGACGCGATCTCGGAGAGTGTCCCCACCTGGTCGGCGACCTGCTCGCGCAGCACGTCGGCCGGCACGTCGAGAGGCAGCCGGCCGAAGCCCGCCCGGTCGGCGTAGGACACCTGGGCGCCGACCGACACGCCCCGCGCGGCCGCGGTCGCGCAGACCGCCCGCATGATCGCGGGCGAGCCGGCGTGGTAGCCGCACGCCACGTTGGCCGAGGTCACCAGCCCGAGCAGCGCCTCGTCGTCGGTGACCTCCTCGCCCAGGTCGGCGTTGAGGTCGACGACCCGCTCCGACTCGGCAGTCATGGGACCGAGGATAGGGTCGCGCCATGTCCGAGCAGCCCCAGCCTCCGGTCGCCGAGCGGCGCCCGATCACCACGACCCACCACGGCCGCACCCGGACCGACGACTACGAGTGGCTGCGCGACAAGAGCGACCCCGCGGTCATCGCCTACCTCAAGGCGGAGAACGCCTGGACGGAGTCGAGGACCGCGCACCTGGCCGACCTGCGCCAGCAGGTCTTCGAGGAGATCCGCACGCGCACCCTCGAGACCGACCTCTCGGTGCCGACCCGCAACCGCGGCTACTGGTACTACGGCCGCTCCTTCGCCGGCAAGGAGTACGGCGCCACCTGCCGCGTCCCCGTCGCCGACCCTGCCGACGGGCCGGCCGACTGGACCCCGCCGACGCCCGCCGACGTTGCCCCCGACCAGCCGGCACTGCCCGGCGAGGAGGTCCTGCTCGACCTCGACGAGCTCGCCACCGGCCACGACTTCTTCTCGGTCGGCGGGTCAGCGGTGTCCCCCGACACCACCAAGCTGGCCTACGCCACCGACGTCGTCGGCGACGAGCGCTACACCGTCCGGGTCAAGGACCTCACCACGGGTGACCTGCTGCCCGACGAGATCACCGGCGTGATGGGCGGGGCCACCTGGGACCGCGACGGCGCCTCGTTCTACTACTCGACGGTCGACGAGTCCTGGCGCCCGGACAAGGTGTGGCGGCACGTCCTCGGCACGACGCAGGCCGACGACGAGCTCGTCTTCCACGAGGCCGACGAGCGGTTCTGGAGCGGCCTGGGCCGCACGCGCAGCGACCGCTTCCTCATGATCGAGTCCGGCGCCAAGGTCACCACCGAGTACCGCTTCCTCGACCTCGACCACCCCGAGGCCGGCTGGCAGGTCTTCGCCGCCCGCGAGGAGGGCGTGGAGTACTCCCTCGAGCACGCCGTGATCGGCGGCGAGGACGTCTTCCTCGTCCTGCACAACGCCAGCGGCCCCGACTTCGAGATCGCGACCGCGCCGATCGCGCCGACCCCGCGCAGCGAGTGGGCCCCGCTGATCGCCCACGACCCCGCTGTACGGCTGGAGTCGGTGGACGCCTTCGCCGGTCACCTGATCGTCCACCAGCGCAGCGGCGGTCTCACCCAGCTGCGGGTGCTGCCGCTGGACGCGGACGGCGTCGCCGACGACTACCTGGTCAAGTTCGACGACGAGCTCTACACCATCGGCTCGGGCGGCAACCCGGCCTTCGACCAGCCGACGATCCGGCTCGGCTACACCACCATGCGCACCCCGAGCTCGGTCTACGACTACGACGTCGCCGGTCGCTCGCTGACCCTGCGCAAGCAGCAGCCGGTCCTCGGCGGCTACGACCCCGACCTCTACGAGGAGCACCGGCTCTGGGCCACCGCCGACGACGGCGAGCAGGTACCGATCTCGCTGGTCGTGCGCAAGGACGCCCGGACGGCCGGCCCGGTGCCGGTGCACCTCTACGGCTACGGCTCCTACGAGCACTCCATCGACCCTGGGTTCTCCATCCCCCGCCTGTCGGTCCTGGACCGCGGCGCGGCCTTCGCGATCGCGCACGTGCGCGGCGGCGGCGAGATGGGCCGGCGCTGGTACGACGAGGGGAAGGTGCTCAGCAAGCGCAACACGTTCACCGACTTCATCGCGTGCGCCCGGCACCTGGTCGAGTCCGGCTGGGCACGGCCCGGCGCGATCGTCGCCGAGGGCGGCAGCGCAGGCGGCCTGCTGATGGGGGCGGTCGCCAACCTCGCGCCCGAGGGGATGTTCGCCGGCATCGACGCCTCGGTGCCGTTCGTCGACAACCTCACGACGATGCTCGACGCCTCCCTGCCGCTCACGGTCGTCGAGTACGACGAGTGGGGCAACCCGGAGGCCGATCCGGACGTCTACGACTACCTGGCGTCGTACGCGCCCTATGACAACGTGACCACCCGGGCCTACCCGTCGATCCTGGCCGAGACCTCCCTCAATGACACCCGGGTGCTCTACGTCGAGCCGGCGAAGTGGGTGGCCCGGCTGCGCGCCGTCGCGGGTGCCGACGTCCTGCTCAAGACCGAGATGTCGGCCGGGCACGGAGGCGTCTCCGGGCGCTACCAGGCGTGGCACGACCGGGCCTTCTCCCTCGCCTGGATCCTCGACCGGCTCGGCCTCGCGCCTCGCTGATCGGGCCGCGAGCGCCAGCGAGCGCGTCGAGATCACGGGGCCGGCCCTGAGAAGACCCTGAGATTCGCGCAGAACCGCAACTCTGCGCATCAGTCGAACGTCCTTTCCTTCGAGAGCGCATGCATGCCGCGGGAATCCCGGGGTCACCTGATGCGTTGAGATCCTGCAGGCGAACCCTGCACATGAAGGAGGGTCCCCATGGCGACACGCACCGCCGTCCGTGAGATCGAAGGTCGCGACAGCGTCGGCCTCTACCTCGACGAGATCGCTCGCAACGAGCTGCTCGACGCCGCCAAGGAGGTCGAGCTGTCGAAGGCCATCGAGGCGGGTCTGATGGCCGAGCACCTGCTCGCCCAGAAGCGCTACGGCCGCAAGGCGCCGAGCGGCGCGACGAGGGCCGAGCTCGAGTGGCTGGCCGAGGAGGGGCAGAAGGCGGTCGACACCTTCATCACCGCCAACCTGCGCCTCGTCGTCTCGATCGCGCGCAAGTACGGTCGCGCCCAGATGCCGATGCTCGACCTAATCCAGGAGGGCAACACCGGCCTGATCCGGGCGGTCGAGAAGTTCGACTACACCAAGGGCTACAAGTTCTCGACCTACGCGACGTGGTGGGTGCGCCAGGCGATCACCCGCGGCATCGCGCAGCAGGCCCGCGTCGTCCGGCTCCCGGTCCACGTCGTCGAGGAGCTCAACCAGATCGGCGGCGCCCGCCGCACGCTCGAGCGCCAGCTCGGCCGTGACCCGGAGCCCGCCGAGATCGCCGCCGAGCTCGGGATCGACGTCGACCGGGTGCTCGACCTGATGTCGTGGGGTCGCGAGCACATCAGCCTCGACTCCCCGATCGACGAGGACGGCGACACCTCGCTCGGCGACCTGATGGCGCAGGAGACGTCGCCCGGGCCGGACCTGACGGTGCTCGACGAGGAGTCGCGCGAGCGGCTCAACGCCCTCGTCAGCCAGCTCGACGACCGCGCCGCCGACATCATCCGGTCGCGCTACGGCCTGCTCGACGGCCGCCAGCACAAGCTGGCCGACATCGGCGTGAAGCACGGCATCTCGGCCGAGCGGGTCCGCCAGCTCGAGCGCGAGGCGCTGCAGAAGCTCCGTCGCCTCGGCGACCCCGACCTCGCGGCCTGAGCGCCCGAGGGCTACGAGCGCAGCTCGGCGAGGACCTCCGCCACTCGTCGGCGGAGGTCCTCGACCGTTCCGGTGTTGTCGATGAGATGGGTGGCCGCGGCGATCCGCTGCTCCCGGGTGACCTGGGCGGCGATGCGGGAGCGCGCCTCGGCCTCGTCCATGCCGCGGTCGCGGAGCAGCCGCTCCACCTGCGTCTCGACGGGTACGTCGACCACGACGACCGCGTCGAACCTCGACTGCTGACCGGTCTCGACCAGGAGCGGGATGTCGTGCACCACGACGTCGTCCGGTCCCGCCGTGGCGGCGAGCTCGGCGCTGGCCGCGGCCACCAGCGGCCAGACGATGGCCTCGAGGCGCTGCCGCTGCTCGGGGTCGGCGAAGACGATGGCGCCGACCTTGGCGCGGTCCATGGTGCCGTCCGCCGCGAGGATCTCGGGCCCGAAGGCCTCGACCACCTGGGCCAGTCCGACAGTGCCGGGTGCCACCACCTCGCGGGCCAGGACGTCGGAGTCCACGACGACCGCCCCGAGCTCGCGCAGCATGCCGGCGACCGTGCTCTTGCCCGACCCGATCCCGCCCGTCAGCCCCACTCTCACGCGGGGCACCCTAGCGACCGGTGAGCAGGAGCCGGAGGATCCGGTCCAGCTCGGCGCGGTCCCGCACGGTCAGGCCGTCGGCGAACCCGTCCAGCTCACGGTGGCGCGACTCGTGGACCAGGCGCTGCAGCCGCAGGCCCTCCCCGGTCGCGGTGACCCTCATGGCGCGCCGGTCGGCCGGGTCCGGCTCGCGCGCGACGAGGCCGCGGGCCTCCAGGGCGTCGACGACCTCGGTGGCCGACCTCGGCGCGATGCCGAGACGCTCGGCCAGGACGGAGAGCCGGATGCCCGGCTCCTCGACCACGGTCCGCAGGGCACGGGCCTGCGACGGAGTGACGGCGTAGTCCTCGAGCGCGGCGGCGAATCCGCGTCGCAGCCTCCTGGCGACCGCCATCAGCAGCTCCGCGGTGGTCTCTTCCTCACGCTCGTCCTCTCGCATGGGAATGGATCGTAGCCACTTCTGCGTTACCCTCATAGTGAGGTTCCCTCAGTAATAGGACGAGGTGGTCGGATGGTGAACCCTCAGCACTCCCATGGCGCGGCCGAGCGCGACACTCAGCGGGCCCGCCGCAACCCTGACTCCCGACGGTCCGACCGGCGCCAGCTCGAGGACCGACCGGTCTCGCTGCGCCGCATCGGCCGGCTCTTCTCCGCGCACCGGTCGACGCTCGGCGTCGTGATCGCGCTCATCGTGGTCAGCTCCACGATCGGGCTGGCCCAGCCCTTCCTGGTCCGCCACGTCATCGACGTCGCGCTGCCCGGCCAGGACGTCGGGCTGCTCGTCTGGTGCGTCGTCGGCATGGTCGCCGTCGCCGTGGCGAGCGCCGCCCTGGGCATCTTCCAGACGCTGCTGTCGACACGGGTCGGCCAGCAGGTGATGCACCGCCTGCGCAGCGACCTGTTCACGCACCTGCAGCGCCAGTCGGTGGACTTCTTCACCCGCACCCGCGGCGGCGAGGTGCAGTCGCGGATGGTCAACGACATCGGCTCGATGCAGGGCGTCGTCACCAGCACGGCCACCGCGATCGCTGCCAACGTCACCGTCGTCATCGGCACCGTGATCGCCATGTTCGCCCTCGACTGGCGGCTCGCGCTGATCTCGCTCGTCGTCCTTCCTCCCGCCGTCATCACCACCCGCCAGGTCGCGCGGATGCGCTACGCCGTCACCTCCCAGCGGCAGGCCAAGCTCGCCGACCTGCACGCCCAGGTCGAGGAGGGCCTGTCGGTGAGCGGGATCCTGCTCACCAAGACGCTCGGGTCGGCGCCCGCGCTGGCCGGCCGCTTCGAGCGGACCTCCCACGAGCTCGTGGATCTCGAGATCCGCAGCCAGCTCGCCGGCCGCTGGCGGATGGCCACGATGCAGATCATCTTCGCGGCGGTGCCAGCGGCGCTCTACCTCGCCGCCGGCCTCCCGGTGACCCGAGAAGGGGTCACGATCGGGACCCTGGTGGCGTTCGTGTCGCTGCAGAGCTCGCTCTTCCGCCCACTGATGGGGCTGCTCAACGTCGGTGTCGACGTGACCGCGAGCCTTGCGCTCTTCAGCCGGATCTTCGAATACCTCGACCTTCCCGTCGAGATCGACGACCCGGCCGACCCTGTGCGCCTCGGCGAGGTCGACGGCGAGGTCCGCTTCGACCACGTCACCTTCGGGTACGACGCCTCCACCGCCGTCCTGCACGACATCGACCTGACCGTCCCGGCAGGGAGCAGCCTGGCGCTGGTCGGCGCGACCGGCTCCGGAAAGTCGACGCTCGCCGGCCTGGTCGCCCGGCTGCACGACCCCGGCTCCGGCCGCGTCACGCTCGACGGCGTCGACCTGCGCGACCTGACCCTCGCCGACGTCGCCGAGGCGGTCGGCGTGGTCACCCAGGAGACCTACCTGCTCCACGCGAGCGTCCGTGACAATCTGCGCCACGCCCGCCCCGACGCGACCGACGAGCAGATCGAGGCCGCCGCCCGGGCGGCCCGCATCCACGACCTCGTCGAGTCGCTGCCCGAGGGCTACGACACCATGGTCGGCTCGCGCGGCCACCGCTTCTCCGGCGGCGAGCAGCAGCGCCTGGCCATCGCCCGCACGCTGCTGCGCGACCCGCGGGTGCTCGTGCTCGACGAGGCCACCAGCGCGCTCGACAACACCACCGAGCGCGAGGTGCAGGCGGCGCTCGACACCCTGGCGCGCGGCCGCACCACCATCACCATCGCCCATCGACTGTCGACCGTGCGCAACGCCGACCAGATCGCCGTCCTCGACCGGGGACGGGTCGTCGAGCGGGGCACCCACGAGGAGCTGCTGCTCGCGGGCGGTCGGTACGCCGACCTGGTCAGGGGCGGCCTCGAGCGGACGACCCAGGCCGCGTGACGGCGTGACACCGGGCCGGCGGGCGATCCTCGCCCGCCGGCCCGGCGCGTCCGGTGGCTACTGGACCGCGTTGCGAACCAGGTCGGCGGCCTGGGCCGGGAACCAGGCGCCGGCGGCGGGGTCGACCTGACCCCACTCGGGGTCGATGCCGCCGTTGTCGGTCAGGCCCCGGCTGCACTCACCGTCGGACTCCCCCGGCGTCTTGACCCAGAGGAAGGCGTCCGCCAGCGGGTTGCCGGTGTCGGTGGTGGGGCGCAGGCCCAGGCCGCGGTCCGGCGGGTTGCACCAGTCCTGGGCGTCCGGGTAGACACCGGCCGGCGGTGTCCACGGTCCCTGGCCGTTGCGACTGGTGTCCACCACGAAGTGCGCGAGCGCCTCCGGGCCGGACGGCGGGTTGGCGGCGTCGGCGAGGTTGTCGACGTACCACTGGTCGGTGAGGCCCCAGGTCGAGAAGTCGTTCGGGTCCGCCGGGTAGTACTGGCTGCCGCAGTAGTCGAAGTGGCCGACCCGCCAGCCGCCCTCGGCGGGGTTGGTGCCGTACCAGAGGCACTGGCTGATCCAGCTGCCGTACTTCACCTGCTGCTCGGTGAGCCGGTAGTTCGAGACGTTGAGAAAGAAGCCGGCGGCGCGCTCGACACCGGCCTTGTGCAGCCGGTCGGCGGCGTCGCCGACGCCGAGCCAGCCGGTGTGGGTGCCGTCGAGATAGACGTCGGTGTGGGAACCGGCCTCGAGCACGTCGACGGCGTCGTTGAGCATCGCGAACCGGTCGCTCGCCGCGGTCGCCGGGTCGGCGTCAGCCGGCTGGCACCACTCCGGGCCGGAACCGGTGATCGGCGTGTAGAAGGGGATGATGCCGAGGCCGTCGGGCTCGAGCAGCACCACGGCGCGACGCTGCCCGATGCCGCGGGCGACCGCCCGGACCCAGTCGGCGTACTCGGCAGCGGAGGTCGCCCCGCCCGCGGAGTACTGCGCGCAGTCGCGGAACGGGATGTTGTAGGCGACCAGGACCGGGACCTGGTGGCGGGCCGCGGCACGTCGGGTGACCTGCCGCGCGTCGCGCTGAGCGTCCTTGGCCGTCCCGGTGAGCCAGACGGCCTGGGGCGTCCGGGCCATGTCGAGGACACCCCGGGCGGTCGCGCGGTCACCGGATCGGACGAGCTTCGCCGCAAGCCTCGCCGCGTCGGCGGTGTGGAGACCCGGGGAGTACAGCGAGACGCCGTCGGAGAGGACCCGATCGGCGTGCGGAGAGCCGTGGTGCCTCCCGTGGGCGGCCGCCCCGGGCGGCGCGGCCGCGAGCCCCGCTGTCGCGACGAGGGTGACGGCGGCGACTGCGATCGCGCGGACGATGGGACGACTGGCCACGGCGGACCTCCTCGAGAGTTGGGAGCGCTCCCGCGCCCGTGCTGGGAGTGTGGCCCCCGTCACACGACGGTGTCAACGCCTCAACAGGCGAAGCGTCGCCGGTAGGCCTGCGGGCTCAGCCCCCGTACCCGCGCGAAGTGATGGCGCAGCGTGGCCGCGTTGCCGAAGCCGACCTCGTCGGCGATCCACTCCACGGACCGGTCGGTCGTCTCGAGCAGCTCCTCGGCGCGCAGGACCCGCTGGCTGGTCACCCACGAGTGAGGGGTCGCCCCGGTCTCCGCCTTGAACCGGCGCGCGAAGGTGCGCGGCGACATCAAGGACCTCCGAGCGAGGGTGCCGACGTCGAGCGGCTGGTCGAGGTTCTCCACGATCCACGCCAGGAGCGGGGCCAGCGTGTCCGCCTCGAGCTCGGGCACGGACCGGGCGATGAACTGCGCTTGTCCCCCGTCGCGCTGGGGCGGCACGACCATGCGCCGGGCGACGGCGCTGGCCACCTGGGCGCCGTACTCCTGCCGCCAGATGTGGAGCGTCGCGTCGAGCCCGGCCGCGGTGCCCGCGCTGGTGACGATCTGGCCGGAGTCGACGTAGAGGACCTCAGGCACGACCTTGGCCTCGGGATAGCGGGCGGCGAGCTCGTCGGTGTACTTCCAGTGCGTCGTGCACTCGAGCCCGTCGAGCAGGCCGGCGTCGCCGAGCGCGAAGGCGCCCGAGCACACGCTCAGCAGCCGTGCGCCACGGTCGTGGGCCCGCCGCAGCGCCTCGGCCACGCCGGCCGGCAGCGGGCGGGACCGCCTCATGGCGGGGATGCCGATCAGGTCCGCCTCCTCCAGGCGCTCCATCCCGTGCTCGACGTTGATGGTGAAGCCGAGGCTGAAGGCGACCGGGCCGGGCTCGGGCGCGCAAACGGCGAAGTCGAGCAGCGGTACGCCGTCCTCGCGCCTGTCCAGCCCGAACGCCTCGCACAGCACGCCGAACTCGAAGGGCGCGACGCCGTCCCAGACCAGAGCAGCGACGTTGCGGAGAGTCACCTGATCAGGATGGCACAGATCTGGCAGGAACTGGACGCACACCGGCAAATCTGCCACTCGTGGCAGGATCTTGCGCGGCGCATGATTATTGCCATGACCATTCTGACCCTCGTCCTCCTGGTGGGAGGCTTCGCCGCGCTCGCGGCCTACGCGCGTCACGACCGGTTCGCCGGTCCCGGCAACATGCACGACGACGTCGACGACCTGGGCGCCAGTGAGCACCGGCTCGTCCGCCACTGAGGCGGCTCAGCGCACGCGCGTGCAGGCCGAGGACGCCGCAGCGAGCGGACCGGCGACGCCGTCCCTGACGGCGTACCACCGCACCCACAGGGCCCGGGCCCTCGCGCGCACCGTGGCGCTGGGCGACCGCCGGTCGTGACCCGCCGGACGGAAGGCCGACGCTCGGGGATGTCTCCTGCACGAGCGGACCGGAGCGACGAGCAGCCGGTAGCCGGTCGCTGTGGGCACCGCGGGTGCGCTCGTGCGCACCCGGTCCCGTCGCGGTGAGCGGGCCCTGACCGGGCCGACCGGTCCGAGCGGCGGACCGACGACCGGTGCGGCCGTCGACGGTGCCGGCGGCGGCCCCGGGACCACGGAGACGACCGGTGACGTCACGTCGGCGGAGACGGCCGTCCCCTTGGCCGGCCGGAGCCTGAACTCCCAGCGGTGCCCGTCGACGGCGGCGGCGGTCCACGAGGTCGTCCCTGCCGGGAAGTCCAGCGGGTAGCGGTCCCACGCACCGCCGCTGGACACGTCCCGGCGCTCGAGCCACTCGGTCGTCACGCCGGGAACGTCGTGCCACGAGAGGGAAACCTGACCGACGCCGGCCTCGGCGGTGAGCGAGGACGCCGTGCGTGGTCCGTTCTGGACCACCGGGGTCATGCCCGCGGGCGGGGCCACGCCGGCCAGGTAAAGAGCGGCCTCGACGGCCTCGGCGATCTTGAGGTCGCCCGACGCCGTCGGGTGCGTGCCGTCCCAGGTGTCCGTGCGGCGATCGAAGTCGGGCAGGGCGGTCGTCACGACACGAGCGGCCGGCCCGTCGAGCTCTGCGGAGAGGGCGACCAGCTCGGCGTTGTAGGCCGGGACGTCGGCGTACCAGGTCTGGGGCACCTGGACCAGCACGACGTCGGCCGCCGGCGAGGCGGCCCGGACCTCCGCGACCTCCGCGCGCCAGCGTTCGGCGAGAGCCTCGGGCGTGACGTGGTTCCAGACGAGGTCGTTGAGGCCGATCAGCGCGATCACGACGTCCGGGGTGTGGTCGGCGGCCAGATCGCCCAGGTCGGCGACGGGCGCGGTCAACTTCTGGCCCCAGACGGCCGCGTGGTCGGTGTCGAAGCCGGGCTCGGCGTAGTCGAGGTCGTCGTCGGCGCCCTCGGGCAGGTGGTGGAGGCCGCGCCGCGGGCCCACGAGGTCGAACGGGACGCCCGCGTCGCGCAGGTGCCGGTCGAGGAAGTAGCGCCACGTGTAGTCGCCGGTGGACCCCTGGGTGATCGAGTCACCGTAGACGAGGATCCGGAGCGGGTCGGAGGCTCGGGCGCCGGGCGCGGCGGCGAGGGTCAGCGGAAGCAGGAGCAGAGCCGCCAGGCCCACCATCGTCCGCCGCACGCCGCACCTTCCCGAGTCCACTCGGTCAGAGGTTATGCGCCGGGGGCCGCCGCGCGGGCCGGAACGACCGGAACGGCGAAGGGCGCCCACCGCAAGCGGTGGGCGCCCTTCGTGTTGCTCAGGCTGAGCGGCTGGTCAGTTGCTCCCGCCGGTCAGCTTCTCGCGGAGCGCCTGCAGCGCCTCGTCAGAGGCGAGCGAGCCCGAGGTCTCCTCCTCGACCGGAGCCGAGGAGTACGAGCTGGCCTCGCCGGCCTCGGCCGCGGCGACCTTGGCCTCGGCCTGCTGCTTGACGTGGGCCTCCCAGCGGGCGTGAGCCTTGGCGTACTGCTCCTCCCACGCGGCGCGCTGCTCGTCGAACCCCTCGAGCCACTCGCCGGTCTCGGCGTCGAAGCCCTCGGGGTAGAGGTAGTTGCCCTGCTCGTCGTAGCTGGCGGGCATGCCGTAGAGCGTCGGGTCGAACTCCTCGACGTCAGCAGCGGCGCTGGTCTCGTTGGCCTGCTTGAGGGACAGCGAGATCCGGCGACGCTCGAGGTCGATGTCGATGATCTTGACCATGACGTCGTCGTTGACCTGGACGACCTGCTCCGGGATCTCGACGTGGCGCTCGGCCAGCTCGGAGATGTGGACCAGGCCCTCGATGCCCTCCTCGACGCGGACGAACGAACCGAAGGGCACCAGCTTGGTGACCTTGCCGGGGACGATCTGACCGATCTGGTGGGTGCGGGCGAAGTGCTGCCACGGGTCCTCCTGCGTCGCCTTCAGCGACAGGGAGACACGCTCGCGGTCCATGTCCACGTCGAGGACCTCGACGGTGACCTCGTCGCCCACGGCGACGACCTCGGACGGGTGGTCGATGTGCTTCCAGGACAGCTCCGAGACGTGGACGAGACCGTCGACACCGCCGAGGTCCACGAACGCACCGAAGTTGACGATCGAGGAGACGACACCCTTGCGGATCTGACCCTTCTGGAGCTGGGTCAGGAAGCCGTGGCGAACCTCGGACTGGGTCTGCTCGAGCCAGGCACGGCGCGACAGGACCACGTTGTTGCGGTTCTTGTCGAGCTCGATGATCTTGGCCTCGAGCGTCTGGCCGACGTAGGGCTGCAGGTCGCGGACGCGACGCATCTCCACCAGCGAGGCGGGCAGGAAGCCGCGCAGGCCGATGTCGAGGATGAGACCGCCCTTGACGACCTCGATGACGGTGCCCTCGACGACGCCGTCCTCCTCCTTGACCTTCTCGATCGTGCCCCAGGCGCGCTCGTACTGGGCGCGCTTCTTGGACAGGATCAGGCGACCCTCCTTGTCCTCCTTCTGGAGGACCAGGGCCTCGACCTGGTCGCCGACCGCGACGACCTCGTTGGGGTCGACGTCGTGCTTGATCGACAGCTCACGCGAGGGGATGACGCCCTCGGTCTTGTAGCCGATGTCGAGCAGGACCTCGTCCCGGTCGACCTTGACGATGGTGCCCTCGACCAGGTCACCGTCGTTGAAGTACTTGATCGTGGAGTCGATCGCTGCGAGGAAGTCCTCTTCGGACCCGATGTCGTTGATCGCAACCTGGGGCGCGTCGTAGTCCGGAAGAGCGGAGAGAGTCGTCATGAAGTAGTAGGAACCTTGGTTTTGAGGGGTGCCCCGCGCGAGCGGGGTGCGCGCACGACGCACGCAACCACCGAGGTTACGCCGGTCGGCCGGACCCAGTCCAACTGGCGCAGTGGCTACGCTGAACGGCGTGGAGGCTGCCTATCCCCCGGTCCGAGCCGAGCGTCGTGCGGTGAGCGAGGAGGAGTCCCGCCGAGCGAACGGTCCCGACTGGGACCGCTACGCCGACGAGTACCAGGCCACCCACGGCGCGTTCCTCGGCGACACCGGCTTCGTGTGGGGCCCGGAAGGGCTCACCGAGAAGGAGGCAGGCGTCCTGGGCGACGTCGGCGGGCGTGAGGTCCTCGAGCTGGGCTCGGGCGCGGGCCAGTGCGCGCGGTGGGTGCGGTCGCAGGGCGGACGCGCCTACGGGCTCGACCTCGCGCACCGGCAGCTGCAGCACTCCAGCCGCATCGACGACGCCAGCGGGGTCGTCGTACCGTCCGTGCAGGCGACCGCGACCGCGATCCCCTTCGCCCCGGCGTCCTTCGACGTGGTCTTCTGCTCCTTCGGCGCGCTGCAGTTCGTGGCCGACATCGACCGGTGCATCGCCGAGGTCGTGCGCGTGCTGCGGCCGGGCGGTCGCTTCGCGTTCTCGATCACCCATCCCACGCGATGGATGTTCGTCGACGACCCGGGCCCGGAGGGCCTCGTCGCGAGCCAGTCCTACTGGGACCGCACGCCCTACGTCGAGGTCGACGACGCCTCCGGCGAGGTGTCGTACGTCGAGCACCACCGCACCCTCGGCGACTGGGTCGGCCTCCTGGCCGGCGCGGGCTTCCGGATCACCGACCTGCTGGAGCCGCAGTGGCCGGCCGAGCTGGACCGCAACTGGGGCGGCTGGTCGCGGACGCGGGGTCTGCTGACCCCCGGGACCGCCATCTTCGGGGCCGACCTGGCCCCATGACGATCAGGCCCGCCGACGCCGCACGAGCAGCACGCCACCGACGATCAGCAGCAGGCCGACGATCGGGGCGATGATCCGCAGGCCGGTCCCGACCACCCACAGGGAACGTCCGTTGCTCTTGGCGGTCGAGACGTTCTCCTTGACGGTGCCGTCGGTGTAGCTGACGTCGACGTCGAGCAGCTTCGTGCCGTCGAGGAGGGCGACGGTCTGCGTCGCCTTCTGGTCGACGAAGGCGCCGGTCACCGGGTCGACCCACACGCTCTGCGTGGCCGCGTAGGTGCCCTGCGTGTCTGCGGCGATCTCGGCGGTCTGCGACGGGACGGTGACGTCGAACCGGTAGGTCTTCAACCCGTCGATGGTCCGGGTGCCCGCGTAGTGGGCGGAGACCGCCTTGCCGACGGTGCTGTCCCAGTAGTCGTAGTCCTTCTTCTCCGTGTTGAACGGCAACTTGACCACGAAACCCTGGTAGTCCTTCACGAGCTCGGCGTCGGAGACGTACTTGCCCTGGTCCTGGACCGGCAGGCCGGTCCGCCGGTCGAGGGCGAACTTGTTGTGGCCGATGTTGACGACCGCCTCGTCGTCGCCGGCCAGGACGAAGGTGCCCTTGGCGTCGATGCAGTAGTCGCTCGTCGTCGCCATGCAGCTGGTCTGCTCCATCGCGATGACGTCGTCGTTCGACCGCTTCGGGTCGACCTGGGTGTGCACCACGTAGGTGACCGGGACAGGCGTGTCGGACTTCGCCAGCGCACCGGAAGCCTCACCCGTCAGCCGGGTGAACGAGTCCGTGTCCATGGGAATGCGGTAGGCCGCGTCCTTGCCCCAGAAGATGGCGACGCCGCCAGCCACGACAGCGAACACGCCGACCACCAGAAGCAAGCGACCAACAACACCACGCACGTTCGAACCCTCCCAAGGTCACGGAAACCAGCGCACAGTAGCAGTAACTACCGGCGAGTATGTGCACCTCGTCACAGCCGCCGAGCGGTGTGCGCAAACCGTTACCTGAGGCCCGACTCGATGTGGTCGACGGCGCGCCCTGTGTCATAGTCCCGCCGTGGATCCCCACGCCGTCGACGACCGCTCCCGGTCCGAGCAGGCGCGCCCGGGGATGGCGGAACGCCTGTGGGCGAGCCTCCTGCGCGAGCGTGGGGTGGTCCTCGCCGGCAGCGCGATGGTCCTCGCCCAGCTCGGGTTCCGTGCGTGGGCGACCCTCGGCTCGTGGTTCTACTTCGACGACCTGGCCTTCATGTCGCAGGCGATGAACCGCCCCTTCGACCTGCACTACCTCTTCCAGTCCTACGGCGGGCACCTGATGCCCGCAGGGTTCGCGGCGGCGGCGGCCCTGACCGCCGTCTCCGCCTACACGTGGTGGCCCTGGGCGCTCCTCCTGCTCGCGCTGCAGGCCCTGTCCGGCTTCGGGATGCTCCGGCTGCTGGTCTCGATGTTCGGCCGCCGGCCGCTGGTGCTCGCGCTCCTGGCCGGCTACCTCTGCTACGTCTTCACGCTGTCCGCCGGGATCTGGTGGGCGGCCGGCATCAACCAGCTGCCCATGCTGGTCGCGCTGACCTTCGGCCTGCACGCCTTCCTCGACCACCTCCGCAGCCTGCGGATCCGTCCGCTGGTCGTCGCCCTGCTGTGGACCGTCGCCGGGCTGGCGTTCTACGAGAAGACGCTGCTCGTGATCGGTGTCTACGCCATCGTGGCGATGGCCTACTTCACCTCCGGCGACACGCCTGCCCGCCTGCGACAGCTGTGGTCGACGTACCGCTGGGCGGTGGTGGGCTTCTCGGCGCTCGGCGTGGCCTACCTGGCGCTCTACGTCGCCCTGTCCCCCGACTTCGCGGCCAGCCAGGGCGGCGACAACCCGTGGGGGCTGCTGACCTGGAACCTGGTGATGGTGAGCTTCGCGAGCGCACTGGTCGGTGGCCCGCTGCGCTGGGAGAGCGTCGGCATGGGCTCCCTGGCCGATCCCAGCTATGTGGTGCAGGTGGCCGCCTGGGCGGCGCTGGCCGGCCTGGTCCACCACTGCGTCACGACCCGGACCAGCAGCATCAGGGCCTGGCTGCCGCTCGCCTTCACGATGGCGTGCACGGCCGCCCTGCTCGTCAGCAACCGCGCCGGCGCCGTCGGCCCGTCCATCGCCCGCGAGTACCGCTACCAGCCCGAGTCGGGTGCGCTCTTCGTCATCGGCGCGGGACTCGCGCTTCTCCCCCTGCTCGGCGCGGTCGAGCAGAACCAGCGCCGGCAGGGCCTCGTCGCCCCCTGGGAGCGGACGAGGTACGTCGCCCCGGTGGTCGCCGTGGTCGTGGCGCTCGCGACGGTGTCGGCGACGACCTACGTGCGCTCCTGGCACCACGCCAACCGCACGCGTGACTATCTCGACAACGTGCGGGCGGCCCTGCGCGCTGCGCCCGAGCCGCCGCCGCTGGTCGACGCCGGCATCCCGCAGGACCTGCTGTGGTCCTACCGCTATCCCGAGAACACCTACAGCCACGTGTTCCGGCGCCTGGCCGGCCCGCTCCGCTTCCCCACCGCCTCGCACGAGCCGCTGCAGATGTTCGACGACGACGGCCGCCTGGTCACGGCCTCGCTGACCACGGCGCGGTCGATGGTCGCCACCGCCGGGTGCGGCTACCGCTCCGACGGCGCCGGCGACGTCGAGATCCCGCTCGACGGCCCGGTCCTGGGGTCGAACTGGTGGATCGCGCTGACCTACCGCAGCCGGGAAGCGGTCGACGCCGAGGTCGTGACCGGCGACCTGAGGCACCGCCTCACGCTCGCCGAGGGGCGACACACGGTCTACCTCTCCGCCGAAGGCGAGTTTCACACCGTCGTGATCCACCATGGTGCTGGCCACTCCTCGACCGACGGCCTGTGCGTCAGCGCGCTGACCCTGGGCCTCCCGACCGCGACACCACCGACCTCATGACCGTTGACCAGCCCGGCCCGCGCAGTCCTGTCGCGCGGGACCTGCCGCACCCGCTGGCGCGGTGGACGGAGGACCACCTGGTGATCCCGGCCCGGGCGCACGTCCGGGCGAGGTGGCGTCGGCTCCGCGCCGAGCGGGTGCTTCAGGTGGCCGTCGCGCTGATCGTGGTCCAGCTTGCGCTCCGGGCGTGGGCCCTGAGCCGGTCGTGGTACACCCAGGACGACTTCGCCTTCATGGCCCGCATGCTCGACGACGGCATCACCCCGTCGTCGCTGTTCCGGCCGTACGCCGGCCACGTCATGCCGGTGCCGATGCTGGTGTCCTGGCTGAACGCGACGTTCGCGCCGTTCAGCTTCCTCCCGACCGCCGCGGTGATCTGGGGCATGCAGGCGGTCGCCGACATCGGGCTGCTGATGCTGCTGGTGCGCTGGTTCGGCGTACGCCCGGGCATCCTGCCGCCGCTGGCGCTGTACCTCTTCTGCGTCATCTCCGTGCCGGTGATGGTCTGGTGGGCGGCCGCAGCCAACCAGCTACCGCTGCAGATCGTGCTCTTCTTCGCCCTGCAGACCCACGTCGCCTACCTCCGTACGCGGCGCGTGCGGCACGCCTGGTCCACCGCGGCCTGGCTGCTCGGCGGCTTCCTCTTCTACGAGAAGACTCTCTTCGTGGTGGGCGCCATGGGGATCGTCTCGGTGGCCTACTTCGCGACCGGCACGCTGGCCGAGCGGCTCCGCTACTTCTGGGCGGAGCATCGCGGCGTCGCCGTGCTCCACATCGTCCTGAGCGCGTCCTACCTGCTCGTCTACTACCGCGCGGTGCTCGACTTCGACCCGGCCGCGGCAGCCAGCGGCAGTCTTCCGGACGTCGTCGCCAACATGGCCTTCCGTGGCTACCTCCCGGCCTTGCTCGGTGGTCCCCTGAGGTGGTCGCACACCGACGAGTTCGGGAACCCGTCGCCCGGCTCGCTCGGCGTGCTGGTGGCGGCCGTCCTGGTCGTGGCGATCGTCCGCACCATCAGCCGCTCCCGCGTCAACAGCCTGCGGGCGTGGTGGCTGCCAGCCTCGTTCCTCGCCAGCAACATCCTGCTCGTCACCGCGGGGCGCACCAGCCTCGCCGGCGCCTGGCTCTCGCGAGACTTCCGCTACCAGGGCGAGATGGCCGCCGTGACAGCCGTGGCGCTGGCCTGCGCCCTGATGCCGATGCGCGGTGCGACGGAGACGGTCGAGCTCCGTCCGGGCGCTCACGGGTTCGCCACGAGGTCCCGCCAGGTCGCGGCCTTCGTCGTCCTCTGCTCGATCCTGGGAACGGTCTCCACCGTCCAGTTCGTGGCGAACTGGAGCGATCATCTCGTCGGCCGTTCCTACTTCCGGACACTGCTCCGCGAGGCCGATGCCGCCGGACGCCCGTACCCGTTGGTCGACCAGCCGGTGCCGAAAGCCATGCTGCTCCCGCTGCTCTACCCCGACAACCTCCAGAGCAAGATCATGCGGCGCGTCGTCGACGACGGCAGGGTCCGGTTCGTCACGGCCTCGGTCGACGAGCTTCGGATGACCGACGAACAGGGCCGGATCTGGCCGGCTGCGATCACGCCCG
This sequence comes from Nocardioides terrae, assembly GCF_900112345.1. Taxonomy (GTDB): domain Bacteria; phylum Actinomycetota; class Actinomycetes; order Propionibacteriales; family Nocardioidaceae; genus Nocardioides; species Nocardioides terrae. The sequence continues at coordinate 122,186 of NZ_FOLB01000003.1, forward strand.
TGCGCTCGGCCCCGGCCGGGCCGTCGGCCTGCGGCTACGAGATCGACAGCTCGCGGACGATCCCCCTGGACGGGCCGGTGGCATTCGGCGGCTGGTGGGCCCGCGTCGCCTACTACGCCGCGCAGCCGGTGTCGGTGCACGTCACCCTCGGCGACACCGAGCACGACCTCGTGCTGCGCAGCGGGATCCACGCGTTCTACGTGGCGGGCGACAACTTCGACTCGATCCGCGTGTCTCCCGACATCTCCTCCGGCCGGCCGCGTCCTCAGCTCTGCGTGGGCGACGTCGTCGCGGGCCGTGCCGAACCAGTGAAGGCGAGCCAGTGACCCGAGACCGCACCTTCCCGACGCTCAACGCGCTGCGCGCGATCGGCGCGATCATGGTCGTGCTCACCCACTCCGCGTTCAACACCGGCCGGATCAACCAGGGCTGGAGCGGCGCTGTGCTCGCCCGCTTCGACTTCGGTGTGACGCTCTTCTTCATCCTCTCCGGCTTCCTGCTCAGCCGGCCGTGGTTCCTGGCGGCCGCGCTGGAGGAGCACCGCCCCTCCACCGGGCACTACCTGTGGAAGCGGGCGCTGCGCATCCTTCCGCTGTACTGGGTGGTCGTGGTGGTCGCGCTGCTGCTCGACCCGGTCAACGACGACGCCGACGCGGTCGACTGGGTCACGAACCTGACGTTCACCCAGCTCTACACCCACGGCCTGCTGCCGAGCTCGCTGACCCAGATGTGGAGCCTGTGCACGGAGGTGGCGTTCTACCTCGTGCTGCCGCTCCTCTGTGTCGCGCTCATCGGGCGCCCCGGTCGCGGCCTGCGGCTGCGCCGGGTGGTGGTCGGCGCCATCGGGATCTCCGTGCTCGGCGTCGCCTGGCAGGTGTACGTCGCCCAGATCCCCGGCTCGGAGGGCCACTACGCCCAGTGGCTGCCGGGCTACCTTCCCTGGTTCATGGTCGGCGTGGTCTTCGCGGCCGTCTCGGCGAGCCTGACCGCGCGCCCCCGTGACCACGTGCTCGACCGCCTCGCCGCCGACCTGACCGGATGCTGGATCCTGGCGGCGGCCGTCTTCGCGATCGCCTGCACCCCGCTGGCCGGCCCGCGGCTGCTGCTGATCCCTGGTGCGTGGGAGGCGGGCTCGAAGGTCGTCCTCTACACGGTGACGGGCGCCTTCTTCGTGCTGCCGCTGGTCTTCGGCCCTGAGCGGGACGGCCTCGTCCGGAACCGGCTCAGCACGGCGGTCCCCGCCTGGCTGGGCGACATCTCCTACGGCATCTTCGCGATCCACATGCTCGTGCTCAACCTGGTCTTCTCGGTGCTCGACCTCGAGGTCTTCACCGGCCACTTCGCCACGGTGGTCGCGCTGACCCTGACGATCACCGTCGCCCTGGCCAGTCTGTCCTTCTACCTGTTCGAGAAGCCGATCCTGCGGGCCAAGAACGTCGGGCGCTTCGCGCGGATGGAACCCCCGGACCTCGAGCCGGAGCCCGAGCAGACCCCCGAGATCGCTCCGTGACTGCTCTCCATGCGCGGGTGACCGCGGCCGCCCGCCCCCTGCGCGGTGCGCCCCGGCACCCGGTGATCCTCCTCGGGCTCGTGATCATCGCCGCCGGGACGGTCCTGCGCGGCTGGGCCGTCAGCCGCACGTGGTTCTGGCTCGACGACCTCATCCTGGTCGGGCAGGGTCAGGACGGCCTCGGCTGGGGAGCGCTCACCGCGCCGTACAACGGGCACCTCATGCCCGGTGGGCGGCTGCTCGCCTGGAGCGTCGCCCAGGGTTCGCACTACGACTACAGCCTCGCCGCGACGCAGATCGTGGCGCTCTACGTCCTCGCCTGCCTGGCGGTCCTCCGGCTCCTGGTCACCCTCTTCGGCCGGCGCCCGGCGATCCTGGTCGCCCTCTCCTACTTCGCCTTCAGCCCGTGGCTGATCCCCGCCACCACGTGGTGGGCGGCGACGATCAACCACCTGCCGGTCCTCGCCACGACGGCGCTCGCCCTGGACGCCCACGTCCGCCACCTGCGGACGAACCGGCGCGGTCACCTGGTCGCGTCGGTCGTCTGGATGGTCGTCGGCCTGGCCTTCGCGGAGCTGGCCCTCTTCGCCTACATCCCGCTCGTCGTCATCACGCTCGGCTACTTCACCGCAGGGTCACCCGTTGCTCGGCTCACCGAGCTCTGGAGCCGCTACCGGCCCGCGCTCCTGGCCCACACGGTCCTGGTGGTCGTCTACGCCGGCCTCTACCTGAGCTCGCCCGCAGCGAGAACCCCACCCGGCGACGGCGTCGCGTGGCGGGAGTACGTCGACAACATCTTCCTCCGCGCCTTCCCAGCGGCCGTGATCGGCGGACCCGGCAGCTGGACCCAGCCCGCGATCGGGCTGTCGAAGCCCACCCCGTCGGTCCTGGTCCAGGTCATCGCGCTGGCGGTGATCGCCGCCGTCTTCGCGCTGGCCTCGCTCACCCGCGACCGAGGCCTGCGCGCGTGGTCGATCCCCCTGCTCCAACTGGCGGCCATCACCCTCCTCGTCGGACATGCCCGGCAGATCTACGGCCCGGACCTCGCGCTCGACCTGAGGTTCACGACGCCTCTGGCGCTCGGTGTCGCGCTCGGACTCGGGCTGGCCTTCCTCGAGGTCCCGGGTGCGCGGGAGTGCTCCACCCTGCGAGCACGGCACTGGATCCTCAACCGTTGGCCCGGACCGGCGGTCGCCACGGCGGCTTTCGTCGCCTTCGCCATCGTCAGCGCCAGCAGGTTCCCCCTGCTCCACGTGGACGAGGACGACTCGGCGCGCCCCTACCTCGACACCTTCGCCGCCTCGCTCGCGCGCGCGGAGAAGCCGGTCACGCTCATCCCCGGCGTCGTCGCCCCGCGCATCGTGAGTGGCGCGGTCGCCGACTCGCCCCTCGACTTCGACGCGCAGTACCGACGGGTCCTGCACCCGTGGCGCGACGAGCTCACCTTCACGCAGGTGCTCGTCGACGACCGGAGGGCGGACGCCTCCATGCTCGACGACTCAGGGGCGATCGTGCCCGCCTCCCTGACGGTCGCCCGCCGCATGCGCGAGCCTGCTCCGGCGGCCGGCGCCGACGGCTGCAGCGGCTACCCGCTGAGCTCCACGACGACGTACGCCCCGCTCGACGGGCCGATCTCCGGCTCCGGGTGGCTGCTGCGCGTCAGCTTCGACGCCGACATCGAGACGCCGGTCCGGATCCGGGCGGGCGAGCGCCGGACGGACGCCGTCCTTCCTGCCGGTGAGCACACCGTGCTCCTGGCCGCCCCCGGTGACTACGACGCCATCGCCTTCTCCGGTCTCGCCCCGGGCGCCGAGGTGTGCGTGACGGGCCTCGCGGTCGGCCGGGCCGGCACCTCCGGCGCCGGCGGCTGACCGATCAGTCCTGGCGTGCAGGGCTCCACAGCAGCGCTGCCGCCAGGAGGCCGACCGCCGCCAGCGCCCAGCCCTGGGTCCACTCGACGGCCCACGACCGCTCGGTGATCCTGTCCCACGACAGCCCGAGCCCGGAGCCCCAGAGCGCCAGCCCGGCGAGCCACGGCCAGCCGACCCGAGCCCGCAGCAGCGGCCCCGCCAGGACGACCAGCACGGCGACGCCCAGGCCCCACCAGCCGCCCACGAGGCCGAGCACGACCGCGATCACGGCCACCTCCAGCAGACCGGCCCGTCGGCGGCCGAGCGGCGGCAGGTCGGTCTGCTCCGCTCGGCGACGGGGCACCGGAAGGAGGACCACCAGGACGCAGCCGAGCAGGCCCACTCCGCCGGCCACCAGCGCCCAGGTGAACGACCGGGCGGCGGGCACGCTGAGCCGAACGGTTCCCGCGGCACCGGCCGGCACCAGCCACGCCTGCTTCCAGCCGTCGGTCCGGATGGGCGTCAGCGTCCTCCCGTCGAGGGTCGCCCGCCAAGCGTCGTTGACGTTCTGGGGCAGGGTGAGCACCGACGACCCGCTGCGCTCGGGCAGCGCCACCGAGATCGGAGCACCCCGCCCGTCGCGCTCCGTGGTGAGCGTCGCGGTGCGGGCCGGAGCGGCGCCCTGCCGCTCGAGGGTCACCGTGTCGACCCGGAAGAGGGCCGACGGAGGCGCGATCACCGTGTGCGCGCCCGTCCCGGACAGCAGGTCGTCGGGAACGTCGCCGCACACCGAGAGACCGACCTGTCGCCCACGCACCAGGTCCCTGACGCTGGCGGTGACCGCCGTCCGCAGTGACGTCCGGTCGACGAGGATCTGCGGACCCGACCCACAACCGAAGCTGCGCGGCTCGGTCGACGCCACAGCCTCGGCCCGGGCGTCGTCGAGGCCGCCGAAGGTGAGGCTGCTGATGCCAGGCATCGCGTCCTCGAACCGCGAGCCCACCACGTGGACGGCCGGCTCGCTGCTCGCCACCTCCAGCCGGAGCGACCTGACCCGCCGCCAGTCGGGCAGCTGCGCGACGCCGTCGGCATCCAGCTCGACGACCGTCCTACGCCGGCCGGCCGTCAGGCGCAGAACCGTCGGCCGGGCGGCGGCGGCGTCGTCGCTCGTCGTCGCCACCAGCGAGGTCAACCGGGTCGGGTGCGGGAACGTGATCGTGACGGTGTCGTCGCGGTCGGCGGCCACCCACGTCGTCCCGGGGTCCCCGTCGAGCATGGCGGTCGGTCCGGCCGCGACGTCGTACGCCGGTCCGGCCGAGCTCGTCGCCCGCATCACGGTGGCGCTGATCGGCAGGTCGTCCACCCCGCGACGGAGCGAAGCGGTGGCCGTGAGGTCGTAGTCGTCACCGGACGTCGTCTCGAAGGCGCGGGCGAGGGTGTCACCGTCCTCGCCCGCGGCCTGCAGGGTCGGCGAGCAGGGCAGCGCGTCGCCGATGCTGGTGCAAGCGGCACGGTCGGGGTCCCGGGTCAGGGAGACGAGGTCGACCGGCACGTCGGGGAGCGGCTTCGGGAGCCGGAGCAGGCGCAGCGGCTCCAGCCCGGGCACCTCCACCTCGCTGATCGCCAGCGACCCCGGCAGGCTCAGGTCACGCCCGGCCGCGACGATCCGCAGCAGGTCGCCGAAGCCCAGCTTGGTCGAGTAGGTCCTCGTCTGCCCCGGTTCGGGCGCCGGACGCAGGACGCTCTCGTCGCCCGCCCACAGCTGCAGCTGGTCGACGGGGGCGGAGTCGGCGGCCAGGGTGACCCGGACAGTGCTCAGGTCGACCGGCTCGGTGAAGCTCATCTGCCAGACCTGGCCGGTCGGGTCCAGCTGGCGCGCCGAGCGCCAGGCCGTTGTCGGGTCACCGTCGATGGCCGCACCGGGGTGGTCGCCGATCCGGATCGGCGGCAGCGCGCTGACCGAGCCCTCGCTCGAGCTGGCGGTGACGTCGGAGACGCCGAAGGACCACTGCTCGGTGGTCTGCCAGCGAGCCTGGTCCGCGACGACGCGGTGCTCGTGCTCGGGGCCGCCGAGCTGGTAGTCGCGCTCCGCGGGCATGGTGGCCGACTCGTTCCAGCGGACGCTGGCGAAGTTGGTCTCGCGCCTGCGCATGTCGTCGGTGAGCACCTGACCATCGCCGTCGGCGAGGAGCGAGCGGCCGGCCCGTTCGGCGTCGGCGGCCAGGAGCAGCTGCCCACCGCCCATGCGCTGGACGGCGGGCGCGAGGGTGCTGCCCGGGTCAGCCGCGGCGGCCTTGGCGCCGGTCGTCAGGTAGGCGGTGGCGGCGCCGTCCACCGAGTACACCTCGATCGAGCCCACCTCGGCGGAGATGCCGTCGCCCTCGATGATGCGCCCAGCCCCTCCGTCGGGCTCCGGCTTCACGGCCGGCGCCCCCACCGTCGGCCCGAACGACTCGGCCAGGCTGATGCCGTGCGTGTGGCCCAGCAGGCTGGCGACGTAAGCAGGGTCGGGCGCGCCGGTCTCGAACCGGTCGACGTCGTTGCGGACCACGAGCCTGCCGACGCCGTTCGCGGCGAGGAACCGGGCGAAGGCCCGGTCCGCCCCGTCCGCCTCGGACGGGGGGTGGCCGGACTCGAGGTAGCGGGTGACCGCGTCGAGGAAGACGACGTTGCCGGGCTGTGCCAGCGGGATCACGTTGCGCACCGCCCACGGGCTGTCCGCGAGCCCCTGCATGACGTCGTCGTGCGTGTTGCCCCAGGAGTAGACCCCGAACGCGGAGGCGGGGACCACGAGCGAGACGGTCCCGTCATCGGTGCGGGCCAGGTAGTCGGCCGCCTGCGACCAGTAGGCCGGGACCTGCGCCACGCCCTCGCGCGGGGCCACCTCGTCCTGCAGCCAGGGCGTCGCCAGGGCGACCAGGGCGAGCGCCGTGGCGGCCCGCATGCCGAACAGGGCCGCCCCGGCCCCTCGCCCGCGGATCAGCCGCGGAAGCTCGGCGAGGAGGTGAGCGAGGCCCAGCACCAGCGGGAGGCGCAGGACGACGTCGAACTTGTGCAGGTTGCGCAGTGGCGCGAGCACACCGTCGAGCAGCGCGGTCCGGTCGTCGGCGAAGAAGCCGGCCAGCTGCCCGGAGTAGCCGAAGCCGACCAGCGCGACGCCCGCGAGGACGCTGAGCCCGAGGAAGCGCCGCTCCGGGTTGCCGTGCAGCGCGACTCCGACGAGGCCCGCCGCGGCGATCGCGGCGGCGTCGAGGAGCAGGTGCTCGGAGGTGACCAGCGTCTGGCCGGCGGTGTAGTCGATCCCGGTGAAGTAGGCGACCCAGTCGGAGGTGCCGACCAAGGTGCGGCCGAGGCCGGTCGGCACGGTGGTGATGCCTGCGTTCTCGATGTAGTCCAGGAACGGCGCGCTGTAGCGGCCGAGGAGGAGCAGCGGCAGGCTCCACCAGAGCGTCGCGAGCGCGGTGAAGAGCGTCCACCAGCCGAGCAGGCGCCACCGCCGGGGACCGCGATCGCGCGTGACGATCCAGATGACGCCCAGCGGCAGCACGGCCGCCACGGCGACCGCGTTGACGCCGCCGCAGGTCGCCACGACCAGCGCGCTGAGAGCAGCGGCACGGCGTACGGAGCCCTCGCGGCTGCCGCGAACCAGGGGCAGCAGCACCCAGGGCGCCAGCGCCATCGGCCAGACCTCGACCGACGTGCCGCCGATCAGCGTGGTCATGCGGGGGGTGAGCACGAACGCGAACCCGGCGACGACCTGCGTGAGCGGTGACCCGATCGCGAGCCGCTGGGCGAGCCTGACCACACCGAAGAACGCCGCGCACAGCAACAGCGCCCACCACAGCCGCTGCACCACCCAGCCGGGCATCTGGGCGGCGTGGCCGAGCCAGAAGAACGGCCCCATCGGCCAGGCGTAGCCGTAGGCCTGGTTCTGGACCTGCCCGAAGGCAGCCGACGGGTCCCACAGGTGCAGGGCGTTGGCGAGGAACTTGCCGGGGTTGGTGACCAGGTCGAACTTCGTGTCGGCGACCATCGCGCCGGCCGACTGGGAGAAGGCCAGCGCGGTGAGGAGCGCTCCGTAGCCCCACATCCGCAGGGGCGCGGTGGCGCGCCCCTCGCTCACCGCTTGCGCAGGACGAGCAGGAGGTTCCACGACAGCACCTCCCCCACGAGCGGCACCCGGACGATCCAGCGGGCCCACCGCGGGTGGTAGCGGGCCGCGCGGAGCAGCACCTGCGCACGCTGCTGCCGGCCGGACCAGCGCAGCATCTCGGCGGCCGTGACGGCGTACATGGACTCCCCGAACCTGTTCTTGGGCTCCCGCCCCTGCGTGCGCAGGTACCGGCGCCTGGCGTACCGGCCGCCCAACAGGTGCCAGGGCGACGTCTCGTGGCCACCCCACGGGCCCCACCACAGCGTGTAGGAGAGGAAGACGATGCCGCCGGGCCTGGTGACGCGGAGCATCTCCTCAGCCATCCGGGCCCGGTCCGGGACGTGCTCGAGCACGTTGGAGGAGTAGCAGACGTCGACGGAGTCGTCGGCGAACGGCAGTCGCATCCCGTCGCCGATCACGGTGCCGGGCGCGATCTCACCCTGCCCGGAGAGCTCGCCGACGTCGGCGTCGAGGGCGACGTACGCCGCCCCGGCAGCGGTGAAGGTGTCCCGGAAGTATCCGGGGCCACCACCGACGTCGAGCACGGTGGCGCCGTCGAGGTCGGCGTAGACGCCGAGCTGTCCGACGGAGTCGGCGGCCAGTGCCGTGTAGAAGCGGCGGGGGTCGTCCTGCTCGTGACGGAAGTCGGCGAAGAGGCGGAGCGAGCGGCCCAGCGTCGGTGCCCACGGACGAGGTCGCGGGGTCTGGATCCGGCGGAGCACCGGCGGAGCCTAACCGAGCCGTCGGCGGCTGTGCATATCGTCACAGGCTGATCTACTCTCCAGTAATGCGTTCGGGGGGAGGGGCGTTCTGGGCGGGGCGCCGCGTCGTGCTGATGACCTGGCGCGACACCGGGAACCCCGAGGGCGGTGGCGCGGAGGTCTACCTCGAACAGGTGGCCCACGGCCTCGTCGAGCTGGGTGCCGAGGTCACCTGCTTCACCGCCACGTACGACGGCGCGCCGGCGGACGAGCTGGTCGACGGCGTCCGCTACGTGCGCCGCGGCGGCAAGCTCAGCGTCTACCTCTGGGGCATGCTGCTGCTCCTCACCGGCCGGCTCGGCCGGCCGGACGTCGTGGTCGACGTCCAGAACGGCCTCCCGTTCTTCACACGGCTGGTGACCCGGCGACCGGTGGTCGTCCTGGTGCACCACGTCCACCGCGAGCAGTGGCCGGTCGTCTACCCGGGTGCGAAGGGCCGGGTGGGCTGGTGGATCGAGTCACGCCTGGCGCCGCGGCTCTACCGTGCCTGCCAGTACGTCGCCGTCTCTCGCGCCACCCGGGCCGAGCTGAACCGCTACCGCGTCTCGCCGGACCGGATCGCTGTCGTGCACAACGGCACCGACCTCGGCATCGACGCGCATCCCAGCAAGACGTCGCACCCGTCGATCTGCGTCGTGGGCCGGCTCGTGCCGCACAAGCGGGTCGAGCACGCGATCGACGCCGCGGTCCGCCTGCGCGAGGAGTTCGACGGGCTCAGGCTGACCATCGTCGGCAGCGGCTGGTGGGAGGACGAGCTGAAGGCCCACGCCGCCGAGCGGGGGGCAGGTGACACCGTCGAGTTCCTCGGTCACGTGGACGACCAGACGAAGCTCGCCGTCTACGAGCGCTCCTGGGTGCTGGCCGTGCCGTCCCTCAAGGAGGGCTGGGGCCTGGTCATCACCGAGGCCGGCCGCTGCAGCACGCCGTCCGTCGCCTACCGCGCGGCGGGCGGGACCACCGAGTCGATCGTCGACGGCGTGTCGGGCCTCCTCGTCGAGGACCAGGCCGAGTTCGACGACCGGCTACGGGAGGTGCTGGCGGACGAGGTCCTGCGCAAGCAGCTCGGCGAGGGCGCCTACTGGCACGCCGCGGCACACACCTGGGACCAGTCGCGGCTGAACTTCGCGGCCGTCCTGAAGGCGGCGGTGTGCGGCGAGCGAGTCGCCGTCTCCGACTGACGCCCGCCACTCACAGGCTGGTGCGCTCGAAGACCGGGCGCGGCAGCAGCCGGATCACGGCCATGATCAGGCGCCAGCGCCGGGGCGTGTAGACGACCGGCCGGCCCCCCTCGACCCCTCGCACGATGTCCCCGGCGACGGTCTCGACCTTCGCGAGGCTGAGCCGGCCACCACGGAGGTGGTCGGTCATCGGAGTGGCGGTCGGGCCGGGCTTCACCAGGGTGATCGCCACCGATGTCCCCGCGGTGCGGTGCTGCAGTCCGGCCACGCCCGTGGCGACCATCGCCTTGGCCGCGCCGTAGAGGTAGTTCGACCGGCGCCCGCGGTCACCGGCGACCGAGCCGATCACCGCGAGCGCGCCGCTGCCCTGCTCGAGCAGGCGCAGGGTGGCGAGGTGGGCGGCCAGCAGCGTGAGGGTGCCGTTCACGGTGAGCAGGTCGGCTGCGACCGCCGGGTCGGCGTCCGCATCCTGCTGTGTCGGCATGGTGCCGAAGGCGACCATCACGACGTCGACCGGTCCGTCGGCGAAGACGGCGTCCACCGCCTGCGACACCGCCGTCGTTTCGGTGAGGTCGTGGAGCGCCGTGGTCACCTCGACCTCGGCGGACCTCGCCCCCAGGTCCGCGGCCACCCGCTCCAGGCGCGTCCGGTCACGTCCGATCAGCCTCAGGGTCAGCCGACCCGTCGACGGATCGTGGCCGGCGACCCACTCGCGCAGGCAGCCCTGCGCGATGCCGCTGGTCGCGCCGAGCACGGCGATGGTCCTCATGACTCTCCTTCAGGCCAGGCCCAGGCGACGCGCCTGTGCCGAGACGAACACACCGGTGGCGCCGTAGCGGCTGCGGACCTGCTCGAACTCCTCCAGCCGCGGATATCCGGCGGCGAACATTCCCGACGTCATCCGGGAGTCCTTCGTGAGGTAGAGGCGGCCGCCGGCCTCGAGCACGAGGCGGTCGAGCATCTCGCACAGCCGCAGGGCGTCCGGGCCCGCCTTGAGGTCGACGGTGAGGGTGTACCCCGGCCGGGGGAAGCCGAGCATGCTCGCGTTGCCCTCGCCGAAGACCTTGAGTACGGCGAGCGGGGAGGCCAGGCCGCTGGCGGCGATGAGGCGCACGGCCTCGGCCACGGAGTCACGTCCGGCCGCCTCCGGCACGACGAACTGGTACTGCAGGAACCCCTGGCGACCGTAGAGCCTGTTCCAGTCCGAGAGGCGGTCGAGGGGGTAGAAGAACGGCTCGTAGCCGACCCGGTGCCGGACGAGCGGACGCCTGACCCGGCCGTAGTAGAGGGTGTTGAACGCGGCCACGGTGAAGCGGTTGAGCAGCCTCGCCGGCGTGTCGACAGGTACGGGAAGACCTCGCGCCGAAGCGGCCCCGAGGTCACCGTCCTCGGCGTGCTCGCCGAGCATCACCAGCGAGCGGCCCAGGCTCGACCCGGTCGCGACGAGGTCGATCCAGCCGACCGAGTAGGTCGATCCGGCGTATTCCTCGAACGCGTCGAGGGCGCCGTCGAGCGACGGAGTCTTGACCACCGTCTCGTCGATGGCGCGTGAGCGCACCGGGCGCAGCCTGAACGTAGCCTCCAGGACGATCCCCGTCAGGCCCATCCCCCCACAGGTCGCGTGGAAGAGGTCGGGATGGCTGGCGCGGGAGACCTCGAGGACCTCCCCCGACGCCACCAGCACGCGCAGCGAGGACACGTGGTCGGTGAACGCGCCGTCGCGATGGTGGTTCTTGCCGTGCACGTCGCTGGCGATCGCACCGCCGACCGTGACGAAGCGGGTGCCGGGCGTCACGGGGAGGAACCAGCCACGCGGCAGTGCGACCGCAAGGACGTCTGCGAGCGACACCCCCGCCTCGCAGGTGAGCTCACCGGTGGTGTCGTCGAAGGCGACGAGGTGGTCGAGCCCGGTGAGCTCGGCGATCCGCTCCCCCAGCGAGCTGTCGCCGTAGCTGCGCCCCAGTCCGCGCGCGGTGACCGGCCCGCCGCGCACGACGGCTGCGACGTCGTCGACGGTCCGCGGGTGGTGCACCTCGGCGTCGACGACCGGATAGCGCCCCCACCCCGACACCGGGACCGGACCGGTCACATCGTCACCACCTTGGCGGCGACGAAGACGGCCACGACGAGCAGAGCGGCCACCAGGGAAGCGCGGTCACGGGTGGCGAAGATGATCGGGTCCTCGTCCATCGTGCCGCGGTGCGCCAGCAGCCACACCCGCATCAGCCAGGCCAGCAGCACCGGCACACCGCACCAGAGCAGCTCCGGGGTGTCGTAGAGGACCGAGGTCTTCGGGTCGTCCACGTAGAGGGAGAAGATCACGACGGCCGCCACGCTCGAGGCCACGCCGTAGGACGAGAGCAGCTCCAGGTCCGTCTCGACGTAGCCGCGCCCGCGCACCTGCACGCCGACCTGCCCCATCGTGCGACGGATCCGGGTCAGCTCGTTGACCCGCTTGGTCAGCGCCAGGCTGAGGAAGAAGAACATCGAGAACGTGAGCAGCCACATCGACAGCTCGACGTCGATCGCTGCCGCGCCCGCGACGATCCGACTGGTGTAGAGGAGACCCAGGACGACGACGTCGAGCACCGGCTGCCTCTTGAGGCGGAAGGTGTAGGCGGTCGTCAGCACCAGGTAGGCCGCCAGCGCCGCGACGAACAGCGCTGGGAGGAACGCCACCGAGAGCCCGAACCCGACCACCGCCAGCGCCGGCCACAGCATCCAGCCGGTGAGCAGGCCGACCCGGCCCGACGCGAAGGGCCGCAGGCGCTTGCGCGGGTGGTGACGGTCGTGGACGACGTCGGCGAGGTCGTTGAGGACGTAGACGCTGGAGGCGACCAGGCAGAAGGCCACCACGGCGAGAAGCATCTGCAGCACCGCGGAGGCGTCGTCGAGCCGCTGCGCGGTGAAGAGCGGAACCAGGACCAGGGCGTTCTTGACCCACTGGTAGGGCCGCAGCAGCGAGCCGAGCGCGCGCAGCCGTCCCTCGGGCGACGGGAAGACCATGCCGACCTCGGTGACGCGACCGACCCGCTCGGCGAGCGAGCGCCTGGCGCCCACGACGACGTGCCCGGTGGCCGCTGCGCCCCAGACCGAGAGGTCGGCCCCGTGGTCACCGAGGTAGTCGAAGCCGCGCTCGCCGAAGCGCTCGACGAGCACCTCCCGCTTGGCGCTCCCCTTCAGGTTGACGCCGTCGGCAGTGGCGATGACCTCGTGGAAGATGCCCAGCTGATCGGCCACGGCCTGCGCCTGCCAGGCCGCGCTGGCGGTGGCCAGCACCAGCCGACGGCCGTTGCTCTGCTCGGCCTCGAGCCAGGTCAGCACGTCACCCCGGTAGGGCAACACCGACGCGTCGAGCTCCGTCCGGGCGGCCAGCTCGGCCTTGAGGTGTGCCTTGCCACGCCGCAACCAGCCCGCCAGCCGGAACACGCCCAGTGGTGAGTGGGTGAGGAAGGCGGTCGCGGCCTCGTGCAGCGTGTCCGTCGCGACGAGCGTCCCGTCGAGGTCGACCACGAGCGGTCGCGACACGGTGCTGCTCATCGCTGTCCCGGTCCGGCGCACGGCACCGGGCGGACGGGGAGCCGAACGCTCAGCGGGTGCCGTACTGGACGGCTGAGGAGCCCGACACGTTGCCTGCGTTGTCCGGCTTCGAGTCGACGGTCGTCGTCACGAGTCCGACGACGGTCACGGCGGCGACAGCCCCACCCACGAGGATGCTGGCAACGGTGCCGATGAAACCCATGCTCAACAACGAAATCTCCCTCTCCCAGGTCAGTCGGGGACTCTAGCAGTCTCCGACCGACGTGTTGCCATCCTCACACGGATCCACCGCGCCGATGTCACGACTCCCGCGAGGACGGCGGCGAGGAGGGCCGCCCAGGCGGCGCCCTGCGCGAGGACCCTTCCCTGCGCGACGTCGGGACGGCGTACGTCGCCCTCGAGCCGCACGACCCGCAGGAGCGGTCCGTCGTGGAGCACCCGGCCGGCCACCTCGGGCGAGGAACCGGCGTCCTTCTCGACCACGACCCACCCCACGCCCATGGCCCGCAGGGCCTTCGCGCGGCCTTCGGGGTCGGTGGCCTGGAGGGCCGATGCGGCCTCGCGGACCCTCGGGTCCTCGCCCCGCACCGTCGTCGAGCCGACCACCAGGTCGTCGGAGGCGACGGTGTCGACGGTGAGGAGGCGGCCGAGCGGGTCGAGCACGGGGCGCCGTCCGTTCCACGCCGGCGCTCGATAGCTGCTCCAGGGCAGGAGCGCCGCGTCACCGTGCGATCCGGTGACGACGTGGCGAGCCGCGAGCCACTCGTCGGGGAGGTGTGTGGGCCGCAGCGAGCCGCCGAGGCCCCAGGCGATGTCGGGCAGCACGGCGACCGGCGCGAGGACGACCGCCACGGCCAGCGCCGTCCGCGCCAGCGCCCGGGTGCCGAGTCCGGCCAGCAGGGCGGCCCCCGAGGAGACGACGGCGACGGTGAGCGGCAGGGCGAGGGCCAGCGAGCGGCTGCCGTCCCGCAGGACGGCGAGGCCGGGCACGGCGCGGCCGAGCGCGCCGACGGCGTCGGGCGCGGCCCAGCTCAGCACCGCGATCCCCACGCCAGCCGCCCAGAGGCCGAGGAGGGCGGTGCACTGACCGTGTCGCTCGGTCCGCCACCACCTGCGGGCGCCGAGAGCGGCCAGGCCGACGACGAGGACGACCGCGGCCCAGCCCGCCGGTCCCCCACGGCTCGCAGGCACGGCGTCCGCGTTCCAGATGCCGCCGAGCGTCAGGACCGCCAGGGGTGCGGGCAGGCCGTGGCCCGAGGTGGCGAAGGCGCGGTAGCCCTCCGCGTCCCCGGCGGCCGACGCGTTCGCCAGGCCGGCGACGACCCAGGGCGCGTTCGCCGCGACCACCGTCAGCACGAGCGCCACGGTCACCCGGCGACGTACTCCGCCGGCGAGGGCCGTGGCGAGCAGCACCGCCGCCGACACGAGTCCCGCGCTGGCACTGAGACTGCCGACCACGAGGACCAGCGGGGTCCAGGGAGGGATCCTGCCGGCAGCGGCGACCCGGCGGCCGGCGACCGCGAGCCACGGCACGGCGGCATAGCCGAGCAGCACCGGCCAGTGGCCGATCGAGAGGCGCTCGGCGACGAACGGGCTCCAGACGGCCAGGCTCACCGCGACGAGCCGCTGCACGAGCCCGCCCCGCACGAGCGCCGCGGCGCCGGTGCCGGCGCCGACCAGACTGCCGACGAGCACCAGCTTCTGGACCAGCATGCCGGGCACGATCTCGTCGAGGACCGCGACGACCGCGTCGGACGGCACGGCCCGAGGCAGCGCAGACCCCAGGCCCAGGACGTCGGAGCGCAGCGCCAGGTCCGGCACCCAGACCATGTCGCGCACCAACACGTAGCCGGGGGCGAGCGCGGAGCCCAGCAGCAGCCCCGTGAGCACGACCGCCCAGGAGAGCGGGAGCCAGCGGGTCACGTCGGAGGAGTCTGCCCGACACCGCCGCTCGGAGGCACGGCAAGGCGGGATCGGCCGTCGGACTCCCTTAGGCTCAGCCCTCGTGACCACCGCAGCATCGCCGCCGTCGCGCCTCGGCAGGCTCCTCGACCGAGGCGGCGTCATCGCGATCGCCATCATGGTGATGAACGTGGCCACCTACGCGTTCCAGATGGTCGCCGCACGGCTGATGGGTCCCAACCAGTACGGCAGCCTCGCCAGCCTGCTCGCACTCATGATGATCGTCGCCGTGCTGCAGCTCGGCCTCCAGGCCACCGCCGCCCGCCGGATCGCAGCCAGCCCGGACGACGTGGGCCGCGTCGAGCGCGGCATCCTGCGCCTGGCGTACCGGTCGTCGCTCCTCCTCTGCGGGCTGCTGCTGCTCCTCTCCCCTGCCGTCGAGCGCCTCCTGCGCCTCGACAGCATCTATCCCGCCATCCTCGTCGCGCTCGGCGCCATCCCGATGACCGTCATGGGCGCGCAGGCCGGGATCCTCCAGGGCGAGCGTCGCTGGCGACCGCTCGCGCTGCTCTACCTCGCCGCGGGCGCCCCCCGCTTCGTCATCGGCTTCGCCGCGCTGCTGGTCCGCCCCACCGAGGGCTCGGCGATGGCCGCCGTCGCCCTGTCGAACTTCGCCCCGGTCGTCGTCGGCTGGTTCGCCCTCCGCCACGGCAACCGGGCCGAGGACCCTGAGAGCCTCAAGCCGCTCGTCTCCGAGATCTGGCACGGCTCCTTCGCACTGCTGGCGTTCTTCGCGCTGTCCAACATCGACATCCTCATCGCCCGCAACGTGCTCAGCGACCACAACTCCGGGCTGTACGCCGCCGGCCTGATCCTGACCAAGGCCGTGCTGTTCCTGCCGCAGTTCGTCACGGTCGTCGCGTTCCCGGCCATGTCGGCGACCGACAGCCGCCGGCGCGCGCTACTGGGCAGTCTCGGATTCGTCGCCGGTCTGGGCCTGATCTGCGTCGCGGGTGCGGCCGTCCTCTCGGCCCTCGCCATGGTCTTCGTCGGGGGTCACGCCTACGACGACGTCCAGGGACGTCTCTGGCTCTTCGCGCTGCTCGGCACCCTGCTGTCCTCCCTGCAGCTGCTCGTCTACGCCGTGCTGGCGCGGCAGAGCCGCCGCTCGGCGTACCTCGTGTGGGCGGCCGTCGTGGTCGTCGCCGCGGTCGGCTCCCAGGTGGGCTCCCTCACCGGCCTGGTCGTCCTGGTCTGCGTGACCGACGCGGTCCTGCTGTCGATCCTGCTCACGCACAGCCTGTGGCGGATGAAGGACGACCCCGCACCGGCCCGCTGACCGGGTCGACCGGTCAGTGAGCGGCGTCGAACCAGCTGGCGCCGGTGCCGATCGACACGTCGAGCGGGACCAGCAGGTCGGCGGCGCCGCCCATCTGCTCCCGCACCAGCGCCTCGAGGGCCTCGCGCTCGCCGGAGGCGACCTCGAGCACGAGCTCGTCGTGCACCTGCAGCAGCACCCGTGAGCCGAGCCCCTGCTCGTCGATGGCGCGCTGCAGGTCGAGCATCGCGACCTTGATCAGGTCGGCGGCCGAACCCTGGATGGGGGCGTTGAGCGCCATCCGCTCGGCGGTCTCCCGCCGCTGCCGGTTGTCGCTGGTGAGGTCGGGCAGGTAGCGGCGGCGGCCCATGATCGTCTCGGTGTAGCCGGACTTGCGCGCCTCGTCGACCACGCCGGAGAGGTAGTCGCGTACCCCGCCGAAGGTGAGGAAGTACTCCTCCATCAGGGCGCGCGCCTCACCCGGCTCGATGCCGAGCTGCTGGGAGAGCCCGAACGCCGAGAGGCCGTAGGCCAGGCCGTAGTTCATCGCCTTGATCTTGGCGCGCTGCTCGGGTGAGACGACCTCCACCCCGAAGACCCGCTGAGCGGTGATCGTGTGGAAGTCGCGGCCGGACTTGAACGCGTCGATCAGCAGCTCGTCCTGAGAGAGGTGCGCCATGATGCGCATCTCGATCTGGCTGTAGTCGGCGGTCATCAGGCAGTCGCCTCCGGCCCCGACCACGAAGCCCTGCCGGATCCGGCGGCCCTCCTCGGTCCGGACCGGGATGTTCTGCAGGTTGGGCTCGGTGCTGGAGAGCCGGCCCGTGGCCGCGATCGTCTGGTTGAACGTGGTGTGGATCCGCCCGTCCGGCTGGACGGTCTTGAGCAGCCCCTCGATCGTCACCCGCAGCCGGGTCACGTCGCGGTGGCGCAGCAGGTGGAGCAGGAACGGATGCTCGGTCTTGACGTAGAGCTGCTGCAGCGCGTCGGCGTCGGTCGTCCAGCCCGTCTTGGTGCGCTTGGTCTTGGGCATGTCGAGCTCGTCGAAGAGGACGACCTGCAGCTGCTTGGGCGAGCCGAGGTTGATCTCCTTGCCGATGACCGCGTAGGCCTCCTCGGCCGCCTGCCGCATCTGCGCGGCGAAGTGGCTCTCGAGGGCCTCGAGGTGGTCGGTGTCGACGGCGATGCCCACCTGCTCCATCCGGGCGAGCATCCCCAACAGGGGCTGCTCGATCCCGGTGAGCAGGCGGGTCCCGCCGGCCCGCTCGACCTCGTCGGCCAGCGCGACCGACAGGTCGAGAGCGGCACGGGCGTGCAGCATCGCCGCGGCGGCGGCGTCCTCGACCCCGCCCTCGACGGAGTCGAAGAGGGCCGCCTGGTCGTCGTCGGCCTCGTGCTTGAGCTCGCGCTTGAGGTGGCGCAGGGTCAGGTCGGCCAGGTCGTAGGAGCGCTGGTCGGGCGCGACGAGGTAGGCCGCGAGCGCCGTGTCGGTCGCGAGGCCCTCCAGCCGCCAGCCCTGGGCCTCGATCGCCAGCAGCGGGCCCTTCGCGTCGTGCACGACCTTGGGTCGGGTCGGGTCGGCCAGCCAGCCGGCCAGGGCGTCGTCGTCCTCCGGGCCCAGCGCCGCGGTGTCGACGTAGGCCGCCTGGGACTCCGACGCGAAGCCGACCCCGTCGACGCGACCGGTGCCGGAGCCCCACGTGCCGCGGATGTGGACGCCGACCGGGTCGGTGCCGAGGCCGCTCAGGAAGGCGGCGACCTCGCCCGGGCCGAGCGTGGTCCCGGCCAGCTCGAACCCCGACTCGTCGATCACCACCGCCTCCTGCGGGGCGAGCACGTCCATGATGCGGGTGCGCAGCTCGCCGCGGAACTCCAGCTCGTCGAGCAGCTCGAGCGCGCTCTGGCGGTCCCACTCCTGGCGCGCCGTCGCGGCGGGCGAGAGGTCGAGCGGCAGGTCGCAGACCAGCGCGTTGAGGCGCCGGTTGCGGATCACGTCGCCGAGGTGCGCACGGAGGTTCTCCCCCGCCTTGCCGCTGATCTTGTCGGCGTGGGTGACGACGTTGTCGAGGCCGTCGTAGGTGGCGATCCACTTGGCGGCGGTCTTCGGCCCGACGCCGGGGATGCCCGGCAGGTTGTCGCTGTCCTCGCCGACGAGCGCGGCCAGCTCGGGATAGCGGTGCGGCGGGACGCCGTACTTCCCCTCGACCGCCGCGGGCGTCATCCGGGCGAGGTCCGAGACCCCGCGCATGGGGTAGAGCACCGTGGAACGCTCGGTGACCAGCTGCAGCGAGTCGCGGTCGCCGGTCAGGATCAGCACCTCCATGCCGGCCTCGAGCGCGCGCGTCGTGAGGGTGGCGATGATGTCGTCGGCCTCGTAGCCGGCGAGCGAGAGGTGCGGGATGCGCCAGGCGTCGAGCATCGCCTGGATCAGCGGGAGCTGGCTGGAGAACTCGGTCGGCGTCTTGTTGCGCTTGGCCTTGTATTCCGCGTACTCCTCCAGCCGGAAGGTCTGCCGGGACAGGTCGAAGGCGACCGCGACATGGGTCGGCTGCTCGTCGCGCAGCACGTTGGTGAGCATCGACGTGAAGCCGTAGACGGCGTTGGTGTGCTGGCCGGTGGCCGTCGTGAAGTTCTCCACGGGCAGCGCGAAGAACGCGCGGTAGGCCAGCGAGTGGCCGTCGAGGAGCAGCAGCCGGGGGGTCGATTCAGGCACCTGAGGAGCCTATCGGTCACCGCCGACAGCAGAATGAGCGCATGACCGACGCGAAGACCTCCATCGACGACTACCTCGCCATGCTCCCCGAGGGCATGGGCACCCTCAACGACAAGGTGGGCATCGAGCTCATCGAGGTCTCGGTCGAGAGGCTCGTCGCGACGATGCCCGTGGCGGGCAACACCCAGCCGTTCGGCCTCCTGCACGGCGGCGCGTCGGTCGTCCTGGCCGAGACCCTCGGATCGATCGGGTCCGGCCTGCACGCGTTCGGGATGGGCAAGACGTCGGTCGGCGTCGACATCAACGCCACCCACCACCGCTCCGCGCGGTCGGGCCTCGTCACCGGCGTGGCCACGCCCGTCCACCTGGGCCGCAGCAGCGCGTGCTACGAGGTCGTCATCACCGACGAGCGCGGCAAGCGGGTCTGCACCTCGCGCATCACCTGCGCGCTGGTGCCGCTCCCCGAGAGCTGAGCGCCCGTCGTACGGCGAGCACGCGCTGCGGCCGCCGGTCCTGGGCGCGCTGCAGGGACGGCGCCTGCGCGTTGAGCTTGGCGCGCACGACGTGGGTCGGCGCCATCCGCAGGACGGCGTGCTGCCCCATCGCGAGCCGGGCCAGGAAACGGTTGCCATCGCGCGACATCGGCTGCGCGCCGGTCGTGATGTGGGCGATCCCCCGCTCCTCGGCGAAGAGCAGGGCCGCCTCCATCAGCGCTCGGCCGAGTCCGCGGCGACGGAAGGCCGGGAGCACGTGCGGGTGCAGCACCTGCAGCGCGGGCTCGAGATTGAGGGGCGTCACGGTCGTCATCCGCAGGAAGACGGCACCGGCACGCTCGCCGCCGTACTCGACGACGAGGACGCGCTGCTCGGCCGAGTCCGCCGCCGTCTTGATGATCACCTCGAGATCGGCGACCTGCTCGGAGATGTCGCCACGCCTCACCGAGTCGTGCCACAGCTCGGCCAGGAATCCGGCGTCAGTGACGACTGCCTCCCGCAGCGCCACAGGGATGCGGCTCATGTGTCCATGCCTTTCCAGGTGCACGTCCGGTCGGCCCCCCTCCGCCTCGACTTCCGTCGTCGTCCCAAGCCGACGAAGGTCGAGGCCTGACACTACGGGCCGACGTGTGTCGGCGTACAGACCCCTCCGGGCGACACGACGTGACCGATCGAAGATGGGACACAGGTGGCACGGGTCACTACACTCTGCCGCCATGATCAAGCGCACCCTGCTCGGCGTCGCCGCCGCGGCCACAGCTCTCGCTCTCACCGCCTGCGGATCCTCCGACAGCGGCTCCGACTCGGGCAAGGACTCCGGCTCCGCCTCCGGACTCAAGCTCGTCGACGACGGCACCCTGACCGTCTGCTCGGACGTTCCCTACGCTCCGTTCGAGGACTTCGACAAGAGCAGCCCCTCCGGGTTCAAGGGCTTCGACATCGACATCGACTCCAAGATCGCCGACGCGCTCGGCCTGAAGCTGAAGGTCCTCGACGAGGACTTCGACGGCCTGCAGAGCGGTCTGACGCTCAACGCCGGCACGTGCGACCTCGTCTCCAGCGCGCTCACCATCACCGACGACCGGGCCAAGCACCTCGCGTTCTCCGACGGCTACTACGACTCCAAGCAGTCGCTGCTGGTCCCGGAGGGCTCGTCGATCGCCGCGATCGGCGACCTCAAGGGCAAGAAGGTCGGTGTCCAGAAGGGCACCACCGGCAAGGACTACGCCAACGAGCACGCCAGCGGGGCCAGCGTCGTGGACTTCCCGAGCGACGCCGAGGAGTTCCAGGCGCTGAAGGCCGGTCAGGTCGACGCGCTGCTCCAGGACCTCCCGGTCAACCTGGCCCACGAGCAGGCCGGCGGCTTCAAGGTCGTCGAGACCTACGACACCGGTGAGAAGTACGGCCTCGCCGCCAAGAAGGGCAACGACGCGCTCATCACCGCCGTGAACGACGCGCTGACCAAGATGCGCTCCGACGGCTCGTACGACGAGATCTACAACAAGTACTTCGCGACCAGCTGATCGACCGGCTGATCGTGAAGCGCTCGACCAAGCGACGTCTCCGCCAGGGCGGCCTCTATGCCGTCCTGGCGGCGATCGTCGTCCTCCTCGCCCTCGCGGTCGACTGGGCCAACGTCCGTGCCAACTTCTGGGCCGACGGGCTCGGCAGCAACTGGCACGACCTGATCGTCACCGGCGTCAAGAACACCGCGATCTACACCATCATCGCCTTCGCCCTCGGCCTGGCGCTGGCGCTGTTGCTCGCGCTGATGAAGCTGTCCGACGTGGTCGCCTACCGGTGGATCGCGACGGCCTACATCGAGCTCTTCCGCGGTCTCCCGGCGCTGATCACGATCCTGTTCATGGCCTTCGCGGTGCCGATCGCGTTCCAGTGGCGGCCCCCGGGCGGCACGGCCGGGGCCGGCGTGGTCGGCCTCGTGCTGGTCGCCGGCGCCTACATGGCCGAGACCCTGCGCGCGGGCCTCCAGGCCGTTCCGAAGGGCCAGGCCGAGGCCGCTCGCTCCCTGGGCATGGGGCCGGCCCACACGCTGATCCACATCATCATCCCGCAGGCGTTCCGGATCATCATCCCACCGCTGACCAACGAGTTCGTCCTGCTGATCAAGGACACCTCGTTGCTGTCCATCGTGGGGGCAGCCGTCGGCCAGCGTGAGCTGACCAACGTGACGCGAGACTTCCTCAGCTCGGGCGACACCGCCGGCACCGCCACCAGCCTGATGCAGGCGGCGCTGCTCTACCTGATCATCACCCTTCCCCTGACCCGTCTCGTGGCGTGGCTGGAGAAGCGCCAGCAGAGGGCCCGGTGAGTGCCATGACGACGGCTGCCATCCACGTCAGCGACCTGCACAAGAGCTTCGGGAAGAACGAGGTCCTGAAGGGCATCGACTTCCACGTCGACCCCGGCCAGGTCGTCTGCGTCATCGGCCCCTCCGGCTCGGGCAAGTCGACGCTGCTGCGCTGCGTCAACCGGCTCGAGGAGCCGAGCAGCGGGCAGATCCTCGTCGAGGGCATCGACATCACCGACCCGGAGACGGACCTGGACGACGTCCGCACCCGGATCGGCATGGTCTTCCAGCAGTTCAACCTCTTCCCGCACATGACCGTCCTGCAGAACCTGTGCATCGCACAGCGGACGGTCAAGAGACGCTCGAAGAAGCAGGCGATCGAGATCGCTCGAGCGAATCTCGAGAAGGTCGGCCTGGCCGAGAAGGAGTCGGCCTACCCGGCGCACCTCTCGGGCGGCCAGCAGCAGCGCGTCGCGATCGCCCGGGCGCTGTCGATGGACCCCGACATGATGCTCTTCGACGAGCCGACCTCCGCGCTCGACCCCGAGCTGGTCGGCGACGTCCTCGAGATCATGAAGCAGCTCGCCGCGGAGGGCATGACGATGATGGTCGTCACCCACGAGATGGGCTTCGCCCGTGAGGTCGGGGACAAGCTCGTCTTCATGGACGGCGGCGTCATCGTCGAGGAGGGCGACCCGCGCGTCGTCCTGGCCGACCCGAAGCACGAGCGGACCAAGGCCTTCCTCGCCAAGGTCCTCTGACACGGACAGGACGAAGGCCCCGGTGCGATGCACCGGGGCCTTCGTCGTTCCTCAGCTCAGACGTCGCCGCCGAGGTAGGCGGCCTTGACCGACGCGTCGCCGGCCAGGTCACGACCGGGGCCGGAGCGGATGATCCGGCCCGTCTCCAGGATGTGGGCGGAGTCCGAGCGCTTCAGCGCCTGGGCGGCGTTCTGCTCGACCAGGAGCACCGTGGTGCCCTGGGCCCGGATCTCGTCGATGATGGCGAAGATCTGGGCGATGAGCTTGGGCGCCAGACCCATCGACGGCTCGTCGAGCAGGACGACCTTCGGCCGCGCCATCAGCGCGCGACCCATGGCGAGCATCTGCTGCTCGCCGCCCGACATGGTCCCTGCCATCTGGTTGACCCGCTCGGACAGACGGGGGAACAGGTCGAACACCCGGTCGAGGTCCTGCTGGTAGGCGGGCGTGCGCGTGTCCTTCCGGACGAACGCACCCATGTCGAGGTTCTCCCGCACCGTCATCCCGGGGAAGCAGCCACGCCCCTCGGGCGACTGGCTCAGCCCCATCTTCACCCGCTCGTACGGCGGCAGGTGGGTGATGTCCGTGCCGTCGAACACGATCCGGCCGGCCCGGACCGGTCGCAGTCCCGAGATCGTCTTCAAGGTGGTGGTCTTGCCGGCACCGTTCGCCCCGATCAGGGTCGTGATGGTGCCCTCCTCCACCCCGAAGGAGATGTCGCGGATCGCTTCGATGTGGCCGTAGTTCACACACAGGCCTTCGACCTCAAGAAGCATCTTCGTCCTCCTCAACGCCGAGGTAGGCCGCGATCACGGCCGGGTTGTTCTGGATCTCCTCGGGCGTGCCCTCGGCGATCTTGCGGCCGAACTCGAGCACCACGATCCGGTCGGTGACGCCCATGACCAGTCGCATGTCGTGCTCGATGAGCAGGACGGTGTAGCCCTCGTCGCGCACCCGTCGGATGAGCTCCATGAGCCGCCGCTTCTCGGCCGGGTTGAAGCCGGCCGCGGGCTCGTCGAGGCAGAGCAGCTTGGGGCCGGTCGCCATGGCGCGCGCGATCTCCAGGCGGCGCTGGTCGCCGTAGGACAGGTTCGCGGCGAGCTCGTCGTACCCCGCCGTGACACCGACGATCCTCAGCAGCTCCTTGGCCCGGACCAGCGACGCCCCTTCGGTGCGCCGGTGGCGGGGCGTGCGGAACAGCGCGTCGAAGAAGCCGACCTTGCTGTGCACGTCCGCCCCGACCATCACGTTCTCGAGCACCGTCATCGTCTTGAAGAGTCGGATGTTCTGGAACGTGCGGGCCATGCCGAGCTTGGTGATCTGGTGTCGCTTCATCTTGGCGATCGGCTCACCGTCGAGCCGGACCTGCCCCGAGGTCGCCTGGTAGACGCCGGTCATGACGTTGAAGCACGTCGTCTTGCCGGCGCCGTTGGGACCGATCAGGCCGAGGATCTCGCCCTCGCGGATGTCGAACGACACCGAGTCGAGCGCGGTGAGGCCACCGAACCTGATGGTGACGTCGTCGACCTCCAGCAGCGACTTGCGGGTCGCCGGCTGGGTCTGCTGGACCTCAGACATGAGTGCCCTCCTCTTCCACGTCGCCTTCCTCCAGGGCGTCGATCTCGGCCAGCACGGCCTTGGCGCGCCTGGTCCGTCTCGGCGGTAGCAGCCCCTCGGGCCGGAAGACGGCCAGGGTCGTCAACGCGAGACCGAAGACGAGCAGCCGGTAGTCGGCGAACTCGCGGAACCGCTCCGGCAGGTAGGCGACGAGCGCGCCACCCGCCATCGCGCCCCAGCGGTTGCCCGAGCCACCGACGATGACCGCCGCCACGAACAGCATCGAGAGCAGCAGGGGGAAGCTGTCCGGGCTGATGTAGCCGCCCTGGCCGCTCGCGTAGAACGAGCCGGACAGACCGCCGATGCCGGCGCCGAGGGCGAACGCCATCAGCTTGTACTTGAAGGTGTGGACGCCCATCAGCTCGGCGGCATCCTCGTCCTCCCGGGTCGCCTCCCAGGCCCGGCCGACCTTGCTGGCCTTCACCAGCCGGTCGCCGATCACCACGAGGATCAGAGCCGTCAGCAGGAGCCAGTAGTACGGCGTCGCGTCGGTCGCCCCGAAGATCAGGAAGTGGGTGGGGTGCTCCCGGTCGAGCGACGGGACCACGCCGTTCCAGACGACGCGGGGGATCTCGAACAGGCCGCCCGGGTCGAACGGCGGCTTGGGGGCCGGCCCGATCGAGTTGGGGTGCGGGATGTCCTTGATGCCCGCCGAGGCGCCGAGCCACTCGATGTTCTTGACGCAGATCCGGATGATCTCACCGAATCCGAGCGTCACGATGGCCAGGTAGTCGCCGCGGACGCGCAGCGTCGGCGCACCCAGGATGACGCCGGTGATCATCGTGACGACGATCGCCACCGGGAGGGCCAGGAAGAACGGCCAGCTCCCGTGGTGCGACGTCAGCACACCGGTGGTGTAGGCGCCGGTGGCGTAGAAGCCGACGTAGCCGAGGTCGAGCAGGCCGGCGTAGCCGATGACGATGTTGAGACCCAGGGCGACCAGCGCGAACGCGGCGACCTGGAACATGACACCACCGAAGTCGATCTGGTTGGTGGTGAGCAGCGGCGGACGGAGCAGCGGCAGCGAGTAGAAGAACAGGACCACCACGGCACCGGCCAGGATGCGCACGGCGCGCGGCTGCCGGCCGAACCAGTCGGTGATCTCGTTCCAGCCGTTGCCGATGGGAGCCAGGGCACTACGGAAAGAGGTCATCAGGCACGCGCCTTTCCGAGGGCCTCGCCGAGCAGACCCGACGGGCGCACGAGCAGGATCAGGACCAGCAGCACGAAGGCGACGACGTCCCTCCACTCGCTGCCGAAGACGGCCGCTCCCCAGTTCTCCATGATGCCGAGCAGCAGGCCGCCGAGCAGGGCGCCCCGCAGGTTGCCGATGCCGCCCATGACGGCGGCGGTGAAGGCCTTGACGCCGAGGATGAACCCGGCGTTCTGACGGGTCGAGCCGATCTTCATCATGTAGAGGGTCGCCGCGGCCCCGGCCATCAGGCCGCCGATGAGGAACGTCACCTGCACCACGCGGGTGGAGTTGACGCCCATGAGGGACGCCGACTCCGGGTCCTGGGCGACGGCACGGATGCCGCGGCCGAAGCGGGTGCGGCGGACGAACTGGTCCAGCGCGAACATCATCAGCAGCGCCGCGACGATGATGACGATGTCGACGTCGCTGACCGCGTATCCGCCGATCTCGAAGAGCTTGTGCGGCTGGATGGAGACGGGGTTGGAGTAGACGTCACGCGCGGCACCCGGCGAGACGTAGTTGCTCAGCTTGTGGTCAAGCCCGAACCAGCCCGCGAAGCGGTCACGCAGGCCCATGGCCTCGCTCAGCGCGAACGAGGCGCCGATCGCCGAGATGAGTGCGATCAGCTTCGGGGCGTTCTTCTGGATCAGTGGTCGGTAGGCGACCCGCTCGAGCAGGAGCGCGACCAGCGCCGACACGATCATCGCCGCGACGAACGCGACGAGGAGGATGGGCAGCGCCTTGCCGAGGCTCCAGCTCACGTCGCTGGTGCCGTGCAGCAGCACGAAGATCCAGGCCACAGCGAAGGTCCCGAACATGAAGACCTCGGAGTGGGCGAAGTTGATGAGTTGCAGGACGCCGTACACCATCGTGTAGCCGAGCGCGATCAGCGCGTAGATGGCGCCGAACACGAGGCCGCCGACGGTGAAGCTGGCGAAGTTGTCGAAGCTGCCGAAAAGGGCTCCGAGGTCCAAGAGGGTTCCTCCCCTTCTGATCGGCTGCGGCCGGAGCGTCGCTCCGGCCGCAGCCTGTGTCACTCAGATGTTGCAGCTCGTCACTGGATCGCCTGGGGGTTCTCCACGTCCAGCGCGCCGTCCTTGACGAAGTAGGCGTAGATCTTCGACTCCTTGATGTCGCCCTTGTCGTCGAAGGCGATCGGACCGCTCACGCCGTCGGCGTTGTAGTCGTTGATGAACTTGTTGATGTCCTCCGGCTTCGACTTCCCGGCGTCCACCGCGGCGAGGAAGATGTTCGCGGAGTCGTACGCCTGCGTGGCGTAGAGGCCGGTCGCGCCGAAGTCGGCCGGAGCCGGACCCGCGGGAGCGGAGAGCACGGCGCCGTTGGCGCCCTTGGCACCGGCGACCTTCACGAAGTTCGGGTCCTCCGAGCCGTCGCCGGACATGAACGTCCCGGCGAAGCCGCCCTGGCGCAGCGCCTTGGCGAGCAGGCCGGCCTCGGTGTAGTAGCCACCGTAGAAGACGGCGTCCGCGCCGGACGCCTTGACCTTGGTGACGACGGCCGACATGTCGGTCTGGCCGACGGAGATCTGGTCGGAGTCGGCGAGCGCCGGGCCGAGGGCCTTCTTGACCGTGCCGGCGAGACCCTTGCTGTAGTCCTGGCCGTCGTCGACGACGAAGACCTTCTTGGCACCGCCGGTGCCGGTCAGGTAGGAGGCGTCCGCCTGGCCCTGGGCGTCGTCGTTGCCGATGACGCGGTGCCAGGTGGTCCAGCCCTGCTGCGTGATGGTGACGTTGGTGGCCGACGGGGAGATCGACGGGAGGCCGGCCTCGAAGAACGTCTTGCCGGTCGCCAGCGACTCGCCGGAGAACCCGGGGCCGACCAGGCCGAAGATCGAGTCGTCGTTGATGATCTGGGTCGCGAGGGCCGGCGCCTTGTCGGGGCTGCCCTGGGAGTCGAAGGTCTTGAGGTTGACCTTGCAGTCGGCGTTCTTCTCGTTGTGCTCCTTGATGGCCAGGTTGATGCCGTTGACCATGTTCTGGCCGAGCGCACCGGCGTCACCGGTCAGGGCGCCCAGGAACGCGATGTTCTTGCCGCACAGCGCGCTCGTGCCGGAGCTGCTGCCCTTGCTGCTCGAGTCGCTGCCGCCGTCGTCCGACGAGCCGCAAGCGGCGGTCAGGGCCAGCGCGGCGACGCCGGCCACAGAGGCGAAGCGCGCCTTCTTGGTGAATCCAGTCATGACTGTGTCCTTCTTGATGAACCGGGCGTGAACGGGCGCAATCTACCCACACCTCGGTGTGAGTGGGAGCACATAACGCCAGATGTCGCCCCCTGCCGCCGAAGCGTTATCTGGCCGTACCACACGTCCCGACGGGTGTCGAGAGCAGGACGGTCAAACCTCCGGGGTGTCGCCGGCGAGGCCCGGACCGTGCTCGATGACCCCGTCGGCCACCTGGCGCATGGAGAGCCGGAGGTCCATCGCCGTCTTCTGGATCCACCGGAACGCCTCCGGCTCCGAGAGGCTCAGCTGCTCCTGCAGCACCCCCTTGGCGCGCTCCACCGCCTTGCGGGTGTCGAGCCGCTCGGTCAGCCCGGCGACCTCGGCCTCGAGGTGGGAGAGCTCAGCGAACCGGCTCACCGCCAGCTCGATGGCGGGCACCAGGTCGCTGGCCGTGAACGGCTTGACCAGGTAGGCCATCGCGCCCGCGTCGCGGGCCCGCTCGACGAGCTCACGCTGCGAGAAGGCGGTCAGCATGACGACCGGCGCGATGCGCTCGCGGGCGATGCGCTCGGCGGCCGCGATGCCGTCCAGGACCGGCATCTTGACGTCCAGGATGACCAGGTCCGGCTTGTGCTGCGTCGCCAGGTCGATCGCCGTCTGGCCGTCGCCGGCCTGGCCCACGACCTCGTACCCCTCCTCGGCGAGCATCTCGGCGAGGTCCATCCTGATCAGCACCTCGTCCTCGGCGATGACGACGGTGCGGTGCGCGGGCTGGTCGGTCACGGAGGTCAGGTTAGGGCATCCGCAGTACGCCGCCCCGGACTGCGCCGAGGCGCGACCGGTCCGGTACGGTTCCGTGGCTGAGGCCCCGATATCCCAACGGCAGAGGAAGTCGGCTCAAACCCGATCCAGTGTGGGTTCGAATCCCACTCGGGGCACCACTCAGACGCGGCGATAGGCGGGCGCGACCTCGTTGATCGCGTCGCCCATGCGGTGGATCCGCAGCGCGTTGGTCGAGCCGGGGATCCCCGGCGGGCTGCCGGCGATGATCACGACGAGCTCGCCCTCCTCGGCGCGGCCGAGCTGCAGCAGGGCCTCGTCGACCTGGCGGACCATCTGGTCGGTGTGCTCGACCTCGTCGACCTTGAAGGTCTCCAGGCCCCAGCTCATCGACAGCTGCGAGCGGACGGTCGAGTGCGGCGTGAAGGCCAGCAGCGGGATGGAGCCGCGCAGACGGGACAGGCGTCGGGCGGAGTCGCCGGAGGTGGTGAACGCGACGAGGTACTTCGCCCCGACCCGGTCGGCGACCTCCTGCGCAGCCTTGGCGATGACGCCGGCGCGCGTGTGCGGGTCCCACGGAAGCGGCGCGAGGCTGCCCTGCTGGAACGCGTGGGTCTCGGTGGCGTCCACGATGCGCGCCATCGTCTCGACGGTGTGGATCGGGAACTCCCCCACGCTCGTCTCGGCGGAGAGCATGACGGCGTCGGCGCCGTCGAGGACGGCGTTGGCGACGTCAGACGCCTCGGCGCGGGTCGGCTGCGGGTTGGTGATCATCGACTCGAGCATCTGCGTCGCGACGATCACCGGCTTGGCGTTGAGCCGCGCCTTCTCGATGATCAGCTTCTGGAGGAACGGCACCTCCTCCAGCGGACACTCCACACCCAGGTCGCCGCGAGCGACCATGAAGGCGTCGAAGGAGTCGATGATCTCGTCGAGGTTGTCGATGGCCTGCGGCTTCTCGAGCTTCGCGACGATCGGCACGCTGATGCCGACCTCGCGCATGATCTTGCGGACGTCCTCCGCGTCGGCGGCGTCGCGCACGAACGAGAGGGCGATGAAGTCGACGCCGAGCTGCAGCGCGAAGCGGAGGTCGTCGATGTCCTTCTCGGACAGGGCCGGGACCGAGACGGCGACGCCGGGCAGGTTGATGCCCTTGTGGTTGCTGACCGGACCGCCGACCAGGACCTCGGTCTGCACATCGGTGCCGTCCGCGATCCCGGTGACGCGCAGCCGGATCTTGCCGTCGTCGATCAGCAGGATGTCGCCCGGGTTGGTGTCGCCCGGGAGGCCCTTGTAGGTCGTTCCGCAGACCATGTCGTCACCCTCGACGTCGCGGACGGTGATCGTCCACGCCTGACCTCGGCGCAGCACCCACTTCGAGCCGTCCTCCCGCGGGCGGAAGGTCTCGAGGCGGATCTTCGGGCCCTGCAGGTCAGCCAGGATGCCGACGCTCTTGCCGCTGGCGTCGGACGCGTCGCGCACCAGGCCGTAGTTACGAGCGTGGTCCTCGTGGCTGCCGTGGCTGAAGTTCAGCCGCGCGATGTCCATC
This sequence comes from Nocardioides terrae, assembly GCF_900112345.1. Classification (GTDB taxonomy): domain Bacteria; phylum Actinomycetota; class Actinomycetes; order Propionibacteriales; family Nocardioidaceae; genus Nocardioides; species Nocardioides terrae. The sequence goes on from NZ_FOLB01000003.1 coordinate 151,994, forward strand.
CCCGCGTAGACGAGCTCCTTGATGCGGCGCTCCGTCCCGACAGCAGGGCCCAGGGTGCATACGATCTTGGCTCGTCTCACGTCTGACCACCCTACCGATACTGGATCGTTCCAAGTACATCTTCGTCAACACCCACAAGTAACAACGCCGGGACGCCGGCCCGCGTGCTCAGACCGCCAGCGGACGGTCCGTCGGCCGGATCGGCGAAGGCAGCGTCGTCGAACCGGTCAGGTACTCGTCGACCGCCGCGGCGGCGGCGCGACCCTCGGCGATCGCCCAGACGATGAGCGACTGGCCGCGGCCGGCGTCGCCGGCGACGAAGACACCGGGGACCGAGCTGGCCCAGCCGCCGTCGCGGGCGACGTTGCCGCGGGGGTCGAGCTCGACGCCGAGCTGCTCGACCAGGCCCGGCTTCTCCGGCCCGAGGAAGCCCATCGCGAAGAGGACCAGGTCGGCCATGATCTCGCGCTCGGTCCCCTCCTTCTCGACCAGCCTGCCCTCGACGAACTCGACGTCGACGAGCCTGAGCGCCCGCACGTTGCCGTCGGCGTCGCCGAGGAACTCCTTGGTCGAGACGGCGTACATGCGGTCGCCGCCCTCCTCGTGGGCCGAGGAGACGCGGAAGATCATCGGGTACGTCGGCCACGGCTGTCCGGCCGGACGCTCGAGCGAGGGCTCGGGCAGGATCTCGAGCTGCGTGATCGAGGCCGCACCCTGGCGGATGGACGTGCCGAGGCAGTCGGCGCCGGTGTCGCCGCCGCCGATGATGACGACGTGCTTGCCGGCGGCGGTGATCTGGCCGTCCACCTCCTCGCCCAGCGACACCCGGTTGGCCTGGGGCAGGAACTCCATGGCCTGGTGGACGCCGTTGAGCTCACGCCCGGGCACTGCCAGGTCGCGCGGTGCGGTGGAGCCCATGGCGAGCACGATGGCGTCGTACCGGCCCTGGAGCGCCTCACCGGTGATGTCGACGCCGACGTTGACGCCGGTCCGGAAGACGGTGCCCTCGCGGCGCATCTGCTCGAGACGCCGGTCGACGTGCTGCTTCTCCATCTTGAACTCGGGGATGCCGTAGCGCAGCAGTCCGCCGATCTTGTCGGCGCGCTCGTAGACCGCGACCGTGTGGCCGGAGCGGGTCAGCTGCTGGGCGGCGGCCAGTCCGGCCGGGCCCGAGCCGATCACGGCGACGGTGCGGCCCGAGAGCCACTCCGGCGGCTGGGGCCGCACGAAGCCGGACTCCCACGCCTTGTCGATGATCGAGACCTCGACGTTCTTGATCGTCACCGGGTCCTGGTTGATGCCGAGCACGCAGGCCGTCTCGCACGGCGCCGGGCAGAGCCGGCCGGTGAACTCCGGGAAGTTGTTGGTCGCGTGGAGGCGCTCGATCGCGCCCTCCCAGTCGTTGCGCCAGACCAGGTCGTTCCACTCCGGGATGATGTTGCCCAGCGGGCAGCCCTGGTGGCAGAACGGGATGCCGCAGTCCATGCAGCGGCCGGCCTGGGTGTTGATGATCGGGAGCAGCGCCCGCCCGACGCCGCCCGGGTAGACCTCGTTCCAGTCCCCCACCCGCTCCTCGACCGGGCGTCGGGTCGCGACCTCGCGACCCGCCTTGAGAAAGCCCTTCGGGTCAGCCATCGTTAACCTCACCTTCCGCGATCACGTCGCGTTCCTCATGACGCGCCAGTCCCACGAACAACTGCTCAGCCATGAAGTACCTCCATGATCCGCGCGGCGGCCTCGTCCTCGTCGAGGCCCTCCTCGAGGGCCTCCTCCTGGGCCTCGAGGACCCGCTTGTAGTCGCTGGGCATGACGAGGGTGAACCGCGCCAGTGCGGCCGCCCAGTCGTCGAGCAGCTCCTCGGCGACCGTCGAGCCGGTCTCCTCGAGGTGCTTGACCACGAGGGTCTTGAGCTCGTCGGCGTACTTCGTGCCCACCGGCCCGAGCTCCACGAGCTCGGGGTTGACGCGCTGCGCCATCAGGTCGAGCACGAAGGCGTAGCCGCCCGACATGCCCGCCGCGAAGTTGCGGCCGGTCCCGCCGAGCACGACCACGCGACCGCCGGTCATGTACTCGCAGCCGTGGTCACCCACGCCCTCGGTGACGATGGTGGCACCGGAGTTGCGCACGCAGCACCGCTCCCCCACGCCGCCGCGGATGAAGATCTCACCCGACGTGGCGCCGTAGGCGATCGTGTTGCCCGCGATGACGTGCTCCTCGGCCCGGAACGTGACCGACCGGTCGGGCCGGATCACGATCCGGCCGCCGGAGAGCCCCTTGCCGACGTAGTCGTTGGCGTCGCCCTCGAGCCGGAGCGTGACGCCCCGCGGCACGAACGCGCCGAAGGACTGGCCGGCCGACCCGATGAAGGTCAGGTCGATGGTGCCGTCCGGGAGGCCGCCGCCGCGGTACTTCTTGGTGACCTCGTGACCGACGATCGTGCCGACGGTGCGGTTGACGTTGGTGATCTGCACCTGGGCCCGCACCGGCTCGCCGTGCTCGATCGCCGGGCCGACGAGCGGCAGCAGCGTGGTGACGTCGAGCGACCGCTCCAGGCCGTGGTCCTGCGACGTCACACGACGCAGGGCCTGCTCGGCGAACTGACCGGGCAGCTCGACCTTGTGGAAGATCGGGGACAGGTCGAGCCCCGACGCCTTCCAGTGGTCGATCGCCCGCCGGGCGTCGAGCACCTCGACCTGGCCGATCGCCTCCTCGAGGGAGCGGAACCCGAGCTCGGCGAGGATCTCGCGCACCTCCTCGGCGAGGTACATGAAGAAGTTGACGATGTGCTGGGCCTGGCCGGTGAAGCGCTCGCGCAGCAGCGGGTTCTGCGTCGCGACACCCACCGGGCAGGTGTCGAGGTGGCAGACCCGCATGAGGATGCAGCCGGCGACCACCAGCGGAGCGGTGGCGAAGCCGTACTCCTCGGCGCCCAGCAGCGCGGCGATGACGACGTCGCGACCGGTCTTGAGCTGGCCGTCGGTCTGGACGACGATCCGGTCGCGCAGCCCGTTGAGGAGCAGCGTCTGCTGCGCCTCGGCGAGGCCGAGCTCCCAGGGGCCGCCCGCGTGCTTGAGCGACGTCAGCGGCGAGGCGCCGGTGCCGCCGTCGTGGCCGGAGATGAGCACCACGTCGGCGTGCGCCTTCGAGACGCCCGCCGCGACCGTCCCGACGCCGACCTCGGCCACGAGCTTGACGTGCACCCGCGCAGCGGGGTTGGCGTTCTTGAGGTCGTGGATCAGCTGCGCCAGGTCCTCGATCGAGTAGATGTCGTGGTGCGGCGGAGGGCTGATCAGGCCGACGCCCGGCGTCGAGTGCCGGGTCCGGGCCACCCACGGGTAGACCTTGTGGCCGGGCAGCTGGCCGCCCTCGCCGGGCTTGGCGCCCTGCGCCATCTTGATCTGGATGTCGTCGGCGTTGGTGAGGTACTCGCTGGTGACGCCGAACCGGCCGGACGCGACCTGCTTGATCGCGCTGCGCCGGGCCGGGTCGTAGAGCCGCTCCGGGTCCTCGCCGCCCTCGCCCGTGTTGGACTTCGCGCCCAGCATGTTCATGGCGATGGCGAGGGTCTCGTGCGCCTCCTGGGAGATCGAGCCGTAGGACATCGCGCCCGTCGAGAACCGCTTCACGATCTGGCTGGCCGGCTCCACCTCGTCGATCGAGATCGGCCGGCGGCCGGTCTCCTCGCCGTCCTTGAAGCGGAACAGGCCGCGCAGCGTCATCAGCCGCTCGGACTGCTCGTCCACCCGCGACGTGTACTGCTTGAAGATGTCGTAGCGGCCGGCCCGGGTGGCGTGCTGGAGCCGGAAGACGGTCTCCGGGTCGAACAGGTGCGGCTCGCCCTCGCGGCGCCACTGGTACTCGCCGCCGATCGCGAGCTCGCGGTGGGCAGGTGCCACGCCGCCCCGCGGGTACGCCGAGGCGTGCCGCCTCGCGACCTCCTCCGCGATCACGTCGAGGTCGACGCCGCCGAGCTTGGAGACCGTGCCGGTGAAGTACTTGTCGACCACCGACCGCGACAGGCCGACGGACTCGAAGATCTGGGCGCCCATGTAGGACGCGACCGTCGAGACGCCCATCTTCGACATGACCTTCAGGACACCCTTGCCGAGCGCCTTGATGAGGTTCGCGACCGCGGCCTCGGGCTCGGCCTTGACGTAGTGGCCCTCGCGGGCGAGGTCCTCGACCGACTCCATGGCGAGGTAGGGGTTCACGGCCGTCGCGCCGTAGCCGACGAGCAGTGCCACGTGGTGGACCTCGCGGACGTCGCCGGCCTCGACCAGCAGGCCGACCTGGGTGCGGGTCTTCTCGCGGACGAGGTGGTGGTGCACGGCGCCGGTGAGGAGCAGCGACGGGATCGGCGCCAGGTCGGCCGTCGAGTGACGGTCGCTGAGCAGGATGATCCGGGCGCCGCCGGCGATCGCCTCGGAGACCTCGGCGCAGATCTCGTCGAGCCGGGCCGCCATCGCCGACCCACCGCCGTGGACGTCGTACAGGCCGCGTGAGACGTGCGCGATGAATCCCGGCATGTCGCCGTCGCGGTTGATGTGCCGGATCTTGGCGAGGTCGTCGTTGGAGATGACCGGGAACGGCAGCACGACCTGGCGGCACGACGCGGGGGTCGGCTCGAGCAGGTTGGCCTCCGGCCCGATCGTGCCCGCGAGGCTCGTGACGAGCTCCTCGCGGATCGCGTCCAGCGGCGGGTTGGTGACCTGCGCGAAGAGCTGCGCGAAGTAGTCGAACAGCAGCCGCGGCTTGTCGCTCAGGGCCGCGATCGGGCTGTCGGTGCCCATCGAGCCGATCGGCTCGGCGCCGGTGTTGGCCATCGGCGTGAGGAGGACGCGGAGCTCCTCCTCGGTGTAGCCGAAGACCTGCTGGCGGCGGGTGACCGACGCGTGCGTGTGGACGATGTGCTCGCGCTCGGGGACGTCCTCGAGCTTGATCAGGCCCGCGTGCAGCCACTCGTCGTAGGGGTTCTCGGCAGCGAGCTCGGCCTTGATCTCGTCGTCCTCGATGATCCGGTGCTCGTCGGTGTCGATGAGGAACATCCGGCCCGGCTGCATCCGGCCCTTGCGGACCACCGTGGCCGGGTCGATGTCGTGCAGGACGCCGGCCTCGGAGCCGTAGATGACCAGCCCGTCGTCGGTGACCCAGTAGCGCCCCGGGCGCAGGCCGTTGCGGTCGAGGACGGCGCCGACCTGGGTCCCGTCGGTGAAGACGACGTTGGCCGGGCCGTCCCACGGCTCCATCAGCGTGGAGTGGAACTCGTAGAAGGCGCGCCGCTGCGCGTCCATCTCGCCGTGGTTCTCCCAGGCCTCCGGGATCATCATCAGCACCGAGTGCGGGAGGCTGCGGCCGCCCATATGGAGCAGCTCGAGCACCTCGTCGAAGCTCGCCGAGTCCGACGCGCCGGGCGTGCAGATCGGGAAGATCCGCTCGAGGTCGCCGGGGATCAGGTCGGAGGTCAGCAGCGCCTCGCGGGCCCGCATCCAGTTGCGGTTGCCCATCACGGTGTTGATCTCGCCGTTGTGGGCGATGAACCGGAACGGGTGGCTCAGCGGCCAGCTCGGGAAGGTGTTGGTCGAGAACCGCGAGTGCACCACGGCGATGGCCGAGGCGATCCGCTCATCGCGCAGGTCGGGGAAGACGTCGGCGAGCTGGGCGGTGGTGAGCATGCCCTTGTAGACCAGGGTGCGGCACGACAGCGACGGGAAGTAGACGTCGGTCTCCCGCTCGGCGCGCTTGCGCAGCACGAAGGCCAGACGCTCGAGCGCCATGCCGGTGAGGCGCTTGCCCGCGCCCGCGACGAAGAGCTGCTCGAAGCTCGGCATGACCGCGAGGGCGGTCGGGCCGAGGGTCGCCGGCTCGACCGGCACGGGGCGCCAGCCGAGGACGTCGAGGCCCTCCTCGGCGGCGATCTCCTCGATGCGCTGCTTGGCCTTGGTGACGTCGTCCTCGCCGCCCGGGAGGAAGGCGGTGCCGACGGCGTAGGCGCCGGCGGTGGGCAGGTCGAACCCCGCCACCGCCCGCAGGAACGCGTCGGGGACCTGGAGGAGGATGCCGGCACCGTCCCCGGAGTTGACCTCGGCGCCCGCGGCACCGCGGTGGTCGAGGTTCTCCAGGGCGATGATGCCCTTGCGGACGATCTCGTGGCTGGGTACGCCGGTCAGGGTCGCTACGAAGGCCACGCCACAGGCGTCACGCTCGAAACGGGGGTCGTAGAGGCCCTGGGGCGAGGGGAACGAGTGCGAGTAGGGCACCGAAGCTCTCCCGTCGACTTCGTGCATGCGCAACGTCAGACCAGCGAGGCTGGGAGAGGCGTGCGCCATGCGGTTCGGCAAGAAACAGCTTGGGACGGCATTGGCCCACGCGATACGCGCACGTTACCACTGGGTGACGAGCGGCCGCACGGACCGTCCGCCTGTCAGTCCTCCGCGGCGGGAGCGGGGGCCTCGGCCGGCCGGTCGGCGTACACCTGGGACTCGCGGCCCGGGTTGCGGCGCAGGCTCCAGACGAAGTAGGCGACGGCCGCCACGAACAGCACGATCGAGGTCCACACGTTGAACCGCAGACCGAAGACGTCGTGCAGCTCGACGGTGTCGATGCGGAGCTGCTCGATCCAGAACCGGCCGGCGGTGTAGATGATGACGTAGAGCGCCATCACGCGGCCGTAGCCGATCCCGCTGCGCCCATTTCTGGGGCGCTCGAGCCACAGGATGAGCGCGAAGCCGGCCAGGTTCCACAGCGCCTCGTAGAGGAACGTCGGGTGGAACGTGGCGAAGTCGGCGTACCCCGGGACGCGGTGCGCCTCGTCGATCTTCAGGCCCCACGGCAGGTCGGTCGGGCGGCCGTAGAGCTCCTGGTTGAACCAGTTGCCGAACCGCCCGAGCGCCTGCGCGACGAGCAGGCTGGGCGCGATCACGTCCATGAGCGGCCGCATGCGGATGTCGTGCTGCCGGGCGCCGATGTAGGCGCCGAGCGCCCCGCCGGCGATGCCGCCCCAGATCCCGAGGCCGCCGTGCCAGATGTAGAGGATGTCCCAGGCGCTGCGGCCCGCCCCGAAGTAGAGGTCGTGGTCGGTGGCCACGTGGTAGAGCCGGGCGCCGATGATGCCGAAGGGCACCGCCCAGAGCCCGATGTCCTGGATCTGCCCCGCCTTGCCGCCGCGGGCCACCCAGCGGCGCTCGCTGATCCACACGGCGATGAAGATGCCGAGCACGATGCACAGCGCGTAGCCGCGGATCGGCACCGGGCCGAGGTGCCAGACGCCCTGCGACGGGCTGGGGATGCTCATCGCGGTCATCGCTGGGGCGATCGTCATTCCTGGGGGGCCTTCCCGTGCAGCAGCGCCTGTACGTCGGCCGCGAACTGCGCCGAGGAGGTGTCCATGTCCCACAGGACCGTGCTGGTGTCGTCGCTCCCGATCGCGCTCACCTGGGTGCTGTGGGTGTTGAGGTCGTAGCCGCCGCTGGGCAGCTTGGTGCCGTCGGCGACGTAGATCGCGAGCGGCTTGGCCACGTCCACGATCGTCTGCAGGTCGCCGGTGAGCCCGATGAAGCTCGGGTCGTAGCGGTCGAGATACTTGCGCAGCACTCCCGCCGTGTCCCGCGCCGGGTCGGTCGTCACGAACACGACGTCGACCTTCTCACGATCGGCCTTCTTCAGGCGCGTCATCGCGCTGGTGAGGCTCGACATCACCATCGGGCAGATGTCGGGGCAGTGCGTGTAGCCGAAGAACACCAGCGTGAGCGGCTTCTTCGTGTCCTCGGTCAGCGAGTACGGCGACCCGTCGGTGTCCGTCAGCGACGTGGCCGGGACGTGGTAGGCGTCGTGGGTGACGCCGGAGAACGCGACCTCGCCCGCGCCTCCCCCGCCTCCGCAGGCCGAGAGGGCGAGCAGCCCGGCCGCGAGCGCGGCGACGAGCGCCCTACGCACGCCGGACGCCCGCAGCCAGCTCCTCGGTGAGCGCCGACAGGGCGCGCAGCCCGGCCGAGCGGTCACCCGCGTTGTCGAGCAGGGCCCGCACGAAGGCGCTGCCGACGATCACCCCGTCGGCGTACTCCGCGAGCTCGGCGGCCTGCTCGCCGGTGCTGACGCCGACGCCGACGCCGACCGGGAGATCCGTCGTGGCCTTCGTCCGCGCGATGAGCGGGCCGACCACCTCGGCGGTGGCCCGGCGCCCGCCCGTGACGCCCATGACGCCCGTCGCGTAGACGAAGCCGCGGGAGGCGGCGGTCGTCATCGCGATCCGCTCGTCGGTGCTCGACGGGGCGACCAGGAAGACCCTGTCGAGGTCGTGCGCGTCTGCGGCGGCGATCCAGGCGTCGGCGTAGTCCGGTGTGATGTCGGGGGTGATCAGGCCGGCGCCGCCCGCGTTGGCGAGGTCGGCCGCGAAGCGCTCCACGCCGTACCTCTCGATGGGGTTCCAGTAGGTCATCACCACCGTGGGGACGCCCGTGGCGGCGACCGCCTCGACCGTGCGGAGCACGTCGCGCGTGCGGACGCCGCCGTCGAGCGCCTGCTGGGCGGCGGCCTGGATGGTCGGCCCGTCCATGACCGGGTCGCTGTAGGGCAGCCCGATCTCGATGACGTCGCAGCCTGCCACGACCATGGCCTTGAGGCCGTCGATCGCGCCGTCGACGTCGGGAAAGCCGGCGGGCAGGTAGCCGATCAGCGCGGCCCGGCCGTCGGCCTTCGCCTTCTCGAACGCGGTGCTGGTGCTGGCGCTGGGGCCGGTCATGACTTCGCCCCCTCGGCGATCTGGGCGTCGGTGGCGCCGACCGGTGTGCCGTCGGGCTTGGCCTGGCCCAGGCCGAACCACTCCACGGCCGTGCCCATGTCCTTGTCGCCGCGACCACTGAGGTTGACCAGGATGGTCGAGCCCTCGGGCAGGTCGGGCGCGATCCGCAGGGCGCCGGCGACGGCGTGCGCCGACTCGATGGCCGGGATGATCCCCTCGGTGCGGGAGAGCAGGGCGAAGGCCTCCATCGCCTCGGCGTCGGTCACCGGCTGGTAGGTGGCACGGCCCGTCTTGGCCAGCCAGGAGTGCTGCGGCCCGACGCCCGGGTAGTCCAGGCCGGCCGAGATCGAGTGCGACTCGATGGTCTGGCCGTCGTCGTCCTGCAGCACGTAGGTGCGGGCCCCGTGCAGCACGCCTGTGTCGCCGGCGGTGATCGTGGCGGCGTGCCGGCCGGTGTCGAAGCCGTCGCCGCCCGCCTCGAAGCCGTAGATGCGCACGTCGGCGTCGTCGAGGAACGCCGTGAAGAGCCCGATCGCGTTCGACCCGCCGCCCACGCAGGCGGCGATCGCGTCCGGCAGGGCGCCGTACTGCTCGAGCGACTGCGCGCGGGCCTCGTCGCCGATGCCGCGGACGAGGTCGCGCACGAGCGTCGGGAACGGGTGCGGGCCGGCGGCCGTGCCGAAGAGGTAGGCGGTCGTCTCGACGCTGGAGACCCAGTCGCGCAGCGCCTCGTTGATCGCATCCTTGAGGGTCGCGCTGCCGGACTCGACGGGGATGACCTCCGCGCCGAGCAGCTGCATGCGGGCGACGTTGAGCGCCTGGCGCTCGGTGTCGACCTTGCCCATGTAGACGGTGCAGTCGAGGCCGAAGTAGGCCGCGGCGGTGGCGCTGGCGACGCCGTGCTGGCCGGCGCCGGTCTCCGCGATCACCCGGGACTTCCCCATCCGCTTGGTCAGCAGCGCCTGGCCGAGGACGTTGCGGATCTTGTGCGCGCCGGTGTGGTTGAGGTCCTCGCGCTTGAGCAGGATGCGTCGGCCGACCGACTCCGAGAGCCGCTTGGCCTCGTAGAGCGGGCTGGGCAGGTTGGCGTAGTCGCGCAGGATCGCCTCGAAGTCGGCGACGAACGCGGGGTCGGCCTTCGCCTCCTGCCAGGCCGCGTCGAGCTCGTCGAGCGCCTTCATCAGCGCCTCGGGCATGTACTTGCCGCCGAAGCCCTCGAGGGGGCCGCCGAACCAGCCCTTGTCGTCCGCGTCGAAGCTCACTGGGTTCGTCACTGGGTTCGTCACTGGGTTCGTCACTGGGTCACTCACTGGGTCACTCCCGTCATGCTGCGGACGGCGGACTCGGGGTCGCCGTCCTTGACCAGCGCCTCGCCGACGAGCACCACGCGGGCGCCCTCGGCGACGACCCGCGCGACGTCGGCCGCGCCGAAGATGCCCGACTCGGCGACCTTGACCCGGTCGTCGGGGATGCCGGGGGCCAGCCGGGCGAACGTGTCGCCGTCGACGGTGAGGGTCTTGAGGTTGCGCGCGTTGACGCCGACCAGCTCGGCGCCGAGCGCCACCGCGCGCTCGGTCTCGGTCTCGTCGTGGACCTCGACGAGCGCCCGCATCCCCAGCTCGCGGGTCAGCTCGTAGAGCGCGCGCAGGCTGTCGTCGTCGAGCGCCGAGCACATCAGCAGGACGAGGTCCGCGCCCGCCGCCCGCGCCTCGAGGACCTGGTAGGGCTCGACGGTGAAGTCCTTGCGCAGCAGCGGTACGTCGACCGCCGCGCGCACCGCGCGCAGGTCGGCGAGGCTCCCGCCGAAGCGGCGCTGCTCGGTGAGGACGCTGATCGCGCCCGCTCCCCCGCGGGCGTAGGCCCGGGCCAGCACCGCCGGGTCGGGGATGTCGGCGAGGGCGCCCTTGCTGGGGCTCCTGCGCTTGACCTCGGCGATCACGCTGCTGCCCGCGGCGCGGAAGTGTGGCATCGGGTCACGGGGCGGGTCGACGTCGGCGAGGGCGGCGCGCAGGTCCGCCTCGCTCACACCGGCCCGGCGCTCCTCGAGGTCGATGCGGACGCCGGCGATGATCTCGCCGAGCACACCCTCTGACACGCTGTGTTCCTCTCCCGCTGCGTCGCTGCGCCTCTGAGTGTTTCATGCGGGACCCAACCGGCTGCCGCCGCCCGGGAGGGCTGAGACGCCGCGCGGCTCAGGGAGCCAGCCAGGCCCCGGTCGGCGTGTTGCGGAGCACCATGAACGCCAGCGCGACGACCCCGGCGGTCCACCACAGCGTGTGCTGGGCGCGCTCTGGGATCGGGCGCATGGGCGTCCCCCGCCAGGCGCGGACCGCCCAGAGCGCGAGCACGGCGACGGCGATCGGGATCCCGACGGCGACCAGCACGTTGCTCGAGACCGCAGCCCCGACGTTGCCGTCGGTGAGGTCGTTGACCGCGCGGAGGCCGCCGCAGCCGCGGCAGTAGACGCCCATCATGGCGAGCGGGCAGAAGCCCCAGCTGCCCTGCTGGTGCGGGTCGCGCAGGTGCAGCGCGAGGGTCGCCGCGCTCAGCGTGCCGATCGTGACCAGCGGCGCACGCAGCCGTTCCGCCCGCGCCGCCCGCGCCGTCATGCGACTAGTGGCCGCCGTGGAAGCCGAGCTTGGCGAGGACGCCGAAGAGCACGCCGGCGAGGAGGACCAGGGCGACGCCGATCCAGAAGACGACGTAGTTGGCCGGGCTCAGCATGAGGCCGACGCTTCCCACCATGAAGCCGATCAACGCCACAGCGACGGCGCTCCAGGCGGCCGGAGTGTTTCCGTGGTGGCTGTCGGGCATGGGGACTCCTTCGATCAAGCTGCGGGTGTGGCGCGATAGTCGCGGCAGCAGTCTATTCGGGTCGCTCCGTGGTCCGGTCGGCGGTCGGATCGTTGCCCTGGTCGAGTGCCTTCCAGACGTCGATGCTGGACTGCTCCTGGAGCGGGACCGCAGGCGCGGCCGCACCGGCCGGGGCGTCGTACTTGCGGCCCATCTCGGGCCAGCCGGGCGCCGCCCGGAAGGCGGCGAGCGCGGCCAGCGTGGTCAGGACGGCGCCGCCGAGGGCGATCCAGCCCCAGGCGGTCTTGTGCGGTGTCGGCTGTGCGTCGTCGTAGGAGAACCAGCCGATGTCGACCGGCCGGTCGTCGAGCAGCCCGTGGACGGCGAGCGCCGCTGCGGCGACGCCGGCCACGACCGCCAGGACGGCCACCGCACGGCGGGCCCGGCTGCGGGTCACGAGCAGGACGCCCCATGCGGCGAGCGCGACCAGGGCCAGCGCCTCCACCTCGGGCCGGCCGAGGCCGCCTCCACTGTTCACCACAGCGTCGCCGAAGCCGACCCACGGCTTGTGGCCGGCGAGCGCCGTCAGCCCCGCCGAGGCCAGTCCCACGAGGACGACCGGGCCGAAGCTGCGGCGGCGCCTGTCCACGGTCACGACAGCAGATCGGCGTCGAAGCAGGTGCGGTCGCCGGTGTGGCAGGCCGCGCCCTCCTGGTCGACCTTCACGAGCAGGGCGTCGCCGTCGCAGTCGAGGCGGACCTCCTTGACCCACTGGCGGTGGCCGGAGGTCTGGCCCTTGACCCAGTAGTCCTGGCGGCTGCGGGACCAGTACGTCGCCCGACCGGTGGTCAGCGTCCGGGAGAGGGCCTCGTCGTCCATCCAGGCGAGCATCAGCACCTCGCCGGTGTCGTGCTGCTGCACGATCGCCGGGATCAGGCCGTTCAGGGTGCGCTTGAGGCGCGCGGCGATGGCGGGATCGAGGCTCATGCGCCCATTCTCCCCTGCTGCGCCACCCACGACCGATGCAGCCGGTCGTAGACCGACCCGTGCTCCCTGACCAGCTCGTCGTGCGGTCCGCGCTGGACGATGCGGCCGGCGTCGATGACGACCACCTCGTCGGCGTTCTCCGCCGTGGACAGGCGGTGCGCGATCGTGACGCTGGTGCGGCCCGACATCAGCCGCTCCAGCGCCCGGCCGATCCGCATCTCCAGGGCCGGGTCGACGGCGCTGGTCGCCTCGTCGAGGACCAGCAGGTCGGGATCGGCGAGCTGGGCGCGCAGCAGGGCGACCAGCTGTCGCTCCCCCGCGCTGAGCGCCTCGCCGCGCTGGCCCGCCCGGGTGTCCAGGCCGCGGGGCAGCCCAGCCAGCCAGTCGCCCAGCCCCAGCTCGTCCGCGGCACGGCTGATGTCGTCGTACGTCGCGTCGAGGCGGCCGTAGCGCGCGTTGGCCGCGATGGTGTCGTCGAAGAGGAAGCCCTCCTGCGGCACGAGCACGACGCTGCTGCGCAGGCTGTCCTGTCGGATGGCGCGCAGGTCGACGCCGTCGAGCCGGACCGAGCCCTCCGTGGGGTCCATCAGGCGGGTGAGCAGCTTGGCGATGGTCGACTTGCCGCTGCCGGTCTCCCCGACGACGGCGACGCGGCGGCCGGCGTCGATGGTGAGGTCGACGTCGTGCAGCACCGGGCGGCCGCCCGGGTAGGCGAACGTGACGTGGTCGAACCTGACGTCGACGGCGGCGCGCGGCAGCGTCTGGCCGTCCGGCCCGGGATCGACGAGGTCGGCCGGGGTCTCCAGGACGCCGATGACGCGACGCCAGCTCGCGATGGCGTTCTGCGCGTCGGTCAGGATCTGGGTGCCCATCTGCACCGGGCCGACGAAGAGCGTGACGAGGAACGCGAACGCGAGCACCCGGCCGGCGGTCATGCCGTGCGCCGCGCCCAGCCACACGCCGACCAGCAGCACGCCGGCATTGGCGAAGCCCGCGGAGATGCCGCCGAGGGAGAAGGAGAAGACGGTGAACTGCTGGGCCCGGGTCTGCGCGGTCATGTTGGCGTCGACAGCGGCGTCGATGCGCTGCTGGGTGCGGGCCTCGACGGCGTACGCCTTGACCACGGCGGCGCCGACGACGGGCTCGGAGACGGCCGACAGCAGCGCCCCGACGTTCTGGCGCACCTGGGTGTAGGCGTCGCTCAGCTTGCGCTGGAACCACCGGATGCTCACGAAGAGCGGGGCGAACGCCACCCAGACCACGATCGCCAGCTGCCAGGAGTAGACGGCCATCACGACGGTCGCGACGAGCACCTGCCCGATGCTGACGACGAAGAGGATGCCGCCGAAGACGAGGAACTGGCTGATCTGGTCGACGTCGCTGGTCACCCGGCTGACGAGCGCGCCGCGCCGCTCGGTGTTCTGGGTGAGCATGGGCAGGTCGTGGACGTGCCGGAAGGCCTTGGTGCGCAGGGTCGCGAGACCGCGCTCGGAGGCGGTGAAGAGCCGGCTCGTCATCAGGTACGACGACAGGCCGGTCAGCACGATCGCGACGGCGCTGATCGCTGCGGCCGCCAGCGTGAACCCGAGGTCGGGCCCGCCCTTCGCGCCGATGCCCCGGTCGAGGGTCTGCTGCACCGCGATCGGCACGACCACCTGGCCGGCGCTCGCGAGGACCGCGAGGAGGAGCGTGACCCTGATGCCCGACGTCAGCTCGGGCGAGTGCCTGACGCCCTGCCGCAGCGTCGCGAGGGCGCCGAGCTCGGCGCCGGTGCTCATCTCGCTCACGTCTGCTCCACCTCCTCTGCCTGGGTCTCGTAGGCGTTGACGAGCTCGGCGTAGGCCGCGTTGCGGGCCAGCAGCTCGGCGTGGGTGCCGCGGTCCCGGATCCGGCCGTCGGCGAGGTGCACCACCTCGTCGGCGAGGGCGATCGTGGCCTTGCGGTAGGCGACGACGACGAGGGTGCTGTCGTGCTCCCTGAGGCCGGCGAGGATGCGCTGCTCGACCTCCGGGTCGACCGCCGAGGTCGCGTCGTCGAGGATCAGCAGCCGCGGCCTCCTGACCAGCGCCCGCGCGAGCGACAGACGCTGACGCTGGCCGCCGGAGAGACTGGTGCCGCGCTCCCCCAGCCGCGTGTCGAGCCCGTTCGGGAGGGCGGCGACGAAGCCGTCCGCCTGGGCGGTGCGGAGCGCGTCCCAGACCTCCTCGTCGGAGATCCGGTCGTTGCCGAGCGTGACGTTGCCCCGGACGGTGTCGTCGAAGAGGAACGCGCTCTGCGGCACCACGGCGACGGCGGTGGCGAGCTCGCCGGCCGCGAGGTCGCGCAGGTCGGTGCCGTCGACGGCCACCCGGCCGCTGGCCGGGTCGACCAGACGGGTGAGCAGGGTGGTGAGCGTGCTCTTGCCGGACGCCGTCGCGCCGACGACGGCGACGGTCCGGCCCGGCTCGGCCTCGAACGTGACGTCGGTCAGCAGCGGCTGGGCAGGGTCGTAGGCGAACGCCAGCTGCTCCACGGTCAGCCGCGCCCCGGCCGTGTCGGGGGCGAGTCGCCGGTCGCCGTACGCCATGGCCCCGGTGGCGTCGAGGACGGCGCGGACCCGCCGCCAGCCGACGACGCTGCGGGGGAACTCGCCGAGCAGCCACCCGATCGAGCGGATCGGGAAGGACACGATGGTGAGGAGGTAGGCGACGGTGACGACGTCGCCGGCGACCGTGGCGCCGTCGCGCACGCGGATGACGCCGACGAGCAGCACGACGAGGACACCGAGGTTCGGGAGGGCGGCCAGGGCGGGGTCGAACGCGGCGCGGATCCGGCCGGCGCGGATGTTGACGTCGCGCAGCTCGCGGGCCTTGCGGCCGAAGCGGTCGGTCTCCTCCTGCTCGCGGCCGAGCGTCTTGACGACGAGCGCGCCGTCGAAGGACTCGTGGGCGACCTCGCTGAGCTCGGCGCGCAGCTGCTGGGCGCGGGTCATCAGCGGCGAGCTGAACCGCTGGTAGACGAGGTTCGCGGTGACGACCGCCGGGAAGACGAGCAGCCCGACCCCTGCCAGCACCACGTCCGCGACCAGCATCTGGATGACCGCGACGACCATCATCACGACGGTGCCGACGGCCATGGGCAGCGGCGCGATCGGGCCCCAGGCCGCCTCGACGTCGCTGTTGGCGTTGCTGAGCAGCTCGCCGGTGGGGTGGGCCTGGTGCCAGGCCATCGGGAGGTCGAGGTACTGCCGGGTCACCGCCCGTCGGGTGTGGGCCTGCATGCGGTACTGCATCACCCCGGCCCCCAGCCTGCGAGCCACGATGCCGACCGCGCGCAGGATCGCGACACCGACGAAGAGGCCGAGCACCGCCCACATCGCCGCCGCACCCACGTGGTCCCCGTCGAAGGCGGGCAGCAGGACGTGGTCGGTGGACCAGCCGAGCACCCAGGCATCGGCGACGGTCAGCACCCCGAACAGCGCACTGCCGACGGTCGACGCGGTGAAGACCCACGGCTCGCGCTTGATCGCGACCCACAGGACCTTGAAGCCATCGAGCGTGGTGGCGCGCCTGTTCGGTCCGTCGCCACTCACAGGGGGGAGTCTAGTGTCGGGGCCGTGCTGACCTCGCTCGTACCCCGACCCTTCACCGGTTCGCTCGCCGCGCGGGAGCGCGCCGAGCTCGCGTCGCTCGCGCTGTCGCTCGGAGCGCCTGCGCCGACGATGTGCGCCGGGTGGACGGTCAAGGACCTCGTCATCCACCTCCTGGTGCGCGAGCGCCGGTTGGTCGCGAAGGATCGGGCCACCGCCGAGCTGGCGTCGCGCGACCTGGCCTCGCTCGTCGCGCAGCTGCGCGCGGTGCCGCTGCTGCTGTCCGTCGTGGACCCCGTGCTCAACGGGATGGAGATGTTCGTCCACCACGAGGACGTACGCCGGGCGCAGCCGTCGTGGACGATACGGCCGCTCTCCTCCCGCGACGAGCGCGAGCTCTGGCTCTCGGCCTCGCTGGTCGGTCGGATCCAGGGCCGCCGGGTCGACGTACCGCTCGTCATCGCGTCGGGAACGCGCCGCACCGTCCTGCGCTCGGGCCCGTCGCCCGTCGTCGTCTCCGGTCCGGTGTCGGAGGTGCTGCTGTTCCTCAGCGGGCGGGTGTCCGTGGCGTCCGTGGCGTTCGACGGACCGGTTGACGCGATCGAGAAGGTGAAGGCGGCGTCGCTCTCGCTCTGAGCTTCTCCACAGGCTGCGGCTTCGCTCTTCCAGGGTCGCTGGCTTGGGGCTACCGTCCCGCATAGCGCTTCATCTCACCGCGTTCTCGGGAAGGACGACCATGAGGCGACCTCTCACTGCGGTCCTCACCCTCGGACTGCTCGCGCTCGCCGGGTGCTCCGGCGACGCCGATCCCGCGCCGGCTCCGCCGCGGCCGTCCACGTCATCTGCTTCGCCGTCGGCCTCACCGTCAGCGGCTCCCAGCCCGCCGGTGATGCCGGCGCCTGCGAAGGCGCACACGAAGGCCGGGGCGAAGGCGTTCGTCAGACACTTCGTAAGTGTCGTGAATTACGCGGAGCACACCGGCGACACGCCAGCGATCTCTGCGCTGAGCGCTGAAGGATGTACTGGATGCTCGGCGGGTGTTCGGACCGTGTCGAAGGTCTACAAAGCAGGCGGTCGAATCGTGGGGGGCGACTCCACACTCCAAAACTCAACCGTGGAGCTCGGCTGGGCAGGGCAGGTCGCGATTGCGCACGTCACAGCCTCGGTAAAAAGCACTGTGGAAATCCACGACTACCCGGGCGACAACCGCGATACAAGGCGCCCAGCCACCGCGACGAGGACTCGCTTTTTGCTCATGCAGGACGGAGACGGATGGCGTGTCGCCCAGATCGAGGCGGCGTCATGACAGTTCGAGTCCATTGTGCAGGCCTGGCCCTCCTGATTGGTATGTCCCCGGCTTTGAGCGCGGCGTCTTATGCGGGAGACCCCCACACCGGCGCGGACGAGGATTCCTTCTGGACGAGTGCGGTGGAGACCACTCCAGGACATGCAGATCCGGGGGAATCTGACTCATCCGCAGCAGGAGTGGTCTCGGCTGAACCGGCGGGAACGCCCGTCACCGAGGCGGTATGCCAGGTGCCACTCAATGAGAACCTCACGTGTAGCAGCCCGCGCTTGTGCCCAAACGGCACCGAGATGGTCATGACCTACCTCGAGACCGCAGACGGTCACCTCATCAACGGATATGACAACTGCTCTGTCGCAGCCTCGGCACCCACCGGTCCATCTCAAGCAGACGTCCAGAACGCGTTCCGCCAGATCCCCCTTCCTGAGTCCGTCCTTGTCATCCAGCCACCCGGCGGCGCGACGCTGGTCAACTTCGACACGAACTTCTACACCGTGGCGCAGCCCTTCGAGCGGACCGTGACGCTCCTGGGCCACCAGGTCCGGTTCAAGATCCGGCCGCGCAGCTTCGCGTGGCACTACGGAGACGGCAGCAACCAGACGACGGCCGAGCCGGGCGCGGCCTACCCGACGCTCGACGTGACGCACCGCTACCTGAAGAAGGGCACCGTCGCGGCGAGCGTCGACACCGTCTGGGAGGCCGACTTCCAGATCGACGGCGGAGCGTGGGCTCGGGTCGACGGCACGGTCTCCAAGACCGGCGCACCGCAACAGCTGACGATCAGGTCGGCCACGCCGACCCTGGTGGGCTGATCAGCCGGTGTTGCGGAGGTCGGGGGAGACGTCTCGGGTTCCGTCGGTGTCCTTGACCCACTGGTAGCCGTGGGGACTGGTCCAGAGGTATTCGGCCGGTCCGAGCCTGAGGTAGGTCCAGTGGCCGAAGGTCTTGGCGCGGTGGTGTCTTCGACACAGCGGGGCAAGGTTGTCGCTGGTCGTCGGGCCGCCCTGGGCGTGCTCGACGATGTGGTCGAGGTCGAGGTTGTCGGCCGGGCGGTGGCAGTGGGGGAAGGCGCACACGACATGGACGGCGACGACCTGGTCCCGCAGCCGGGTCGAGGGCTGGTAGCCGGTCGAGGTGAGGGTCTCGGCGAGGTCGAGCACGGGCTTCACGGTGACCGTCGCACCGGTGGTGCCGCACCACTCCTGGACCTGCTCGACGGTAACGAGACCGAGCCGGTGCCCGGTGGCGGTGGTGAGCTCGCCGATCCCGTCGCCGTAGCCCCGCAGCGCGGCCTCGGCCAGGTGGACGTGCAGCACCACCGCCCGCCGGCGCCGCGGTGTCACACCGTCGGGCAGGTCGACGGCCTCACCGCGCGCCAGCAGGCCGAGCGCCTTGGCCCGGCGTACGTCGAGGGGGTCGGTGTCACCGGCCGCGGCCAGCTCGGCGGCCAGCTCGGCGAGGATCGTGTCGAGGTCGAGCGCGTCGGCCACGTCGAGGACCGCATCGACCCGGCCGGTCGACAACGCCGCCGCACCGAGGTCGGACAGGTGCTGCTCGACCGTCACGGTGGCGTGCCGGGTCTCCAGGGCCTCCAGCGCGGTGCGGGCGGCGGTCTCGGGGTCGAACCGGACGATCGCCTCCTCGACCAGCCGCTCCAGCACACGCGGACCGACCCGCCCGGCCACCGGTGCGACCTGGGCGTCGACCCAGGCCGCGCCCTCCGGCGGCAGACACTGGGTGAGGTCGGCGATCCGCAACGCCCGCCACACCGGCACCTGCCCGGCCCCCACCCGGCGCCAGGTCTGCCGCAGCCGGTGGCCGAGCTCGAGAACCCGACCGAGATGGAGACGCGCGGCGTCGGTCGACATCCCGGCCGCAGCACCGAACTCCACCACCGCGAACTCCGCCACCCCGGGCGCGCCCTCCCCGGCCAGGGCCAGCTCACCCTCGGTGCCCGGCACCGTCGCGGCCGGATGACGCGAGTCCGGGGAGTTGAACGCGCAGTAGTCCAACGCCAGCCGCGCCTGGAGGACCTGCTCGGCCGCCTCCCGCTGCCTCGATGCCCGCAACGCCGCCAAGACGTCGCCGCTGGCATCCAACGACGCGTCACCAGGCTCCCCGGGAGGGGAGGCGAGCACCGAGATCGACATACCTCCATCACACCAGAAGCCACCGACATTCCTGGTCGGGCACGTCACGGCGGGGTTGGAGCAGCGTCACAACTGGTGCTTGTCGTCGATCGGCGGCGGTGACAAGGTCGATGCATGACCACGATCAACAACATCGGTACGGCCATGTTCTCGGTCGCAGACCAGGACGCGGCGATCGCGTTCTACACCCAGAAGCTGGGCTGGGAGCTTCGCTCCGAGACGTCGTTCGAGGACGGCGGCGACGCCGGCCGGTGGGTCGAGGTCGCACCGCCCGGGTCCGCCACGGTGCTCGCCCTCAACCTGCCGATGGGCGGCCAGCCCGGCGGGGGCAGCATCGGTGTCGAGACCCCCGACGTGGACGCCGAGTACGACCGGCTGAGCGGCACCGAGGGTGTCCAGGTCGGCGAGCGGATCGGTGGAGAGGGGCCCGTGCCGCGGATGTTCTCGATCAACGACCCCGACGGCAACTGGATCTGGGTGGTTCAGTCGCGCGGCTGAGCGCCACGCGGTCCACTCACGCCGCGGACAGGCCCAGCTTCGCCAGCTCGAGGAGGCGGGTCCGCGCGGGCTCGAGGACCAGATCGACCCATCCTGCCCAGGCCGCCGTCTCCACCGAGCGCACGGTGTCGCGCCGGGCGTCCTGGTAGGCACGGGCGTTGAGTACGGCGGCTCCGACGTACGCCTGGTCGGCCGGATCGACCTCACCGCGACGGGCGCGGTCGAGCACGCGGTAGGCCGCCGGACTCACCTCGTCGCGTCCCTCCCGGAGCTGCTGCATGACCCGGCCGTGCTCCCGAGCGGGCGTGCCGAAACGGAGCAGCTCGAGGTCGAGGACGTCGGTGGTGAGCTGGTAGTCCTCCCGGAGGAGTGCCGCGGACGCCATCCGCCCCGCGTCCCGGGCGCGCGCCAGGATCTGCAGCCAGTCCACCTCAGCGGAGCCGGCGACCGCCCGCGCGACGGCGGAAGGCACGCCGAGCGGCGGCATGTCGAACATGAGTCGATCACCGGTCCCGCTCGGCACCAGGCGGCCGATCACCCAGCCCCCGGGCGAGCAGCAGAGCGCGCCGAGGTCGACCGCCTCGAGCCAGTCGCCGCCGGCCTCCCGGACCCGGAGCAGCGCACCGGGGAGGCGATCGCCGAGCTCGTAGCCGCCCATCCGCGCCTCGGTCCAGGTGCGGACCAAGTCGGTGTGCTCGGCCAAGCGTCCGGTCGCGAACTCGTCGAGGAAGGCGGTCAGCGCACCGCCCTCGTGCGTCACGGCCTGGTGGAACGCCCACGACTCCCCGAGCACGCGGGCGACGACCTTGATCGGGTCACCCTCGTGGCGGTAGCAGTCCTCAAGGAGGTCCTGGTGGAGCTCCTCGATCACCCGGCGATGCCATTCCCTGATGACATGACCGGTGTCGCCGTCCTCGCACCGCGCGGTCTGGTAGGCGATCCAGCGGGCCCACACCCAGTCGGGCAGGTCGTCGCCGAGCTGGACGAGCTGGTCGAGGAGCCACCGGTTGCGGCCCTTCCTGAACATCGGGACCGCCTGGTGCCACTCGAGGGCGGCCGCGACGTCGCCGGCCCGCTCGGCGGCCAGCGAGCGCTCGACACAGGCGTAGAGCTCCGGCGTCATGGAGTCGGCGATGCGCCGATGGCGGCGGAACCCGCCGGGAATGTTCCGAGACATGCGAGCAGCCAACGCCGGACGCCGGTCCGCTGCAACGGCCCCCGGCCGCACCTGTGGATAACCGGATCGTCAGCGGCGCACCTGGTAGCGGAGCGAGACGAACTGCCCCGTACGCCCCACCTCGACGAGCCGCAGCCGGTCGGACTCCATCCGCCGCGGGAGCAGTGGCGCGCCGGCGCCGAGGGTGACGGCGGCGACCGAGAGCATCAGCTCGTCGAGCGCGCCGGCATCGTCGAACTGGCCGGCGAGGTCTCCCCCGCCCATCAGCCAGACGTCCTTCCCCGCGGCTGCCTCGACGACGGCCTGCAGGTGGTCGGCGACCGGGCCACGGAGGATCGAGATGTCCGCGCCGGGGATGACCGGCAGGTCGCGCGAGGAGAACACGTAGGTCTTCTTGCCGGGGTAGAACTGGTCCCACTTCTCGGGGTGGTCGAGCAGCTTCTCGTGGTCGAGGATCCACTCGTAGGTGGTCGACCCCATCACGAGCACACTGACGCCCTGCACGAACGTCTCGAGCTCGGACATCGACTCCTCGCCGCCTTCGACCGCGAAGAGCCAGTCGAGCGAGTTGTCGGGATCGGCCAGGAAGCCGTCGAGGGTGGTTGCGGTGGCGTAGACGAAACGGGTCATGCCGCGACGCTAGACCGGGTCACCGACAGTCAGCGGCGCGACGGAACGGCGATCCGTCCCGGCCAGCGTCAGCTGGCGCTGCGTGCCCTCCCCCGGGTCGAACAGCACCACCTCGGTGCGCCACCGGAGCACGGTGCCCTGGTGGGCCCGCGTCCGGGTCGGCACCTGCGAGGCGGTGCCGAGGACGACGAGCTCGCGGTCGCTCATCAGCGGACCGGCGCCCCCGCGGCCCGCAGCCCGTCCTTGACCTGGCCGACCCGCAGCGTCCCGAAGTGGAACACCGACGCGGCGAGGACCGCATCGGCGCCGGCGGCGACGGCCGGCGGGAAGTGC
Organism: Nocardioides terrae; assembly: GCF_900112345.1. Taxonomy (GTDB): domain Bacteria; phylum Actinomycetota; class Actinomycetes; order Propionibacteriales; family Nocardioidaceae; genus Nocardioides; species Nocardioides terrae. The sequence goes on from NZ_FOLB01000003.1 coordinate 174,173, forward strand.
GCCACGGCACCCGCGCCGCCCGATGCGATGACGGGGACCTCGACCGCGGCCCGCACGAGCCGGATCAGCTCGAGGTCGAAGCCGTCGCGGGTCCCGTCGGCATCCATCGAGTTCAGGAGGATCTCCCCGGCCCCCAGGGACGCGGCGCGAGCCGCCCACTCGACGGCGTCGATGCCGGTCGAGGTCCGGCCGCCATGGGTGGTCACCTCGAAGCCGGAGTCGGTGCGCACGCCGCCGGACACCCGTCGCGCGTCCACCGAGAGCACCAGCACCTGGTTGCCGAACCGGTCGGCGATCTCGGCCACCAGCTCCGGCCGGGTGATGGCGGCGGTGTTGACGCCGACCTTGTCGGCGCCCGCGCGCAGCAACCGGTCCACGTCGGAGACGGCCCTGACGCCGCCGCCGACGGTGAGCGGGATGAACACCTCCTCGGCGACCTTCGAGACGACCTCCATCGTGGTCGCCCGCTCGTCGCTCGAGGCGGAGATGTCGAGGAAGGTCAGCTCGTCGGCACCCTCGGCGTCGTAGACCTTCGCCAGCTCGACGGGGTCACCCGCGTCGCGCAGGTCCTGGAAGTTGATGCCCTTGACGACCCGGCCACCGTCGACGTCGAGGCACGGGATGACCCGGACCGCGAGGCTCACGACCCGTCACCCTGGGTCCGGCCGAGGGTGAGGTCGAGCGCCTCGGCCAACGACAGCGAGCCGGTGTAGAGCGCGGTGCCGGCGATCGCTCCCTCGACGCCCAGCGGCACCAGCTCCATGAGCGCGTGGATGTCGTCGATGGTGGTCACGCCACCGGACGCCAAGACCGGCGCAGGCGTGGCGGCGCAGACGTCGCGCAGCAGCTGCAGGTTGGGGCCCTGCAGCATGCCGTCCTTGTTGACGTCGGTGACGACGTAGCGGGCGCAGCCCTCGGAGTCGAGGCGGTCGAGGGTCTCGTAGAGGTCGCCGCCCTCCTGCGTCCACCCGCGCGCGGCCAGCGTGGTGCCGCGGACGTCGAGGCCGATGGCCACCCGGTCGCCGTACGTCGCGATGGCGCGCGCGCACCACTCGGGCTGCTCGAGCGCGGCGGTGCCGATGTTGACCCGGCGGCAACCGGTCGCCATCGCCGCCTCGAGCGACTCGTCGTCGCGGATCCCGCCGCTCATCTCGACCTTGATGTCGAGGCGGCCGACGATCTCGGCCTGCAGCTCGCGGTTGGTCCCGACACCGAAGGCGGCGTCGAGGTCGACGAGGTGGATCCACTCCGCGCCCGCCTCCTGCCAGCGCAGGGCGGCCTCGATGGGGTCGCCGAAGCGCTTCTCGCTGCCGTCCACGCCCTGCACCAGCTGGACGGCCTGGCCGCCCTTGATGTCGACGGCGGGGAGGAGCTCGAGGTAGTCAGACACGGCAATCCTTCTAGGAGCGGCGGAACAGCACGGTGTAGATGACGGGGGCGACCAGCACGCTGGCCACGGCGGCGAGCGCGCGTGCCGACGGTGCGGGAGCGGCGAACCAGACCAGGACGTTGACGGCGAGCAAGACCGCGAGCACGGCCTCGGCCCGCCGCCGCCGCTTCCTCGCGAGTACGCCGGCCGAACCGGTGCGGCGCTGCGGGAGCCGGCCGGTCAGCGCCCGTCGGCGCCGGTCACGGCGGGCCCGTCGGGCCGCCTCGGTCTCGCGCCGGGCGGCCTCCTCGGCGGCGGCACGCTCGCGCTCGGCGCGCGCGACGGCCCGTGCCTTGCTCATGAGGTCCGCAGCGTCTGCACCCAGTTGCGCAGCAGCGCGGCGCCGGCGTCGCCGGACTTCTCGGGGTGGAACTGGGTCGCCCACAGCGGACCGTTCTCGACGGCGGCGACGAACCGGTCCCCCGCGTGCTCAGCCCAGGTCACCAGCGGTGCGGTGGTCCGATCGTTGGTGACGAGCTCCCACGACCGCACGCCGTAGGAGTGCACGAAGTAGAACCGCTCGTCCTCGATGCCGTGGAACGCGACGGACCCGGCCGGCACGGAGACGGTGTTCCAGCCCATGTGCGGCACGATCGGCGCCTGCAGCCGCTCGACGACCCCCGGCCACTCGTCGCAGCCCTCGGTCTCGACGCCGTGCTCGACACCGCGGGCGAAGAGGATCTGCATCCCCACGCAGATGCCCAGCACCGGTCGGCCGCCGGCCAGCCGCCGACCGATGATCCGCTCGCCCTTGATGGCGCGCAGGCCCGCCATACAGGCGGCGTAGGCGCCGACCCCCGGCACCAGCAGACCGTCCGCGTCGAGCGCCTCGTCGAAGTCGGAGGTCAGCGTCACCGACGCACCGGCGCGCTCGACGGCGCGCACCGCCGAGCGCAGGTTGCCGGAGCCGTAGTCGAGGACGACGACGGACGGAGCGGTCACAGGGTGCCCTTCGTGGAGGGCACCCCGGTCTCGCGCGGGTCGAGCGCGATCGCGTCGCGGAAGGCCCGGGCGAACGCCTTGAACTGCGTCTCGACCAGGTGGTGCGGGTCGCGTCCGGCCAGCACGCGGACGTGCAGGGCGAGGTGGGCGTGGAAGGCGATCGTCTCGAAGACGTGCCGGGTCAGCGAGCCGACGTAGCCGTCGTTGCCGATGGTCACGTAGACCTGGCCCTCCGGCTCCCCCGTGTGGACGCAGTAGGGGCGGCCGGAGATGTCGACGACCGCCTGGACGAGCGCCTCGTCCAGCGGCACCGTCGCGTCGCCGAAGCGGCGCGTGCCCCGCTTGTCGCCCAGCGCCTCGCGCAGCGCCTGGCCGAGCACGATCGCGGTGTCCTCGACGGTGTGGTGGGCGTCGATGTGGGTGTCGCCCTCGGTCTGCACGGTCAGGTCGATCAGGCCGTGACGCGCGAACGCCGTCAGCATGTGGTCGTAGAACCCGACGCCCGTGGAGATGTCGTGGCGACCGGTGCCGTCGAGGTCCACCTCGACCAGCACCTTGGACTCGCTGGTCTGCCGCTCGATGCGTGCGGTCCTGCCCGTCATGCGGTCACCTCAACTAGTGCGTTCTTGAAAGCGGTCATCTCGTCGGGCGTGCCGATCGACACCCTCAGCCAGCCGTCGGGGCCGACCTCCCGGATCAGCACACCCCGGTCGAGCAGCCCCTGCCACACAGCATGGCGGTCGGCGAAGCGCCCGAACAACACGTAGTTGGCGTCGGACTCCGCCACCTCGTGCCCGCGGGTGCGGAGCCAGTCCACCACCCGGTCGCGCTCGGCGCGCAGCTCGTCGACCTTGCCGAGCAGCTCGGGCGCGTGCTCCAGCGCGGCCAGCGCGACCGCCTGGGTCACGGCGGACAGGTGGTAGGGCAGCCGGACGACCCGGATCGCGTCGGTGATCGCGGGGTGGGCGGCCAGGTAGCCGAGGCGCAGGCCGGCGCCTGCGAACGCCTTCGACATGGTGCGCGTGACGACGAGGCTGCGGTGGTCGGCCAGCGACTCGAGCGCGCTCGGCACGCCCGTCCGGCGGAACTCGCCGTAGGCCTCGTCGACCACGACGATGCCGTGGTCACCGACCGCCTCGCACAGGGCGCCGACGGCCTCCGGCCGCAGCGCGGTGCCGGTCGGGTTGTTGGGGCTGGGCAGCAGCACGACACTCGGCCTGACCTCCTCGACGAGGGCACGGGCCTTGTCGACGTCGAGGCTGAAGTCCTCCTCGCGGGAGCCCGCGACCCACTCGGTGTGGGTGTCGCGGGCGTACTCGGGATACATCGAGTAGGTCGGCGCGAAGCTGAGCACCGTCCGCCCCGGACCGCCGAAGGCCTGCAGCAGGTGGAGCATCACCTCGTTGGAGCCGTTGGCCGCCCAGACCATGTCGGGGGTCACCGGAGCGGCGCCGGAGTCACGCGAGAGGTACGCCGCCAGCGCGCTGCGCAGCGCGGTGAACTCGCGGTCCGGGTAGCGGTTGAGCGTCGCCGCCGCCTGTGCCGCGGCCGCGGCGATGTCGGCGATGCACTCGGCCGAGGGACCGTAGGGGTTCTCGTTGACGTTGAGCTGCACGGGCACGTCCAGCTGGGGCGCCCCGTACGGCTCGATCCCGGCGAGCTCGGGGCGGATCGGCGGCCAGCTCACTCGAACCGCACCCTCACCGCGGCGCCGTGACCGGGCAGGTCCTCGGCCGCGGCCAGCGTCATGACGTGGTCCTTCACGTCCTCGAGCCCCTCGCGGGTGTAGTCGATGACGTGCACCGACTTCGTGAACGCGCGCACCGACAGCCCCGAGCTGTGGCAGGCGCAGCCACCGGTCGGGAGCACGTGGTTGGAGCCCGCGGAGTAGTCGCCGAGGCTGACCGGGGCGAACGGCCCGATGAAGATCGCGCCGGCGTTGGTCACTCGGGCGGCCCAGTCGTGCGCGTCCCGGGTCTGGATCTCGAGGTGCTCGGCGGCGTAGGCGTTGACGACGGCCAGGCCCTGCTCGAGGTCGTCGACCAGCACGATCCCGGACTGGCTGCCCCCGAGAGCGGTCCGGATCCGCTCGACGTGCTTGGTCGCGGAGACCTGCTTCTCCAGCTCGGCCTCGACGTCGTCGGCGAGCGCCTCGCTGTCGGTGACCAGCACCGAGGCGGCCAGCGGGTCGTGCTCGGCCTGGGAGATCAGGTCCGCGGCGACGTACGCCGCCTCGGCGGTCTCGTCGGCGAGGATCGCGATCTCGGTCGGACCCGCCTCGGAGTCGATGCCGACCTGGCCCTTGAGCAACCGCTTGGCGGTGACCACGTAGATGTTGCCCGGACCGGTGACGAGGTCGACCTTCGCGCACGGCCCGACGCCGTAGGCGAACATCGCGATCGCCTGGGCGCCGCCGACGGCGTAGACCTCCTCCACGCCGAGCAGCTCGCACGCGGCGAGGATCGTCGGGTGCGGGAGGCCGCCGAACTCCCGCTGAGGAGGCGACGCCAGCGCGAGGGAGCGGACCCCTGCCACCTGGGCCGGGACGACGTTCATCAGGACGCTGGAGACCAGCGGGGCCAGCCCGCCGGGCACGTAGAGCCCGACCCGGCCGACCGGCACCTTGCGGTGGACGACGCGGGCGCCGGGCGCGAGGTCGGTGACCGCGTCGGCCTCGAGCTCGTTGGCGCAGGTGGCGCGCAGGCGCCTGATCGACTCCTCCAGGGCCGCCCGGACCTCGGGTTCGAGCTCGGCGAGCGCCTTCGTCAGGGCCTCCGCGGGGACCCGGATGTCGGAGAGCTCGACCTTGTCGAACCGCGCGCTGAGCTCGAGGATCGCCTCGACCCCGCGGGACTTGATGTCGTCGAGCATCGGCTGCACCACGTGGGCCGCGGCCTCGACGTCGAACTCTGCGCGCGGCACGGCGGCGCGGTAGTCGACGGGCGCTCCGGAGGACGGAGCGCCGCGGAGGTCGATGCGGCGGATGGTCATGGATCGATTCTACGAGCCGCATGTCCGGCGGCTGCGCGGCAACCGTAGGGAGAGATCCTGAGGAGGACGTCATGCGACACGCACTGATCCACCGAGACGCCGAGCGCGATACGGGGCGCGATACGGAGCGCTCCGCCGACGAGCGCATGGTCAACGACCGGTTCACCGCGCTCACGCCTCACGAGACCTACGGCGGCACCAACTGGGGCGCGTGCTTCTTCGGCTGGCTCGTCGCGGTCGGGGTCACCGTGCTGCTCGGTGCGATCGTCGCAGCGGTGGCCGCCGCGGTGGGGTCGCAGCTGGACTGGACGGCCGACGACGCGCGCGGCAACGCCCGCAGCCTCGCCCTCGCCGGCGCGATCACGCTGGCGGTCGTGATGTTCGTCGGCTACTACGCCGGCGGGTACGTCGCCGGACGGATGTCGCGCTTCGACGGCATGCGCCAGGGGGTCGGCGTGTGGCTCATCGGCATCCTGACCGCGGCCATCGCCGGCGGCCTGGCCGCCCTCCTCAACGCGCGCACCGACCTGTTCGGCGACCTCGACCTCACCCCCGGCGACCTGACCGCCGACGACGCCACCACGGGCGGCATCGTGACGGCCATCGCCGTGCTCCTGCTGATGCTCGGCGGCGCCGTGCTGGGCAGCGCCGTGGGGCGGCGCTACCACCGTCGGATCGACAGCGTCCTCTAGGTTGGGGGACGTGCCCGACTCCCCGGCGACGCTGCCGATGTTCCCGCTCAACGCGGTGCTGTTCCCGGGGGTGAGCACCTCGCTGCACGTCTTCGAGGATCGCTACCGCGCCCTGGTGCACCACCTGCTCCGGATCGAGGACCCCGCCGACCGGCTCTTCGGGTCGGTGGCGATCCGCGAGGGCTACGAGGTGGGCGACCACGGCGCCCAGTCGCTCTACCGGGTCGGCGTACGCCTGCAGCTGACGGAGGCGGACGAGAACACCGACGGCAGCTTCGACATCGTCGCGGTGGGCCGCGACCGGATCGCACTGGACCGGCTCGAGGTGACCGGCCTCTTCCCCCGCGGCCACGTCACCGAGCGGCCCGAGCCGGTCCTCGACGTGCCCCAGGAGCTCCTCGACCGCGCCCGCGCCACGTTCACCGCCTATCGCGCCGCGGTCTCGGAGCTGCGCCCCGACCCCTTCAGCGGCACGCTGCCGCGTGACCCGGAGTACCTCTCCTGGACCTTGTCCGCATGCGCCCCGCTCCCCATCGCCGAACGCCAGCAGCTGCTGGAGGCCTCCGACGCCGGCGAGCGCCTCAGCCTGGTCACCGAGCTGCTGCGCACCGAGCTGCGCGCGATGAACGTCATCCCCTCGCTGCCCGCCACCGAGGTCGCGCGCACGCGCTGGTCGCCGAACTGATGAGCCGCAAGGCAGCCATCGGGAGTACGCCGGCCACGGTCGCCCTGACCCGGGCCGGCATCGCCTTCACGCTCCATCCCTACGAGCACGACCCGCGGGCCGCGTCCTACGGTCTGGAGGCGGCCGAGGCGCTCGGGATCGAGCCCGAGCGCGTGCTCAAGACGCTGATGGCGGCGGTCGACGGTCGGCTGTGCGTCGGGATCGTGCCGGTCTCGGCTCGGCTCGACCTCAAGGCCCTGGCCAGGGCGCTCGGCGCGAGCAGGGCCGTCATGGCCGAGGTGGCGGCCGCCGAGCGGGCGACGGGCTACGTCGCCGGCGGCATCTCCCCGATCGGGCAGAAGCGGACCCACCCGACCGTCGTCGAGGCCGCGGCCCTCGGCTTCGACACGGTCTTCGTGTCGGCCGGGCGCCGCGGCCTCGACCTGGAGGTCGCGCCGGCCGACCTGGTGTCGGCCACGTCGGCGCTGGTCGCCCCGATCAGTCGTCAGTGAAGGCTGAGCTTGAAGACGCCGTGCGAGACGTCGCCATCGGTCCAGCCGCTGATGCCGAGCGCCTTGAGCGGTGCGAGGTTCGCCGTGACCTCGTCGTCGCCGCTGGCCAGCGCCTTGATCGCGTCGTCGAGGGCGTCGAAGTTGACGTAGAGCACGCCCGACGCCTTGTCGCCGTCCGGCACGACTCCGGCGAACGTGTCCGAGGAGCCGAGCTTGCCGCCCTTCGCCACGTCGCCGGTGAAGGACTTGTCGAGGCCGAGGGCGACGCCCTCGTCACCGGCGACCGGCTCCAGCGCTCCGTCGGGGGCGCCGATGGCACCGCGCAGCTTGGTCACGACCTTGTCGATCGCGTCCTTGTCCCCACGGACCTTGAGCGCGACCGGCACGTCGGACGGGTCGCCGCCGTTGACCAGGCCCTCGACGTCGATGTCCGGGCCGAGGGCGAGAGCCGCGGAGTCGCCCAGCAGCTTGTCGAGGTCTCCGGGGAGGTCCAGACCGGTGGCCTGGGACAGCGGCGCGAAGAGCGCCTCCGGGTCGGCGTCGTCACCGCAGACGTTCTTGATGCTCGTGGTGACGGAGTCGATCCAGCCCTTCGGCAGCGCGACGCCAAAGGCGACCGCGGTGTCGTCCGGCAGGGTGTTGACGACCGGCGACGCGCTCGGCTTGCCCAGCGCGCCACCGAACGCGCGCATGTCGCCGACGGTCTCGAGCTCGACACCGTCGTCCGCGAACCGCAGCGTCGCCGCGGCTCCGCCGAAGTCGGCGAGGTTCGCCTGCATCCGCTGGCCCGAGGTTCCGGAGTCGGCCAGGCCGGGGCACGCGCCGAGCATGCCGAACGGGTCGAGCGGCGACGAACCCGGGTCGGCGCCGGCCGGCCCGGCCAGGTCGCCGAACATCGCCTCGCAGTCCGCCTTGGTGAAGTCGTCGGAGAGCACGTCCGGCGAGCACAGCTCGTCGGTGTCTGGGGCCGCGGAGACGCTGGCCTTGGGGAGCGCCCCCTCGAGGTCGGAGGTGACGTTGCCGAGCTGCTTCGCCAGGACCTGGCCGGCCGCCGGGGCGGCGTAGGCGGTCAGGATGCCGCTGTCCCCTGCCTTGTCGGTCCAGCTCTGGAAGTCGGCGTCGTCGGCGAGGGTGCCCTTGTCGGACTCGGCGACGACCTTCTTCGCGGCGTCCTCGGTAGCGGCGAGGACGACCCAGTCACCGTCGAAGGCCCAGCCGGGGGCGTCGGAGGCGTCGTCCGTGCCACACGAGAGGAGCTTCTTCAGGCCGGCCTCGGCCTTGCCCTTGTCGCTGGTCTGAACGACCACCACGGGCTCGGGCTTGTCGGTCCCGACTGCCGCCACGGCGGCGCGGGAGCCCAGCCACGGCTCGACGTCCTTGGCGAAGTCGAGCTTGCAGCCGGAGTCCGCGACCATCTGCTTGAAGATCCACTCACGGACGTCGTCGTCGGTCTGCAGGCCGACCTTGTCCTTGAACGCGGGGAACTTGCGCGCCAGCTTGAGCGCGGCGATCTTCTGCCCACCGCTCGGGTCCAGGTCGACGCTGACGTAGCCGATCGTCGAGGCGGGCAGCGCCTCGGCGGGCTGGGAGCCCTGGCTGAAGAACGACGCGGCCGCCCACGCGGCGGCGGCGCCGCCGATGGCGAGAGCACCGAGGACGCCACCGCCGATCCAGAGTCCCTTGCGGCTCTTGGGCGCTCCGGGACCGCCGATCACGAGCTGGTCGGTCGGCGGCTGGTCGGCGTTCTCAGACATGGGCGGGAGCCTATCGCGGCTCTTCGCCGGTCGGACGCTCTCCGAGCAAGAGGAAGACAGCACCGACGGCCAGGACCGCGGCGAGCGGCCAGGTCACGAACGCCGCCACCCCGGGCCTGCTGATCGTCCCCGTGAGGCGCGTGCCGTCGGCGGCGTGCGCGGCCGCTCTCGCGGGGTCCGGAGGGGCGCCGTGCAGACCGACGACGCGCATCAGCCAGGCGGCGAGCAGCGATCCGACGAGCACCGCGGCGAGCGTCAGGACCTCCGGCGCACGCGAGAGCCACGCGGCCGCGATGCCGAGCAGCAGCCCCGCGGCGACGGCGATGACGACGTACCACCCGGTGGAGGCGAAGGAGTCCTCGTGCGTGGAGCCGGAGTACCACTGGCCGCCGACCACGATGCCGTCCGGGGCGTGCAGCCGGGTGCGCCAGAGCAGCCCGGACACCGCACCGGTGGCAGCGAAGCCAGCGACGAGGCCGGCGACCCAGGCGGTCGCGCGGCTCACCCGGTCAGGCATCCGGGACCGAGCAGGTGCTTGAGGTCGGCGAAGAGGGCCGGTGTGGGAGTCACCCGGAGATTGTCCCCGAGCCGCATGACGCGGGTGGACTCGCGGGTCAGCAGGCGCAGGCGCACCTCGGTGACGCCGGGGTGGGTGCCGAGCACGTCCCGGAGCTGGGCCACCACCGGCGGGGTGCAGCGCGTCGACGGCATGCTGATCACGACCGGTCCGCTCGGACCCTCGGACAGGTCCGGGACGGTGACCTCCTGGCCGCGCAGCTGGGGCTGCTCGCGGTCCTTGTCGAGCACGCCCTTGACCCGGATGATCGCGTCCTCGATGAGGTAGGGCGCGGCGAGCTGGTAGGAGCTCGGGAAGAGCAGCACCTCGACGGCGCCGTCGAGGTCCTCGAGGGTGACGGTCGCCCACGGGTCGCCCTTCTTGGTGATCTTGCGCTGGACCGAGGTGACCAGGCCGGCCACCGTCACGACGGCGCCGTGCGGCCGCTCGTCGAGCAGCAGCTGCCCGACGGTCGCGTCGGTGCCGCTGGACAGCACATGCTCGAGGCCGAGCAGCGGGTGGTCGGAGACGTAGAGGCCGAGCATCTCCCGCTCGTGGCCGAGCAGGGTCATCTTGTCCCACTCGTCGAGGTCGGGGATCGTCACCGAGACGCCGAACGATCCGCCCTCGTCGTCGAGGCCGCCGAAGAGCGAGTCCTGGCCGATCGCCTCGTTGCGCTTGATGTCGACGTATTGGTCGACCGCCGTCTCGTGGATGGCGACGAGCGCCCGGCGGCGGTGCTTCATGTCGTCGAACGCGCCGGCCTTGATCAGAGACTCGATCACCCGCTTGTTGCAGCCCTGGGCGGGCACCTTGCTCAGGAAGTCGTTGAAGTCGGTGTAGCGGCCCTTCTCCTCACGGGCGGCGACGATGCCGTCGACGACGTTCCAGCCGACGTTGCGCACCGCGGTCAGGCCGAAGCGGATGTCGTTGCCGACGGCGGTGAAGTTGTGCGCCGACTCGTTGACGTCGGGCGGCAGGACGGCGATCTTCATGCGGCGACACTCGTTGAGGTAGATCGCCATCTTGTCCTTGTCGTTCTTGACCGAGGTCAGGAGCGCCGCCATGTATTCGGTGGGGTAGTTGGCCTTGAGGTAGGCGGTCCAGTAGGTGACGACGCCGTAGGCCGCCGAGTGCGACTTGTTGAAGGCGTAGTCGGCGAAGGGGACGAGGATCTCCCAGAGAGTCTTGACGGCGTCCTTGGGGTAGCCGCGCTCGAGCATGCCGCTCTCGAAGCCGGCGTACTGCTTGTCCAGCTCCTCCTTCTTCTTCTTGCCCATCGCGCGGCGCATGTTGTCCGCGGCGCCCAGCGAGAAGCCGGCGAGCACCTGCGCGATCGCCATGACCTGCTCCTGGTAGACGATCAGGCCGTAGGTCTCCCCCAGCACCGGCTCGAGCGCCTCGGCCAGCGCCGGGTGGATGTAGTCGATGGCCTGGCGGCCGTTCTTGCGCAGCGCGTAGTTGGTGTGCGAGTCGGCGCCCATCGGGCCCGGCCGGTAGAGCGCGGAGACGGCGGTGATGTCGGCGAACTTGTCCGGCTGCATGAGGCGCAGCAGCGAGCGCATGCCGCCGCCATCGAGCTGGAAGACGCCGAGCGTGTCACCGCGGCCCATCAGCTCGTAGGTCGCGCGGTCGTCGAAGGGAAGCTCCTCCAGGACGAGCTGCTCACCCTTGTTGGCGGTGATGTTGGCGACCGCGTCCTCGAGCGTGTGGAGGTTGGAGAGCCCCAGGAAGTCCATCTTGACCAGGCCGAGCGCCTCGCACATGGGGTACTCGAACTGCGTGATGACCGCGCCGTCCTGCTTCGGGTCCATCAGCGGCACGATGTCGAGCAGCGGCTCGCTCGCCATGATCACACCGGCCGCGTGTACGCCGGTCTGCCGGATCTGCCCCTCCAGGCCGGTCGCCACCTCGTAGATGCGGCGCACGTCCGGGTCCTGGTCGTAGAGGGCACGGAACTCGCCACCCTCGGCGTAGCGCTTGCTCTCCGGGTCGAAGAGCTCCTTGAGCTTGACGCTCTTGCCCATCACGTCGGGCGGCAGCGCCTTGGTGATCCGGTCGCCGATGGCGAAGCCGTGGTCGAGGATGCGGGCGGCGTCCTTGATCGCGGCCTTGGCCTTGATCCGACCGAAGGTGGCGATCTGGGCGACCTTCTCGGCGCCGTACTTCTCGGTGACGTACCTGATGACCTCGCCGCGCCGGTGATCGTCGAAGTCGATGTCGAAGTCGGGCATCGACGGGCGCTCGGGGTTGAGGAAGCGCTCGAAGAACAGGCCGTGCTCGAGCGGGCAGAGGTCGGTGATCCGCAGCGCGTAGGCGGCGATCGAGCCGGCACCTGAGCCACGGCCGGGACCGACCCGGATGCCGTTGTCCTTCGACCACTGGATGAAGTCGGCGACCACGAGGTAGTAGCCGCAGTAGCCCTTGGTCGCGATGATGTCGAGCTCGAAGTTGACGCGGTCCTTGACGTCCTGGGTCAGCCGCTCGCCGGGGTAACGGGCCTCGATGCCGCGCCAGACCTCCTTGCGGAACCAGCTCTCCTCGCTCTCGCCGGCCGGGATGTCGGCGCGGGCCATGTAGCCGCCGGTCGACTCGGTGAACTCGACGTTGCAGCGCTCGGCGATCAGCAGCGTGTTGTCACAGGCCTCGATGAGGTCCTGGGAACCCCACAGCTCGCGCATCTCGGCGGCCGACTTGATGTAGTAGCCGGTGCCCTCGAAGGCGAACCGCTTGCCGCCCTGGCTGTAGGGCGGCTCCGAGAGGCGGCTGCCGGAGTTGACGCACAGCAGCGCCTCCTGGGCGCTGGCGTCCTCGGGGTTGTTGTAGTGGCTGTCGTTGGTGGCGAGCGGCGCGATGCCGAGCTGCTTGCCGAGCCGGAGCAGGTCGTCGCGCACCCGCTTCTCGATGCTGATGCCGTGGTCCATCAGCTCGAGGAAGACGTTGTCCCGGCCGAAGATCTCCTGCAGCTCGCCCGCCTCGCGGACCGCCTCGTCCCACTGCCCGAGTCGCAGCCGGGTCTGGATGGCGCCGCTGGGGCAGCCCGTGCTGACGATGAGGCCCTTGCTGTAGGTCTCGAGGAGCTCGCGGTCCATCCGCGGCTTGTAGAAGTAGCCCTCCATGCTCGCCTTGCTGGAGAGCCGGAAGAGGTTGTGCATGCCCTCGGTCGACTCCGCCCACATCGTCATGTGGGTGTAGGCGCCCCCGCCCGAGACGTCGTCGCCGCCCTCCTCGGCCGTCTCGCCCTTGCCCCAGCGGATCCGCTTGCGCTCACCGCGCGGCGTGCCCGGCGTGAGGTAGGCCTCGATGCCCATGATCGGCTGGACGCCGTACTTCTTGGCCTTGGAGTAGAAGTCGTAGGCGCCGTGCATGTTGCCGTGGTCGGTCATGGCGATCGCCGGCATCTGCTGCTCGGACACCCGCTGGAACAGCCCGTCCAGCAGCGACGCACCGTCGAGCATGGAGTACTCGGTGTGGACGTGCAGATGGACGAAGGAGTCCTGCGAGGTCATCGGTGGAGAGCCCTCCTCAGGGGTCGCTCGGGCGCAGCAGATCAGGGTTACGACGGCTCGCGCCGACGGCCTGGGGGAAGAGCCTCAGCCTACGGGACGCGATGCGTCCGGTCATGGTGGACGCCACCGACAATGCCGGATTCGGTGCGGGCTAGTCCGGGTCGGCGAACTTCTCGGCCAGGGCCGCCTCGACGATCGTCGGCCCCACGCCCACGTCACCCGCGATCCGGTGGAGGAGACCGAGGACGAACGCGTACTCGGCCGTCGACCAGTCGGCCGCCGCGAGGTCGCTGCCCGGGACCAGCCCGTTGACGGCCCGGGCGAGCACCCGGTCGAGCCCGAGAGCGTGCTCGCCGGCGCGCCGGTCGGCCGCGTCGAGGAAGCGGGTGAACAGCGAGGGGCCCCAGCCGGGCAGGTGCCCCTCGTTGGCGAGCAGGTAGTAGGCGTCGACCGGGCCGACTGCGTCCAGGGTGGCGACGACCGCCTCGAGCCGGGGCTCGACGTCGCCGCGGTCGAGGATCCGGCCCGTCCGCCAGGCGCCGTCGTCGGACCGTCCGAAGCTCCAGGCGCTCGCGGCCGCCAGCAGCGGCGCCCACCCGCTGCCGGCACGGCAGGTTGCGGCCACGGCGAGCAGGTCCGACCGGCCGATCCGAAGGCCTGCACGCAGGTCGCCGGGCAGTTGTGCGACCTCGCGCCAGGCCGGGTGCAGGACGACCGGACGCTCGTCGTCGACGGTCCAGCTCACACCGTCGAGGGCCCCACCCTCGATCTCCGTGGTCGCCGCCAGCTCGAGCGCAGCGCCGACCGCGGCCCGGACCTCGTCGTCGATCACCGGCTGCCCTCCGCTCCCCGACGGCAACGCTACCGGCTGCCGTCCCGCGTGGCCATCCACTCCATCCGGATGTCGGGGGCGCGCTCCTCGTTCCCGGAGCCGTCCGTGCGCTCGACCTCGACGAAGCCGTGCCGTCGGTAGAACCGGCGGGCCGGCGCGTTGGTCTCGAAGACCCACAGGCCCAGGCCGTCGGGACGCAGGGACAGCGCGAGCTCGATCAGGGCGGTGCCGACCCCGCGCCCCTGCGCGTCCGGGTGGACGTAGAGCGAGTCGAGCCAGGTCGCCGTGAAGGTGGCGAACCCGACCAGCTCGCCGGACTGCTCGCCTGACTGCTCGGCGACCCAGACGTCGCGCGCGCCCAGGTCCCAGCCACCGACGTAGGAGTGCACCTCGGCCGGCGTCCGCGCGAGTGGCGGCATCAGCGGGACGGCCGCGGCGCGGACCACCAGGTAGAGCTCGGCGATCTCGGGCAGGTCCGCCGGCTCCGCCGGGCGGAGCAGCAGACCGAGGTCAGTCGGAGTCGCGGATGACATCGAGCGCGTGCTGCAGGTCGTCGGGGTAGGTCGACGCGAACTCGACGTAGTCCCCCGTCGCCGGGTGCTCGAACCCGAGCCGTACGGCGTGCAGCCACTGCCGCTCGAGCCCGACCCGCTTGGCGAGGACCGGGTCGGCGCCGTAGGTGAGGTCGCCGACGCACGGGTGCTTGAGTGCGCTCATGTGGACGCGGATCTGGTGGGTGCGGCCGGTCTCGAGGTGGATCTCGAGCAGGCTGGCGAAGCGGTGGGCCTCGAGCGTCTCGTAGTGGGTCACGCTGTGCCGGCCGTCGGCCATGACGGCCATCTTGTAGTCGTGCCGGGGGTGGCGGCCGATCGGCGCGTCGACGGTGCCCTCGAGCGGGTCGGGGTAGCCCTGCACCAGCGCGTGGTAGACCTTCGTGGGCGTGCGGTTGCGGAAGGCGTTCTTCAGCACGGAGTAGGCCTGCTCGGACTTGGCGATCACCATCAGGCCCGAGGTGCCGACGTCGAGGCGCTGGACGATGCCCTCGCGCTCCTTCGCGCCGCTGGTGGAGATCCGGAACCCGGCCGCCTTGAGGTGTCCGACGACCGTCTGGCCGGTCCAGCCGGGGCTGGGGTGGACGGCGACGCCGACCGGCTTGTC
This sequence comes from Nocardioides terrae, assembly GCF_900112345.1. Classification (GTDB taxonomy): domain Bacteria; phylum Actinomycetota; class Actinomycetes; order Propionibacteriales; family Nocardioidaceae; genus Nocardioides; species Nocardioides terrae. The sequence goes on from NZ_FOLB01000003.1 coordinate 189,212, forward strand.
GATCACCACGATCGACTCGTCGTCGTGCACGATCCGGATGCCCTCGACGATCTCGGGAACGACCTCGAGCGGGTCGGCCAGGGACGGGATGACCACCTCGAGGAGGGCGCCCGGCAGCACCCGGTCGCTCTTGCTCACGCCCGAGCCGTCGACCAGCACGTTCCCCTCGGCGACGAGGTCGGCCGCGCGGGTGCGGGACAGCCCGAACATCCGGGCGATCGCGGCGTCGACCCGCTCACCCGCCAGCCCGTCGGGAACGGGGAGGACGCGGTGCTCAGCGTTCACGAGCGGTCCTCGCGGCGGCCGTCGAGGCGGATGCCGCGGAAGGCCTGCAGGACGATGAGAGCGGCGGCGACGGTGATGCAGATGTCGGCCACGTTGAAGACCGGCCAGTGCGGCAGCATGAGGAAGTCGATCACCTCGCCGCGCAGCGTCCCGGGGGCCCGGAACACGCGGTCGGCGAGGTTGCCCGTGATCCCGGCGAGCAGCAGGCCGAGGGCGAGGGCCCAGACCGTCGTACGCGCCCGGAGCGCGATGACCGCGACCACCACGGTGGCGACCGCGGCGAGGCACGAGAGCACGACGGTGAACTGCGTGCCGGTGCTGAACGCCGCACCCGCGTTGCGGGTCAGGTGGAGCTGCAGCAGCGACCCCACGACGCGTACGTCGTCCTCGTCGGTCAGCCGGTCGACCGCCAGTGCCTTGGTCGCCTGGTCGATCCCGAGCCCCACGAGCCAGGCCAGCGCGACGAGCGCGCGGTAGCCCATCGGGCGGGATCGGTCGGATGCGGGCCGGGGTTCTGGGCGGTCGCTCAGCGACGCTCCTCGCGCTGCTTGCATGTCATGCACAGTGTCGCACGGGGGAAGGCCATGAGCCGCATCTTCCCGATCGGCTCCCCGCAGGACTCGCAGATGCCGTAGCTGCCCTCGCTGATGGCCACGAGCGCGCGCTCGATCTGGGCGAGCTTGTCGCGCTCGGAGTTGAGGACGGTGAGCTCGTGGTCGCGCTCGAAGCTCGTCGCGCCCATGTCGGCCTGGTCCTGGCCGGCGCCGTCGCCGGGGTCCTTCATCAGGCCCGAGAGCTCGGCCTCCTGGACCGTGAGGACCTGCAGGGAGTGCTCGCGCTGCTCGCGGAGCTCACCGACGACCTCCTCGAGCTCGGACTTGGTCCAGGCATCCTCACCCTCACGAACCGCGAGCGCCGAGGCGGCCGCCTTCGTGGCCGTCGTCGCCTCGGCTGTTGCCTTCTTCGTCGCCACGCTGGTCCCCTTCTCGGACAGTCTTCCTGGATGCTGTCGTGTCGGCCGCCGCCCTGGTCGCGGGAGCAGTCTGCCCGGTCCTCCAAGGGGACCGGGCAGCGAGGCCGACTGACGAGACGGACCCCGAGGTCTGCGCCCGAGCGTGCCGGGAGAGTAGCCGCTGGGACTCCCCCACTCAAACGACCACGCCGACCGCCCCGAAGGGACGGCCGGCGTGATGTCGGTCTGAGTGGTTCAGCGACGAGGGCTCAGCCCTCCTCCTCGCCCAGGATCGAGCGGAGCCGCTTGGGCGCGGCCGGCGCCTCCTCGGCGCCGCCACCCTCGCTGCCCATCGTGTTGAGGGCCTCGAGCTGCTGGGTGAAGTAGTTCTTCAGGCGCGAACGGTACTCGCGCTCGAAGGAGTGCAGCTTCTCCACCTCGGCGGTGAGCTTGTCCTTCTCGCGCTCGAGGTCGCCGAAGAGCTGCTGGCGACGCTCGGCGGTCTCGGAGTCGAGCATCTGCGCACGGGTCCGGGCGTCGGACTCCATCCGGTCGGCCTTCGACTTCGACTCGGCCTCGAGCCGCTCGGCCTTCGTGCGGGCCTCACCGATGATCTTGTCGGCCTCGTTCTTGGCGCCGTCGACGAGCTCGTCGGCATTGCGCGTGGCGATCTCCAGCAGCCGGGCCGCGGCGTTGGACGCCTCGGGCACCGTCTCGACGCGGATCGTCTCGACACCACCGGCGGCCGGGGCAGCAGCGGCCACGGGCACCGGAGCGGGTGCCGGAGTCGGCTCGGGCTCCCTGACGGGCTCGGGCGCGGGCTGCCGGTAGGACTCACCAGCACCCTGAGCCGCGGACAGCTTCGACCGGAGGTCCTCGTTCTCCTTGGTGAGGCGCGCCAGCTCCGCCTCGACCTCGTCGAGGAACTGGTCCACCTCGCCCATGTCGTACCCCTCGCGGAGCCGGACGGGAGTGAAACGCTTGTTGCTCACGTCCTCTGGCGTCAGCGGCATGACCTCACCCTTATCGTTGCTCGGTTGTTCGGAACTCAATGGTGTTGCAAGGTGCAACGGTGTTTCCCTGGGTTGCTCTGTGGAACTGTAGCGCCTGCCCGGCGCGGTCCTAGGGCGAGGCTACGTCGCCAGGGGTGAGAGCAGCCTCAGCAGCAGGTAGGCGACCAGCAGCACGATCAGGAAGCTCAGGTCCAGCGCGATCGACCCCAGCCGCAGCGGCGGGATCACCCGGCGCAGCGCCTTGATGGGCGGGTCGGTGATGCTGTAGACGATCTCGAGCGCCACCAGCAGGATCCCGCGCGGCTGCCAGGAGCGGGCGAAGACCTGCACCCAGTCGACGACGAAGCGCACCCAGAGCAGGCCGATGAACGCCCAGAGCAGGACGACGACGACCTGCCAGAAGATCTGCATGATGGAGAACTGTAGAGAGTCGACCTAGGACTGGTTGAAGAACCCGCCCTGCGCGATGCGCGCCTTGGCCTCGGCGGCCACGGAGACGTTGTGCGGCGAGAGCAGGAACACCTTGTTGGTGATCCGCTCGATGTCGCCGTGGGTGGCGAAGATGAGCCCGGCCGCGAAGTCGACGAGGCGCTTGGCGTCGGCGTCCTCCATCTCGGAGAGGTTCATGATGACGGGCGTGCCGTCGCGGTAGTGCTCACCCACGGCGCGGGCGTCGTTGTAGGTCGTCGGGGTCAGCGTGACGATCCGCGACATCTCCGCCACGTCGGCCAGGTCGGGGACGACCTGGGGGCGGCGCCGCTCGGCGAGGTCGGCGACCTTCGCGGGTGCGGCCGCCCTCGGCGCACGGGTGGCCACCGCCGGGGACTCGCGGGTGTAGTCGGCCTCGTCGTAGGCCTCGAACTCGCCGGTGTAGTCGTCGTACCGGCCGGTGTCCTCGAGCAGGCCGAGGTATTCACCGATCCTGCGCATCGCGCCGCTCATGACACTTGCCTTCCTTTTCGGACGCCGGCCGTCGCCGTCGTCAGATCTGTCTCGAACACTAAGGGACCTGGGGCCTCGAACCGAGGACCGCGGAGCCGACACGCACGTGTGTCGCGCCGGCGGCGACGGCCTGCTCGAGGTCGCCGCTCATCCCCGCCGACAGCACCGTCGCGCCGGGGTGGTCGGTGAGGAAGCCGGCGCGGATCTGCGCCAGCCTGTCGAACGCTTCCGCGGGGTCCTCGCCCAGCGGCGCGACGGCCATCAGACCGCGCAGGACGAGGCCCTCGGTCGCGGCCGCCCGCTCGGCGAGCGCGGCGAGGTCGTCGGGCGCGACGCCGGACCGGCTGCCGTGCGCGGACGGCGGGTCGAGGCTGACCTGGAGGAGCACCTCCAGCGGCCGGCCGCGCTCCTGCGCCCCGCGGGCGAGCGGGGCGAGCAGCTTGGCCCGGTCGACGGACTCGACCACGTCGGCGTACGCCGCCACGGCGGCCGCCTTGTTGCTCTGCAGGCCTCCGATGAAGTGCCAGCGCAGGTCCAGGCCGGCGCACTCGGCCGCCTTGGCCTCCGCCTCCTGGTGCCGGTTCTCGCCGACGTCGGTGACGCCGAGCCCGGAGAGGATCCGCACGTCGGAGCCCGGGAAGAACTTCGTCACCACGACCAGCCCGACGGCGTCGTCGCGTCCGGCCGCGGTGGCCGCGGCGGCGATCCGCTCGCGCACCCGGCCGAGGCTGAGCCGGAGCTCCTCCTCGCGGCTCATGAGAGCCACACCAGCCCGGCGAAGCGCCCGGAGCGGGCACCGTCGCGTCGGTAGGAGTGGAGGGACGGGTCCTCGAGCGTGCAGGGACCGACGTCGGTGGCAGCGACGCCGTGCTCGGCCAGCTGCGCGGCCACGCCCGCTCCGAGGTCGAGGGACGGGGTGCCCCAGGCCGTCTCCGCCAGAGTCGCGGGCACCACCGCGGCGACCTCGTCGCGCAGGTCGGCGGGGACCTCGTAGCAGCGGCCGCACACGTGGGGCCCGACCCAGGCGGTGATCTTCTGCGCGCCCAGCGCCCGCATGCTGTCGACGGCGCGCCCGACGACGTCGAGCGCGACCCCCTTGCGGCCCGCGTGGACGGCGCCGACGACCCCGGCCGCGGGGTCGGCGAGCAGCACGGGGACGCAGTCGGCCACTCGCACCATGAGCCCGATTCCGGGGTGGTCGGTGACGAGCGCGTCGCCCACGGGCACGTCGGCGCTGGGTCCGGGAGGCCAGGGCTCGGTGACGTGGCGGACGACGTCTCCGTGCACCTGCTCGAGCCGGGCGAAGGTGACACCGGCCTCCGCCTCGACGCGGGCGAGCGCGCGGGAGAAGCCCTCCAGCTTGTCGAGGTTGCCGTGAAGGTTGCCCTGCAGGTCGAGCGAGGAGTCGGTGAACGCGACCTCGACCCGGGGGTGTCCCGGGCCGAGGTCGGCGGTGTCACGGAAGGCGAACATGGCTCCTGGGGACGATCACTTCAGGAAGTCGGGGACGTCCAGCTCGTCGTCGCTGTACGACACCGGCTCGGGCGCGGCCGGGCGGGGTGCGGGCGGCGGCGTCGTCGGGCCGGAGGCCTGGGCGGGCGCGGGAGCGGCCTGTCGGGGGGCGACCGCCGCCGCGACCGCGGCGCGGGTCTGCTCCTGGCTCTGCTGCGGACGACGCATCGAGTTGCTCTCGTCGAGCCGCTTGGGCTGCCCGCCGTCGAAGCCGGCGGCGATGACCGTCACGCGGACCTCGTCGCCGAGGGCGTCATCGATCGTGGCGCCGAAGATGATGTTGGCCTCGGCGTGGACCGCCTCGGCGACGAGGGCGGCGGCCTCGTTGATCTCGAACAGGCCCAGGTCGGAGCCACCGGAGATCGACAGGAGCACGCCGTGGGCGCCGTCGATGCTCGCCTCGAGGAGCGGGCTGGAGACGGCGGTCTGGGCGGCCTCGACGGTGCGGTTGTCCCCGCGCGCGGAGCCGATGCCCATGATCGCGGAGCCGGCGTTGGACATGACCGACTTGACGTCGGCGAAGTCGAGGTTGATCAGGCCGGGGGTCGTGATCAGGTCGGTGATGCCCGCGACGCCCTGGAGGAGCACCTGGTCGGCCTGGCGGAAGGCATCCATGACGCTGACGCTCCGGTCGGAGATCGACAGCAGCCGGTCGTTCGGGATCACGATGAGGGTGTCGACCTCGGCACGCAGGCCGGCGATGCCGTCCTCGGCCGACTTCGCACGCCGCTTGCCCTCGAACGCGAACGGGCGGGTGACGACGCCGATGGTCAGCGCGCCGAGGCTGCGGGCCATCTTGGCGACGACAGGCGCGCCACCGGTGCCGGTACCGCCACCCTCGCCGGCGGTGACGAAGACCATGTCGGCCCCCTTGAGGACCTCCTCGATCTCCTCGGCGTGGTCCTCGGCGGCCTGCTTGCCGACGTCGGGGTTGGCGCCGGCACCGAGGCCGCGGGTCAGCTCGCGGCCGATGTCGAGCTTGACGTCGGCATCGCTCATGAGCAGCGCCTGCGCGTCGGTGTTGATCGCGATGAACTCGACCCCCTTGAGGCCGACCTCGATCATCCGGTTGACGGCGTTGACACCGCCTCCACCGATGCCGACGACCTTGATGATCGCCAGGTAGTTCTGTGCAGCTCCCACGGTGCTCGCCCCTCGTGTGTCTTCCGGGTGTGTGTCTGGTCTGTCCGGCGTGTCGAGAACCCTGACCCTCAGGCTGAGGGTTATAGTTATGTCAACCTCGTCGTGCTGAAGACAGTAGGCAGCGGCGACCGTCGATCGGCGCAGACACGCCGCGTGTCGGAGATCCGGGCCGGTCTGCTCAGCCGGCGGTCGTGGGCTGGCCGGGGACCGACACGTCGTAGGTCTTCGCGTCCTGCCCCAGCAGGGCGCGCAGCACCTCGGCCTTCTGCGGCGACTCGGCCGCGCTCCCCCAGACGACCGTGCGACCGTCGCTCAACGCCAGGGTGATCTGGTCGACGGTCTTGACCTCGACGTGGTCGACGACCCGGGTCAGCTCGACCGGCAGGGCGGTGACCACCCTCGCGGCCTCGCGCAGCGCCTCCGCGCTGGTGCCGAACGGCGTGGTCACCTTCGGCAGCCCCGCCGGGGCGGTCTTGTAGTCGAGGAAGACGACGCCGTTCTTGTCGAGCCCCCTCAGCCGGCCGCCGAAGTCGACGACCGCGACCGGGGTCCGCTCGGTGATCTCGATGCGGACCTGGTCCGGCCACTGCCGCGACACCTCGACATGGTCGACGGCCGCGAGCGCGGCGATCCGGGCGTGCACCGCGCCGAGGTCGACCGAGACCAGCGGGTCGCCGATCTCGACGTGGGCGACCCGGCGTACCTGTCCCGGACGCAGCGTCGACACTCCGCTGACCTGCACCGACTGCACCGACAGCAGGGTCGAGAACCAGACCACCCACGCCGCGGTGCCGATCGCGGCCAGCACCACCGCGACGGCCAGCACCCGGCGCCAGGCGAGCCAGCGGCGGCGCCACTGGCGCCGGGCGAAGCGTCGCCGCGTCCGTCGGGCCGCCCGGTCCTCGGCGGACACCGGCGGAAGGGTGCCGGACGTCTCGGCCGAGGCCCTCGACCTGCTACGCACGCAGCAGCTCCAGCACCTGCGGGCCGACGGCAGTGATGCTGCCCGCGCCGAGGGTCAGGACGAGGTCACCCGGCCGGGCCCGACGGGCGAGCTCGGCCGCGGCGGCGTCGAGCCCCTCGACGGTCACCACGCGATCGGCGGGCAGCGGGACGTGGTCGGCCACGAGGGCCGCGGTCACCTCGGGGTCAGCGTCCTCGCGCGCGAGGTAGACGTCGAGCACCACGACCTCGTCGGCGGCGCCGAGCGCCCGGCCCATGTCGGGCCCGAAGATCCGCGTCCGGGAGACGAGGTGCGGCTGGAAGGCCACCAGCAGCCGCCGCTCCCCCGCGACCGCGCGGGCGGCCTCGAGGTCGCCCGCGATCTCCGCCGGGTGGTGGGCGTAGGAGTCGTAGACCTCCACGCCGCCGGCCTCGCCCTTGCGCTCCATCCGCCGCCGGGTGCCGCCGAAGGCCTCGACGCCGCGCCTGAGCGCCTCGAAGTCGTGGCCGGTGCGCAGCCCGAGCGTGATCGCGGCCAGGGCGTCGAGGACGTAGTGGCGGCCCGGGATCTGCAGCGTGACCCGGCCCAGCTCGCGTCCGCGGTCGACGACGGTGAAGGAGGAGGTGATGCCCTCGAGGACGACGTCGACGGCACGCACGTCGGCCTGGTCGGTGGTGCCGACCCCGACGAAGGTCCGGCCGAGGCTCGAGGCGACGGCGCGCAGCTCGGCGGCGCCCGGGTCGTCGACGCACGCGACCAACAGGCCCGCCGGGTCGATCCGCTCGACGAACTCGTTGAACGCGGCACGGTAGGCCGCCTCGCTCCCCCACGAGTCGAGGTGGTCGGCCTCGACGTTGGTGACGATGGCGGCGAAGGGCCGGTAGACGAGGAACGCGCCGTCGCTCTCGTCGGCCTCGGCGACGAACAGCTCGCCCGCACCGAGCTCGGCGTTGGTGCCGGACGCGGTCAGCACGCCCCCGATGGCGTACGTCGGCTCGGCACCCGCCTCGCGCAGCGCGACGGTCAGGAGGGACGTGGTGGTGGTCTTGCCGTGGGTGCCGGCGACGGCGAGGACCTTGCGGTCGGCCATCACGCTGGCCAGTCCGGCGGAGCGGGGCAGCAGCCGCAGCCCGAGCCGCTCCGCCTCGACGACCTCGGGGTTGTCCTCGCGGACGGCCGTCGACACGACCAGGGTGTCGACTCCGTGGACGTTCTCCGCCGCGTGGCCGAGGTGGACGGTGGCGCCCAGGGCGCGCAGCTCGTCCAGGGTCGGCGAGTGGACGCCGTCGCTGCCGGAGACGGTGATGCCGCGCGCCAGCATGATCCGGGCGATCGCGGAGAGCCCGGCGCCGCCGATGCCGACGAAGTGGACCCGGCCGAGCCGGTCGGCGGGGAGGATGACCTCGGGGACTGGCACCCTCACCGGCCGCCCACCTCCGCGATGATCCGGGCGAGCCGGTCGTCGGCGTCACGCGGCACGAGCCGCTCGGCCGCGGCGCCCATCTCGGCCAGCCGGTGCCGGTCGGCGATGAGCGAGGGGACCGTCCCTGTCAGCCACTGCTCGGTGAAGGCGGCGTCGGAGACGAGAAGCGCTCCTCCGGCCTCGACGACCGGCCGGGCGTTGCGCTCCTGCTCGCCGTTGCCGTGCGGCAGCGGCACGAAGACGGCCGGCACGCCGACCGCAGCGGCCTCCACCACCGAGTTGGCACCCGCCCGGCAGACCATGAGGTCGGCCCCCGCGAAGGCGTAGTCCATCCGGTCGACGTACCCGACCGGCGCGTAGCCCGGCGCGGCCGGCGGCAGGTCGTTCTTGGGCCCGACCACGTGCAGCACCTGCACGCCGGCCTCGACGAGGGTCGGCGCGGCGGCGGTGACGGCGGAGTTGAGGCTCCGGGCGCCCTGGGAGCCGCCCGTGACGACCAGCGTCGGCCGCTCGGCGAGACCGAAGAACGCGAGCGCCTCGCTCCGCAGGGCGTGCCGGCGCAGGGTCGAGATCATCCGCCTGATCGGCAGGCCGACGTACTCGGCGTGTGGAAGGGGTGTGTCCGGGAAGCTGACCGCGACCCGGGTGGCGACCCGAGCGCCCACCTTGTTGCCGTAGCCGGGCAGGGCGTTCTGCTCGTGCACGACGACGGGCACCTTGCGACGGCGGGCGGCCAGGTAGGCCGGGACCGAGACGTAGCCGCCGTAGCCCACCACCACGTCGGGCCGCACGCGGTCGAAGACGTCGTGGGTCGCCTTCACCGCGCCCCGCAGGCGTGACGGCACCCGGAAGAGGTCGGGGTTGAGCGTGCGCGGCAGCGGCACCGGCGGGATCAGCTCGAGCGGGTAGCCCGCCTCCGGCACCACCCGCGTCTCGAGCCCGCGGGCCGTGCCGAGGCAGGTGATCTCGACGCTCGGGTCGAGCCGGCGCAGCGCATCGGCGGTGGCGAGCAGGGGCGAGGTGTGGCCGGCGGTTCCGCCGCCGGCGAGGAGAACACGCATGGCGGTAAGAGACTATCGAGAGGCGGACAGGCCGGCCGAGCGCGCCTTGCGCCGGGCGGCGAGAGCGCGGGCCGCCTCCGGCTCGCGACGGGCGAAGCCGATCACCAGGCCGAGCGCGGCCAGCGTGGGCAGTAGCGCCGAGCCGCCGTAGGAGACGAGCGGCAGTGGGATGCCGATGACCGGCAGCAGCGCGAGCACCATGCCGATGTTGATGATCATCTGGCCGATCAGCCAGACCACGACACCGAAGGTGACGTAGCGGACGAACGGGTCGGCCGTCTGCAGCGCGACCCGCAGGGCGGCGTAGGCGATGGTGAGGAACAGCCCGATGACGAGCAGCGTGCCGACCAGGCCGAGCTCCTCGCCGAGCACGGCGAAGATGAAGTCGGTGTGGGCCGCGGGCAGGTTGCTGCCCCACTTCTGCGTGGATGCGCCGATGCCCTCACCGAAGAGGCCGCCGCTCGACAGCGCGTAGAGCCCGTGACCGGCCTGCCAGCCGTTGCCCTGGAAGTCCTTGAACGGGTCGAAGAAGCTCGTCAGCCGGGCGACGCGCTCCTTGTCGACGGTGGCCAGGCCGAAGGCGGCCACGGTCACGATGCTCAGGCACAGGCCGAACAGCCGGGCGGGAGCGCCCGCCATCCACAGCATGCCGAGCATGATGGCGAAGAGGACGAGTCCGGTGCCGAGGTCGCGACCGGCGATGACGAGGAAGGTCGCCAGCAGCATGCCGGGGACCACGGGGATGATCAGGTGGTGCAGGCTGGCGAGCCGGCGCTCCTTGTTGGCGTAGACGTTGGCAGCCCAGAGGATCAGCGACAGCTTCGCGATCTCGGACGGCTGGATCGCGATCGGTCCGACGCCGAGCCAGTTCTGGTTGCCGTTCTTGGCCTGGCCCATCACGGCGACCAGGGCCAGCAGGGCCAGCGAGACGACGTACGCCGCCCAGACGAAGCGCCGGATCCAGCGGGTCGACATCCGGCTGGCCGCGAAGGCGACCGGGAGGCCGATCAGCACCCAGAGCGCCTGCCGTCGGACCATCGTGTAGGAGTCGCCGAACTGGGTGTAGGACTTCACGCTCGAGGCACTCAGGACCATGACCAGGCCGATGGTCAGCAGGAGGGCGGTGGCGCCCAGCAGCAGGTAGTAGGACGTCAGCGGCCGGTCCAGCGCCTCGCGCACGGCGCGCAGCCACGGGGTGACCGGCAGCGGGCTGCGGCTCCTGCGGACCGCGGGGACGAGGGCCGTGTCCTCGGGGTTGGCTGTCGTCATCCCCTGGCTCCCCCTGCCTCGCGCCGCTCAGTGTCCGGTCTGCTCCCTCACCGCCGCGGCGAACGCGTCACCCCGGGCGGCGTAGTCACGGAACTGGTCCATGGAGGCACAGCCGGGCGCGAGGAGAACGGTGTCCCCGGGCTTCGCGAGACCGGCAGCGGCCGCCACGACCTGTCGCATGACGTCCGCACCAGTCTCACCGGTCCCAGCTGTCACAACCGGCACATCCGGCGCGTGTCGCGCGAGAGCGTCGGCGATGACGCCGCGGTCCCGCCCGGTGAGGACCACGGCACGCAGCCGGCCACGCACCGCCTGGACCAGGTCGTCGAACGTCGCCCCCTTGGCGAGGCCGCCCGCGACCCAGACGACGGGGTCGTAGGCCAGCAGGCTGGACTGTGCGGCGTGGGGGTTGGTGGCCTTGGAGTCGTCGATCCACGTGACGCCCCCGCTCTCGGCGACGACGGAGATCCGGTGGCCGCCGGGGCGGAAGGACCGCAGCCCGTCGCGGACGGCCGCCTGGCTGACACCGTGGGCGCGGGCCAGGGCCGCGGCAGCGAGCGCGTTCTGCACGAAGTGCGGCGCCGGGCTGGCCAGGTCGCTGACCTGGCAGAGCTCCGCGGCGCTGGTCGCGCGCTCCTCGATGAAGGCGCGGTCGACGAGGATGTCCTCGACCAGTCCGAGCATGCCGACGCCGGGCATGCCGAGCGTGAAGCCGATGGCCCGGGCGCCCTCGACGACGTCGGCCTCCTCGACCAGCCGCCGGGTCGTCTCGTCGGCCACGTTGTAGACGCAGGCCCGCGAGACGCCCCGGTAGACCCGGCCCTTGTCGGCGGCGTAGCCGGACATCCCGCCGAGGTCGTCGTACCAGTCGAGGTGGTCCTCGGCGACGTTGAGCACCGCGGCGGACTCGGCCGCCATCGAGTCGGTGTAGTGCAGCTGGAAGCTGGAGAGCTCGACCGCGAAGACGTCGTACGGCGTCGGGTCCATCACCGCCTCGACGATCGGCAGGCCGACGTTGCCCACGGCCACCGACCGGAGCCCGGCCGTGCGCAGGATCGTGTCGAGCATCTCGGTCGTCGTGGTCTTTCCGTTGGTGCCGGTCACGGCCAGCCAGGGCGCCGCGCTCTCCGGGTCGCGCAGTCGCCAGGCCAGCTCGACCTCTCCCCACACGGGGATGCCGCGGTCGCGCGCCTGGGCCAGCAGCGGCGCCGACGGCCGCCAGCCGGGGCTGGTGACGAGCAGGTCGACGCCGTCGGGCAGCTGCGCCGTCGACCCCTCGCCCAGCTCCAGCCGGGCACCGAGCACCTCGAGGAGCTGTGCCTTCTCGGCCCGCTCACCCTCCGCCGGCTTCTCGTCGAGCGCCGTGACGGCGGCACCCAGGTGGAGCAGGTTGTCGGCGGCGGCGAAGCCGGAGACGCCGAAGCCGGCGACGACGGCACGGACGCCCTCCCAGGAGTCGTGCCGGCCGAGGGTCCGAGGGTCCATCAGTTGCCGGTCACCCACTCGGCGTAGAAGATCCCGACGCCGGCGGCGACGCAGAGGCCGGTGATCACCCAGAACCGGATGACGACGGTGACCTGCTCCCAGCCGAGCATCTCGAAGTGGTGGTGGACGGGCGCCATGCGGAAGATCCGCCTGCCCCTGCTGACCTTGAAGAAGCCGACCTGCAGGATCACCGAGAGCGTCTCGATGACGAAGAGGCCACCCAGCACGGCGACGAGAAGCTCGGTGCGGGAGAGGATCGCGAAGCCGGCCAGCGCGGCGCCGAGGGCGAGCGAGCCGGTGTCGCCCATGAAGATCTGGGCGGGCGAGGCGTTCCACCACAGGAAGCCGATGCAGGCGCCGGCGATCGAGGCCGCGACCACGGCGAGGTCGAGCGGGTCGCGCGCCTCGTAGCACTTGGGGTTGAGCGTCACGCCGCACGTCTGGTTGGCCTGCCAGATCCCCACCACGACGTAGGCCGAGAAGACGAGCGCGCTCGCGCCGGTGGCCAGGCCGTCCAGGCCGTCGGTGAGGTTGACGGCGTTGCTGAAGCCGGTGACGAGGAACCAGATGAGCAGCAGCACCACGATCGTGGGCAGCGTCCAGCCGAAGTCGCGCAGGAAGGAGAGGTGGTCGGCGGCGGGGTTGCGGCCGCTCCCGTCGGCGAGCCGGTCCCACAGCGCCAGGCCGCCGAAGACCAGCGCGATCACCGTCTGGCCGATCATCTTCGCCTTGCTGCGCAGACCGAGGTTGCGCTGCTTGTAGATCTTGATGAAGTCGTCGAGGAAGCCGACCACGCCGGTCCCGACGAAGAGGAAGAGCAGGAGCAGCGCCGAGTACGACGGCTCGACGCCGGTCGCGAGCTTGGCGCCGAAGTAGCCCAGTACCGCGGCCACGATGATCGCGACGCCGCCCATCGTGGGCGTCCCGCGCTTGGTGTGGTGGCTGGTCGGGCCGTCCTCGCGGATCTCCTGGCCGTAGCCGAGCCGGGTGAACTGCCGGATCGCGATGCGGGTGCCGAGCAGCGAGATGAGCAGGGACAGGCCGCCGCCCAAAAGGATCGCTCTCATGACTCCCTCATCGCCTGCTCGTCCGTGGGTGCCCCCACCCGCCCGTCCGGGGACGAGCCCGCACCATCCTGCCGTAGTCGTCCGCCGGCCCTCACTCGCCATGCCGGTGGAGCCATCCCGGCGTGTGACCGATGGCTCACTCCGCAGCGTCCCGACGCAGGGCGGCCAGGGCCTCGCGAGCGACCTGGCGGTCGTCGAAGGCGTGCACGACGCCGTCGACCTCCTGGCCGGTCTCGTGGCCCTTGCCCGCGATGAGCACGATGTCACCGGTGCGGGCGGCGCCGATGGCCTCCTCGATGGCGGCGCGCCGATCGTCTCTCTCGAGCACGTCGGCGCTCCCGCGTCGCGCGCCCTCGAGCACGGCGGCCCGGATCGCGGCGGGGTCCTCGGTGCGCGGGTTGTCATCGGTGACGACGACGACGTCGGCGAGCCGGGCAGCCAGCTCGCCCATCACCGGCCGCTTGCCCGCGTCGCGGTCGCCGCCCGCGCCGATCACGACGATGACCCGCCCGCCGGTCAGGGGGCGCAGGGTCCGGATCGCGGCCTCGACGGCGTCCGGCTTGTGGGCGTAGTCGACGACCACGGTGAAGTCCTGGCCGCCCTCGACCCGCTCGAGCCGGCCGGGGACGCCGCCGCCCTGCCCGATCCCGTTGGCGACGCGCTGGGCGTCGAGGCCCGCCTCCGCCGCCCCGGCGATGGCGGCGAGGGCGTTGGCCACGTTGAAGTCGCCGGGCAGGGGGCAGCGTGCCTCGAAGCGGACGTCCGGCCCCACGACGGTGAAGGTCGATCCCTGTGGGCCGAGCTCGACGTCGACCGCGCGCCAGTCCGCGTCGGTGCCGGCGAGGGGGCTCGCTGAGAAGGTCCGGATCGGGATCTGCGCCTCGGCGGCGAGCCGGCGACCGTGCTCGTCGTCGACGTTGACCAGTCCCATCCGCGCGCGCTCGGGGGTGAAGAGCGACGCCTTGGCGGCGTAGTAGTCGGCGAGGTCGCGGTGGAAGTCGAGGTGGTCGCGCCCCAGGTTCAGGAAGACCGCGACGTCGAAGACGACCCCGTCGACGCGGCCGAGCACCAGTGCATGGCTGGAGACCTCCATCGCGCACGCCTTGACCTTCTGCTCCCGCATCCGCGCGAAGAGCGCGTGCAGGTCCGGCGCCTCGGGGGTGGTCAGGGAGGTCTTCACGTCCTTGCCGGCGATGCGGGTGCCGACGGTGCCGATCACGCCGGACGTGACACCGGCCCGCTGCAGGCCGCCCTCGAGCAGCCGGGTCGTGGTCGTCTTGCCCTGGGTCCCGGTGACACCGACCATCCGCAGCGCGGCCGCCGGGTCGCCGTACACGCGTGCGGCGAGGCGCCCGAGGACGCGCCGCGGGTCGGGCGTGACGACGACGGGTACGCCGGCCAGCAGCGGTGACCCGGGCCGGACCCGGCTGGCGCCGACCTCGTCGGTGAGGACCGCGACGGCACCCGCGTCGAGGGCGTCGGCGACGAAGTCGATGCCGTGCACGCGCGACCCGGGCAGCGCGGCGTAGAGGTCCCCCCGGACCAGCCGCTGCGTGCTCAGCGAGAGGCCCGTGACGACGGTCGTCTCGTCGCCCGAGATCGTCGAGTCCCCGGGCAGCACGTCGCGAAGCTCGGAGAGCGCGACGCGCGGCGAGCGTCGTGGCCGGGTCGCCGCCACGCCGGCGCGGTCGGTGTCCTGCATCAGGCGATTATCGCGAGGTCAGTACTTGAGGTGACCGGGGCCCCACTCCACCGGCAGGTGGGAGGGCTTGGTGCCGGTCGGCGGGATGCCGTAGCGCGCGAGCAGGCGGCTCATGATCTTGGAGAACACCGGCCCGGCGAGCGAGCCGCCGCCCTTGTTGCGCTGGGGGTCCTGCACCGCGACGTAGACCGTGAACCGGGGGTCGTCGGCCGGGGCGAAGCCGGCGAAGGAGACGGTGAGCGAGCCGTCGTAGCGACCGTCGACGGCGCGCTGGGCGGTGCCGGTCTTGCCGGCCACCCGGTAGCCGGGCACCTGGGCGCCCGGAGCGGTGCCGGTGTCCGGGTCCGGGACCCGCTCCATCATCTGCATCATCTGCTTGGCCGCCTCGCTGCTGACGACGCGCTGCCGGGTGGTGTGGTCGGTCCCGACGGTCTCGCCGGCGTCGTTGGTCGCGCTGCCCTCGATGAGGCTCGGCGAGACACGGACGCCGCCGTTGGCCACCGTGTTGACGGCCGTGACCATCTGGAGCGCGTTGACCGAGAGCGACTGGCCGAAGTCGATGCGGTCCTCGACCTGGTCGGTCCAGGCCGCACCGCTGGGGAGGATGCCCGGGGACTCGCCCGAGAGGCCGACGCCCGTGCGCTGCCCGAGTCCGAACTTCGCCAAGTAGTCGCGCAGCTGGCCCGGGCCGAACTTGTCCGCCGCCAGCACGGTGCCGATGTTCGACGACTGCGCGATCACGCCGGCCAGCGTCCACCGCTTGGTGGGGTGGTCGAACCAGTCGTGGATGGGGTGGTCCTGACGGTCCAGGCTGTTCGGCACGGTGAGCCGGGTGCGGTCGGTGACCTTGCCCGCGTCGATGAGCGCCGACAGGGTCAGCACCTTCTCGACCGAGCCGGGCTCGTAGACGTCGGACAGGGCACGGCTGCCGCGGTCGGCCTTCGGCGACTGCCCGGGCTTGTTGGCGTCGAACGTCGGGAAGTCCGACAACGCCAGCACCTCGCCGGTCCGGGTGTCCATCGCGATCGCGACGCCCGATTCGGCGTCGGTCGACGTCACCGCCTGGGCGAGCACCTTGTCGGCGTACCACTGGACGTCGCGGTCGATGGTGGTCTTGAGGTCGTGGCCGTTGACGGGCGCGACGGTGGTGCTCCGGCCGAGCGGAATGCGGCTGCCGCCCGCGACCTCGTAGGTAGCCGTGCCGTCCTTGCCCGCGAGCTGCTCGTCGAAGGTGCGTTCGAGGCCGCCGAGCGACTCGTCGGTCCCGACGAAGCCCACGATGTTGGCCGCCAGGTCGCCGCCCGGATAGTTGCGGACCGGGTCTCGTCGCGTCGAGAGGCCCTTGTAGTGGAGGGCCTCGGCCTCCTGGACCGCCTCGGCGGCCAGCGTGGCGGGGACGCGCCGGGCGACGTACTCGAAGCGACTGTCGCTGTCCCCCCGCAGCTGGCGCAGCGCGGTGAAGTAGTCGATGCCGAGCTTGTTGGAGAGGAACTTGGCCAGCTGCGGCGCCTGCTTGGCCGTCAGCTTCGGGTCCGCGACCACCATGAGCCCGTCGACGGAGTCGGCCAGTGGCTCACCGTTGCGGTCGAGGATGTCGCCCCGCGTGGCCGGGAGGATGACGTGGTCCATGTTGGCCTTGCGGGCCGCGGCGGCGTAGGAGTACGGGTCGAAGGCCTGCAGCTGCACCAGGCGCGCCCCGAAGAGCGAGAGCACCATCGCGATCAGGACGAAGCCGACCCGCAACCTGAAGTGCGGCGAGCCGCGACCGGTGCGCTTCGTGGCCACCCGCTCCCCCTTGCTCCTCGGTCCGGTCGTTCCTGTTACTGGTGTGACTGCTGAGTCGCGCCACGATGAAGTCTCGCTGCTCCCCCTCGATCGCCGGCTCATCGCGCCCGCGTGTCGGAGGGATCAGTTGAAGCTGGGCTTGCGCACGGCGGGCCACAGCGGTGGCGTGGCGTCACCGTTGGCCGGCACCGCCTCGCCGCTGACCTGTCCGGTGTCGACGTGCAGGATCAGCGGGTTGGCGGCGATGACCATGCCCTGCCGCTCGGCCGCCTCGGCGACGTGCTGCGGGTCGCGCAACCGCTCGAGGTCCATCTCGAGCGACTCCTGCTGCGCGGCGAGGTTCGTCGCCTGCTTCTCCAGCCGTGACTCGGTGAAGGCCGCCTGCTGCATGGAGGTGTTGAAGCAGAGCAGGCTGATGACGCCGCCGAGCAGGATCAGGCTGACGAGGGTCACGAACGGGAAGCGGGAGGCCTGCACCCGGCGGCGCGGGACGACGGTGAGGCGGGCGCGCTGCAACGCGCCCGGCTCGAGCCAGGCCAGCCGGCGGGAGGTGATCTTCGGTGCTGCGGAACTGCTCATGACGCTCCCCGGTGCTGTGCTGGGTCTCTGGGTGAAGGGCGGGACGGGCGGACACGCTCGACGGCGCGCAGGCGGACCGAGGCGGCGCGCGGGTTGCGGGCGATCTCGTCGGCGTCGGCCTGCTCGGCGCCGCGGGTGACCAGACGGTGGGTCGGCTCCATGCCGGCCGGCACGAACGGCAGGTCGGGCGGGACGTCGAGCCGGGTGGCGGCGGTGAAGGCCTGCTTGACGAGCCGGTCCTCCAGCGAGTGGTAGGACTCCACGACGACGCGGCCGCCGATGCCGATCGCCTCGACGGCGGCCGGGATGGCACGCCGCAGCACCGCGAGCTCGTCGTTGACCTCCATCCGCAGCGCCTGGAAGGTGCGCTTGGCCGGATGCCCGCCGGTACGCCGGGCGGGCGCCGGGATGACCTCGTAGAGCAGCTCGACCAGGGGGCCGCTCGTGGTCCACGGCGTCGTCTCGCGCCGGCGGACGATCGCCCGGGCGATCTTGGCGGCGAAGCGCTCCTCGCCGTACTCGCGCAGGATCCGCGCGAGATCGCCCGGCGCGTAGGTGTTGAGGACGTCGGCCGCGGTCGGCCCGGTGCTGTCGTCCATGCGCATGTCGAGCGGGGCGTCAGCGGCGTAGGCGAAGCCGCGCTCGCGCATGTCGAGCTGCATCGAGGAGACGCCGAGGTCGAAGAGGACCGCGTCGACCGAGGTCAGCCCCAGGTCGGCGATCACCTCGGGCAGCTCGTCGTAGACGGCGTGGACTCCGGTGAACCGGTCGCCATACGCCGACAGCCGCTCGCCCGCCATGGCGAGGGCGTGCTGGTCCCGGTCGATGCCGACGAGACGACAGGTCGGGATGCGCTCGAGGACCGCCTCGCTGTGCCCGCCCAGGCCGAGCGTGCAGTCGACGATGACGGAGCCGTCGCGGGTCAGGGCCGGGGTGAGCAGGTCGACGATGCGGTCGAGCAGGACGGGAAGGTGGCGCGGTGCGCCCGTCCCTTCTGCGTCGTCTGCGCCGCTCATCTCGACCCCACCGTCGGTTCCGTCCCTGGAAAGTGCCCTGCTGGAAATGCGGAGCGGCTCCGTAGGACCAGGTCTCATGCCCGCCCGGCGCAACGTCGGGTGAGCGCGCCATCTGGGACCGGGGAAGTGCCCCAGGAGGGCGACGGTCGTCTGGAACCGGGGAAGGTGCCCCAGATGACCGCGAGCGGGACTGAGACCTCGTCCTGCGGAGCCGCTGTTCAGTTGTGTCAGTTGTGTCCGGTCGTGCCCGTCAGCTCTGGGCCGCGGGGTCCTCGTCGAGCTCGGCGAACTTCGCCTGGGCCACGGCCGAGTAGTCGTGCCAGCGCGTGGGGTCCCAGATCTCGATCCGGTCCATCACGCCGATGACCACGACGTCCCTCGTCAGGCCGGCGTAGGCGCGCAGGAGCGGGGAGATGCTGATCCGGCCCTGCTTGTCGGGGACGCCCGGCTCGGCGCCACCGAAGAGGACGCGGGCGTAGTCACGCGCTCCCCGCGAGGTCAGCGGCGTCTGCTGCGCCCGCTGGGCCTCGGCCATGAAGGTGTCCTCGGGCCACACGACCAGGCAGTTCTCCTGACCCTGCGTCACGACGACCCCCTCCGACAGCCGATCCCTGAACTTCGCGGGGAGGAAGAGACGGCCCTTCTCGTCGAGCTTCGGAGTGAACGTGCCCATGAAGAACACGGGCACCACCCCCCTCGGTCCGACCAGGCCGCTCCACGTTCGTGGCCTCGTCCTCCACTTTCCACCACCGTACCCCACTTTCCTCCACCGTCAACCACTGACGCCCCTTCTGCGCGTCGGACCGCTCCCCGCCCGCGGTGGAACGCACACCGCTCGCCGTTGAACAGCCCGGCGCTCGGCGTCGTGGAGGGTCGTGGAGGGGTCGTGGAGCGTCGGGAGGGCGGGTGGAGCCGGTGGTGGAGCTGGTGGTGGAGCTGGTGGTGGAGCTGGTGAAGTGGACCAACGGGGAGCGCAGGACTTGCCGAGCGCAATACGGTTGGGTCAAGCGCCCCGCGAAGATGCGGACGGCCCGCCGGAAGGACCACACGTGACAACGCCGACCGCTGACCCGTCAGCAACCCCTCATTCGGTCCCGGGCGCGGACCTGGAGACGCTGACCCGCGTGGCCGGTCGCATCCGCGCCAACATCGAGCGCGTCATCGAGGGCAAGCCCGACGTCGTGTTCTCGACCCTCGTCGTGCTCCTGGCCGAGGGGCACCTGCTGATCGAGGACGTCCCCGGCGTCGGCAAGACGCAGCTCTCCAAGGCACTGGCGCGCTCGATCGACTGCACCGTCCGCCGCATCCAGTTCACGCCCGACCTGCTGCCCTCCGACGTCACCGGCGTCTCGGTCTTCAACCAGAACACGCGGGAGTTCGAGTTCCGGCCCGGCGGCGTCTTCGCCAACATCGTGGTCGGCGACGAGATCAACCGCGCCTCGCCGAAGACGCAGTCGGCGCTGCTCGAGTGCATGGAGGAGCGTCAGGTCACCGTCGACAACGCGACCTACCAGCTCGAGGCGCCGTTCATGGTCGTCGCGACCCAGAACCCGGTCGAGATGGAAGGCACCTACGCGCTGCCGGAGGCCCAGCGCGACCGCTTCATGGCCCGCGTCTCGGTCGGCTACCCGGTGCCGGCGGCAGAGATCGCCATGCTCGCCTCCCACACCCGGGCCAACCCGCTCGACGACCTCGAGCCGGTCACCGACGCCAGCGAGCTGCGCAAGCTGATCGGGATCGTCGGACAGGTGCACGTCTCCGACGCCGTCCAGCGCTACGCGGTGGCGCTCACCTCCGCGACGCGCGGGCACGACGAGCTCAGCCTGGGCGCCTCGCCACGAGCCACGCTCCACCTGGTCCGCGCGGCGAAGGCGGCCGCCGCCCTGCGGGGGCGCGACTACGTGCTGCCCGACGACGTCTCCTCGCTCGCCACGCCGGTCCTCGCCCACCGGCTGCTGCCGACGGTCGAGGCCACCATGACCGGACGTACGACGGCCTCGGTGCTCGACGCGATCCTCGCGACCGTGCCCGTCCCGGCCGGCAGCGCGGGGTGACCACGTGCGTGAGGCGCTCTCCGGTCTGACCCTGCGCGGGCGGGCGTTCCTCGCCGCCGGGATCAGCGCGGTGGTGTGCGCGATCCTGCTGGGGCAGTCGACGCTGGTCCGGGTCGGGGTGCTGCTCGTCGCGCTCCCCCTGGTCACCGCGTTCGCGGTCGGACGGGCGCGCTACAAGCTGTCGCTGGTCCGGACGGTCAGCCCCCAGGTCGTGCCGGCCGGGCAGTCCGCCCGGGTGCGCCTGACGCTGCGCAACGACGGCCGGATGCCGACCGGTGCCCTGCGCATCGAGGAGCAGGTCCCCTACGCGCTGGGGAGCCGCCCCCGCTTCGTCGTCGAGGGCGTCGAGCACGGCTGGCACGGCAGCGTGGACTACCCGGTCCGTGCCGAGACCCGCGGCCGCTACGAGCTCGGTCCGATGACGGTGCGCGTCGGCGACCCCTTCGGCCTGGTCGAGCTGACCCGGGCGTTCCGGACCACCACTCCCCTGGTCGTCACCCCCCACACCGTCCCGCTGCCGGGGATCGCGCTGTCCGGGTCGCTCACCGGCTCGGGCGACCAGCGGCCGCGCGCGTTCGCCGGTGGCAGCGCGGAGGACGTCACCGTCCGCGACTACCGCCGCGGCGACGACCTGCGCCGTGTGCACTGGCGCAGCTCGGCCAAGGTCGGCGAGCTGATGGTGCGCCGTGAGGAGCAGCCCTGGCAGACCCGGGCGACGGTCTTCCTCGACAACCGGGTCGGCGCGCACCGCGGGGAGGGCGCGGCCTCCTCCCTGGAGACGGCCGTCGTGGTCGCCGCATCGGTCGCGGCGCACCTGACCAGCCGCGGCTACACGGTCCGCCTCGTCACCGCCGCCGGAGAGGACCCCGGGACGTCGTGGCAGCACGACGACGCCGCGGTCACCGCCGGCCACCTGCTCGAGGCGCTGGCGATGGTCCAGGCGCTGCCCAACACCGTGCTGGAGACCGGCTGGCTGCGCGAGCAGGGCGCGGGCTCGCTCACCGTCGCCGTCGTCGGCGGCCTCACCGGGCCCGACCTCGCCGTCATGCGGCGGGTGCAGCACCACGCCGGCGGTGCACTCGCGGTCGCGCTCGACGTCGACGCGTGGGGTCCCACCAGGATCGCCGGCGGCGGGTCCGCCGGCTGGCTGCTGCAGCAGGGCTGGCGGGCGGTCGGGCTCACGCCCGACGACAGGATCGACCAGGCGTGGCAGGAGCTGGGCGCCGTACGGGCGTGGCGGCGGGGGGTGGCACATGCGCATCCGTGACACCGCCTTCGGCCCGGTCCTGCAAGCGATCGTCGCCGCGGCCACCGTGTGGGCCACGACGCTGTCGTGGCGCGCCTTCTCCCAGGACCCGGGCGGCTACCTCGCGGCCCTCCTTCTCCTGGGCCTCGTCGTGGCGGGGGTCGGCTCGCTGGCGCGCTGGGCGCGGCTGCCATGGGGGCTGGTCCTGCTCGCGCAGCTCGTCGTGGGGGGCGCGGCCGTGAGCCTCCTGCTCACCGGATCGCCCCTCCCCGTCGCCGGTGCCTGGACAGAGCTGCGCGCCGACCTCTCGCACGCCGGTGACGTGGTGCGGACGCAGCGTCCCCCTGTCCAGGTGGCGGGCGGGATCGCCCCGTTGCTCATCGGCGGCGGCCTCCTCTGCTTCGTTCTCGTCGACCTGCTCGCCTGCACCTTCCGCCGGGCAGCGCTGGCCGGCCTGCCCCTGCTCGCGATCTATGCCGTCCCGTTCTCCGTGGTGGACGGCGGGCTGCCGTGGTGGGGCTTCGCACTCGGCGCCGCCGGCTTCTTGATGATGCTCGTGCTGAGTCAGAGCGAGATCGTCGGCAGGTGGGGACGCCGGCTCGAGAGCCCCGACACCCTCGGCGCTCGCGAGAGCGCGGGCGCGATGTACGTCGGCAGCGTGGCCACCGTCCTCGCGATCATCCTCCCCGGCCTGGTCCCCACGTTGGACCTGCAGCTGTTCGGCCTCGGCCCGGGCAACGGCAGCGGTGGCCACATCACCGTGACCAACCCTCTGGTCGGTCTGCGCCGCGACCTCGTCCGCGGGCCCGACATCCCCGTCATCCGGGTGACCACCGACGACCCGGACCCCTCCTACCTGCGCATCGCCGTGCTCAACCGCTTCGGCGACAACGAGTGGTCGGCGGGCAACCGCTCCGTCCCCGTCACCAACGACGCCGACGGTCTCCTGCCCGGGCTGCTCGGGGTGGCGACCTGGGTCGACCGGACGACGTACGACTACCAGGTGTCGATCGGGAACGACTTCGACTCGCGCTGGCTGCCGACGCAGGCGCCGATCAACGAGATCCACGCCGCCGGCGACTGGCGCTACGACACCCGCACGATGGACTTCCTGGCCGGACCGGACCAGGGCGGCGCCGGCGGCATGACCTATCAGATGAAGGCCGTCGCGCTCGACCTCGACTCCGCCGACCTCGCCAACGCGCAGGGCTCGCCGGGAAGCGTGGGCACCTCCTACCTCGACCTCCCCGACGACTACCCCAAGAGCGCCCGCGACCTCGCCGATCGGGTCACCGCGTCGGCCGGCTCCGACTTCGCCAAGGCCGTGACGCTGCAGAACTGGTTCCGCGACGATGGCGGCTTCGTCTACGACGACACCGTGCCGATCGGCAGCAGCCCGGGGGACCTCGAGAGCTTCCTCTCCACCGCCGAGGGCGGACGTCGCGGCTACTGCCAGCAGTTCGCCGCCGCGATGGCGGCCATGGCCAGGTCACTGGGCATCCCGGCGCGGGTCGCCGTCGGCTTCCTGAGCCCCGAGAAGGTGGGCCCGGCCAGCTGGATCTACAGCACCCACGACCTGCACGCGTGGCCCGAGCTCTTCTTCAGCGGGGCCGGCTGGGTGCGGTTCGAGCCGACGCCGGCGGCGCACGTCCCCGACGTGCCCGGCTACACCCGTGACCTCGGTGCGCCCCGGGCCGACGACCTGCCGAGCGCCGCTCCGAGCTCGGCGGAGCCGACGGCCGGTGCGGCTGACACGCAGAAGCCGCGGGAGGAGACGCAGTCGACGAGCGACGCACCCGCGGTCAGCTCCCACACGATCTGGTGGTGGACGCTCGGCGGCGTGCTGGCCGTCGCCGCGTTCGGCGCCCTCGCCCTGGTCCCCTCACGGCTCCGGACGCGGCGGCGGACGGCCCGGCTCCGGGCCGGTGCGCCCGAGGGCGCCTGGACCGAGATCAGGGAGACCGTCGCCGACCTCGGCCTGAGCTGGCCCGTGGGTCTCTCGCCGCGCGCGGCGGCCGGGATCCTCGAGCGCTACCTGCCCGGGGACGACCGACCTGCGCTGTGGCGCATCGTCGAGGCGGTCGAGGTGGCGCGCTACTCGCTGCACTCGCCGGCGAAGGTCGCCGAGGACGACGTGCTCACCGTGCTCGCGGGACTGCGACGGGCCAGCAGCGACCGGGCGGTACGCCGGGCGGCCTGGTGGCCGCGGTCGGTCCTGCAGCCGGTGCCGGCCGAGACGACGTCGGCCGAGCTCGTCGACCAGGTCGGCTGACCCTCTCGGCCGGAGGCCGAGGGCCGGCCACTCAAAGCGGGATCTACCAGCCGGCGTTGCCGTCGCGGCGACGCTGCCAGCGCTGCTCCATGCGGTCCATGAAGGAGCCGTGGGGGCGACGGGTGCGCGTCCTGCCGCGCCGACCGCCCTCGAAGACGGTCAGGCCGTGGCTCGGGTGCCCGGCCGACGGTTGCACGACCGGCTTGGAGCGGATGGCGGCGAGCCCGACGGTCGCGGCCGCGAGCATGATGACGAAGCCGATGATGCCGACGACGGGCAGCTGGGTGATCACGCCTGTCATCAGGAGCGCGATGCCGGCGACGAAGACGACCCCGGCCAGGACGGCGCGCCGACGGGCTGCGCGTCGGAAGGACGTGCCGCGAAGAGTGGACGCGAACTTCGGGTCCTCCTGCAGGAGAGCCCGCTCCATCTGCTCGAGCAGCCGCAGCTCCTCTTCAGAGAGTGGCACCGGTCCTCCCGCTGGTTCTGAAGGCGGCGTGCCGCCGCGTTGATCTCCTGGAGCCAGTCTAGGCAGCAGGTTGATCACACGGTACCCGCGCGCAAGAAAATTCCACCGATCCGGGACTCATCGGTCGAAGGTGGCCATCAGATGCAGCTGCGCGGCGAGTGGAAGGAAGTCGGGTCGCTGGGCGACGGCGTGCTCGAGCTCGGCGAGCGCGGCCGGGGCGCCGGGCTCGAGATCGAGGAGCGAACCGGGCACCAGGTCGGCGAAGACCCGCACGCCGTGCACCGAGTCGACCCGGAACGCGGCATCGGCCAGCAGGTCGGTCGCCTCCGCGACCGTGAAGCGGCGGCCGGCCCGTCCGGACGGACTGGTGTCGTCGAGCAGGGCGAGCGCCTGGGCGAAGTGGCCGGCCATGGCCCGTGCGACCACCGAGGCGTTGCGCTGGCCGACGAGCAGGCTGAGCCGGCCGCCCGGGCGCAGGACACGGCCGAGGGTCGCGATCGCCTCGGCCGGGTCGTCGACGACCTCCAGCACGCCGTGGCAGAGCACCAGGTCGACGGCTCCCTGCTCCACGCCGAGCGCGCCGAGGTCGCCCTGGCGACCCTCGACCTCGACGTCGAGCTCGCGGGCGCGACGGGCGAGTGCGGCCAGCGCATCGGGGCTGGGGTCGACCACGGTCACCCGGTGGCCCAGCTGCGCGACGCGCACCGCGAACCCGCCGGTGCCGCCGCCGATGTCGAGGACGTCGAGCGGTGGGGCGTCGAGGATCGGCCGGAGGGTGTCCCAGACGACGGCCGTGCGGGCACTCCCCCGGCGTTCGCTCACGGTCATGCGCCCACCCTAGTGGCGACTCCTTCGAAGATCGTGCCGTGCGGGACGAGGCCGAGCGACTGCTCGACGACGGCGAGGAACCGGTCGGCGTCGCGGATCAGGTGGTCGGCCTCGGCGCCGGTGACGGCTCGGGTCGACCCGGCCTCCGCCGCCGCCCGCTTCGCGGCTCCGGCCGAGAAGAACGCCGCCCAGTCCGTGAGCTCCGGGGCGACCTCGCTCAGCAGCACCCAGGCGTTGCGTTGCGGCCGGCGGCGTGCCGCGAGCATGGGAGTCGAGCGCGCCGCGAGCAGGGCGGCGGCCGCCTGGAGCGCGGCGACGTGGGCGCAGGCGTAGCGGGTGGCGACGTCGTCGGACTCCATCGCCTCGGCCAGCGACGAGGCTGACCGCATCAGGTAGGCGTGGGTGGTGGCCGGCAGGATCGTCACCTGGGTCATCGCGCTGCTCCTCTCGCGGTCCGGAGGAGCTTCCGCTCCACCGAACCTGATCGAACACGTGTTCGATATTCCGACGGTAGCGCCGCGCGACGGGCCGGTCAAGGCGCGTCGTTCGGCGTTCGGAGGCGAGTCAAGCAGCGGGCACCGACAGTCCTCGCCCGCGTCAGTGCAGGGCCGTGTCCAGGTCGGCGTCCACGCCGGTGTCCGCGTCCGGGTCGGCGTGGATGTAGGCGGTGGTGTCCGGGTGCCACAGCGGGACCATCAGAGCGGCGAAGAGCGCCAGCCCGACGATCGTGCACACCGTGAACGTGGTCGGCTGTCCGACCCGCAGGCCGGCCACGCCGGCGACGCCTGAGAAGAACAGCAGCGCGGTGATGCCCAGCCGGGCCCACTCGTAGCCGTTGCTCAGGAAGACGCCGAACACCCCGATCAGGCCGGACAGGACGACGTACAGCGTGATGGCGACCCTGACGAACTGCGGCGGCGGGACCGAGCCCTGCTCGACCGCCGGCAGGCCGCCGGTCCGCAGCAGCTCCCGGACCGCCGGGTTCCCCTCCGCCCAGGAGCGGACCAGGTCGTCACGGAGGACGACGATGAGCACCACCGCCACGGCGCCCAGCAGCACCAGGGCCACCAGCAGCTGTAGGGCAAGGGTCAGCGACGCAGGCCGCTCGTCCACTCATGACTCCGTTCGCTCGAGATGGCTAGGGTCGGCCCATGGCCTCCGACCTCACCGAGCACCCGTCCGTCGTCCGCTTCCGCGAGGAGCACGCACGGCGCGGCGGCACAGGTGACATCGTCATTCTGCCCGACTCGGTCCACACCGCCGCACTGGCGGCCGCCGCGCTCGGCTGCGAGGTCGGCGCGATCGCCAACAGTCTGCTCTTCGACGCCGGCGGCACGCCGGTCCTGGTGCTCACCTCCGGGGCCCACCGGGTGGACACCGCGCTGACCGCCGAGCGGCTCGGCCTGCCGGGTCTGAAGCGCGCGTCCGCCGACTTCGTGCGGGCGCACACCGGTCAGGTGATCGGCGGCGTCTCCCCCATCGGCCACCCGACCCCCGTGCCGACCTACGTCGACGGCTGGTTGCGGCGCCACCCCGTGGTCTGGGCGGCCGCGGGCCACCCGGCCACCGTGTTCTCCACGACCGTCGACGAGCTCATCTCCTTGACCGGAGCCACCGAGGTGGAGGTGGAATAGACGCGCGGCAGCGCGTCGTCGACCCGTGCTCGGCACATCTTGCCGCGCGATCGGGGGGAACATCGCACCATGGACAGCCTCGCTCTGACCTTCTCCAGCGGCTGGGCCAGCGGCGTCAACGCCTACCTGGTCGTGCTCGTGCTCGGCATCGCCGACCGCATCGGTGACTTCACGCAGATCCCCGACGCGCTCGGCACCTGGCCGGTGCTCCTCGTCGCCGCCGCGCTCTACGCGACGGAGTTCGTCGCCGACAAGATCCCCTACGTCGACTCGACGTGGGACGCGATCTCGACGGCGATCCGCCCCACGGTGGCTGCGGTGGTCGGCGTGCTCCTGGCCGGTGACGCCAGCTCGCTCGACCAGGCGGTCAACGGCGTGGTCGGCGGCGGCACCGCCCTGCTGTCGCACCTGACGAAGGCGGGCAGCCGGCTGGCCATCAACGCCTCCCCGGAGCCGTTCTCCAACATCATCGCCAGCCTGACCGAGGACACCGCCGTCCTGGCGGTCGTGGCGTTCGCCATCCACCACCCGCACGCGGCCGCCGCGGTCGCCGCCGTGCTGCTCGTGGGCGGCCTCGTCGTGCTCTACCTGCTCGCGAAGGTCGTCCGCCGCGGCTGGAGACGATGGAAGGGCAAGGACCGAGCGGTGCCCGCCTGAGCGACGGGCTAGGTTTGCGCCCGTGGCGCGGGTGGTGGTGGTCGGCGGCGGCTTCGCCGGGCTGGCCTCTGCGGCACGTCTCGCCAAGCTCGGCCACGCGGTGTCACTGCTCGAGGCCGAGCCCACCCTCGGTGGCGCACTGCGCCCGGTCGAGCAGGACAACTTCTCCTGGGACGCGTCGGCGAGCACGACGCTGCTGCCCGCGGTCGTCCGCGACCTGTTCCGCAAGTCCGGCCGGCCACTCGAGCGCGAGCTCGAGCTCGAGCCGGTCGAGATCGTCCGCGAGCACCGGTTCCGGGACAGGACGTCGGTGCGGTTGCCCGGTGGCTCCCGCGCCGCCCAGGTCGCGGCGTTCGACGAGCTCACCGACAAGCGCGGTCGCCCGCAGGGACAGGCGTGGGTGGACCATGTCGGCACCTACGGCGCGGTCTGGGAGGCGCTGCGGCAGCACGTCTTCGAGGCGCGTACGACGGCTCCGCCGGTCGAGGTCACGGCGCTGCTGCGCAGCCGGGAGATGCTGCATCGTCGCCTGCGCGCCGACTTCTCCGACGAGCGGCTGCGGCTGGTCGCCGGCCACCCGTTCGAGGCTGCCGGGCATGTGCTGCGCGACGTGCCGGCCTGGGCCGGGCTGACCGCCTACCTGGAGCAACGGTTCGGCGCCTGGCGCCCGGTCGGCGGCATGTCGGCGCTCGCCACCGCCCTGGCCGACCGGATGGCGACGCGGAAGGTGGAGGTGCACACGTCCACCCCGGCGGTCGACCTGGTGCTGCGGAACGGCCGCGCGGTCGGCGTACGCACGGCGGAGGGTGAGGTGGACGCCGACGCCGTCGTCGTGGCGACCGACCCGCGCAACCTCCCCGCGCTCAAGGTGCACGCCGCCCGGGCGACGCCCGCGATCCCGCCGTTCGTCGTCCACCTCGGTCTCGAGGGCGCCGTCCCGGACCTCCCCGCCGAGCTGGTGCTGCACGGCGACCCGACGCTGGTCGTGCGACCTGGCGGCCGCGCGCCCGAGGGCGGTCATGCCTGGACGGTGCACGTGCGCGGCCGGATCTTCGAAGACATCCTGGTCGCGCTGGCGCGCCACAAGGTCGACGTGCGCGACCGGGTCGTCAGCCGGGTGGACCTCTCGCCGCGGGACCTGGTCGAGCGCTGGCACGGCTCGCCGCTGGGCGTGGTCTGGCGCGGCCGCTCGACGGCGCGGCTCGGGCCGACGACACCGATCGCCGGCGTCTACGCGGCCGGCGCGCACGCGGTGGGGGGCGACGGGCTGCCGTTCGTGGGTCTGTCGGCGGCCCTGGTCGCGCAGGCGATCGGGCCGGCCTGACGTCAGACCGTCAGGTTGAGCCTGTCGAAGATCTCGAGGGTCGCCTTGGACCGGTTGAGCGTGTAGAAGTGCAGCCCCGGGGCCCCGCCCGCCAGCAGCGTCTCGCACAGCTCGGCGGCGAGCGCGATGCCCTCGGCGCGCACCGCCGCGGGGTCGTCGGCCCTGGCCTGGATCCGGTCGGCGATCTCCTGGGGCACGGAGGTGCCGATGAGCTCGCCCTGCCGTCGGATGGCGCCGAGGTTGAGGATCGGCATGATGCCGGGCAGGATCGGCATGTCGACGCCGCGAGCGCGCACGCGGTCGACCAGGTCGAAGTAGTCCTCGGCGCGGAAGAACATCTGGGTGACGGCGAACGCCGCACCGGCCCGGGCCTTGGCGACGAGCACGTCGGCGTCGGCCTCGAGCGAGGCCGACGACGGGTGGCCCTCGGGGAAGGCCGCGACGCCGATGTCGAAGGTGCCCCGGCCGCGGACGAGCTCCACGAGCTCGGAGGCATAGCTGAAGCCGCCGTCCGTGGGCGTCCACGCGGCGCGCGGGCCGTCGCTCGGGTCGCCGCGCAGCGCCATGATGTTGCGCACGCCGGCCGCTTCGTAGTCGTCGAGGATCGCCTCGATCTCGGCCACCGTGTGCCCGACACAGGTCAGGTGGGCCATCGGGATCATCGCGGTGTCCCGCGCGATCCGAGCGGTGATCCGCACGGTCTTGTCACGGGTCGACCCGCCGGCGCCGTAGGTCACCGAGACGAACGTCGGGCGGTAGGGCCCGAGCGCCTCGATGGCGGCCCACAGCTGCTCCTCGCCCGCCTCGTCCTTCGGGGGGTAGAACTCGAACGAGAACGACCGCCCGCCCTCTCGGATCAGCCGGCCGATGTGCTGCGCATCGCTCTCGGTCATGCGGGTCATCCTAGGGACGCGGACGGGTGGGGCGGCGCATCGTCCACGCCTTTGGACAGCTCGGGTGGTTCGCGAGCCCGCGGGGCACGTGCGGTGCGCGCCCGGGCCATCGATAGGCTCGTCGGTCGTGACGCAGACCTGGGACGTCGACGGCTTCCGCGGCGGCGTGCAGCAGGCCCTCGACGAGTTCCTGGAGCGGCACGAGGCAGCCCTGGCGCCGCTCGGTCCCGACGCCGGCCGCCTGCTCGCGCAGGCCCGAGTGACGGTGAGCGGCGGGAAGCGGTTCCGGGCGGCGTTCTGCTACTGGGGGTACCGCGCCCTCGCCCCCTCGGTCGCCGACGAGGCCGCACTGGTCCGCGCCTGTGCCTCCCTCGAGCTGCTGCACGCCTCGGCACTGGTGCACGACGACCTGATGGACGCCTCCGACACCCGGCGTGGCCGACCGGCCACCCATCGCGCGCTCGAGGCCGACCACCGCGAGGCCGGCTGGCGGGGCGACCCGGAGCAGTACGGCGCCGCCGCGGCCATCCTGCTGGGCGACCTGCTCCTGGCCTGGGCCGACGAGCTGCTCCGGCGCTCCGGCTTCCCGGTGGAGCGGGTGGCCCCGGCGCTGGAGGTCTTCGACGCGTGCCGCAGCGAGGTGATCGCCGGGCAGTTCCTCGACGTCTCGGTGCAGGCACGGGGCCGGGCGGACGTCGAGACCGCGATGACGGTGCTGCGCTACAAGTCGGCGAAGTACTCCATCGAGCGGCCGCTCCACATCGGCGCCGCGCTGGCCGGGGCGTCGGCCGACGACCTGGCCGCGCTGACCGCCTTTGGCCTGCCGCTCGGCGAGGCCTTCCAGCTGCGCGACGACCTCCTGGGCGTCTACGGCGACCCCGCGGTGACCGGCAAGCCGGCCGGCGACGACCTGATCGAGGGCAAGCGGACGGTCCTGGTAGCGCTGGCGCTCCACGGTGCCTCCTCCACCGACGCGGCGGTCCTCGACGCCGCGCTCGGGCGGTCACTCTCGGCCGACCAGGTCGACGACCTGCGCCGCATCATCGACGCCTCCGGCGCGCGCGAGCAGGTCGAGACGACCATCGCCGAGCTGACCGACTCGGCCGTCGCCGCGCTCGACCGCGCCCCGATCGACGAGCACGCCCGCGGCGTACTGCTGGGGCTGGCGGAGGCCGCGACGCAGCGCAGCGTCTGAGCGCAGCGTCTGAGCGCAGCCGGGATCCGCGGGACGATCGCCGGGGGTCAGTCGAGGCTGGGCAGCGGGATGTCCGGGCCCTCGCCACGGAGCAGCACGGCGAGGTCGCCCCGTCCGCTGCGCTCGGCGAAGATGTCGGTGACCGCGTCGAAGGTCGGGCGGTCGGCGCGGGCGAACGGACCCCACTCGTCCCACAGCACGACCAGGCGGCCCTCGACGTCGCGCAGGACGTCGCGCAGCGCGTCGAGGTTGCGGCCGAAGTGGTCCGGCGCGGCCAGCGCGGAGCCGAACGCGTCCATCAGCGCCTGCTTGTCCTCCACGCCGACGCCGTCGACGCGGGTGAAGTGCCAGCCGGCGTGCTCCACGGTGTGCTTGACGTCAGCGGCGCCGAAGGCCGCGTGCCACCGGTAGACCCCCGGCGCGTGGTGCCCGGCCAGGATGCCCGCCAGGCCGCTCATCGGTCGTTCCTTCGAACCATCGCCTGCTCCTCCTCGAGTCGCGCTTACCGCCTGATCCGGTCGAAGTGCTCGTAGTGGTCGGCGGTCCAGTAGTACTCGCCGCCGTCACCCGTGATGATCCGCCGTGCGCCGCGATCGCGCGACCCCGGCGTGGGGACCGTGTACTCCTCGTAGTACCCCCGCTGCTGCTGGGGAAGCAGCCTCTCGAAGTTGCCGAAGGTGCTGCCGTCCTTGCCGGGATAGGGGAACGGACCGCCCGCATCAATGAGGTCGAGTGTCGTCCGCGCCTCGACGGGCAGGTCCTGCTCGTCGATCCAGCGCAGCCCCGAGTCCGGGTCGGTCTGCCCGCTCGCCTGCCCGTCGGCGGTCGAGGTGCCGGCGTACGACGGCGGGCCTGCGCTGCCGGAGGTCCCGCCGTCGTCGGTGCCCCGCGTCCACGCCACAGCGGCGAGGACCACGAGGACCGCGACGACCGACCCGATCGTCGACAGCGTCCGACGGCTCACCGCGGGCACGCGTCAGAACGCCATCGCCTGGGCGCGGCGCTTGGCCTCGGAGCCGCGGTTCTCCTTCAGTGCGTCGATGGGCCGTCCCGGCAGGTCGGCGTCGAGGTAGAGCCAGGCGATGCACTCGCGGTCGTCGTACCCGCCGTCGTGGAGGACGGTGAGCAGGCCGGACAGGCCCTTGACCGGCTCGCCGTCGACGATGAAGTCGGCGGGGATGCGCTGGCCGGCACCCTTCTCCCCCGGGTTCGGAACGGCGGCGGCGAGGTGGTGCTCGCGGATCAGGGTGCGGACCTTGCCGACGCTCACGCCGAGGCGTTTCGCCGCCTCCGCCCAGTCGATCCAGTCGGGCACGAGTGCGGCCAGGTCGTGGTCGGCGAGTCGCAGCGGAGCGTCCATGGGAGTGATCCTAGGCGCGCGCGTTGCGCGAGTCGCGGCCCGGTTGAGGCGGGATGGCTCCGTACCATGGCTTCGATCCGGTCTCTTCCCCGGCCGGTAGCAGGAGGGTCGACATGCAGGCTGACCGGCGTGGGCAGAGCCGTGCCGGAGCACAGGCGCGCCCGACCGTCACCGACCACGACCCCCTGCTCGGACGCACGCTCGACGGCCGTTACCGGATCACCTCGCGGATCGCGCGCGGCGGCATGGCCGGGGTCTACGAGGCCACCGACCTGCGGCTGGACCGCACGGTCGCGGTCAAGGTCATGCACAGCGGCATGGGCGGCGGTGGCGGTGGGCTCGGCGACGACAGCGCGTACGTCGCCCGGTTCGTGCGCGAGGCGCGCGCCGCGGCCCGGCTCTCGCACCCCCACGTCGTCTCGGTCTACGACCAGGGCGAGGACGGCGGCTCCCCCTACCTGGTGATGGAGCTCGTCCCCGGCCACACCCTGCGCGACACGATCACCTCGCAGAGCCCGATGGCGCCGCGTCGCGCGCTGGCGCTGCTCGAACCGGTCCTCGCGGCGCTGGCCGCCGCCCACCGGGCCGGGCTGGTGCACCGCGACATCAAGCCCGAGAACGTGCTGATCTCCGACGAGGGGGCGATCAAGGTCGCCGACTTCGGCCTGGCCCGCGCGGTCACCGCCGACACCCAGCACACGTCCACGGGCGTGCTGATCGGAACGGTCTCCTACATCGCGCCCGAGATCGTCACCGAGGGCCGGGCCGACGCCCGTGCCGACGTCTACTCGGCGGGCATCCTGCTCTACGAGCTGCTCACGGGCCGCAAGCCGCACGAGGGCGAGACACCGATCCAGGTCGCCTACAAGCACGTGCACGAGGACGTCGCGCCGCCGTCGCGGCTCGTTCCCGCGCTGCCGCCGTACGTCGACGCGCTGGTCGCCCGCGCGACTGCCCGAGACCCCGGGCTGCGCCCGGCCGACGCCGGCGTCCTGCTCCGCCAGGTCCAGCGGGTCGGCTCGGCGCTCGCCGCCGGGATGCGCGACGACGAGGAGCTCACCGCCGACCTGGCGCTGCCGGCGCGGGTCACCGACGACACCACACCCGAGCGCTGGGACCAGCCGCTCGACCTGCACGACGACCGCACCCGGGCGGTCTCGCGGCCGACGCGGGCCCCGGCACCCCTGCGGGCTCCGGTCGCGGCACCGGTCGCGGCCCCGGCGTCGGCCCGGCGGCGCCGCGGACCCCTCAAGGTGGCCCTCGCGGTGCTGCTCGTCGCGGCCATCGCCGGCGCCGCCCTCTGGTTCGGTTACCTGCGCTACACCAGCACCCCCGGCGTGCTGGGCCTCACCCAGGCCGCCGCACAGAGTCGTCTGAAGGCGGCCGGCCTCGACGTCGAGGTCGGCAGGCCGGCGTACTCCGACACCGTCGCGGCGGGCCGCGTGCTGCGCACCTCGCCGTCCCCGGGCGACCGGGTCCTCGACGGCGGGACCGTCACGGTGGTGCTGTCCAAGGGCGTCGAGCAGTACCAGGTGCCCGACCTGGCCGGCCGGACCGTCGACCAGGCCCAGGACGCCCTGCTCGGGATCAAGATGACCTATGGCAAGGCGGTCAAGCGCTGGTCGGAGACCGTCCCGGCCGGGCAGGTCATCCGGACCGACCCTGCCGCGGGCGCGACGCTACGTCCCGGGACGTCCGTCGACGTCTGGGTCAGCAAGGGCCGCCGGCCGATCGAGGTCGCCGACTGGACCGGGAAGTCGCTCGACCGTGCCCGCCCCGCGCTCGAGGGCGCCGGGCTGACCGTCGAGACCGACAGTCGGTACGACGACGACGTCCCCGAGGGCCGGGTGATCTCCCAGTCGCCGGACTCCGGCACGCTCTACAAGGGCGACACGGTGAGCTTGGTCGTCTCGCGCGGCCCCCAGCTCGTCGAGATCCCCGGCGGGCTGCGCGGCATGGGTGTCGATGCCGCGACCGGCAGGCTCGAGGATCTCGGCTTCAAGGTCGAAACCGCGAAGACCGATCACTACCTGGGTCTGGGCTTCGTCTGGTCATCGGACCCCGACAGCGGCAAGAAGATCCCCAAGGGCAGCACGATCACGCTCTACCTCGTCTGACCCTGACGCCGTCCCGGCGAGACCACCTCGACGTGACGCCGGCGACCACAATGACAAGCTCGCTTGACATGGCCTTGTGATGTCAAGCAGGCTTGTCATATGGCACGTACTCCCGCCGACCCGAGTCACCGGCCCGAGCGGAACCGTCGGTCCCTCCTGCTGCGGTCAGCTCTCCTAGCACTCGCCGCGGCCGCGGTGGCGATCAACGTCGTCGTCGCCGATTCCATCCGACTGGGTGCTCTGATCCCCATCCTCGTCGCGGTAGCGATCGCGATGTTCAGCGGCGATCGGGCGGGCGCGTGCGGGCGCCGGCATGCGAAATGACGTTCGCGCGATGAGGGCGGCGCGCGGGATCTCACAGGCGGAGCTGGGCCAGGAGCTGGGCGTTTCACGCCAGACGATCAACTCGATCGAGGCGGGACGCTACTTGCCGTCGCTTCCACTGGCCCTGGCCTTGGGTCGCTTCTTCGGCGTGGCCGTGGAGGAGATGTTCCATGAGGACGCCTAGCACCACCGAGCTCGCCGTGCCGGCGGTCGCCGTCGGCATCGGCCTCGTCTACCTGGTGACCGGCCTCGTCGGTGGGCAGACCCGCTTCGGTGTCGGCGGACTCGCCGTCATGGTGGCGTTCGCCGGAGTGCTGCTGCTGGCGCGACGCCGCAGCGAGACCGTCAAGGGCCTGCTGGACCGGCGCGACGAACGCATCAACGCCATCGATCTGACAGCGACGGCGGTGGCGGGCGGCGTTGTGCTGGCTGCCCTGTTCGTCGCGTTCGCGATCTCGATCGCCCGCGGCGGCAATGGGACCCCCTATGACTGGCTGCTGGGGCTCGGCGGCCTTGCCTACGTCGCCGCCGTCGTGGTCATGCGCCTACGCGGCTGACGGCGGTCGGCTCGCGACCGGGTGACACTGCGACGCCGGCCACCGGCGGCGCGCCGGGGCACACCACGCTAGGCTCTGCGCGTCATGCGCAACCCGATCGGCACCCACGTCCAGGTCGGCAAGGGGCTGGTCGCCGGTGCGCTCGCCCAGGCCGACCTGCTCGGCTGCGAGACGCTCCAGCTCTTCGTCGGCAACCCGCGCGGCTGGGCGCTGTCGGCGGGCCGGCCGGCCGAGGACAAGGAGTTCCGCCGGCAGCTGGAGAGCCGCGGGATGCGAGCGTTCGTCCACGCGCCCTACCTGGTCAACCTCGGCTCGCCGACCCCTGCCACCTTCGAGAGGTCGGCCGCGGCCGTGGCGCACAACCTGCGGCGCGCCGCCGAGATCGGCGCCGAGGGCGTGGTGGTGCACACCGGCTCGTTCGTCTCCACCGACGGCGATCCGGAGGCACAGCTCGCCACGGCGATGGGACAGGTCCGCGAGGCGCTGCTGCCCGTCCTCGACACGATCGAGGGCGACGACGCCCCGTGGCTG
Organism: Nocardioides terrae; assembly: GCF_900112345.1. GTDB lineage: Bacteria > Actinomycetota > Actinomycetes > Propionibacteriales > Nocardioidaceae > Nocardioides > Nocardioides terrae. Next base: position 224,850 of record NZ_FOLB01000003.1, read on the forward strand.
CTGCTCGAGCCGACCGCCGGCCAGGGACGCTCGCTGTGCGCGGACGTGGAGGACCTGACGGCGTACCTCTCCGCCCTCGACCTCCACCCCAAGGCGGGCATCTGCCTCGACACCTGCCACGTCTTCGCCGCCGGTGCGCGGCTCGACGAGCCCGGCGGGACGACGGCGACGGTCGACCGCATCGTCGAGATCGGCGGGCCGGGCCGTCTCCGGCTCATCCACGCCAACGACTCGATGGACGTGCGCGGCGCCTTCAAGGACCGGCACCAGCTGATCGGCCAGGGACACATCGGCACCGGGGCGTTCGAGGAGCTGTTCGCGCACCCGGCGACCGACGGGGTGCCCTTCATCCTCGAGACCCCGGACTCGCGAGATGTCGACAACGCCGACATCCCGCTCCTCAAGCGCCTGCGCGGCTGAGCCGGAGGCGTCGCGGCTTCGAAGGGGCCCCGGACTTGGCGTAGCCTGCTGCGCGATGAAGTTCTGCATGCAGTGCGGCCACGAGCTCGGGGCGAGCCGCACCTGTGCCGGCTGCGGCACGACCGCTCCGGTCGAGCCGCTGCCTGCCCCGCAGCTGCCGCCGGCCGGTGCGCGCTACCCCCTGTTCGTCGACGAGGTCGACTCGGTCAGCGTGAGCACCTCCGGTCGCGTCCTCGCCAGCCCGGTCACCGAGCCACTCCTCCCGCCGCCTCCCCCGCCGCCGGCCCCTCGCGCCGAAGCGGAGCCGTCGATGCTGTGGGACGACCCCGACGCGACGCAGGTGCGACTGCCGGCGGTTCCCGTGCTGCCGCCCCGGCGCGGCGGGCTCGCCACGGTGTGGCTGACCCTCGGCGCGCTCGTGCTCGGGCTCCTCGTGCTCGGCGGCTGGCTGCTCACCCACGGCAGCCACTCCAAGCCGGAGGCCGGTCACGGCAGGAGCACCGCCGGCGCCGGCTCCGCCACGCCCTCGGCCTCGGGTGACGACGTGGCGTCGACCGCCACCGCGAAGGCGCCGGTCACCCGGGCGCCCGGCGTCGACACGCAGGGCAGGCCGACGACGTACGACGCCTCGAACATGCTCGACGGCAAGCCCAGCACGGCCTGGGAGATGCCCGGCGACGGCACCGGCAAGGCGTTGACCTTCACGCTGGCCGCCCCGACTCACCTCACCTCCGTCGGGCTGGTCAACGGCTACGCCAAGACCGCGCGGGAGGGCGCCGCGACCGTGGACTGGTACGCCGGCAACCGCCGCGTCCTCAAGGTCGAGTGGGTCTTCGACGACGGCAGCAGCATCAGCCAGGACCTGCACCAGACCAAGGAGCTCCAGACGACGAAGGTCGACGTGACGACGAAGACCGTCACGCTGCGACTCCTCGACGTCTCCGAGGCCGGCAAGGGGCCCGCCCGGCGCGACATGACGCCGATCAGCGAGGTCAGCCTCACCGGCCAGGCCTCCTGAGGCTCGGCCGGAGCCTGCCTGCGGATCAGGCCTTGCGGAGCATGTCGGCGACGAGGAAGGCCATCTCGAGGGACTGGACCCGGTTGAGCCGCGGGTCGCAGACCGACTCGTAGCGGTGCGCCAGGTCGGCGTCGGTGAGCTGCTCGCCGCCGCCGAGGCACTCGGTGACGTTGTCGCCGGTGAGCTCGACGTGGAGGCCGCCCGGCCAGGTGCCGACGGCGCGATGCACGTCGAAGAAGCCCTGGACCTCGTCGAGGACGTCGTCGAAGTTGCGGGTCTTGTAGCCCGAGGGCGCCTCGAACGTGTTGCCATGCATCGGGTCGGTGATCCAGGCGACGTTGAGCCCTTCGGCGCTGACCTTCTCCAGGATCGGCGGCAGGCCGGCGCGGATCTTCCCCGCGCCGAAGCGGGTGATGAAGGTGAGCCGGCCGGGCTCGTTGGCCGGGTTCAGCCTCGCGGCGAGCGCGATCGCGTCGTCGGGGGTCGTGCTCGGGCCGAGCTTGACGCCGATCGGGTTCTTGATGCGCGCCATCAGCTCGACGTGGGCGCCGCCGATCTGCCGGGTGCGCTCGCCGATCCAGATGAAGTGACCGGAGACGTCGTACGGCTCGTCGGTGCGGGAGTCGATGCGGGTGAGGGCGTGCTCGTACTCGAGCACCAGCGCCTCGTGGGAGGAGTGGAAGTCGACCCGGTGGAACTCGTCGGGGTCGGCCACGCCGATGGCCTGCATGAACGACATGGCCCGGTCGATCTCGCCGGCCAGGACCTCGTACTTCGCCGCGAACGGGCTGTCGCGCACGAAGTCCTGGTTCCAGGTGTGGACCTGGCGCAGGTCGGCGTAGCCGCCGGTGACGAAGGCGCGGATGAGGTTGAGGGTCGCCGCTGAGGCGTTGTAGACGTCGACCAGCCGCTGTGGGTCGGGGATGCGCGACTCGGGCGTGAAGTCGTAGCCGTTGACGGCGTCGCCGCGGTAAGCCGGCAGCGTGATGCCCTCGCGGGTCTCGGTGTCGTTGGAGCGGGGCTTGGCGTACTGCCCGGCGAGCCGGCCGATCTTCACGACCGGCACCGAGGCGGCGTAGGTGAGGACGACCGCCATCTGCAGCAGCACCCGCAGCTTGGCGCGCACGTTGTCGGCGCTCACGCCGGCGAGGGTCTCGGCGCAGTCGCCGCCCTGGAGGATGAAGGCCTCGCCGCGGGTGACCGCCGCGATCCGCTGCTTGAGGTCGTCGCACTCGCCCGCGAAGACCAGCGGCGGCATGGTGCGCAGCTTGTCGACGGCCGCCTGCACCGCCCCCGCGTCGGGGTAGGTCGGCTGCTGCGCGGCACCGAGGGCGTGCAGCTCAGCGAGGGTGGGGATCTCGACGGTCACGGCAAAAGGGTACGGCGGCCACCTCCACCTGACCGAACCATGCTCGTCAGGTGGGAGGGATGATCTCCAGCCGCTCCAGCAGGACGAGGAACGCGTAGGCGAAGTCGTTGCCCTTCGTGTTGGTCCGGACGACCGACCAGTCGACCTGCTCGCGCACCGCGCGGGCCGCGGGCAGCACCTTCCCGAAGTCGCAGGCGTGCTCCTCCATCGCGTTGAGCTTGTCGGTCATCAGCGTCGTCGCGGGGAGCACCGGCATCGCGACCGACTCGACCTCGATCTCGTCGACGCCGGCGAAGTGGCTGCGCTCGATCGTCTCCCCCGCACTGCGGAAGAGGATGTCGACCATGGGCGGTGACTGCCCCTCGCCGACGAACACCTTGAACAGCCAGTCCTCCGGGGGCTGCACGACCTGGAGGCCCTGCTCGGCGAGCCGGGCCATCACCAGCGGCGCGTCGGCCTCGGCGACCATGAAGTCGACGTCGTGCTCCGGCTCCGGCCCGCCGCGCGCCCACAGCGCATAGCCGCCGGTCAGCGCGAACGGCGCGTCGCCCTGCTTCAGCGTGACGGCGACCAGCTTCAGCGCCTCGCGCAGGTCGCGCTGGGACTCTCGGAGCTCCTGCGGCATCCCCCGCCGTTACCCGGGTACCAGCGGCGCATGCGCGTCGCGACCTTCAACATCCTCAACGGACGCTCACCGGACCGGCAGGACGTCGACATCGCCGCCTTCGCCGACGCGATCAAGAGCCTGGACGCCGACGTGCTCGCGCTGCAGGAGGTGGACCGCTTCCAGGTGCGGTCGGGCCGGGCCGACCTGACCGCCGTCGCCGCGGAGGCGACCGGCGCCGACGAGCACCTCTTCGTCGCGGCGCTCGCCGGGACGCCCGGCACGACGTGGACGGCGGCCACCGGCGAGGAGCAGCCCGACAGCGCGGCGTACGGGATCTCGCTGCTCTCCCGCTATCCGGTACACGCGTGGGAGACCGTGCGGTTGCCGCGGGTCCCGACCCCGGCGCCGGTCCGGCATCCCGGGCGCCGGCTGCCGTCGATCGTGCGCGACGAGCCGCGCGTCGCCGTCGCGGCGGTGGTCGAGACGCCGCTCGGCACCATCACGATCGCGAACACCCACCTCTCCTTCGTCCGCTGGTGGAACGGTCGCCAGCTCCGCCTGCTGACGCGCTCGCTCGCCCATCTCCCCCGCCCCCTGCTGCTCGCCGGCGACCTCAACATGGGGCCGGACCGGGCGGCCCTCACCACCGGGCTGACCAGCATCGCCGACCACCTGACCTTCCCGTGGGACGAGCCGTGCGTGCAGCTCGACCACCTGCTCGCCGACCCGCCGCTGCGGGCACGCGCGTCGGTGCGCCGGCTCCCCGTCTCCGACCACCTGGCGCTGATCGCCGACCTGGAGTGACTAGGGTCGCCGTCATGGCGACGATGGTGGTGGCGCGTGAGTTCGGTGGTCCCGAGGTGCTCGACCTGGTCGAGGCGGACGTCCCCTCCCCTGGTCCGGAGGAGGTGCGGATCGTGGTCCGCGCCGCCGGCGTCAACCCGGCCGACGCGAAGCTGCGCCAGGGCCTCTTCGGACGGCCGCCCCTGCCGCTCCGGCTCGGCAGTGAGGTGGCCGGTGTCGTGGCCGAGGTCGGCTCCGGCGTCGACCACCTGCGACCCGGCGACGAGGTGGTCGCCTACCGGGTGTCGGGCGGCTACGCGACCGAGCTGGTCACCAAGGCCGCCAACGCGTTCCGGAAGCCGGCCGACCTGCCGTTCGAGGAGGCCGCCGGCCTGCTCCTCGCCGGCGTGACGGCCACGCAGGCGCTCGAGGTCGCCGCCGCGGGGAAGGGCGACACGCTGCTCGTGCACGGCGCGAGCGGCGGCGTCGGGCAGCTGCTCGTCCAGCTCGCCCGGCTGCGCGGCGTACGCGTCATCGGGACCGGCAGCGCGCGCTCGGCCGACGTGCTGCACGAGCTCGGCGCCGAGCCGGTGGAGTACGGCGACGGGCTGGCCGCCCGCGTGCGCGCGCTCGCCCCCGACGGCGTCACCTGTGCGATCGACCTGGCCGGCACCGACGAGGCGCTCGCGGTCTCGCTCGAGCTCGTCGACGACCGCGACCGGATCGTCACCGCCGCTCCCGGCGAGGCGGCCGTGGAGGCCGGCATCCGCGCGATCGGCGGCGGCCCCGGCGCCGACCCGGGGACGGCGATCCGCAACGCCGCCCGGGCCGACCTGGTCCGGCTGGCCGGCGAGGGCTCGATCCGCGTGCGGGTCGCCCGGACCTTCCCGCTCGCCGAGGCGGCCGACGCCCAGCGCCTCGTCGCCGAGGGCCACTCGGCCGGCAAGGTCGTGCTGGTCCCCTAGCCGAAGAACACCTGCGCCTCGGCGTACTCCTCCGGGCTCACCAGCTTGAGCTCGCCGGTGGCGTCGGCCAGCGGGATGCGGACGATCTCTGTGCCGCGCAGCGCCGTCATCACGCCGAAGTCCCCCTCGGCGACCGCGTCGATCGCGTGCAGGCCGAGCCGGGTGGCGAGCCAGCGATCGAAGGCGGTCGGGGTGCCGCCGCGCTGGATGTGGCCCAGGACGACGGCGCGGGCCTCGCAGCCGACCCGGTGCTCGATCTCGCTGGCGAGCCGGTCGCCGATGCCGCCGAGCCGGACGTGGCCGAAGTCGTCGCGCCCGCCGTCGGCCAACGTCATCCCGGAGCCGTCGCGGGGCACCGCCCCCTCGGACACCACGAGGATCGGTGCGTAGCGCGACTCGAAGCGGCTCTTCACCAGCGCGCAGACCTCGTCGATGTCGAACGGCTGCTCCGGGATGAGCACGATGTTGGCGCCGCCGGCGATGCCGCTGTGCAGCGCGATCCAGCCCGCGTGGCGTCCCATCACCTCGACGACCAGCACGCGGTGGTGCGACTCGGCGGTGGTGTGCAGCCGGTCGATCGCCTCGGTGGCGATGTTGACGGCGGTGTCGAAGCCGAAGGTGAAGTCGGTGCCGGAGAGGTCGTTGTCGATGGTCTTCGGTACGCCGACCACGCAGATGCCCTGCTCCGCGAGCCGGGTGGCGACCCCGAGGGTGTCCTCGCCGCCGATCGCGACCAACGCGTCGACGCCGTCGGCGGCCAGCTGCTCGCCGATCCGTCCGACGCCGTCAGGGACCTTGAGCGGGTTCGTGCGACTGGACCCGAGGATCGTGCCGCCGCGCGGCAGGATCCCGCGGCACTGCTCGATGCCGAGCTCCATGGTGAGGCCTTCGAGCGGCCCCTTCCAGCCGTCGCGGTAGCCGACGAAGTCGAACCCGTGGACCGAGACGCCCTTGCGGACCACCGCCCGGATGACTGCGTTGAGGCCGGGGCAGTCGCCACCCCCGGTCAAAACTCCGACACGCATGTGTTCTCCCACTTTGGATCGTTCACGTGACCTGTGTCACAGCGTTGCACGGACGGACCGCGTCTGACGAGGCCTCCACGCCGGCCACTAGGGTCGGCCGCATGACCTTCTCGATCGTCGCCCGCTCCGCAGACGGGGAGTCCTGGGGTGTTGCCGTCGCCTCCAAGTTCCTGGCCGTCGGGTCGGCCGTCCCCGCCGCCGTGGCCGGGGTCGGCGCCATCGCCACCCAGGCCAGTGCCAACGTCGCCTACAAGGGCCTCGCGCTGGCACACCTCGACGACGGGGCCACCGCCTCGGTCGCCCTCCAGCGCCTGCTCGAGGAGGACGACGGCCGCGACCACCGCCAGGTCGGGATCGTCGACGTCGAGGGCAATGCGGCCTCCCACACAGGGACGGCCTGCCTGGACTGGGCCGGTTCGCTGACCGGCGCCGGCTATGCGATCCAGGGCAACATCCTGACCGGCTCCGAGGTCGTCGAGGCGATGGAGTCCGCCTGGCTGGCCTCCGACCCGGCCCAGCCGCTCGCGCGCCGGCTCCTCGCCGCGCTGGCTGCCGGCGACGAGGTGGGCGGCGACAGCCGCGGCCGGCAGAGCGCGGCGCTGCTCGTCGTACGTGAGGAGGCGGGGTACGACGGCAACGACGACATCGCCGTCGACCTGCGCGTCGACGACCACACGACGCCGATCCCCGAGCTCGCGCGGCTGCTCGACCTCAACGACCTCTACCTGACCGCCTCCTCGGAGGAGGAGAGGGTGCCGGTCACCCCGGACGTCGAGGCGGAGCTCGAGGCGTTCGCGCAGGCGCACGGTGCCCGTGACTTCCTCTCCTGGGTCGGGACCGAGAACTACGAGATGCGGGTCGCCCCCGACCTCGCCTGGATCGACGAGAAGGTCCTCGCGATCGTGCGGGGGGCCGAGTGAGCGTCCTCGCCATCGACGCGGGCACGACCGGCGTCACGGCCCTGGTCGTCTCGTCCGAGGGGAAGGTCGTCGCCCGCGGCTACCAGGAGTTCAACCAGCACTTCCCCCGCCCCGGCTGGGTGGAGCACTCCCCCGAGGAGATCTGGGCGGCCACCCTGGCCGCGACCCGCGCGGTCCTCGACGCGTACGACGCCTCGGCGCTGGGCGGCCTGACCGCGCTCGGCATCACCAACCAGCGCGAGACGGTCCTGCTGTGGGACCGCGAGACGCTCGGCTCGCCGCGGCGCGCGATCGTGTGGCAGGACCGGCGCACCACCGCGATCTGCGATCGGCTCCGCGAGGCGGGCCACGAGCCGCGGGTGGCCGAGGTGACCGGGCTGCGGCTCGACCCCTACTTCTCGGGCACCAAGCTGGCCTGGATCGCCGAGCACGAGCCACAGACCTGGGCGCTGGTCGAGTCCGGACGCTACGCGGTCGGCACGGTGGAGTCCTACCTCGTCGCCCGGATGACCCGCGGCGTCTGGCACGTCACCGACGTCTCCAACGCCAGCCGCACGCTGCTCTTCGACCTGGCCGCGGGCGACTGGTCGGACGAGATGTGCGACCTCTTCGGCGTCCCGCGCGACGCCCTGCCCGAGATCGTGCCGAACTGGGGCGCCCCCATGCGGACCGACCCGCGCGTCTTCCTCGGCCTCGACCTGCCGATCGCGGGACTGGCCGGTGACCAGCAGTCGGCCCTCTTCGGGCAGACCTGCTTCTCCGTGGGCGACGCGAAGTGCACCTACGGCACCGGCTCCTTCGTCCTCACCAACACCGGCTCCGAGATCGAGCGCTCCGACGCGGGGCTGCTCTCGACCGCCGCCTGGCGATCACCGGACGGCGAGATGACCTACGCGCTCGAGGGTGCGATCTTCGTGACCGGCGCCGCGGTCCAGTGGCTGCGCGACGGGCTGCAGGTCGTCGGGACGGCCGCCGAGACGGCGGCGATCGCCTCGACGGTGCCCGACACCGGCGAGGTCGTGTTCGTGCCCGCGCTCACCGGCCTCGGCGCGCCCTACTGGGACCCGAACGCCCGCGGCACGATCGTCGGCATCACCCGCGGCACCACCCGGGCCCACCTGGTCAGGGCCACGCTCGAGGCGATCGCCTTCGAGGTCCGCGACGTCCTCGAGACGATGCCCGCCCTGTCCTCCCTCCGCGTGGACGGCGGCGCGTCCGCCAACGACCTGCTCTGCCAGATGCAGGCCGACCAGCTCGGCGTGAGCGTCACCCGCCCCGGCCAGGTCGAGACGACCGGCCTCGGGGCGGCCTTCCTCGCCGGGCTCGGCAGCGGCGTGTGGTCCTCCACCGACGAGCTGCGCGACACCTGGGCGGTCGACCGGGAGTTCGCGCCCGCCTCCTCCCGGGAGAGCGCGGACGCGTCGTACGGCCGGTGGAAGGAGGCGGTCCAGCGCTCCCTCGACTGGGCGCGCTAGGAGAGCCGGTCGACGGCCGCCTGGGCCTCGGCCAGCTCGCCGGCGGCCTCGTCGCGGGCGTCCTCCGCCTCGGCCAGCTCCTCATCGAGCTCCTCGGCCTTCTCCTCGAGGTCTGCCACCCGCCGACGCGCCTCCTCGAGCTCGGCGGAGAGCTGCAGGGCCTTCGCCTCGAGCTTCGAGACCTGCTTCGCAGCGGCGGCGTGGTCATGCTGCGCCTCGGCCAGGGTCCCGCGCGCCGCCTGCAGGGCCTCCTCACGCCGACGGCGCTCGGCCTCCTCCGGCTCAGGGTCGGGTACGACGCGCAGCTCCCGTGACACCGGAGCGGCCTCGAACCCCAGCGCCGACGGCAGCGCCACGGCAGCCGCCGCGTCCACGGCGTCGACGCCGGTCGCCGCGAGCGACGTGACGAGCAGCCCGCTGCGGACCGCCTCGGCGGCGCCCTGGTCGAGGATCGCCGCGGTCAGGGTGGCCTCCACCTGGTCGGCCACCGCCTCCGTGACCCGCACGCCGCGCTCGCGGGCGACGGCGCGGGCGCGGGTGGTCACGGCGGCGGTGAGCTGGCGGCGCTGCTTGGTGAGCTCGCGCAGCTGCTTGGCGTCCATCCCCTCCGCGGCGGCGCGAAGCCCGGCGCCGATGGCGAGCACCTGCTCGACCTGCTCGGTCTCGTGGCGGACGAGGAGGTTGACCACCCACGCGGCCAGGCTGGGCTTGCGCAGCGCCTTGATCCGAGTGTCCTTCGTCTCCTTCGCGCGCTTGTCCCGAGCGGGGGTGAAGGCGGCCAGTGGGAGCGCGTACAGCTCGTCGGCCAGCGGCAGGAGGTCCTCGTCAGCCATCGAGGGCCAGCCAGTCGTCGTGGCGCAGCGCCATCCGCCGGTGCAGGGCGCGCAGGGCGTCGTCGTCGACGCCGGTCAGCGAGACGCCGAGCCCGAGGAGGACGGCCCGCCAGTCGTCGTACGACCGCAGGTCGCGCCGGAACGCGCCCGCGCCGGTGCGGAAGTGCTGGATGCCGCGGACCGTCTCGGCCCCGCTCTGGTCACGGCGCTGGACGACGAGCAGCCGGGTGAAGTGGCCGTCCGGCGGCGTGGACAGGCGGGCGTGGTTGGCGTCGACATCGGACTGCGCGACGCCCGGGCGCCCGACGACGGCGCCGCTGAAGCTGCCGGCCGGGTCGTGCAGGAACGTCCAGCCGCGGTCGGTGAGCCGGGCGATGCGGTAGACGAAGGAGCCCTGCCGGTGCACGCCCTCACGGAGCGGGAGCGGGTCGCGGAAGGCGTCGCCGAAGCCGAGGTCGGGCCACCACCGTCCGTCGGGGTTCGACGGCGTGGGCAGCCCGCTGACGACGAGGACCAGGTGGTCCAGCAGGCCCGACGAGCCCACCTCCGCCAGCATCGACCCGGGGCGTCGCTCGACGTCGAAGCCCAGCCCACGCAGCACCAGCTCGACGGCCCCGTTGTGGTGGAAGCAGTAGCCGGCGTTCCCGCCGGCGGCGATCCGGACGAGCGTCTCGGCGGGGTCGGCCGAGGTCGGGGCGGCGAGCATGATCGAGAGGTTGTCGTAGGGCACCGCGTCGAGATGGCGGTGGTGCAGGTCGACGAGGGTCTCCAGCGTTGGCGCCGGACGCCCGGAGACCCCGAGGCGAGCGAGGTAGCCGTCGACGCTCATCTCACATACCTGCCCCGACGGTGGAACAGCGGCTCGTCGTCCTCACCGACGAACAGCTCCTCGACGACGGCCGTGACCAGCAGGGACCAGCCGGCCGAGGCCGTCGACTCGACCCGGACGCCCGCCCAGGTCCCGGCGTCGGCCAGTCGCGGCCCCCGCGGCGTCGGTTCCCACGCCGCCAGTCGGAACGCGCCGCCGGGCGCCGGTGCGGTCCCGGCGAACGCCTCGGCGAGGTCGCGGTGACGCCAGGACAGCAGCTGTACGACGGCCGTGCCGGACTCCTCCAGCGCCTCGGCCAGGTCGCTGTCGGGATCGACGAGGGCGAGCAGGCGCGCCGGCTCACCGGCGGCGACCATGAGGGACGAGACCGTCAGCCCGGCCGATCCCGACGCCCGGCCCGATGTCCAGAGCGACACCGTGCCGCCGACCCGCCCCCGCAGCCGACGGACGGCGTCGTCGGGGGTCGGGAACGGGTGGGAGTCGTGGATCGTCAATGGGGGTCTCAGGCCGCCGGCTTGCCAGACGACGGCGGCGCCTCGGCCGCCTGCTGCTTGGCGAGCTCCTTGGCCCGGTTGGCGTACATGTCGACGTACTCCTGACCGGAGAGCCGCATGATCTCGTACATGATCTCGTCGGTGATCGAGCGCAGGATGTAGCGGTCGTTGTCCATCCCCTCGTAGCGGGAGAAGTCGAGCGGCCGTCCGAACCGGACGACCGGCTGCGCGAAGCGGCCGAAGGCCTTGCCCGGCGGCGCCACCTCGTCGGTCTTCAGCACGGCGACGGGGATGACGGGGGCCTTGGTGAGCAGCGCGAGCCGGGCCACCCCGGTCTTGCCGCGGTAGAGCCGCCCGTCGTGCGAGCGGGTGCCCTCGGGGTAGATCCCGAACAGCTCGCCCTCGTCGAGCACCTTGCGCGCCGCCAGCAGCGCACCCTCCGCGGCGTCGGCCCCTGAGCGATCGATCGGCACGTTGCCGGTGCCGGAGAAGAACGTCTTCTTGAACCAGCCCTTCACGCCGGGCTCGGTGAAGTACTCCGCCTTCGCGACGAAGCGCACCATGCGGGGCAGGCCGAGCGGCATGAACAGCCAGTCGGCGTAGGACAGGTGGTTGCCGGCGAGGATGGCCGGCCCCTCCGCGGGGACGTTCTCGACACCCTCGACGCGCGGCCGGAAGACCAGCTTGAGCCATGGGCCGATGGCCACCCATTTGAGCACCGAGTAGAACACCCTCACGAACACAGCCGAATCCTTGCAGAATGCTCCAGTGACCTCCACCCCAGCAGTCCTTGCGAGCGCCCAGCCGCTCTCCGTCGCGGCCCGCCCCGACCTCACCGACGGGCGCCGGATCGGTGTCCTGCTGTCCCACGGCTTCACCGGCTCCCCCGGCTCCATGCGCGCCTGGGGCGAGCACCTGGCGGCGAAGGGGTACGCCGTCGAGGTGCCGCGGCTGCCCGGACACGGCACCCACTGGCGCGACCTCAACACCACCACCTGGGCCGACTGGTACGGCGAGGTGTGCCGCGCCTTCGAGAAGCTCGCCGCCGAGAACGACGCCGTGGTCGTCGGCGGTCTCTCCATGGGCGGGGCGCTCGTGCTGCGACTGGCCGCGGACAACCCCGACCGGATCGCCGGTGTGGTCGTGGTCAACCCCGCGGTGGCGATCAAGCGCTGGGACGTCAAGCTGCTGCCCGTCCTCAAGCACCTGGTCGGCGCCATGCCCGGGATCAGCAGCGACATCAAGAAGGAGGGCGTCGTCGAGAGCGCCTACCAGCACACCCCGCTCAAGGCGACCCACTCGATGATGAGCGCCTGGCCGGTGCTGGTCGCCGACCTGGGTGCGATCACGGCGCCGCTGCTCTACTTCCGCTCGACGGTCGACCACGTCGTCGACGAGCTGTCCGAGCCGCTCATCCTCGACCGCATCTCGTCGACGGACGTCACGGTGACGCGCCTGGAGGAGAGCTACCACGTCGCGACCGTCGACAACGACGCGGAGCGGATCTTCGCGGACTCGGCTGCGTTCATCGCCCGCGTGACCGCCTCGTAGGCTGGGGGCGTGCCACCGACCGAGGAGCCCGACGACCTGGACCTGACGGCGTGGCGCGAGATCGTCGAGAACTACGGCGACCGGGCCGAGCTGCCGCCGGACGACGATGCCGACGGCGTCGTCGACACGGTCGACCCGGTGGTCGAGCCCGGGGCGTCGTACCCCCTGCACTTCGGACGGTTCGACGACGACGTCGACGATGAGGCGGACGAGCCCTTCGACGCGTCCGAGTCGATCGACGAGCAGGGGTTCGTCCCCGACGACCCTGAGCCCCTCCACCTCGGCCCGGCGCGGACGGCGGCCTGGGCCGGTGTGCTCGGCGCCCCGCTCGTGGCCATGCTGGCGACGATCGTGGTGACGGCGACCACCCTCACCGTGCCGCACTGGTTCGGCTGGTTGCTGGTGCTGGCGTTCCTCGGCGGGTTCGGCTACCTCGTGGCGACTATGCCGAAGGACCGCGACGACCCTTGGGACGACGGCGCGCGGTTGTGACGGCCGGGGGTTCCGGGGCCAGCAGGTCGCGGAACCGAAGCCGCTCGCGACGGCGGGCACGACGGACCAGCTCGCCGCGGCGGCGCCGGAAGATCGGCCGGACCGCCTCGGTGCGGGCCAGGTCGGCGGCGCCGATGATGCCGGCCTCCGGGCCGAACCTGGCATGCAGCAGCGGCGGGATGTCGCGGTGCCCGGCACCCACGAGGGACTCCGCGAGGGCCCTGCGAGCAGGCCCGAGGAGGAGGTCCCCGGCTGCGGACACCCCGCCGCCGATGACGACCATCTCGGGGTCGAAGGCGGCCACGAGGTTGGCGACGCCCACGCCGAGCCAGCCGCCCACCGAGGCGAACGCCTCCAGCGCCACCGCGTCGCCCTGCTTCGCGGCGTCGGTCACCATCGGGCCGGTCAGCGCACGCGGGTCGCCGCCACAGGCCTCGTCGAGCACCGTGTCGCGGCTGTCCAGATGTGCCCGCGCGAAGCGGGCCAGTGCGTTGCCGCTGCAGTACTGCTCCCAGCAGCCGGTCCCGCCGCACTCGCAGGCCTGCCCGTTCGGAACGACCTGCATGTGGCCGAACTCGCCGGCCATGCCGTTCTGGCCGCGCAGGAGGGTGCGGTTGAGGATCAGGCTGCCGCCGATGCCCGTGCCGAGCGTGATCATGACGACGTCGGTGTAGCCGCGCGCGACGCCGAAGGAGTACTCCGCGCGAGCGGCGCAGTTGGCGTCGTTGTCGAGCGCGACCGGCACGCCCCACCGTGCCTCGAGGCGGGCCCGGGTGGGGTCCATGCGCCACGGGAGGTGCGGCGCGAACATGACCCGCTCGCCGGTGGCGTCGACGAAGCCGGCGGCGGCCAGCCCGACGGCGTCGATCCGACGGCCGTCGGCGACCTCCAGCACGGCCTCGGTCAGCGCGTCCTCGACGAGCGTCACCTCCACGTGACGGCCGGGGGTCGAGCGGCGCGCCGTCCGCCCGACGGTGCCGTCGGGCAGGACCTCGCCGGCGAGCACCTTCGTGCCGCCGATGTCGACGCCGATGTAGAGAGTCACCGCCCCGTCACCGCCCCGTCACCCGCCCCGTCACCGGCGCGCCAGGTCGGCGGCGCCGATCAGGCCGGCGCGGCTGCCGAGCGTCGCCTTGCGGATGGCCAGCTCCGGTCGGTGGCCGCGGCCGGTGAGCTGGCTGAGGAAGCCCTCGCGGGCGGGCTCGAGGAGCAGCTCGTCGGCCTCCGACACACCGCCGCCGATGGCGACCATGGCCGGGTCGAGGACGGCGGTGAGCGAGGCGATGCCCTCGCCGAGCCAGCGTCCGAGCTCTCCGAGCAGGCTGAGCGCTGCCAGGTCGCCCTCCCGGGCCGCCGTGGTCACCAGGGGGCCGTCGATCGACTCCACCTCGCCGCCCGCGCGCTTGAGCAGGCCGTCGGCGCGGCCGCACTCCGCCGCCTCGCGGGCCATCCGGACCAGCGCGGTGCCGCTCGCATACATCTCGTAGCAGCCGAGGTTGCCGCATCCGCAGAGGATGCCGCCGGGCACGACGCGCATGTGGCCGATCTCGGCGCCGATGCCGAACGCGCCGCGGTAGAGGGAGCCGTCGAGGACGAGACCCCCGCCCACGCCGGTCCCGACGGTGACGAGGAGGAAGTCGTCGATGTCGGCGCCGGCGCCGAACGTGAACTCGCCCCACGCCGCGGCGTTGGCGTCGTTCTCGATGACGACGCTCTTGCCGGTGCGCTGCTCGAGCTCGGCGCGCAGGTTGACGTCGCGCCACGCGATGTTGGGTGCGAAGAGCACGGTGCTGCGCTGCTTGTCGATGTAGCCGGCCGCGCCGACGCCGACGTTGTCGAAGGCGTGTCGGGTGGCCAGGTCGGCGACCAGCCCCGAGACGGCGTCGGTGATGGCGTCCACGTCGGTGGCCGGGGACTCCACCCGGACCTCCTCGACGATCGAGCCGTCGTCGCCGACGACACCGGCCAGGATCTTCGTCCCGCCGATGTCCACTCCGCAGGCCAGACTCACTGTCGTTCCTCCCGTTCCGTCGACCCGGACGGGTCGGTCTCCGGCCAGTCGCCCTCGGAGTCGAGGTCGATCCTCTCCACCCCGGCCGACCGCTCCGTGGCCGGGTTCGAGGCGCCGGCGGCCGCGAGCACGCTGGCTGCTGCCTGCATCAGCGAGGCAGCCGCGCTGGCCAGGTGCACCTTGAGCTCGGGGCTCGCCTCGCGCAGCACGTGGACGGTACGGCAGATCGGGCAGTAGGCGCACTCCTGCGCGCCCGTGTCGAGATGGGCGTCCAGGTTGGCGCCCAGACCGTGTCCGAGGTCGCCCGCCCAGCCGGAGAGCGCGCCCAAGAGCTTCGCCGCCTCCTCGGCCGCAGACCCGATCCGGTCCTGCCCGTCGGCAGGACCCTGGTCCGATCCCGTCACTGCGTTCCCCGTCCTGTCCGTTCCTCCGCGCGCTCCGATCCTTCCACGAACCGCACCTGGAGCTCGCCGGCATCCACCCGTGCCCCCGCGATCCGGAGGCGGGCGATGCCCTGGGGCAGCGTCATCAGCCGCCGGTAGGAGCCGACGGTCACCACGAGGTCGTCACCGTTGCGAGCCAGGTGCACCTGGTCGCTGCTCGCCCCCGGCAGCGCCAGGTGAGCCACCGCTCCGGTCGCGGTGCGGGTGACGCGGAACGGCCCGTCACCGGCCGGCGCGGCCAGCGGGTCGCCCGTCTCCGGGTCGTAGACCTCGCTGGCGAGCGCCTCCAGAGCCGGTACGCCGACCGGCTCGCGCGGTCGGTAGACCGACCGCCACACCGGCAGCGCCGGGAAGGAGGCGCCCACATCGGCGAGCACCTCGTCCTGGGCCTTCACCCAGCCGGAGCGCCAGTCGTCGGCCCCCTCGGCGGGGAAGATCCGGTTGGCCACGACCCCGTCGACGCGATAGCCGTAGAGCGACAGCATCGTGTAGGACCGACGGGCCTCGGCGACCACCACGGTCTCCGGCGTCAGCACGATCCGGACGCTCGCCGTCGGGCCGGTGAGCAGGTCGCGCACCTCGAGCAGCTCGTCGTGCAGCCTCTGCAGCGCGTCGAAGACCGTGTCACCGGGCATCGGCACGCCCGCGGCGCGGGTCAGCACGGGCTTGAGCGCCTTGACGACGCGGCGCTGCATCGGGAAGACCCGGGCCATGTACCAACCCAGCGCCTCGGGCAGCGCGAGCAGGCGCAGCGTCTCGGCGGTCGGCGCGCAGTCCACGACGACGACGTCCCACTCGCCGGACCTGGCGCGCTGGCGGAGGTCGAGGAGGGCCATCACCTCCTCGGCGCCGGGGATCACGGTCAGCTCCTCGGCGGCCACCGGGTCCATGCCGGCGACGTCGAGCACCGACAGGAGGTAGCGCTGGATGTCGGCCCAGGACTGCTCGAACCGGAGCTGGGCGTCGACCTGCTCGACGTACAGGTGCGGCGCGACGAGCGTCGGCTCGGGACCGACCTCGACGCCGAAGGCGTCGGCCAGGGAGTGGGCGGCGTCGGTGGACAGCACCAGGGTCCGCTGTCCCGACGCGGCAGCGAGGGCGGCCGTGGCGGCGGCCATCGTCGACTTGCCGACGCCGCCCTTGCCCGTGAAGAGCAGGACCCTCAAGACTGCAGGGCCTCCACGCGCGTCTTGAGTCCGCGCAGGGCCGCCTCGATGAGGATCTTCTCGCCGCGGCGCTTGAGCATGCCGATGAGCGGGATCGTCAGGTCGAGGGCGAGCCGGTAGGTCACCTCGGTGCTACCACCGAGGTCGCGCAGGACGTAGGCGCCGTCGAGCGCACGCAGCATGTTGCCGCGCGCGAGGGTCCAGGTGACCTGGCGGTGCCCGTCCCAGGTGTAGGCGAGCGTGTAGTCGTCCTTGATCGGGGCCACGTCCAGCACGAAGTGCACCTCGCTGGGCCGCCCGTCCGCACCGGTCGACTCCACGTCCGCGGTCTTCACGCCCTTCGCCCACACCGGGTAGGAACCGAAGTCGGCGATGACGGCCATCACAGCGGCGGGCGCAGCATCGACGACGATCGAGGACGTGGTCTGTTCAGCCATGGATGCGGGTCCCAGCAGTGTCGGCGAGCGGGTCGGCGGTGGTGTGCCAGGCGGCGCTGGCGTGCTCGGCGAGCGTACCGGATGCTCGACGTCCTAGGCTCGGCGGTAGTGTGCTGGCCGATTACCGCCTAGTAAGTCCTGACAGGGGGCCCCGGTGCGCGAGTTCTCCACGCCGCTGACGATCGATCTGCCGACGGTCGGCAACCTGACGGACGACGTCGTCAGCAACGCGCGGGATGCGGCCGACGCCGCCGTCTTCAGCCGCCGCAACGCCGGTGGCGCCTGGGAGGACGTCAGCTCGGCGACCTTCCTGGAGGAGGTCACGGCCGTCGCCAAGGGCCTCGTCGCGGCCGGCATCGAGCGCGGCGACCGGGTCGCCATCTTCTCCAAGACGCGCTACGAGTGGACGCTGCTCGACTACGCGATCTGGTTCGCGGGCGCGATCACCGTGCCGATCTACGAGACCTCCTCCCCCGAGCAGGTGCGCTGGATCCTCCAGGACTCCGGGACCAAGGCGGTCGTCGCGGAGGGGCCGGAGCACGTCTCGCGGATCGCCGAGACCCGGAGCGCGCTGACCGACCTCAACCACGTCTGGTCCTTCGCCGACAACGGCGTCGACGTGCTCCGGCGCCTGGGCGCCGACGTCGCCGACGAGGAGATCGAGAAGCGGCGTACGTCGCTCACGCCGGCCGACACCGCCACGCTGATCTACACCTCCGGCACGACGGGCCGACCCAAGGGCTGCGTCCTCACCCACGGCAACTTCATGTTCGAGCTCGGGATCGCCGTCCACGAGCTCGACCGCCTCTTCCAGGCCGAGGAGCGCAGCACCCTGCTGTTCCTGCCGCTGGCCCACGTGTTCGCTCGCGTCATCCAGCTCGGTTGCGTGAAGTCGCGGACCCGCCTGGGCCACTCCCCCGACATCAAGAACCTCATCGACGACCTCGGCGAGTTCCAGCCCACCTTCATCCTCGCGGTCCCGCGGGTCTTCGAGAAGGTGTTCAACACCGCCTCGCAGAAGGCCGCCGCCGATGGCCGCGGCAAGATCTTCGACAAGGCGGCCGACGTCGCCATCGGCTACTCCCGCGCGCTGGACAAGGGCCGGGTCCCGCTCCCGCTGCGGCTGCAGCACGCGCTGTTCTCCAAGCTGGTCTACGGCAAGCTCCTGGCGGCCCTCGGCGGCAAGTGCCAGTACGCCGTCTCCGGCGGTGCGCCGCTCGGCGAGCGGCTCGGTCACTTCTACCGCGGCATGGGGCTGACCGTGCTCGAGGGCTACGGCCTCACCGAGACGACCGCGGCCCTCACCGTCAACCTGCCTGACGCGATCAAGGTCGGCACCGTCGGACGGCCCCTCGAGGGCACCACCGTGCGGGTCGCCGACGACGGCGAGCTCCTCTTCAAGGGCGGCCAGGTGTTCCGGGAGTACTGGAACAACCCCGAGGCCACCGCCGAGGCGAAGGCAGGTGACGGCGCCTGGTTCCACACCGGCGACCTCGGCGAGGTCGACGACGAGGGCTTCGTGCGCATCACCGGCCGCAAGAAGGAGATCCTGGTGACCGCGGGCGGCAAGAACGTCGCGCCCGCCGTGCTCGAGGACCGCCTGCGCGCGCACCCGCTCGTCGACCAGTGCATGGTCGTGGGCGACGGAGAGCCGTTCATCGCCGCACTGGTCACCCTCGACTCCGAGTCGCTGCCCGCCTGGGCCGAGTCGCACGGCAAGGCGATGGACCTCGCCGGCCTCGTCGACGACCCCAACCTGGTCGCCGAGGTCCAGGCCGCCGTGGACGACGCCAACAAGGCGGTCTCCAAGGCCGAGTCGATCCGGAAGTTCCTCATCCTGCCGGACGCGTGGACCGAGGAGGGCGGCCAGCTGACGCCCAGCCTGAAGCTCAAGCGCAGCGTGGTGATGAAGGAGTTCCGGGACCAGGTCGAGGGCCTCTACCACTCCTGACAGATCTCACATACTGAGACACTTGCTGCGAGGCGAACGGACGGTTTCGCCGCGCCGGGCGGACTACTCGGCCCGACCGTTCGGATCATGCCGTCCTGGGACTTTCGCCCTCCTGAGCGTGGGACCGTCGGGACGGTCCCTGGTCGGGGTGTGGACCACTCTCTGGATGGCCGGAACTTTGATTCTCGTTCCGCCACATCGGCCCCAGCGAGTCCCTAGAGTGCTCCGCTGTCGGGGGACGGCTCAGTCGTCCTGTGAGTGAAAGGTCGTCGATGGAACGGCGCAGAATCCTTGTGGTCGCAGCGGCACTGGTCGCGGCGATCGGTGCAGTCCTGGTGTTCATGTACGTCCGCGGGGCGGACGCGCGAGCCCAGGACCAGTTCGAGACCACAGACGTCCTCGTCGCGGCACAGCCGATCGAGGCGGGCGAGAAGATCGACGAGGCATCGAGTGCCGGCAAGATCGTCAAGAAGGCGGTCACCAACAGCTCGCTGGTGCCCGGCTACCAGGTCGACCTGAGCACGTTGACCGGCAAGGTCGCGCTGACGCCGATCTACCCGGACGAGCAGATCATCGGCTCGAAGTTCGGCGACACCGCTGCGCCGACCTCGTCGCTGCGGATCCCGGACGACAAGATCGCGATCTCGGTCAACCTCACCGACCCGGCGCGCGTCGCCGGCTTCGTCGACCCGGGGTCGAAGGTCGCCATCTTCCTCAACGGGACCGACGCCAAGCAGGGCACCCCGTTCACGCAGCTGCTGCTGCCCGAGGTGACCGTGATCGGCGTCGGCTCCACCACGCCGGTCTCCACCACGACCACCGACGAGACGGGCGCGCAGACCACCGAGCAGCTGCCTCGCACGCTGCTGACGCTCGCGCTGAACCAGACGGACGCGCAGAAGGTGCTCTTCAGCCAGGGCAACGGCGAGCTCGCGTTCGCCCTTCTGCCGGCCGACGGCAAGGCCGAGATCAAGCCCGGCGCCCGCACCGACTTCGACAACCTCTTCGGGTGATCTGAATGCCCGTCATCGTCGATCAGGACCAGGACGTCGTCGCCGCGCTCCTCCGCTCGCTCCCCGCGGGCTCCCAGGGCGTTGCGAGCGTCGACCGGATGCGCGCCTGGCTGGCCCAGCACGAGGACGAGTACGTCGTCGTGCTCGGCCCGACCGTCGAAGTGCCGGACGCGCTCGCACTGTGCGACTACCTGCGCACCGCGCACCCGACCCTGAGCGTGGTCCTCGTCCGTTACGAGATGACCACCGAGGTGCTGGCCGCGGCCATGCAGGCCGGTGCCAGGGACGTGGTCCCGGGCGAGTCTCCCGAGGCCCTCTCGGCCGCCGTCACGCGCGCCTACCAGCTCTTCGTCGCCCTGCGCGGCCCGGGCGGCGCCAACCAGTCCGGCAAGGTGATCACGGTCTGGTCGCCCAAGGGCGGCGTCGGGAAGACGACGATGTCGGTCAACCTCGGCCTGGCGCTCACCGAGGGTGGCGCCCGTCGCGTCTGCGTGGTCGACCTCGACCTGGCGTTCGGGGACGTGGCGATCACCCTCCAGCTGTTCCCGACCCACTCCATCGAGCACGCGGTGGGGTCGGAGAACTCCGTCGACGCCGACCTGCTCAACGGCCTGCTGACCCGCCACGGCGACTCACTGATGATCCTGGCGGCACCGGCCCACCCCGACGTCCGTGACCGGGTCTCGGCCACGCTGGTCGCCCAGATCCTGCGCACCCTCAAGCAGTCCTTCGACTTCGTGGTCGTCGACACCGCGCCCGCGTTCGACGAGCAGACCCTGACCGCGCTCGACGAGACCGACGAGATCGTCATCGTGGCCACCCTCGACGTGCCGACGCTGAAGAACGTCAAGATCGCTCTCGAGACGCTCGACATGCTCAACGTCGCGCCGGACCGCCGGCACCTCGTGCTCAACCGTGCCGACGACGAGGTGGGGATCAGCCCCGACCGGGTCGAGGGCATCCTCGGCATCCGGCCCTCCGCCCGGGTGGCGACCTCGCTCGAGGTCGCGGCGTCGACCAACGCGGGCAGCCCGATCGTGGTGAAGAACCCCCACCACCCGACGAGCACCGCCATCATCGCCCTCGCCTCGGAGCTGGCCGGCGGCGAGATCGCCACCCCGGTCTCCGCCAGCGCCGACGAGCCGGCGCCGGAGCAACAGTCGAAGCGACGTCTGAGGAGGCGGCGATGAGCCTCGCCGACCGGATCGCCGCCGCCCGCCGACAGGCGCCCGGCGAGGTCCCGGAGCACGTCGGAGCGCGCGTCGCCGAGGTGCAGACGGTTCCGGTGGACGCATCCGCCGGCTCGGGCGGCAAGCGCCGGGCCGCCGTACCCTCCGACGCGGAGCTGACCGCCGTCACCGCCCCGCCGGCCCCGGAGCCTCCCGCACCGGCCGCGCCGACGACGACCACGACCACGACGGCGGCGGACGCCGCCGCGTCGCGCCGCCTGCTCAGCCAGGGCCAGCAGGCCGACCGGTTCGAGGCGATCAAGAGCAGCGTGCACGCCGAGCTCCTCAAGCACCTCGGCCCGCAGCTCTACGAGTCGGACCTCGACGCCAAGGAGCTCGACCAGGCCGTCCGCGGCGTGCTCCAGGACGTGCTCGCCTCGCAGGACCGCCCGCTGTCCAACAGCGAGCGTCAGCGGGTCACGCAGGAGATCAGCGACGACATCCTGGGCAACGGCCCGATCGAGCCCTACCTGCGCGACCCCGACGTCTCCGAGGTCATGGTCAACGGCCACGCCGACATCTGGCTGGAGCGCCGCGGCAAGCTCGTGCAGGCGGAGGCGCAGTTCTCCGACGAGGCGCACCTGCGTCGCACCATCGACAAGATCGTGTCCCGCATCGGTCGCCGCGTCGACGAGTCCAGCCCCATGGTCGACGCGCGCCTGCCCGACGGCAGCCGTGTCAACGCCATCGTCCCGCCGCTCGCGATCGACGGCTCGGCGCTGACCATCCGTAAGTTCTCCGCCGACCCGCTGACCGCCGACGACCTGCAGCGGTTCGGTTCGCTGACGCCGGGCTCGCGGCAGTTCCTCGAGGCCTGTGTGCGCGGCCGGCTCAACGTCATCGTGTCCGGTGGAACCGGCGCCGGGAAGACCACGACGCTCAACGTGTTGTCGTCGTTCATCCCCGACGACGAGCGCATCGTCACCATCGAGGACGCCGCCGAGCTCCAGCTCAAGCAGGCCCACGTCGTCCGGCTCGAGTCGCGACCGCCCAACATCGAGGGCAAGGGCGCCGTCCACATCCGTGACCTGGTCAAGAACAGCCTGCGCATGCGTCCCGACCGCATCATCGTCGGCGAGGTCCGCGACGCCTCAGCGCTCGACATGCTCCAGGCGATGAACACCGGTCACGACGGCTCCATCTGTACCCTGCACTCCAACGGTCCCCGCGACACGCTGGCCCGCATGGAGACCATGGTCCTGATGGCCGGCATGGACCTGCCGGTGCGAGCGATCCGCGAGCAGGTCGCCTCCGCGGTGGACCTGATCGTGCACCAGGCCCGTCTCAAGGACGGCTCCCGCCGCATCACCCACATCACCGAGGTGGAGCGGATGGAGGGTGACGTCATCACGCTGCAGGACATCTTCGCGTTCGACACCAGCGCCGGCTTCGACGCCGACGGCCGCTCCCTCGGCCGGATCAAGCCCACCGGGCTGCGTCCGAAGTTCCTGGAGAAGATGGCTGACTCCAACGTCACCGTCGACCCGATGATCTTCGTGCCGGACCGCGGCTGATGCGGCTCGTCCTCGCCGCCACCGCGGCTCTCGGAGTCCTCGCACTCGCCCAGCCCGCCGCCCACGCCGCCGGGAGCGACAGCGCGATCACGCACATCCAGCACACCAAGGCGGGCTTCAAGCTGCTCGTCTCGGTCCCTGCGGATGCCGACGTCTCCCTCGACGACGTCTCCGTGACGGTGGACGGCACCCGCGCGGAGGCGACGGCTGCCGTAGCCCGCTCGGGTGACGTGCGACGGACCGAGATGCTGGTCATCGACACCAGCAACTCGATGAAGGGCGCGAAGTTCCAGGCCGCGAAGGCGGCCGCCCTGCAGTTCCTCGACGCGGTCCCCGAGGACGTCTACGTCGGCATCGTGACGTTCGACGAGCAGGTCACCACCGACCTCCAGCCGACCCAGGACCGGAGCGCTGCGGCGGCCGTGATCGACGGCCTCAAGCTGAGCGGGGGCACGCACCTGTACGACGGCGTGGTCACCGCCGTGCACGACGCCGGCAAGGCCGGCCAGCAGTCACTGCTCGTCCTCTCGGACGGCGCCGATGCCAGCAAGACGCCGCTGGACACGGCGACCTCGGCGATCTCGAAGGCCAAGGCCCTCGTCGACGTGGTCGCCGTCGACCAGGACGCCGACAGCGCGGCCCTCGCCGCCCTCGCCGACGCCGGCAAGGGGCAGGTCCTCTCGGCAGATCCGGGCGCCCTCGCCGCGACGTTCGCGTCCGAGGCCCTCGCCCTGGCCCGCCAGGTCGTGGTGAACGCCGAGGTGCCCGCCACGTTCACCGGGACCGACGCGACGGTCCAGGTCGACTTCGGAGCCGTCAGCGCGAGCGCGTTCGGCCGGGTCCGCGCTGCGGGGCCGCCGCAGGTCGCCGCCACGGCCGCGGGCTTCGTCCTGCCGGACTGGGGCATGTACGCGGGAACGGCCGCCCTCGGCATCGGGATCGCCTTCCTCCTGATCCTGATCATCCCCAAGCCGGCCGGCCCGATGACGGCCGAGCAGCGGATCACCTCCTACACGGTGGGCACCAGTCGGGGCGCGCGCCGGCGCGGGGGCGCCAACGCCGACTCCGACGACCTGCTCGACAGCGCGAAGACCGCCGCCGCCGGCATCCTCAAGCGGAACGCGGACTTCGAGGCGAAGATCGCGGCACGCCTCGACGCGGCCGGCAGCGAGCTCAAGCCCGCCGAGTGGCTGCTCCTGCACAGCGGCATCGCCGTCGTCGTCACGCTTCTCGGCCTGCTCCTCGGAGGCGGCAGCCTCGTGCTCGGGTTCGTCTTCCTCGGGGTCGGCATCCTGGTTCCCTGGATGTACCTGGGAGTCGCCCGCAACAGGAGGCGCAAAGCGTTCGGCAAGGCTCTGCCCGACACCCTGCAGCTGATCTCCGGCTCGCTCGCCGC
The DNA here is from genome assembly GCF_900112345.1 of Nocardioides terrae. GTDB lineage: Bacteria > Actinomycetota > Actinomycetes > Propionibacteriales > Nocardioidaceae > Nocardioides > Nocardioides terrae. The sequence goes on from NZ_FOLB01000003.1 coordinate 248,791, forward strand.
CGGCCTCTCCCTCGCGCAGTCGCTCGACACCGTCGCCAACGACGGCACCGAGCCCGTCGCCAGCGAGTTCCGGCGGGTGCTGGTCGAGACCCGGCTCGGCGTCAACCTCGAGGACGCGCTCGAGGGTGTCGCGGAGCGCTTCGAGAGCAAGGACTTCGGCTGGGTCGTCATGGCGATCGGGATCCAGCGGCAGGTCGGCGGCAACCTGGCCGAGCTGCTCGACACCGTCGCGGCGACGATGCGCGAGCGTGAGTACCTGCGCCGCCAGGTCAGCGCCCTGGCCGCCGAAGGCAAGCTGTCCGCGATCGTCCTCGGTCTGCTGCCGCCCCTGTTCGTGCTCTACCTGTGTGCGACCAACTGGACCTACGTGTCGGTACTCTTCACCGACATACGCGGCATCCTCATGCTCGCCGGTGGCACACTCTGGTTGGGGTTGGGCGTGTTCTGGATGAGCCGTCTCGTGAAGGTCGAGGTCTGACATGGTGGTGTACCTCGCCCTCGGGGTCCTGCTCTTCGCCGTTGCGATCGCGCTGCTGGCGATCGGCCTGCGTCCCGCGGAGGAGGCCCGAGGCATCAACCGCTCGCTGGCGGTGCTGCAGGCGATGACCGAGGCGCCGCGCGAGCTGAGCGCCGAGCTGGAGAAGCCCTTCGCCGACCGCGTGCTGCAGCCGCTGCAGGAGCGTGCCCTCGGCCTCGGCCGCCGGATCAGCGGTGCGGACTCGGCGGACCGGATCAGGAAGAAGCTCGACCTGGCCGGCAACCCCGCCGGGTGGACGGTCGACCGGGTGACCGCGGGGAAGGTGCTCGGCGCCGGCCTCGGTCTCCTGTTCGCGCTGGCTTTGGGAGCAGTGCTGGTGCACTCCCCGACCACCCGCATCGTGCTCTGCGGCGTCGGGCTGGTCGTCGGCTTCTTCGGCCCCAACCTCTACCTCTACCAGCTCGCCTACGACCGGTCAGCGAAGCTCCAACGGGAGCTCCCCGACGCCATCGACCTGATGACCATCAGCGTGGAGTCGGGACTGGGCTTCGACGCCGCGGTGCAGCAGGTCGCCACCAACACTGAAGGCCCGCTCGCTGACGAGTTCGCCCGGATGCTGCGCGAGATGCAGCTCGGCATGGGGCGCGGCGAGGCGCTGCGCTCCCTCAGTGAGCGCGCCGACGTCGACGACCTGCGCTCCTTCGTGTCGGCGATGGTGCAGGCGGACACCTTCGGCATCCCGATCGCGCAGGTGCTGAGGGTCCAGTCCGGGGAGATGAGGGTGAAGCGGCGTCAGCACGCCGAGGAGAAGGCTCAGCAGGTGCCGGTCAAGATCACCGTCCCGCTCATCTTCTGCATCCTCCCCGCTCTGTTCGTGGCGGTGATGGGCCCCGCAGCCATCAACATCATGGACAACTTCGGCGGCTGATGTTCGACGCGGACCGGCTCCCCTTCCGGGTTGCGGCGCTCGCACGGATCATCGTGCTGATCGCCCTGACCGGGCCGGTCCTCTGGGCTCGCGACGCCGCCGCCCTGATCGCGCTCTTCGTCATCGGGGCCATCTGGGCGCTCGCGACGCTCGTCGACCTGCGCGGCGTCCTGCCGCTCGGGTTGCTGATCGCCGGTGAGGCGCTCCTGGTCGGGACGGTGTGCGGCATCGTCGTCGACGCCTCGACGGCGGTGATCGGGGCCCTCTGCGTGCCGCCCTTCACCGCCGCCGTGTTCCGCGGGCTCTGGAGCGTCGTGACATCGCTCTGCGCCGAGCTGTTGATGCTCGTCGCCTTCGCTTACCTGGTGGGCGGCAGCCTGAGCGTTGAACAGGCCTCCGCTGCGTTCAGCTGGGCGGTGACCGGACTCGGACTCGGACTGATCGGCACCTTCCTGAACGGTGCGCTGATCGAGCGCAGCGACCCGCTGGCGCCCTACCACTACGCCCAGGGGCTGCTCCGTCAGCTCATCGACATCTCCGAGGGCCTCGACAGCGGTCTCGACCCGGTCGCGCTCGGGGGCTCGATCCTGTCCGGCGTACGCGACGAGGTCCCGACCGTGGCGATGACCCTCTACGTCGCGCGTGACGAGGCCCTGCTGCCGCTGGTCACCAAGGCGCTGGGCACCCCTGACGAGGTGCGCGAGTTCGAGGGTGTCGCCGGCGAGTCGTGGCGGGCCTGTGCTCCGGTCCGGCGCGGTCGCGTCTTCGCCTTCCCCCTGCTGTCGGAGATGCGCGCCATCGGAGTCGTGGTCGCCGCCCTCCCGGACGGCGCCGACGCACGAGCGGTCGGGGTCGACGACGCCGTACGACGCCTGATGTCCGACCTGGGCCCGAGCGCCGTCCATCTCGACACCGCGCTCCTGTTCGCGGCCTTCCGCGACGCCGCGAGCGCCGAGGAGCGCCGGCGGCTCGCCCGCGAGATGCACGACGGCGTCGCGCAGGACATCGCCTCCCTCGGCTACCTCGCCGACGCCCTCGACGCGGTGTCCACCACCGACGCCCAGCACGAGCGGATCGCCCAGCTGCGCGAGCGGATCACCGCGATCGTGGGCGAGATCCGGAGGTCGCTGGTCAACCTGCGAACCAGCATCGGCGAGAGCGAGAGCCTCGGCGCCGCCATCGCCTCGGTCGCGCGCAACCTCTCGGAGGTCTCCGGCGTGCCGATCCACGTCACCGCCGACGAGCTCACCGAGCGGCTGCGTCCCGAGGTGGAGGCCGAGCTCTTCCGCATCGCCCAGGAGGCGATGAACAACGCCGTCAAGCACGCGCAGGCCGACTCCGTGGACGTGCACTGCCAGGTCCGGGCGCCGGCCGCGCGGATCACGGTGACCGACGACGGTCGCGGCCTGCAGCCCGGGCGGGCCGACTCGCACGGGTTGAAGATCATGCGTGAGCGGGCACTGTTGGTCAACGCCGAGCTCGAGCTGAGCGACGTGCCCGAGGGCGGCCTCTGCGTCTCTGTCACCATCCGTGGTGACGGGGGGCCCGAGGAGATCACAGTCGTGCAACCGGACTTCGACGATGAAACGAGGGTGAAAGCATGAGCGAGCCGATCAAGGTGCTGTTGGTGGACGACCACGAGCTCATCCGAGAGGGCCTCGCCGGGGTCATCGACCTCCAGGAGGACATGCAGGTCGTCGGACAGGCCGGCAGCGTGTCGACGGCCCTCCGTGCCTACGCCGAGTTCGCGCCCGACGTGGTCGTCGCCGACCTCCAGCTGCAGGACGGCACCGGTCTCGACATCGTGCGAAGCATCCGCAAGACCAACAACCGGACCGGCGTCGTGGTGCTGACGATGCACTCGGGCGACGACCAGATCTTCGCCGCCATGGAGGCGGGCGCCTCCGGGTTCGTCGGGAAGGACGCCCCCTCGGGCGAGGTCGTCCGCACCGTCCGCCACGCGGCCGTCTCGCCCCGCTCCTTCGTCTGTGCCGGTCTGGCGCAGGCCATGATGCGGCGCGCCACGTCAGAGTCCACGCGGCTCTCCGACCGCGAGCACGAGGTGCTCCTGCTGCTCGCCGACGGCCTGGGCGCGGCGGAGATCGGGAAGAAGCTCTACCTCTCCGAGTCGACCGCCAAGTCGCACATCGCGAAGATCTACCAGAAGCTCGGCGCCGCCAACCGGGCGCAGGCGCTCGTCACGGCGATGCGGATCGGGCTGCTCTCCAGCGTGCAGCCGGGCGGTCGCTCTGACGGCTGAGCCGAGCGGACACCGGGACCTCGTAGCCCGAACGGACTACCCAGGTCAGCACACTCTCCCGATTCGGTGCATGTCTCCCCTGGCCGACGATTGATCTGTGGGGCAGGGGCTCCACGGACACAGGACAACCGTCCGGAGCCCAGCTCTCGGCCAACTACCTCAAGGGGAAACATCATGGTGGACTACTTCCGCATTCTGCTCAACGCTCGTATGGCGAAGATGGAGGAGCGTGGCGCGTCGGCCGTCGAGTACGGCCTGCTCATCGCCGGCATCGCCGCCGTCATCGTCGTCGCGGTCATGGCCCTCGGCCCGGTCGTCAAGAACGCCTTCAGCCAGACCTGCGACGCGATCACCAGCAACAACTCGAACATCACCGCTTCCTGCAAGAGCTGATCTCTCACTCGAGCGACCGAGGGCGCCACGGCCTGCGCCGTGGCGCCCTCCGCCATTCCTGAAGGAGCAATGAGATGCACCGAAGGTCCGAGCGCGGCGCGTCAGCCGTCGAGTACGGCCTGCTCGTCTCCGGCGTTGCCGGCCTTGTCGCGGTCATCGTCTTCAGCCTCGGGCGAGTGGCGGGCGAGCAGATGAACAACGACTGCGACGCGATCACCGGTCAAATGAACACCGCCTTGAAGAGCGGCAGCGCCCCCGGGTGCCACTGATCAGTCGGTCACCCGGCGGGCCAGCGCGATTCTCTGCAAGACCGTCGGGTGTGACCCGAACCAGAACTGCGACCAGGACGCCGGTGCCGGGTCCTGCAGCGAGCTGATCGCCAGCTGACGCTGCAGGTCCACGAAGGCACCGGCGTCCCTCGTCGTTCTCAGGGCTGTCACGTCAGCCCTCGTCTCGATCTGGCGGCTGATGGTGTTCTGCACCGGCAGCGCGACCACGGTCCCGAGCGCCAGCAACGCCAGCAGCATCGGAACGGCGGCGGGGTCGCCGATGCTCGTCGGGGCACGTCGCCGCCGCTCGACGGTCAGGCCGAGCAGACCGATGCCCACCACGGACCCCGCGGCCCCCAACAGCGATCCCGTGAGGACGTCGTCGTACTTGGCGTGGCCGAGCTCGTGGGCGACCACCGAGAGGGCCTCCGGCTCCGAGACGTCGTCGACGAGGTTGTCGTAGAGCACCACCCGGCGCGTGCCGCCGAACCCGGAGACGTAGGCGTTGAGCGTCGTCGTCCGGCGCGACGCGTCGGTGACGAGGACGTCGTCGATCCTGACGCCGTCCTGTCGGGCCAGGTCGAGGACGCCGGAGCGCAGCGGACCGTCGGGCAGCGAGGTGAAGTCGTTGAAGAGCGGTTCGACGAGCACGGGATAGACGAAGGACCCGAGCAGGACCAGGACGGCGAGCAGGCCTCCCGCGACGGCCGGCCAGAGCCGCCGCGACCGCCTGACGCACGCCATCAGGGCCAGCAGACCGAGCGAGGTGCCGACGACCGACACCAGCAGGCTGATCGCCTGGTCGCTCGCGAATCCGCTCCAGGCCTGGTGCGAGAGGCCGACGTCGAGCTGGCGCCGCCGCAGCTGGATCGCGGGCAGGAGCGTGGCGACGACGCCGATCAGCTCCAGGACCGCGACGCCCTCGACGACCCGCAGCCACCACGGCCCTCGGGCCAGTGCCATGAGCCGCCGACCGAGCGGCGAGAAGCCGATGACACACGCGACCAGCAACGACACGACGAGGCTCGAGCGCGACCACAGCCGCGCGAAGGAGGAGTAGTCCTGCATGGCGCTCAGCTGCGCGTCGGAGAACACCGATCCCGGGGAGGGCGGGTTGAGCGGTCCTCCTGGATAGGGACGCCACGGCACGCGGACGACGGCCAGCACGACGAACGCCACGAGCCCGATGCCGAGCACCGCCAGCGCCACCCGGCGCGCTCGGACCGTCTCATTGCTCCCGCTCGCGCCGCTCACGCGGCCAAGTGTGACAAACGCTCCTGCCACAGGCGCGTGACCCCCGGAGCTCCGACGCCCACCACGTCGCGCAGCACCGCATCGAGGTCGTCTCCGGCGCCGACCCGGTCGTAGACGGCGAGCAGCCCGCGCTCCCCCGCCCGGTCGGCGATCACCCGGCACGCCAGCCAGGCCGCCTCGTACTCGGCGCCGAAGCTGCTGGAGTGGGAGTCGAAGTCGCCCTCGTCCGGCAAGTGGTCAGGTGGACCGCTCTGACGGACCTGGGCGAGGATCTGGCCGGCCGTAGTGGACAGCGGCAGGCGAACGTCGCGCAGGGCGACGTAGTCCGCGAAGCCCTCGGTCAGCCAGATCGGCCGGTGGCTGCTCGTCGCGGCCTTCGTCGCGGCGTGGGTGGCCTCGTGGCTGACCACGATCTGCGCACCCTGCGTGTCGAGGGTGGCCATCACCTCGGGGTTCAAGAAGACGTGGACGGGCGCGTCCGCCGCCGACGAGCCGTCGACCGTGGCCGTCACCGCCGCGACACCGGAGTAGGTGCCGGCGGCGGCACCGAGCGCCGCGTCGAGGGCGGTCTCGGAGGGCGGCACCTCGACGACCAGTGGCCCCGCCCACCCTGCGACCACACGACCCACGACGGTCACCGCACGGGCGGCGAGCTTCGCGTACCGGTCGACCGATGCCCGGTCGGGGCCCAGCGTCAGCACACCGGCCTGCCGGCTGACGTGCACCGGCCCGGTGAGCCACAGCGGCGTGCGCCGGTCGCCGCCGCCGAACCCGGTGATGCGGGCCGTGTGGCCGTCGCTGGCGAACCCGAGGTCGACCTCCTCGTGGACCGAGGTCGGGTCGAAGCGGCCGAAGCGCCAGGTCAGGTCGACGGCGGCGGTCCAGCGCCCACCACGCTGCACCGCGCCCTGCTCGTCGACGTAGCGCGCGGTGAGGTCGGTCAGATCCAGCGCCGAGGCGTTCGCCACCACGGCCCGCAGCAGCGACCGGCCGGAGGGATCCGCAGCGAGCCCCGCGGCCGCATCGGCGTCCCGCTGGGTGATGGCCCCCACGAGCCGCTCGAGCGCCGTGGCGGCGAGATCGGGGCGGGCGGTCGCCTGGGCAGCCCTCGGCGGGGTCGCCACGTAGGTGTCCGGTTTGAGCACCAGCCAGGCGACGGTCGCGACGATCAGCGCGAGGAGACCGACAAGGCCGGCCACCCACCAGCGTGGGCGACCGGCCTGGTCGGACGTTGCGTCGGTCGAGCCTGGCGAGACCAACTCAGCCAGGACGAACGGCGCCGACGTAGGGCATCGAGTGCAGGGCGGTGACGCGGACGCCCTCGCCGGGGTTGGCGGCGTGGACGATCATGCCGTTCCCGATGTACATGCCGACGTGGCTGATCGGGCTGTAGTAGAACACCAGGTCACCCGGCTGCAGGTCGCTCTCGGAGACGTGCCGCCCGGAGCCGTACTGGGCGCTCGAGGAGTGCGGGAGGCCGACGCCGGCGGTGCCCCAGGCCATCATGGTCAGGCCGGAGCAGTCGAAGGCGCTCGGGCCGGCTGCACCCCAGACGTAGGCGTCACCCACCTGAGCGAGTGCGTACTTCACGGCAGCGGCCGCACGACCACTGGCCGGAACGTCGCTGGGGACACGCATCTCGCCCCGCGAGAGGATCGCCTCACGCTCCTCCGCCTGCAGCTTTCCAAGGAGCTCCTTGGCGTCGGCGAGCTTGGCCTCGACGGTGCTCTTGTCGCCGGCCAGCTTCTTCTCCGTCGCCGCCACGTCCGCGGCGCGCTCAGCGGTCGCCTTGCGGCGCAGCCGCAGCGCGTCGAGCTGCGTGGAGTAGTCCTTGTAGAGACCGGCCTCCAGGCTGTCGAACGCCGAGATCGTCGAGAGCTGTCCGAGGAAGGCCTTCGGGTCGTCGGAGATGAAGACCTGCCCGACCGCGGAGAGGTTGGACCCCTCGAACTGCTGCAGCATCGAGTCGCGCAGCTGCTCACGGATCGTGGACAGTGCCGCATCCTGACGCTGCTGGTCGGCCCGCAGGCTCGAGAGCTCCTGGTTGAGGGCGTCGAGCCGCAGCTTGGCGTCGTTGTAGTCCTCGGTCGCCTTCTCGGCGTCGCGGTACAGGGTGTCGACCTGCGCCTGGACATCCTTGATGTCCGGCTTGGCCTGGGCAGGCGTGGTGGTCGTCAGTCCGAGGGTGCAGGCGAGCCCGAGGCCCGCCACCGCTGCGGCGACGCGTTTCCGACCGTTCAGCACGAGCGGGCGGTCTCCCTTGCTTGTGTCGTACGCCTACCGGGTGAGCTGACGGGTTCGGGCACGACTGGCCCTACTCCCGCTCCTCGCAGCCACCGTCCCCGGCCGCTGCGCCTTGCGCGAGATTCACCCCAGATGGCACCGCCAGAAGCGGCGCCGGTTGGTTCCCCGGTTCTCGACGGGACCCGAATCCAGTCGAAACTCAGCGCGATGCTCGCGCGAGTCGGTTGACCCACTTCCACGAGCATCTGAGTGCTGAACTCTAACCGCCGAATCCGGGCACGGCCAATCGGTCGTTCGGGCGAGTTCTGCCGGATTGAGCCCCTTCTCTCCCAACGGCCTCACTGGCCTCGTCAGCCACAGGAGTTACGCCGACTCGACCTCGCCGCTCCCGGTCGGCGTCACCATCCGCAGCGGCGGGACCAACCCGCCCTCGGCGAGGACGTCGAGCGCCCGGCGCTCGTCGTCGTCGAACGCCAGCTCCGGTGGCGGCCCGAGCAGCACGGTCACCACGCAGTCGTGGCACGCCACGCCGCGCACCATGCACGTGTCGCAGTCGATCCTTGTCGTCATGTGTCGCACTCTGGCACCCGCCACCGACATCAAGGGCGGCCCGATCGTCCGATCGGGCATATCTCCAGTGCACACGGACTAGACGCCCGACCAAAAGGGTCCGGCACCCGGGACGGTCCCGTACGTTGCCGACGACGGGATCCGAGAGGGGCACATGTCCACGCTGACGAAACACACAGACGTCGCCGACGAGACCGCCGGCAGGCGCTCGCAACGTCTACGAGTGTTCGTGCGACGTGCGCGTCCGATCCTGGCCGCGGTCAGTGTCGTCTATCTCTCCGAGCTGCTCCTCGAGCTCCCCATCGAGCTCGGCCACGTCGCGTGGTTCGTCATCCCCTTCACGCCGATCGCCTTCCCACTGGGCTGCCTCTTCGTCGCCTGCGTCCTCACCACGTTCTACGGCCTAACCGGCAAGCTCACGATGGCAGCGATTCTCACCGTTGGGCTGGGACTCGTCGTGACCATCGCGGATGCCGTCAAGCTCTCCATCCTCGGGGAGCCGGTCTATCCCACCGACGTCATCTGGCTGTCGGAGCCGGGCTTCCTCGTCGAGATGGTCTCGCCGCGGGTACTGGTCGCCGGCGGGGTGCTCGCCGTGGCACTGGTGGGCACGGTGGCCTGGTGGCTCGTCGTGTCCCTCCGTCGGACACGGAGTCACCGCCCTTCGGTGCGCCGAAGGGTCACGCGACTGGTCGCTCTCTGCCTCGGCGCCACCGCCCTTTGGCAGGCGACCGAGTTCCACCACCCGAACAACCTCTGGGACGCCGCCTACGAGGCCAGCGGCGCTTCTTGGAAGCCCTGGAGCCAGTCGTTGAACTATCGCGACAACGGCTTCGTGGGCGGCGCGCTCTTCAACATGCCGATCGACGCCATGCCGAAGCCATCCGGCTACAGCCGGGCCGCGATCGACGAGATCGCCCAGAAGTACGCCGTGCGCGCCGCCGCCCGCAACGCGGGCACCTCGCCAGACGCACTCGCCAAGACCAACGTCGTCGTCGTGCTCAGCGAGGGTTTCGGCGATCCCGGGAGTCTCAAGGGGATCCGCTTGGCCGAGGACCCTATCCCCAACGTCAGGTCTCTTATCCAGTCCGGCTGGGGCGGCACGACCGTGGCCAACTTCCACGGCATCGGTACCTCCACGATGGAGTGGCAGGCACTGTCGGGTGAGTACCTAGGGCTGTTCAACCCTCAGATCAGCACCCCCTATGCCATGGTCATCCCGAAGCTCAAGAACTACCCGACTGCGGTGGGCTGGTTCCAGCAGCACGGACACCGGGCGGTCGCCGTCCACCCTTACTTCCCGAGCATGTACCGGCGCCGCGCCGTCTACGACCGCTTCGGCTTCGACGACTTCATCTACGAGAGCAAGATGAAGCACACCGAGACCGTGGAGGACAACGACTTCGTCTCCGACAAGGCCGCCTACGAGGAGGTCTTGGACCAGATCGACTCCTCGTCGAAGCCTCTCCTCGTCAACCTCGTGACAATGCAGAACCACTATCCCGTGACCGGCAAGTACGACGACCCGATCCCCTCGAGCGGCGACTTCGACAAGGCCTACGGCAAGCAGGTTTCGGCATACGCCCGTGGCCTGTCCTACAGCGACGAGGCGATCGCAGGCTTTCTCGACCAGCTGAAGAAGCGGGACGAGCCGACGATCGTCGTGTACTACGGTGACCACTACCCGGCGGTGCTGAGCGATCAGGTGATCGAGGAGAACCCGGGCACACTTCATCGCCGAACACCCATGTTCGTGTGGACCTCGACCGGCGCCGAGCAGCATCGAGCGCTCAACGCCGCAAGTCCGTCAACCTTCTTGCCGCTGGTCTTCCAGCTCGCCGGACAGAGCATTCCGGCCTACTACGAGCTGATCGACGAGCTCGCGGAGAAGGTAGGAACGATCGCGCCCGGGGTCATCGTCAGACCTGACGGCACGGAGACCGCCGAGGATCAGCTGACGCCCGAACAGGAGGAGCTCGTCCACGACATGAAGATGGTCGAGTACGACTTCTCGATCGGTCACCGCTACGGCGTGTCGTCCATGTGGTACCAGTTCCCCGAAGGCAGAGGTTGAGCGCGTCTCGCCGAGATTGTCGGAGGTTCCTTCTAGCGTCGCCGTCATGAGCAGCGCCGTCCGGACCGAGCCGTCTCGTTGGGAGACCCAGCGCAGCTTCGACGAGCTCGGGCGGCCGCTCCGCGACATCACGTTCTGCGTGGTCGACCTCGAGACGACCGGCGGCTCCGCTGAGGCAGGTTCGATGATCACCGAGATCGGTGCCGTCAAGGTGCGTGGCGGGGAGCTTCTCGGCGAGTTCCAGACGCTGGTGAACCCCCGGAGCGAGATCCCCGCCTTCATCGCGGTGCTGACCGGGATCAGCAACACGATGGTCAGTGACGCCCCGGCGATCGAGTCGGCGCTCCCGGCCTTCCTCGAGTTCGCACAGGGGTGCGTGCTGGTCGCTCACAACGCGCCGTTCGACGTCGGCTTCCTCAAGCACTTCGCCGAGCGGCAGGGCCGGCCGTGGCCGAGCTTCGATGTCCTCGACACCGCGAAGCTCGCCCGGCGGGTCGTCACCCGGGACGAGACCCCGAACTGCAAGCTGTCCTCACTCGCGGTGCTCTTCAACGCCTCGACGACGCCGAACCACCGCGCCCTCGCGGATGCACGCGCCACCGTCGACGTGCTGCACGGGCTGATGGAGCGGCTCGGCGGGCTGGGCGTGCACACGCTCGAGGAGCTGCAGACGTTCTCCGGCCGGGTGACGACGGCCCAGCGGCGCAAGCGCCATCTCGCCGAAGGGCTCCCGCACGCCCCCGGTGTCTATCTCTTCGAGGACGAGCGACGGCGCGTGCTCTACGTCGGCACGTCGCGCGACCTCCGCACCCGCGTCCGCTCCTACTTCACCGCCTCCGAGACCCGCACCCGGATGGGCGAGATGGTCGGCATCGCCGAGCGGGTCACCGGCATCGAGTGTGCGACGACGCTCGAGGCGCAGGTGCGCGAGCTGCGCCTGATCGCCCAGCACAAGCCGCGCTACAACCGCCGCTCCCGCTTCCCGGAGAAGGTGCACTTCATCAAGCTGACCCGGGAGCCGTGGCCGCGGCTGGCCCTGGTCAAGCGCGTGCTCGACGACGATGCGGACTATCTCGGCCCGTTCAGCTCCAAGAAGGTCGCCGAGAAGGCGGTCCAGGCGCTGCACGACAGCTTCCCGATCCGGCAGTGCTCGGAGCGGCTGGCCCGTCGGCCGTCGAAGAGTCCCTGCGTCCTCGCAGAGATGGGCCGGTGCCTCTCCCCGTGCGACGGCAGCACCGACGAGGCGGCGTACGCCGAGGTGGTCGCGCAGCTGCAGCAGACGCTCTCGAACCGGCCCGACCGGGTCGTCGCGTCGATGACTGCGCGGATGGCGACGCTGGCCGACGACGAGCGTTTCGAGGAGGCCGGCGTGCACCGGGACAGGCTGGCCGCCTTCATCCGCGCGGCGGCCCGGACCCAGCGCCTCTCAGCGCTCACCAGGTGCCCGGAGGTTGTCGCGTCCCGCCGCGAGAACGACGGCCGGTGGTCGGTGCACGTCGTCCGGCACGGCCGGCTGGCCGCGGCCGGCGTCATACCCCCGGGGGCCAACGCCCACCAGTTCGTCGACCAGTTGAAGGCCAGCGCCGAGACCGTCACCCCTGGGCCCGGCCCGACCCCTGCTGCATCTGCTGAGGAGTCCGAGGTGATCCTGCGCTGGCTCGAGAAGCCGGGGATCCGCCTGGTCGACGTCGATGGGGAATGGACGTGCCCTGTGGCGGGAGCCAGCCGTCACCTGGCCGTCCACGACGCGGTCAACGAGTCGCGCAAGACCCTGGTCCCGTTCGACGACCGGAGAGAGATCACGACGGTCCACCAGCCGGTACGGTGACGTCGTGATCACCGCCATCGTCTTCGTGAAGGCCGACACCGCCCGGATCCCCGAGGTCGCCGAGGCGATCGCCGCCCTCGACGGCGTCAGCGAGGTCTACTCCACGACCGGGCAGATCGACCTGATCGCCCTGGTCAGGGTGCGCAACCATGACGACATCGCCGCGGTCGTCGCCGACCGGCTCAACAAGGTGCCCGGCGTCGTCGACACCGAGACGCACATCGCGTTCCGTGCCTACTCCCAGCACGACCTGGAGTCCGCCTTCTCCATCGGCCTGGACTGAACTGATCGCTTCCGGGCAGACCTTCTAGTCCGAACGGACCATTTCGCACCGGGACCGCTCCCCAAGGCAAAGGCCACCCCCTAGGTTCGACGCGCCGTGGAACTGAGAGGGAACGAACGCATGATGGCTCGTCGGGACCACCTTCGTCGCGCGCTCGCCGGCGTGACAGCGACCGTTGCGATGATCGCCGCGACGCTCACCATGGCGACGCCGTCCTACGCCGCGCCGGCAGCGCCGGTGAATCTGTCCCCGGACGGTGGAAGTGTGACCGGCGTTCCGACGCTCTCCTGGGACTGGGTCCCCGGGGCGACGAGCTACGTCATCCAGGTGTCCGGCAACCAGGACTTCACAGGCACGCTGGTCGACTCGGCCACGACGACGAACCGTCAGTACGTCCCGGACTCGACCTTGCCGGCGAGCGTCTACTGGCGAGTGGCGGCCAAGGACTCGTCCGGAACCAGCGACTACGCGACCGCCCACTTCTCTCGCACCATCGCCGCAGCGCCGACCCAGCTCACCCCGTCGAACGGGGCCAACGTCCGGCTTCCGGACGCCTCAGCGACCCTGACCTGGACCGCCGTGCCGGGCGCACTGAGCTACGACATCAAGATCGGTCCGGACTTCGACAACCCGAACGGTTTCCTCACCAAGACGCTCAAGGTCACGGCCGCCCACTACAGGCCGGCCCAGCTCGGGACGCACTTCTGGCAGGTCCGCGCCTTGGTGTCGTCGTCCGGTGGCGCCAACGTCTACACCGAGTGGTCCGCCGTGCAGACGTTCGTCGTCCAGCCACTCCGGTTGCCCGACGAGTGGGCCGACGCCGCTTCGCCCCAGGGCCTCTCGTCGGTCCAGGACGCAGTGCTCGACTGGGACCCCGTGCCGGGCGCTGTCACCTATCAGGTGCAGCTCCACACCGACCGGGCGTTCCCGAGCAGCGGCTTGATCTCGCAGACCGGCATCACCGGCACCCGCTGGGCGCGCCCCGCCACGTTGCTCAACGACCAGTACTACTGGCGGGTCCGGCCGGTCGACGCCTATGGTCTCACTCCTGACTGGAGCACCGTCCCGGTCTTCTCGTTCCAGCGGGCTTGGGCCGATCAGCCGGTGCCGACGTACCCGGCCAACAACAGCAATGTCGGGAACCCGTTCTACTACGAGTGGACTCCGGCCGACCGACTGGCCAGCCGGTATGCCGTCCAGCTGACGACTGACTCGACGTTCAACACAGACGTCCAGACCTGTTACACCGTCCACACCACCTACGTGCCGTCGAAGGACGACTGCATGCCCGATCCCGGCCTCGCCTACTACTGGCGCGTGATCGGCATCGACGGCAGCGGAAACTGGAACAGCACGAGCGTGCCGGTGACCGAGGTCGTCAACGCGCAGGTCAACCAGTTCACGATGGCCCAGTGGAAGGCACAGCGACTCTCCCCCGCCGACGGCGCGAGCGGTCCTCCTCCGACCCTGAGGTGGGCCCCCGTCAGCGGAGCCACGGAGTACCGCGTGACGCTCAGCAGCACCAACGGTGGCCCGAACACCACTTACACGACGGCAGCGACGCAGCTCGACATCACGACGAACCTCTTTCCCGAGCTCCTCACGCCGGCAGTGGAGCAGGACCTGCCCGGGGACCCTGTCCGTTTCAACTGGCAGGTCGTTCCCGTCGACGCCGCGGGTCGGGTCGGCAACGGCACCATCGCCAGCGGTTGGCAGTACACGGTCACCCAGGACGACGCCGGCACCGCCAACCAACCGAACCCGATCTCACCTGCCAACGGCACCGCCTTCGAGCGGTTCCCCAGCCTCAAGTGGACGGCCCTGCCGGTGGCTTCCACCGATCCTGAGGACGGGGACCTCTCTCGCTACACCTATCGCGTGTTCGTTCGCAAGGCCGGATCGACGGTCTGGCCGGCGACGCCCGAGGGTGTGACCTACCACGCCTCGTTCACCGACCTGGACTCGAACAACCTCGCGCCGGGCAACTACGAGTGGATGGTCCAGGCGATGGACGGACAGACTCCGGTCTCGGCGACCTCTCCGTCGAACATCGGGGCCTTCACCATCGCCCCACCCACCTCCACCACCACGATCGGCTCGGACGGTTCGCAGGTCACGCTCCCTAGCCCGGTTCCCGAGGTCGTGGGCGAGGGCGTCTCGCTCCGCGCTAACGCGACCGGCGACGCCCGCTGCACCCTCAGCGTGCAGACCGACGCCGAGAACTGCGCCGGCATCCCTGAGACACCGATCTTGAGCTGGGCCCCGATCCCCAACGCCGGCTACTACCAGATCTACCTCAGCGCCGACCAAGCCCTGACGCACCTCCTGCCGGGCTATCCGCAGCGTGTCGATCGCCCGCTGTTCCGACCGGTGGTGGAGCTTCCCGACAGCCAGGCCGGCATCGCCTACTACTGGTACGTCCAGGCCTGCACCGTCGACGGCAAGTGCGCCAGCACGGCCTCGGCGAAGTACGGCTTCGAGAAGATCGCCAACCCCGTTGTCGTGAATCCGCCGGATCCGACGTACGGAACCGATGCGACGAGCGGCGCACCGATCGTGCGCGACGACGTCACGCTCTCGTGGCAGGACTACGTCGACACGAACCTGAACGCCGACACGAGCGGCTCTGACCTCCCCGACCGTGCGACTCTGGAAGCCGACAAGTACCGCATCGAGATCGCCACGGACGCTTCGTTCGGGAATAAGGAGATCTACGATGTCGACCAGAAACAGTTCACCCTGGCCGACGACACCTACAACGAGGGCGACATCTACTGGCGGGTCCAGGCCAGGGACCAGTCCGGGAACTACCTGCCCTACAGCGCCACGCAGCACATGATCCGGCGCTCTCCCACACCAACGTTGCTCGAGCCCTCGGACGGTGGCAGCAGCTCAGGCACCCGGCTCGTCTGGCAGCCCCTGCCTTTCGCCGCCTCCTACGACGTCGAGATCTACAAGACGTGGAATGCGACGACGCAGAGCGGGGCGACCCTCTTGACGGACAACGCGGTGGCGCAGTCGATGTACGCATTCGCCACTCCGCTCCCGGCCCAGGCCACGCCGTACTACTGGCGCGTGCGGCGCAACGACGCCAAGGGCAAGGACGGCCAGTGGTCGCAGATGTTCAGCTTCCGCTGGACCGGGCAGAACCCGCAGCTGCTGTCGCCCGCCACGGGCGAGCGGGTGGAGCCCAACGAAGAGGTCTTCCGATGGGCTCCCGCTGACCCCGCGATGCCTCCGGTCGCCTACCGCTGGCAGCGCCGCAAGGCCGGCCAGACCAGCCTGACCGACAACTTCAAGACCTACGCGACGGCGTGGGCGCCGACCTCGACGATCGCCGACGGTGACTGGGAGTGGCGGGTCGTCGCGCTCGACGCCGACGACGCCGAGCTCGGTGCCACCGGTTGGCGCGCCTTCACGTCGAGCACGAAGCCCCTCGTCGTCCAGCCTCCCGAGATCACTGGGGGCGTCCAGGTCGGTCAGGTGCTGAGCGTCAGCACGATGCCGGTCTTCGAGCCCGCCGACGTCACGCTGGCGTGGCAGTGGCTGGTGAGCGGCTCGGCCGTCGCCGATGCCACCGGCACCAGCTTCACCGTCCGCCCATCCGACGTGGGCAGGGCCATCACCGTGCGTGTGACCGCGTCGCGATCCGGCTACGCCAACTCCACGGTGACGGCCGCGGCGCAGACCGGCGCGGCCGGGGAGGCCCCGCACGTCGAGGACCCCGTACCTTCGATCAGTGGGGACAGCCACGTGGGCGGCGTCCTGACGGTGGGCGCCGCGACGTGGAGCATCGACGGGGTGGCCACCAGGTACCAGTGGAAGGTGGGGACCAAGAGCGTCGGGTCGAACAGTGCAACCTCGACGTCGTACACCGTCGCTCCCTCTGACGTCGGACAACCGATCACCGTCGTGGTCACCGGGACCAGGACCAGCTACGCGACCGGCAGCTACACCACGGGCGAGGCGACCGCGATCCTCGGCATCGCACCGACGTCGCCCGTGCCCTCGGTCACCGGCACGGCGCAGGTGGGTTCGACCTTGTCCGCGAGCGGCCTCGCATGGACCCGCGCCGGCGCCTCAGCCGGCGGCAGCACGACGTACCAGTGGCGGCGCGACGGCGCGATGATCAGCGGTGCGACCCGCAGCACCTATGTGCCGACGGACTCCGACGCGGGTCACCTGGTCAGCGTGCAGGCCGCCCGAGCACAGGCCGGCTACGAGACCGGTTATGTGACCAGCACAGAGGTACTGGTCACCGCGAAGGCGAGCAGCGGCTCCTCCGGGGACGCGAGCGGCAGCACCGGAGGAGGCACGTCCACGCCTCCGGGCGCGACCGGAAGTGGTTTCGCGCTCGGTGCCCCGAGCCACTCCGGCGCGGTCGACGGGGCGCCCCGGATCGTGCGGATCACCCCGGCGGTCGGGCGCACCGTCAAGAAGAGCGGGCCCATCAAGATCACGTTCAGCGAGCCGGTCACTGGTGCCACCAAGGCCGTCCGGCTGACCTACAAGGGCAAGAAGGTCAAGCTCAAGGTGACCTACGACGCGCGCACGCGAACGCTGACGATCAAGCCGAAGAGCAAGCTCAAGCACGGCAAGAAGTACAAGATCGTCGTCAGGTCCATCGTCAAGGACCTCACCGGTGTGAGGTTCTCGACATCGTCCTGGCAGTTCAAGGCCAAGTAGTGGGTCGGCTCGGGGCCAGCGGGGAACCGCCGCCCCGAGCCGGCGTCCCTGTCGGTTCGCGAGCGTTGCCCGGATCAGGCGGAGCCGGCCACCCAGCGCTCGAGCACCTCGCGGGCCGCGCCGGAGTCGATCGCCTCGGTGGCGCGGGCGATGCCCGCCGTCAGCCCGTCGTCGAGCCCGGCACGGTCTGCGGCGTAGACCGCGAGCGCCGCACCCGCGTTGAGCACGACGGCGTCGCGGACGGCGCCCTGCTCGCCAGCCAGCAGCCGGCGTACGACCTGGGCGTTGAACGCGGCGTCTCCCCCGCGCAGCGCGTCGACGCCTGAGCGGGCGATGCCGAAGTCCCGCGGGTCGATCGTGTGCTTCGCGACCGAGCCGTCGCGCACCTGCCACACCTGGGAGGTCGTCGTGATCGTCAGCTCGTCGAGACCGTCGTCGCCGCGGAAGACCCAGGCATCCAGGCCGCGCTCGGCGAACACACCGGCCATCACGGGCGCCACGTGCGGGTCGGCGCAGCCGATCGCGCTGGCCTGCGGCCGGGCGGGGTTCGTCAGCGGCCCGAGCAGGTTGAAGGTGGTCCCGATGCCGAGCTCACGACGCGGCACGGCCGCGTAGCGCATCGCCGGGTGGAACGCAGCGGAGAAGAGGAACGTGATCCCGGCCGTCTCGGCGAGCGCCGCGACACGGTCTACGGGAAGGTCGAGCCGGATGCCCAAGGCCTCGAGCACGTCCGCGGAACCGGACTGCGAGGACGCCGACCGGTTGCCGTGCTTGACGACCTTCGCGCCCGCTCCGGCGGCCACGATCGCCGCCATCGTCGAGATGTTGACCGACATCGAGCGGTCCCCACCGGTGCCGACGATGTCGAGCAGCCGTCCGGGCACCGAGATCTGGTTGGCGCGGTCGAGCATCGCATCGGCGAGGCCGCGGACCTCGTCGATCGTCTCGCCCTTGGCCCGCAGCGCGACGGCGAACCCGGCGACCTGCGCGTCCGTGGCCTGTCCGGCGAGGATCTCGCCCATCGCCCAGCGGGTCTGCTCAGCGGTGAGGTCGGCGCGCGCGACGAGGACCCCGAGCACGTCGGGCCACGTGGTGCCGCCCATCGTCAGGCGGTGGCGGGTACGCGGTCACGAAGGAGGCCGACGACGGCCTTCGCCAGCGCGATCGGGTCGAGCGGGTGCGGGACAGCGGCGTCGGCACGCGACCACGTCGCCAGCCAGGCGTCCTGCGGACGCCCGGTCAGCACGACGATCGGCGGACACTGGTAGATCTCGTCCTTGAGCTGCTTGGCGATGCCGATGCCCCCTGCGGGGACCGCCTCACCGTCGAGGACGGCCAGGTCGATCCCGCCGGCGTCCATGTTCTGGATCACGACCGGCTCGGTGGCGACCTCGACGTACTCGACCTCGGGCAGGTCGGCGTGAGGGCGGCGTCCGAGGGCCAGGATGACCTGCTGGCGGATGTCGATGTCGTCGCTGTAGACGAGCACGCGGAGAGGCTTTGTCGCGGTCACGACCGGGACTCTACTCGCGCCGGGACGCCGTCGACCGGGGATGCCGCGCGGCCGGACACGATTCGCGCTGCCAGCGCCGTCGCGAATCCGCTCGCGAGCACCAGTCCCACGATCGCCGCGGGCCTCCGCTGCAGCCAGTACCACAGTCCGTTGGTGGTCCAGGAGTCGATCTCCGGCGTGTAGAGGTCGGTCAGCGAGCCGGGGATGATGAGCGCCCCCTGCACGATCACCAACGGCACGAGGAGTGCTCGAGCCACGCGCCCCGCACGGCTCCAGCTCAGCACCAGAGCAGGTGTGGCACAGAGCACCGCCTCGAGCTGCAGCCGGTAGCCGTAGAAGAAGAAGCCACCCGAGAACCTGTTCAGCAGGCCCTGCACCAGCAGGTAGGTGAGGCCGCCGAGGCAGAGCCACCGCGACCAGTCCGGCAGCGTGCGCCAGGCCCGGACGAGCGCCGGCAGCAGAACCAGGATGACGGGCGACCACAGGAACAGGCCGCGATGCGGCGAGACGAAGAAGCCCAGCAGGTTCACAAGGTCGACACGGTGGCCCGCGGCGTAGTCGGTGAACTGGTTGGTGTCGTAGGCGGAGGTCGGGTCCCACCTGCCGTACATCCAGTGCGTCCACACCGAGATCAGCCCGATCCAGGCGGCCCCGGCCGACCCGGCCTGCAGGACGGGACGCCACTGCCGACGATGCACGGCACACCCCAGTGCGAGGACGAGGCAGACGAGTGCGACGTGCAGCCGCCCCGTCGCGGCGACCCCGCCCCAGAACCCGACCCACCACCATCGGTCGGCTCGCGCGGCGGCGGCCATGCCGACCACGCCGAGGAGCGTCACTGTGTGCGGCCACATGGCGTCGGCCGCCACCGACCACACGGGCGTGGTGAAGGCCACCACGAGGGTCGCCGCCAGGGCCGTGCGACGCCCCGCGAGCCGGCTCAGCAGGACGAAGAGCCACGTCATGGCGGCCGCCGACAACACCGCGGCGCTCAGGCTGCCGGGGAGGACGGAGAAGTCCGACCCGCCCAGTAGCCAGTACGCCGGGACGCTGGCCGCGATGACGCCGGGCGCCCGGCCGATCATGTCGTCGCCGTCGGCGTTCTTGACCAGCCACTGTGCCCGGCTGGCATCGCTCATCAGGTTGGGATAGTCGGAGAGGGGCAGATCGGGATTGCCGGTTCGCCCGATGTGCCATGAGGCGAGGTTGGCCGTCTCAGCGTCCCAGCTCGGCAGTCGCGAGACCGTCGCGCAGTAGACGAGAGCCGTGCCGAGGAAGACGAGCACGGGGAGCCACACCGACCACCGACGCTCGCGCACAGGCGTGAGGCTGCCACAGGTAGGTCTACGGCAGGACTGAATCCGTGGAACTCAGGCGTGCCAGCGCGGACCTCTTGTCACAGGACGGCAGCCGTCGGTGTCTCATGAGTGATGATGCTCCGCCGCCGTCCGCTCCCGCGCCTCGAGGAGGTCCAGGCGCCGGTCCTCGCGCGCCGCCTCCTTCATCGAGGAGCGGACCCACTGGGTGAAGAGCACGCCGAAGAACACCAGGCCGACCAGGTCACCGGATCCCCACAGGATGCCGCCGGCCAGGTGCTGATCGTCGTGCGGGTCGGGGAGCCAGGAGCCCATCGGGCCGGCGTGGAGGTCGGGGTACCACGTGCCGCCCAGCAGATCGGTTTGTCCCATGATCGTGATGCCGAGGAAGGCGTGGAACGGCAGCGTGAGCATGGCCAGGAGCAGCCGGAAGGGGTAGGCGACCCGTCCGGGGACGGGGTCGATGCCCATGAGGGGCCAGAAGAAGAGCGCTCCGACCAGCACCAGGTGGAGGTGCATCATCTCGTGCACGTAGTCCGAGCGGAGCGACGCCTCGTACCACCCGGAGAAGTAGAGGGCCCACGGCGAGACGAGGTAGAGCGCCAGGGTGAGCGGCGGGAAGGACAGCACCTTCGCGACCCGCGAGTGCAGGACGACGAGCAGCCAGCGCCGGGGCGTGGCGGGCAGGGTGCGCAGCGCCAGCGTGACGGGAGCCCCCAGCGCCAGCGCCAGCGGGACGACCATGGCCAGGATCATGTGCTGGACCATGTGCACGGACACCAGCGTGGTGTCGTACGCCGCCAGCCCGGACGACGTGGCGAAGTAGAAGGCCCCCATCCCGAGGACCACGAACGACACGGTCCGTCCCACGGGCCAGCGGTCGCCGCGACGGCGCAGCGAGACCACTCCCCACACGTAGAGGCCGACCGCCCAGGCCGTCACGACGAACGGGACGGGGCTCAGTCCCCACTCGGTGATGACCCTGGAGAGCCCGAACGAAGGCAGGTCGAGGACGGCCCCGGAGGAGGCGCTGAGCGGGGGGAGAACCACGCTGTGAACTTTATGACCCCCTCACACAGGGGGTCGGGGTGGCCTCCCGAAGGAGGACCGCCATAATGGCACCTGTGGCGACTGCAGCTTCTGCTATTCCGGCATCCCGTCTGACGGGCCAGCACGACCGACCGAGCATGGTCAGTGTCGGGACGATCATTTGGCTCTCCAGCGAGCTGATGTTCTTCGCGGCCCTTTTCGCGGCCTACTACACGATCCGGTCGGTCAGTCCGGAGCTGTGGCCCGCGAACACGGAGAAGCTGAACGTCCCGTTCGCAGCGGTCAACACCACGATCCTGGTGCTCTCGTCGGTGACCTGCCAGATGGGCGTGTTCAAGGCCGAGGCCGGCAAGGTCGGCCGCTCCGGCCGGCTGTTCAACGTCGGCGCCTGGGGCCTGCGTGAGTGGTTCCTGCTCACCTACGTCATGGGTGCGATCTTCATCGCCGGCCAGGCCACCGAGTACGCCTCGCTGATCCAGGAGGGCGTCACGATCCCGGACTCGGCGTACGGCACGATGTTCTACCTGACCACCGGTTTCCACGGTCTCCACGTGACCGGCGGCCTGATCGCCTTCCTCTTCGTGCTCGGCCGCACCTACGTCGCGCGCACGTTCACGCACGAGCAGGCGGTGAGCGCGATCGTCGTCTCGTACTACTGGCACTTCGTGGACGTGGTCTGGATCGGCCTGTTCGCGACGATCTACATCATCAAGTGACCTGCGAAGCAGACTGAGTGAGGATTTCGAAGTGCGTCTCCTGAACCGCTCCGCCGGTCGCCTCTCGCGGCACCGTCGTGGCCCCGTCGCCGGGCTCGTCGTGCTGCTGCTGGGCCTGTTGCTCACCGGAGGGCTCTACGCGGCCGTCTCCCCCAGCTCGTCGGCGTCCTCGGCCGAGGACGACCAGGCGCTGGTCAAGCAGGGCCGCGAGCTCTTCCTGGTCGGCTGCGCCTTCTGCCACGGGCAGAACGCCGAGGGCCAGACCGACGTCAACGGCAAGCTGATCGGCCCGAGCCTGGTCGGCGTCGGCGCCGCCGCCGTGAACTTCCAGGTCGGCACCGGCCGCATGCCGCTGGCCGCGCCCGGACAGCAGGGCCCGGCCAAGCCGCAGACCTACAGCGACGACGAGATCTCCGCGCTCGCGGCGTACGTCGCCTCGCTCGCCCCCGGCCCGGCCATCCCGACCGAGGCCGACTACTCGACCGACGGCATGACCGACGCCGAGCGCCAGGAGGCGGTCGTCCGCGGCGGCCAGATCTTCCTGACCAACTGCACGGCCTGCCACAACTTCACCGGTGCCGGTGGCGCCATGCCGCGCGGCGGCTACGCCCCGAGCATCCTCAACACGTCCCCGCGCCACATCTACGAGGCCATGCTGACCGGCCCCGGCCCGATGGACGTCTTCTCCAACGGCAACCTCTCGCCGGACGAGAAGCGTGACGTGATCGCCTACATCCAGACGATGCGCGAGCAGCCGTCCTTCGGCGGCTTCAGCCTCGGCAACATGGGCCCGGTGAGCGAGGGCCTGTTCGCCTGGCTCGTCGGACTCGGGACCTGTGTCGCGTTCGCGATCTGGATCGCGGCCCACACCACCCGTTCGAGCAAGAAGAAGGAGTCGCAGGCGTGAGTGCCGACACCAGCCACGACACGGGCCACGACACGGGGCACCTGCCCATCAACGCGGCCACGGACGCGCTGCTCCCCGACCCCGGGCTGGCCGAGCACCAATGGCGGCCGACCGACGTCGACGCCAGGGCCGAGAAGCGCGCCGAGCGCCAGGTCGCCACGCTGTTCGGTCTCTCGGCGGTCGCGACGGTCCTGTTCGTGGTCTTCTACATCACCCTCAAGACCGGCACCGACGGTCACACCTTCATCGGCCTGGGCGCGTCCAACGTCGCCCTCGGCACGACGCTCGGTCTTGCGCTGCTCCTCATCGGCCTCGGCGTCATCCAGTGGGCCCGCAAGCTCATGGGCGACCACGAGATCTCCGAGCAGCGCCACCCGGCCGCCTCGTCCGAGGAGGACCGCACCGCCACGCTCGCCGCGCTCAACGCCGGGCTCGAGGAGTCGGGCATCGGCCGCCGGCCCCTCGTCCGCAACTCGCTGCTCGGCTCGGTCGCGCTCCTGGCCGCCCCGGCTGTCGTCATGCTGCGCGACCTGGGCCCGCTGCCCAACCAGGTCGTCGGGGAGTACCCCGGCGCCGGCCTGCACCACACGATCTGGGCCAAGGGCACCCGCGTCGTCCGCGACGTCGTCGGCACCCCGATCAAGGCGTCCGACATCGAGATAGGCGACCTGTTCAACGCCGAGCCCGACGGACTCTTCGACCTCGAGGGCGCCGAGCTCCAGATCGCCAAGTCGAAGGCCGCGATCGTGATGCTGCGGATGGACCCCGACGACATCATCAGCGACGTCACGCGCAACTGGTCGGTCCAGGGCATCGTCGCCTACTCCAAGATCTGCACGCACGTCGGTTGCCCGATCTCGCTCAACGAGCGGACGACGCACCACTTGCTGTGCCCC
Organism: Nocardioides terrae; assembly: GCF_900112345.1. Taxonomy (GTDB): domain Bacteria; phylum Actinomycetota; class Actinomycetes; order Propionibacteriales; family Nocardioidaceae; genus Nocardioides; species Nocardioides terrae. Next base: position 272,456 of record NZ_FOLB01000003.1, read on the forward strand.
TGCCACCAGTCGACCTTCGACCTGGCCGACTCCGGCCGCGTCGTGTTCGGTCCGGCCGGTAGGCACCTGCCCCAGCTGCCTTTGGGCGTCGACGACGAGGGCTACCTCATCGCGCTCAGCGACTTCCTCGAGCCGGTCGGCCCGAGCTTCTGGGAGCGCAACACCAAGAGTCCGTCCGAGGTCGCTAAGGAGCTCAAGTCGTGAGCATCGACACTTCCAGGGTGGCTACCTCCAACAAGACCGCCGCCAACGCTGCCAAGCCTTCCAAGGCGGGCGCCGCGGCCCAGTGGGCCGACGAGCGCCTCGGCCTCGCGGCCATGGGGAAGAAGAACCTGCGCAAGGTCTTCCCCGACCACTGGTCCTTCATGCTCGGCGAGATCGCGCTGTGGTCCTTCGTCGTCCTCCTGCTCTCGGGTGTCTTCCTGACGCTGTGGTTCCGTCCCTCGATGGCCGAGGTGACCTACCAGGGGTCCTACAACCCGATGCGCGGCCTGCAGATGTCGGAGGCGTTCTCGTCGGCGCTCAACATCAGCTTCGACGTGCGCGGCGGCCTCCTCATGCGCCAGATGCACCACTGGGCAGCCATGCTCTTCATCGCGGCGATGATGATCCACCTCCTGCGGGTGTTCTTCACGGGTGCGCACCGCAAGCCGCGTGAGCTCAACTGGGTCATCGGCTCGCTGCTGCTGCTTCTCGGCACCCTCGAGGGCTTCACGGGCTACTCGCTGCCCGACGACCTGCTCTCCGGCACCGGCATCCGCGCCGCCGACGGCTTCATCAAGTCGATCCCGATCGTCGGCAGCTACATCTCGTTCTTCCTCTTCGGCGGCGAGTTCCCGGGCGAGTCGATCATCCCCCGGCTCTACACCATCCACGTGCTGCTGATCCCCGGCCTGCTGCTGGCGCTCATCGCCGCCCACATGCTGCTGCTCGTCTACCACAAGCACACCCAGTGGGCGGGGCCCGGCCGCACCGAGGACAACGTCGTCGGCTACCCCATGCTCCCCGTGTACGCCGCCAAGGCCGGTGGCTTCTTCTTCATCGTCTTCGGCGTCACCGCGCTCATGGGTGGCCTGCTGTCGATCAACCCGGTGTGGAAGTTCGGCCCCTACGACCCGACCAAGGTGACCGCGGGCTCCCAGCCCGACTGGTACATGGGCTGGCCCGACGGCGCGCTGCGCATCATGCCCGGCTGGGAGTCGCACTTCTGGGGCTCGACCTGGTCGTGGAACATCTTCCTGCCGATCATCGTCCTGCCCGGCCTGCTCTTCACCGTCGTGCTGCTGCTGCCCTTCATCGAGGGCTGGATCACCGGTGACAAGCGCGAGCACCACCTGCTCCAGCGGCCGCGCAACGCCCCGACCCGCACCGCGACGATGGTCGCCCTGATGACGCTCTACGGTCTCTTCTGGACCGCCGGCGGCAACGACATCATCGCCATCCGGCTGCACGCGTCGATCAACCAGATCACCTACTTCCTGCGTGCCGCGGTCTTCATCGGCCCGGTGATCGCGTTCCTGGTGACGCGACGGATCTGCATCAGCCTGCAGCGTCACGACAACGACCTGCTGCTGCACGGCTACGAGACGGGCGTCATCATGCGGACGCCGGAGGGCTCCTACTACGAGAAGCACCTCCCGATCAGCGACGTCGAGGCCTACACCCTCACCGTCCGCGACCGCAGCGCCGAGCAGCTGACGCCGGCCGCCGGCCCCGACACGAACGGCGTGCCGGCGCCCCAAAGCAAGCTGGGCGGCCTGCGCGAGAAGATCCGCACGCTCTACTACGCGGACGACATCGACAAGCCGACGCATGCCGAGCTCGAGGAGGCGCGTCACCACGCCGCGCACGAGGCGCACGAGCTGGCCGCGCTCGACGGCCACTCCGCGGAGGGTCACCACTTCGACGGCCGCCACCCGGTCGCCGAGGAGCCGATCCGCCCCGAGCACCACCACTGATCCACCGCAGAACGTCGGAGGGCCGGCCCGTCACATGACGGGCCGGCCCTTCCGGCATTCGACGCCCGCTCAGCGCTGGATCGAGAGCACGAGGCTCAGAGGGCCGAGCCCTCCTGGTAGTCGCCGAACGACTCGTTCCAGTCGCCGTACCCGTTGCCGAACTCCATCGGACGCGAGGTGCCGGTGTACTCCACGACATCGCCGCGACGGCTGAGGTCGTAGAGCCACTTCGCGTTGGCCGTGCTGAGGCCGGTGCAGCCGTGCGAGACGTTGGCGCGACCTTGGGAGCCGACGGACCACGGCGCGGCGTGGATGAACTCCCCCGAGTAGGTCAGGCGCATCGCCCACTGCACGTCGTCGAGGTCGTAGTACTCCGGGTTGTTCTTGCCGATCCCGATGGTCTCCGAGCGCATCCGCTTGGAGGCGGACTTCTCGATGATGACCTTCGTGCCCGACCGGGTGGTGAAGCCCGCCTTGCCGGTGGTGACCGGCAGGGTGCGGACCAGCTTCTTGTTGACGAACACCTTCATCTGGTCGGTCTGCGTGTTGACGCGATAGACGTGCGTGTCGCCCACGTGGAAGTGGACCGTACGGTCCTCCTGGCCGAAGACGCCGTTGCCCGCGGGGACGGAGTTGACCCCCACCTCCACCGTGACGTCGGTGCCGGCCTGCCAGTAGGTCGCCGGCCGCCAGTGCGCCTCGTGGTCGCTCAACCAGTGCCAGCTGCCCTGCTGGGCTGGCTGGGTGGCGACCTTCATGTGCCGCTCGAACGCCTTCTTGTTGGTGACCGGGACGTCGAACGTGACGACCACCGGCATGCCGACACCGACGGTCTCGCCGTCGAGCGGGGCGACGGAGGGGTAGGTCTGCTGGTCGAGCGAGAGCGACTGCGTCCGGAAGCGCACTTGGCGCTGCGTCGTACCGCCCTGCTCCCCCGCGGCTGTGGCCCGCACGGTGTAGAGCGTGTCCGGCTCGAGGAGGTCGTCGGCGGTCCAGGTGGTGCCGTCGGGCGACAGCGCGCCTGAGAGGGCCACCTCACCGGCCGTCACGGCGACGTGGTCGAGTCGACCGGCGTCCGCCCGCACCTGTACGCGCCGGCTGACCGGCACGTCGCGCTCGCCCTTGGTGACGTTCACGGTGACGGCGACCGGGTCCTTCACCGCCGACGGCGACGAGCTCGGGGTGCTGCCCGTCTCGGCGCCGCCGGCGCTGGGTACCGCGTCGTCGGCGTCACACCCCGTCAGGAGGGCCGCCGTCGTGGCGGCGGCGAGCACCAGTGCGACCGGCTTGCCCGAGCGCCTCACGGCGACTGCGCGGTCGTTGTTCCTCATGTTGGATCTCCAGACGGATGGTTCGACGGACGGTCGCCCGGCCGTGGCCGGAGCAACCTTAACTTCCACTCACCCACCAGACGCAAAGGCCCGCCGACCTGGTTGCAGTCGGCGGGCCTTCGTGATCGATCCGTTACTCAGTGCGCGTGGTCCCCGCGGTAGTACTCGAAGACCAACCCGGCGAGGGCGACCGCGCCGAGCACACCACCGATGATCATCAGCCAGTAGGCGGCCATGGCGGCGCCGAAGACGATGATCGCAAGCGTCGCGCCACACCACAGCGGCCACCAGGAGTATGGCGAGAAGAAGCCGAGCTCGCCGGCGCCGTCGGCGATCTCGCCGTCCTTGCGGTCCTCGGGGCGCGGGTCCATCCGCTTGGCGTGGAAGCCGAGGTAGAGCCCGATCATGCCCGTCAGGAGCGCGGTCATGAACAGGGCCGAGGTGCCGGTCCAGTCCATGCCGTGGTCGGACGCGTCGGTGATCAGCGCGTAGGCAGGCGTGACGAGCACGAAGAACACGAAGCAGCCGCCGAAGATCCAGGTCTCGGACTTCATCAGGCGTCACCCTCCTCGTGAACGGACTTGCCAGGGATGTGGACGGCGAGCTCGTCCTCGGACTCGATCTCGAGCGCCGCGATCTCCGGGTGGTGCAGGTCGAAGGCGGGCGACTCGGAACGGATCCGGGGCAGCGACACGAAGTTGTGACGCGGCGGCGGGGAGGAGGTCGCCCACTCCAGCGAGCGGCCCCAGCCCCACGGGTCGTCGACCTCGACCATGGGCGACTTGTGGGTGACCCAGAGGTTCAGGAACCACGGGATCATCGACATGCTGAGCAGGAAGGCGCCGACCGTCGAGATCTGGTTGAGCGTCTCGAACCCGTCGGACGGGAGGTAGTCGGCGATGCGTCGCTGCATGCCCTCGACGCCCAGCCAGTGCTGCACCAGGAACGTGGTGTGGAAGCCGATGAACAGCAGCCAGAAGTGGATCTTGCCCAGGCGCTCGTTGAGCATCTTGCCGGTGAGCTTGGGCCACCAGAAGTAGAACCCGGCGAACATCGCGAACACGACCGTGCCGAAGACGACGTAGTGGAAGTGAGCCACCACGAAGTAGGAGTCGGAGACGTGGAAGTCGAGCGGCGGGCTGGCCAGGATGATGCCGGTGAGGCCACCGAACAGGAAGGTCGTGAGGAAGCCGACCGACCACAGCATGGGCGTGTCGAACGAGATCGACCCGCCCCACATGGTGCCGATCCAGTTGAAGAACTTCACGCCTGTCGGAACGGCGATCAGGAAGGTCATGCCGGAGAAGAACGGCAGGTCGACCGCGCCCGTGACGAACATGTGGTGCGCCCACACCGCGACCGAGAGGATCGCGATGCCGACGGTGGCGCCGACGAGGCCGACGTAGCCGAAGACCGGCTTGCGGCTGAACACCGGGAGGATCTCGGTCACGATGCCGAAGAACGGCAGCGCGATGATGTAGACCTCGGGGTGGCCGAAGAACCAGAACAGGTGCTGCCACAGGATCGGGCCGCCGTGGGCGGTGTCGAAGACGTGCGCACCGATCTGGCGGTCCGCCTCCAGCATCAGCAGGGCACCGGCCAGGACCGGGAAGGCGATCAGCACGAGCAGGCTCGTGACCAGCGTGTTCCAGACGAAGATCGGCATCCGGAACATCGTCATGCCCGGCGCGCGCATGCAGATGATCGTGGTGATGAAGTTGACCGCACCGAGGATCGTGCCCAGACCGGCCATCCACAGGCCCATGATCCACAGGTCGCCGCCGACGCCCGGGCTGCGGACCGCGTCGGAGAGCGGGGTGTAGGCGAACCAGCCGAAGTCGGCCGCACCGAGCGGGGTGAGGAACCCGGAGGCCGCGATGAGACCACCGAACAGGTAGAGCCAGTAGCTCAGCATGTTGAGCCGCGGGAAGGCGACGTCGGGAGCGCCGATCTGCAGGGGCATGATCGCGTTGCCGAAGGCGAAGAAGAGCGGGGTCGCGAACAGCAGCAGCATGATCGTGCCGTGCATGGTGAAGAGCTGGTTGAAGAGCTCGTCGTTGACGACCTGGTTTCCCGGGAAGGCCAGCTCCGCGCGCATGATCAGCGCCATCAGGCCACCGACCAGGAACCACGCGAACGCGGTGACGAAGTACATCTTGCCGATCAGCTTGTGATCGGTGGTCGTCAGGATGCGGAACGCCATCTGGCCCAGCGGCCGGCGACCACTGGCGGTCGCCGTGCTGGGTGATGCGGTCGCGGTCACTTGTTCACTCCCTCGGTGTCGTTGTTGAGCCCGGCCTGCGTGTCGGCCTCAGCACCGCCGAGCAGCGGCTTGTCAGCCTCGTTGCCCTGGCTCTTGAGGTCCTGGAGGTAGCTCTCGTAGTCCGCCTCGCTGACCACCTTCACGTTGAACAGCATCCGCGAGTGCGACACGCCGCAGAGCTCGTAGCAGGCGCCGCGGAAGTCACCCATACGGGTCGGCGTGATCGCGTAGTGGTTCACGCGGCCCGGGATGACGTCCATCTTCATGAGGAAGGCGGGGACACCGAAGTCGTGGACGACGTCGGGGCTGTGCAGGTTGAAGCGGGTGGTCTTGTTGATCGGGAGCACGAGCGTCGGGATGCGCTCGGCGGTGCCGGCCTCGTAGACGTAGTCGGAGTAGGGGAACTCGTCATCCGCGGCGTCGTCGTCGGCCGAGCCGTCCCGCTCGCCCATGCCGTAGTTGAATGTCCACGACCACTGCTGGCCGACGACCTCGATCGTGTTGTCGACCTTGCCCTCGTCGAGGATGGCGTCCTGGGTCCGCACCGTGTGGGTGAAGAAGACGATGACCATCAGGACCGGCGCGATCGTGTAGAAGATCTCGATCGGCAGGTTGTAGCGGGTCTGGACCGGGATGTCGGACTCGCTGCGGCGGCGGTAGTGCCAGCAGGCCCAGAAGATCAGGCCCCAGACGATGACACCCGTGATCATCGCGGCGATCCAGGCGCCCTGCCACAGCGAGAGGGTGTGCTCGCCCTGGGCTGAGGCGGGGTCGGGCATCGCTGCCCGCTTCCACTCGCCCTTCGTCTCCGACGAGCAGCCCCCCAGCAGGACGACCACAGCGGCCAGCGCGACCAGCAGGGAGGTCTTCCCCACCAGTCGTCGTCCCTCCGGCTTTCCGGGCAAGTGCAGACCCACGAACGAGCCTCTCTCTCGAGCAGTCACGGCATCGGACCCGTACCCGCCGACGGGCACGAGTTCACACGTCGCACATTAGCGGAAGTGCTCCGCCCCTCGACCCACTGGGTGGCCCCTCGAAGTCTCTAGGGTGTCGATGTGAGCCACCCCGCGGTCTACCTCGACGCCGCCTCCGCCGAGCCTCTCCATCCCGCCGCTCGGGCCGTTCTCGGCGCCGCCTCCACGCGGGGATATGCCGACCCGCGGCGACTGCACGGTCCGGGTCGCGATGCGCGCCTGCTGCTCGACAACGCGCGCGAGGTGGTCGCCGCGGTCCTGGGCGTGCGCCGGGACGAGGTGATGTTCACCTCCTCCGGCTCGGCAGCGGTCCACGCCGGCCTGCTCGGGTTGCTTCCGTCCGGGGGTGCGCCCGTCGTCATGACCGCCGTCGAGCACCAGTCCGTGCCGGACGCCACGGCCTGGGCGGGAGTGCCGACGCGCGTCGTGGAGGTCGACCGCGCCGGCCGGGTCGACGCCGGGTCGATCGCCGCCGCCGCGCGGGAGGAGAGCGCCGGCCTCGTCGTCGTACAGCAGGCGAACCACGAGGTCGGGACGCTCCAGCCGGTCGACGCGGTGGCCGAGGCGCTCGGGGACGTCCCGCTGCTGGTCGATGCCGGCGCCTCGATGGGGCGGCTGCCGCTGCCCCCGGGATGGACCGCCGTGGCGGGGTCCGCCCGCAAGTGGGGCGGCCCGGGCGGGGTGGGGGTCCTCGTCGTACGCCGCTCGGCGCGCTGGCGGCACCCCTTCCCGGCCCCCGACCGGACGGAGCGCGCCGACCACGGGTTCACCGACGTGCCGGGCGCCCTGGCTGCGGCCGCGGCGCTGCAGGCCGTCGCTGCCGAGCGCGACGAGGTCGGCGGCCGGCAGCGCGCCATGATCGACCTGGTCCGCGAGCGGGTCGCCTCGATCCCGGACGTCGACCTGGTGGGCGATCCCGTCGACCGGCTCCCCCACCTGGTGACGTTCTCCTGTCTCTACGTCGACGGTGAGGCGCTGGTGAGCGCGCTGGACCGGCACGGCTTCGGCATCGCCAGCGGCTCGGCCTGCGCGGTCGACACCCGGGAGCCGTCGCGGGTGCTCGCGGCGATGGGCGCCCTCACGCACGGCAACGTCCGGCTGTCGCTGACCCGCGACACGACGCAGAGCGACGTCGAGCGGTTCCTCGACGTGCTGCCCGGCGTCGTGGCGGACCTGCGCGCGGAGGTCGCCCTGTGAGCGGCTCCGGGCCGACCCTGGACTGCCGGGGCCTGCCGTGCCCGCGGCCGATCATCGAGCTGGCCCGCCACCTGGCCGACGTGCCGGTCGGCGACGTGCTCGGCGTCGCGTCGGACGACCCCGCAGCACGCCACGACGTGCCGGCGTGGTGCCGGATGCGGGGTCAGGAGTACGTCGGCGAGGAGACCGCCCCCGACGGGGTGCCGGTCCTGCTCGTCCGGCGGCTCAGCTGAGGAACGGGGCGACCTCGGCGGCCGCGTCGGCGCCGTAGTTCTCGCTGAACCGCGTCAGGAACTCCTGGCCGGTGAAGGAGTACTCCTGCGTGCCGACCGTCTCCACGACGTACGCCGCCAGGGTGCAGCCGACCTGGGCCGACCGCTCCAGCCCGAGCCCCCAGGTAGTGGCGGCAAGGAACGCGGCGCGGAACGCGTCGCCGACGCCCGTCGGCTCGACCGCGGTGACGTTCTTGCAGGCGAGCACGGTGATCGGGTCCTCGCCCTTGCGCGAGATGCGCACGCCGTCGGCGCCGAGGGTGGTGACCTGGGTGCCCACGCGGGCGAGCACCTCCTCGGCGCTCCAGCCGGTCTTGGACTCGATGAGGTGGGACTCGTACTCGTTGGAGAAGAGGATCGACGCACCGTCGACCAGGTCGCGGATGAGCTCGCCGCTGCCGAAGGCCAGCTGCTGGCTGGGGTCGGCGATGAACGCGTAGCCGCGCTGCCGGCACTCCTCGGTGTGGCGCAGCATGCCGTCGGGGTCGTCCGCACCGATCAGCACGAAGGTCGGGTCACCGACCGAACGCACGATCGGGGCGAGCTCGATGAGCCGCGCCTCGGACATGGCACCGGGGTAGAAGCTGGCGAACTGCGCCATCGTCTCGTCGGTGGTGCAGACGAAGCGAGCGGTGTGCTTGGTCTCCGACACGTGGACGTGGTCGCAGTTGACGCCGTGCCGCTCGAGCCAGGAGCGGTAGTCGCCGAAGTCCTCACCCACCGCGCCGACGAGCACCGGAGCGAGACCGAGCGTGCCGAGGCCGAAGCAGATGTTGGCCGCGACGCCGCCGCGACGGATCTCGAGGTCGTCGACGAGGAAGCTCAGCGAGAGCTTGTCGAGCTGCTCGACCACCAGCGAGTCGGCGAACTTGCCGCGGAAGGTCATCAGGTGGTCGGTGGCGATCGACGCGGCGATCAACAGGGAGCCAGACACGTGGCCGAACACTACCGCTTCGTACCGCTTGGAGTACCCATCGGTAGTGCCTAGCGTCGATCGCATGACCGACGCCCAGCAGACCTCCGGCCTCGCCTACGACGACGCCCCGATGGCCTCGGACTGCCGCGCCGCGCAGGCGCGTCTGGAGCTTTCGCGGTCGTTCGCGAGGGTCGCGCGCGCGGCCTCGCGTCCCGCGCCCAGCATCGGCTTCGACGCCTTCACCGAGGTGGCCAAGCCTGACATCGATCCCACGGTCGCCGCTCGCCGGATCGCAGCGGCCCTCGGGCTCGACCTCGTCTGAGCCGTCCGTTCTCTTTCCTCCCGGAAAGGCAACAGCCCCCGCCGATCGGCGGGGGCTGTCGTCCTCAGCGGATCAGTGGAACGAGTCGCCGCAGGCGCAGGAGCCGGTCGCGTTCGGGTTGTCGATCGTGAAGCCCTGCTTCTCGATCGTGTCCACGAAGTCGATCATGGCGCCGTTGAGGTAAGGGACGCTCATCCGGTCGACGACGACGGAGACGCCGCCGAAGTCGGTGACGGTGTCACCGTCGAGCGTGCGCTCGTCGAAGAAGAGCTGGTAGCGCAGGCCCGAGCAGCCACCCGGCTGCACCGAGATGCGCAGCGAGAGGTCGTCGCGACCCTCCTGCTCCAGCAGGCTCTTCACCTTGGAGGCCGCGACGGGGCTCAGGTTGATCTGGTCCTCCCGGCGGTCGGTCAGCACTGGGGCGGCGACCGTCTGGGTCGCACCCGACGTCGTCGCGGTGGTCGCGGTCGTCTCGGTGGTGGCGCCGTGGCCGTGGCCGCAGCCGCATCCGTCGCTCATTGATGACTCCATCTCGTCGAGCAGAACTGGTTCAACAGTTCCCAATCGTCGCACACACCCGGTTATTCCCCACCCCGCCGAGGGGACCAGCTGCGCGCGACCCGCTCGGCGAGCGCGGCCAGCGACCCCGCCGGATCGGCCAAGGCACGCTCCTCCCCCACCACGTCGACCAGCGCGTACGCCGACTCCACACCGAGGGCCCGCATCTCCCGGGCCCCCACGTCGACGCGCCCCGCGAGCACCACGCATGGTCGGGCCGCCCGGGCCGCGACGTCGGCCACCCCGTAGGGGACCTTCCCGGCTCGGCTGGAGAAGTCGAAGGCGCCCTCGCCCGTGACGACGAGATCGGCGCGGCGAGCCTTCGCGAGCAGGCCGACCGCGTCGGCGAGCAGCGCCAGACCCGGCTGCCGCCGCGCGCCGGCCACCAGCAGCCCGTAGCCGAGCCCACCGGCCGCGCCGGCGCCCGCCTCGAGCGCCAGTCGGCGGCCCGACGGCCCGGCGGCGGCGGCCAGGTCCTGCAGGGCGCCGTCGAGAGCCGGGAGCTGGTCCTCGGTCAGCCCCTTCTGGGGTCCGTAGACCTTCGTCGCGCCGAAGAGCCCGGTGAGCGGGCTGTCGACGTCGCTGGCCGCCACGATCTCGACCTCCGGCGACGCCGGGACGGTGAGGGACGTGATCCCGGTGAGCGCTGCACCGCCCTGGTCGAGCGGCCGGTCGGCGGTCGCGCCGAGGGCGGCCAGGAAGCCCGCACCGCCGTCGTTGGACCCGCTGCCGCCGAGGCCGACGACGACCCGCCGGGCGCCGGCGTCCGCGGCGGCGAGGACGAGCTCCCCGACGCCGTAGGTCGTGGCGGACCCGGCCCCGCTTGCGCCGGTCAACGCGAGGCCGCACGCCTGCGCCGACTCGACGTAGGCGGTGTCCCCGACCACGAGGATCGTCGCGGGCGTCGGCTCGCGGTGCGGCCCCGTCACGGTGACGGCCAGCAGCTCACCGCCGAGGGTGGCGTGCAGGACGTCGACGAAGCCCGGACCGCCGTCCGCCATGGGGACGAGCTCGAGCTCGTCGTCCGGAGCGTGCCGGGACCAGCCGGCCGCGATCGCCTCCGCGGCCTCGACGGCGGTCAGCGTGCCGGCGAACTTGTCAGGGGCGATCAGGATCCGCACGGGTGAGACCCTAGGCGGTCGCGCCCGCGCGGGACCGTACGATGCGGCCATGACGACCGTCGATCTCCCGCTGCTGCCGCTCGGTCGCGGCATCGACCTCGACTCCGAGCGCGGCGTCGAGTGCCCGGGCGACCTGCCCCCGGCCTCGGACCCCACGCTCGTCGAGCGCGCGCGGGCCGCCAAGGAGGCGCTCGGCGACAAGGTGTTCGTGCTGGGCCACCACTACCAGCGCGACGAGGTCATCGAGTTCGCCGACGTCACCGGGGACTCCTTCAAGCTCGCTCGCGACGCGGCCGCTCGTCCGGAGGCGGCGTACATCGTCTTCTGCGGCGTGCACTTCATGGCCGAGTCCGCCGACATCCTCACCTCGCCCGAGCAGAAGGTGATCCTGCCGGACCTGGCGGCCGGCTGCTCGATGGCCGACATGGCCCGGCTCGGCCAGGTCGAGGCCGCCTGGTCCGCACTCGAGGCCGCCGGCATCGCCGACCAGGTCGTGCCGGTGACCTACATGAACTCCAGCGCCGACATCAAGGCGTTCTGCGGACGCCACGGCGGCGTGGTGTGCACGTCGTCCAACGCGCAGACCGTGCTGGAGTGGGCCTTCGAGCAGGGCACCAAGGTGCTCTTCCTGCCCGACCAGCACCTCGGTCGCAACACCGCCGTCCTCCAGCTCGGCATCCCGCTCGACGAGTGCGTCGTGTGGGACCCGCGGCAGCCGAACGGCGGGCTCACCGCCGAGGAGCTGACCGACGCGACGATGATCCTGTGGAAGGGCCACTGCTCGGTGCACGGGCGCTTCTCCCCCGACACCGTCGATGCGCTCCGCGCGACGATCCCGGACATCCAGGTCCTGGTGCACCCCGAGTGCCAGCACGAGGTCGTGCTCAAGGCCGACCTGGTCGGCTCGACCGAGTTCATCATCAGGACGATCGAGTCCGCCCCGGCCGGGTCGGCCTGGGCGATCGGCACCGAGCTGAACCTCGTCAAGCGGCTGGCCGCCGCCCACCCGGACAAGCGGATCGTCTTCCTCGACCGCAACGTCTGCTACTGCTCGACGATGAACCGGATCGACCTCCCGCACTTCGTGTGGGCGCTGGAGTCGCTGGTCAACGGTGTCGTGCCCAACGTGATCGAGGTCGACGCCGACACCGAGCACCACGCCAAGGTGGCCCTGGAGCGGATGCTGGAGCTGCCCGGGAAGAGCGAGCGCGACTGATCACGCCCTCGCGCCGGTGTCGCAGGAGAGGCCGCGAACGGTCACCGTGACCGTTGGGCGACGCTGGGGAGGCGGACGGTGACGGTGGTGTCGCCGGGTTCGCTCGCGAGCGCGACCGACCCGCCGTGTGCCGCGACGATGGCCTCGACGATCGAGAGCCCGAGGCCCGACGAGCCGCCGGTGCGCGACTCGTCGCCGCGGACGAAGCGCTCGAACGGGTCGAGCCCGGCCGGGAAGCACGGGCCGTCGTCGTGGACGGAGAAGCCGTCCGGCCGCACCGACACGGTCACCGTCGTCCCGACGGGTGTGTAGCTGCGGGCGTTGGTCAGCAGGTTGAGGAGCACCTGGCGCAGCCGGTCGGGATCCCCCGAGACCTCGACCGCGTCCGGCCGCTCGGCGTGGACCCGCCACCGATGGTCTGGGGCGAGCAGCCGCGCGTCGGCGACGGCGTCCAGCACGAGGCGGGACAGGTCGACGGGCTCGTGGGCGAGCGGCCGGCCCGCGTCCAGGCGCGCCAGCAGGAGGAGGTCCTCGACCAGCGAGGTCATCCGGCCCGACTCCTCCTCCACCTTCGACAGCGCGACGCGGGTGGCGCCGTCGTCCTCGGGGTGGCGGCGGGCGAGCTCGGTGTAGCCGCGGATTGTGGTGAGCGGCGTCCGCAGCTCGTGGGAGGCGTCGGCGACGAACTGCCGCACCTGCTGCTCGCTGCGGTGCCGGGCGGCGAGCGAGGACTCCACGTGCTCGAGGAGCGTGTTGAGCGCTCCCCCGACCCGGCCGACCTCGGTGTGCTCGTCGGTCAGCCGCTCGGGGACGCGCTCAGTCACCCCGATCTCGCCCGTGTCCAGGGGCAGCCCCGCCACGGCGTGGGCGGTCGCGGCCACCTCGCGCAGCGGCCGCAGCTGGCGTCGTACGACGACCAGGCCGGCGCCCGCCGCGGCGACGACGCCCAGCAGGGTCAGCAGGATCTCCCAGCGGACGAGGCCGCCGATGGTGTCGTCGACCGTGGCGACCGGGAGCCCGGTGACGACCGTGACGACCTCGCCGGTCCGGAGCTGGGCCTCGGCGGCGATCACCCGGTAGGTGCCGTGGCCGGGCACGTCGACGGTGTGGACCGTCCGGTCGAGCGGGACCCGGTCGAACCTGCCCAGGTCGGTGATCGTGGCGACGTCGTCGGCGTCGTGACCGAGGATCTCGCCGCGCTCCTGCACCGAGCTCCCCACCGCCGGCCGGATGACCTGCAGCGTCCCGGGGGCCACGTTGCGCGACGCCGGCGGACCCGGGCGCGCGAGCGCGCGCACGTCGGAGTCGAGCCGGTCCATCAGCTGGTTGCGCAGCGCGACGGTGGTCGCCGCAGCGATGAGGACGGAGACGACGGCCACGAGTGCGACGGCAGTGAGGACCAGGCGCGAGGTGAGCGTCGCGAAGAAGCGCATCAGGTCGCCGCCTTGAGGACGTAGCCGGCGCCGCGGAGGGTGTGGATCATCGGCTGGCGGCCGGCGTCGATCTTCTTGCGGAGGTAGGAGATGTAGAGCTCGACGACGTTGGCCTGGCCGCCGAAGTCGTAGTTCCACACCCGGTCGAGGATCTGCGCCTTGGACAGCACCCGGCGCTGGTTGCGCATGAGGTAGCGCAGCAGCTCGAACTCGGTCGCGGTCAGGCTGATCTCGTCCTCGCCCCGGAACACCTCGTGGCTGTCCTCGTCGAGGCGCAGGTCGCCCACGGTGAGGATCGAGCTCGAGGCCTCGCGGCGGGCGCCCGCCCGGCGCATCAGTCCGCGCAGCCGGGCGACGACCTCCTCGAGCGAGAACGGCTTGGTGACGTAGTCGTCACCGCCTGCGGTCAGGCCGGCGATCCGGTCCTCCACCGCGTCCTTCGCGGTGAGGAAGACGACAGGCAGGTCCGGGTTCGTGATCCGCAGCCGACGCAGGACCTCGAGCCCGTCGAAGTCCGGCAGCATCATGTCGAGCACGACCGCGTCGGGGTCGAGCTCCTTGGCCGCCGCCACCGCCCTGCTGCCGGTGTGCGCCGCCCGGACCTGCCAGCCCTCGTAGCGCAGCGCCATGCAGATGAGCTCGGCGATGTTGACCTCGTCGTCGACGACGAGGACGCGCAGCGGGGATCCGTCGGCGCGCGACACGATCTCGGTCTCGCCCATGGTCCTACTCTCCCCAGCATTCCTGTGAGAAGTCTGTGGGCCGCATGTGCCGCAGATGCAGATCGGGCGGGCCGCCCCAGCGACCTGCCCGACCACGCCGGCTCGATATCAACCGCGGCTCGTGAAGGTACGGCCACCTCCGGCCAAGCCGCCTCCGAAGCCGCCGCTGAAGCCGCCTGCGCCACCGAAGCCGCGCTGGTTGCTGGAGCTCCCGCTCGGCAGGGCTGCATCGAGGTCCGCGAGGACGACCGTCTGGCCGGCCTTCAGGCCCGTGGCCACCTCGGTCCGGCCGCCTCCCATCACGCCGGTCGTGACCCGGACCCGGCTCGGCGTGCCGTCGTCCAGGACGGTGACCGCACCGTTGCTGACCGCGCTGGTCGGCACGGTCACCACGCCGGACGCCGTGCCGACGACGATCGAGACGGACGCCGTGTCTCCGCTGGGCAGGCCCACTCCGCTGTCGTCCAGCGTGACGACGACCGGGTACGTCGTCGTGCTGCCCGAGTCGCTGGGCTGTGGGCTGATCCAGGTGACCGTCCCGGGCAGCGCCTGCTCCGCCCCGGCGGGGGTGACCGAGGCGACCTGCCCGACCTTCAGCCAGGCCAGGTCCGTCGAGCCGACCGCGAGGGTCGCCGTCGTGGCGCCGGGTGTGACGAGGGTGACCACATCGGTGCCTGCGCCGGCCGCGTCGCCGACCGCAGCGTCGGACGCGACGACCGTGCCGCCGGCCGGTGCTTTGATGACCGCACCTGCCAGCGACTGCTCGGCCTCGACGAGGGATGCCTTCGCCTCGTCGATCTTGGCCTGATCGGAAGCGAGGGTGGCCGCCGTGACGGTCCGCGAACCGCTGCTCGCGCCTCCGCCCGCGCCACCCACCGCTGCCGCTCCGTCGCCGGACGCGGTGGAGGTGGACGCACCCGAGGCGCCCTGGCTCTTCGTGCTCTTCGTGCTCTTCGTGCTCTTCGTGCTCTTCGTGCCCTGCGTGCTCTGGGCGCCCGTCGCGCCCGCGCCCCGCGTGCCGTCGGTCGTGCTCGAGCCGGTCTGGCTGCTCTGCTTCAGGGCCGTCACCGCCTTGTCGAGGGTCCCGCCGAGTGTCTCCAGCGCCTGTTGCAGGTCGTCCTGGGCGGACTTCACCGACTGCTGGGCCTCCTGGACCGCGGCCAGTGCGTCCGTGCAGGCCTGGTCCGCCACCGACGTACCACCGTCGTCGGAGCCAGAACCTGTGCCCGTGCCGCCGGAGAACGCGTCCTCACACGCCTGGGTCTGCGCGGCCAGCTTGTCCTTGGCGACGCCGAGTGCGTCGGTCGCCGCCGACTGGGCGGTCGTGACCGCCCTCTGCTGATCGGCCAGAGCGGCCAGTGCCGCCGTCAGGGCCGGGGAGGCCTGGCCGGCGGAGCCTGTGCTCGGGGCGTAGCCGCTGCTCGGGGTCGATCCGGTCGGGTTCGACCCGGACGGCGTCGAGTCGCCCGGGGAGGCGCTCGCGGCGGACCCGCTCGGGGTGGACCCGGACGTTGACGAGGCTGATGACGAGGTCGACGTGCTGACGGCGGACGCCTGGGCGTCCTCGTCCGATGCGAGCTGCGCCCGGGCTGAAGCCACATCGGCGCGTGCCTTCTTGACCTCGGCCCGGAGCGAGGTCCGGTCCAGCCGGGCCAGCACCTCGCCTGCAGAGACCGTGTCGCCGGTGGACACGTTCACCTCGGCGACCGTTCCCGAGCTGCCGAACGACAGGTCGTAGCGACCGGACCGCACGATGGTTCCCGCGAGCCCCAGGGTCTGGTCGACGTCGCCGGACGTGGCGACGGCGGTGCGGTAGTGCGCCGAGCCGTCAGCGGTGCCGGCGTACGCCGCCCAACCACCGCCCACCAGCGCGGCCGTCAGGCCGGCGGCGACGACATTGCGGGGACGGACGATCGACCTCACTGGTCCGCCGCCTGCCCAGCGCCAGCGGCTCGGCCGCCGAAACCACCGAACCCGCCGGTGCACTGGCCGTCGACGGCGTCGCTGATCGAAATCTGCTCGGCGGCGATCGCGCCGGTGTCGTCGCCCTGGCCGGTGGCGCTCACGCACTTGCCGACGGCGAGCGCGGCGGCCGTGGCGTTCTTCGTGGTCGTGTACGTGGTGTCCGCCCCGACCGTCACGGTCACGTCCGTCGTCTGACCGCTCTGGTCGGTCTGGTCGCTCTGGTCGCTCTGGTCGTTGCCCTGGTTGAGCGCCTGCTGGGCGACGGTGAAGCCGGCCGCCGAGATGGCCGTGACCTTTCCGAACGCACCGAAGCCGAAGCCGCGACCACCCGCACCGCCGGACGGTGCCCCGCTGGGACGGTCGGTCGGGAGATCGGTCGGCCTACCGCTCGGCGCTGCGCCCCCCGGCGTACCCCCACCGGGCCCGCCGCGAGCACAGCTGCCGTCGGTCGCCGCAGCGGTGACCCGGACCGTCGCCGCCGTGATGGCGGTCGGTGCGGTCGGTGTGGTCGTGGCGCCGGCGGACGGTGACGTGTCGCTCCGGGGCGTGCTCACCTGGACGCAGCTGCCCACCTTGACGGCGGCGAGCTTCGCGGCGACCTGGGCGGTGAAGGTGGTCGTGCCCGAATAGGTGACCGCGGTCTGGCTGTCCTGGGCCCGGACCTGGAGCGTGCTCCCGGAGATGTCGGCGATCAGCCCGCTCGCACCGGGGAAACGTCCGGTGGCGCCCTGCTGACCGTTCGTGGTTCCGGCCTGGCCGTTCCCCTGGCCGTTCGCCTGGCCGGTCGCCTGGTCACCCTGCCCGGCGTCGGTCGGGGTCGAGTCGTTTCCGCCACCGCCGCAGGCCGAGAGGGTGAGGAGGAGCATGCCCGCGGAGGCAGCGAGGACGGGACGGATGAGCTTCATGGATGGTCCTTTCACCGCGCGGGTCACTCGGACCGCAGCGCGTCGATGGGAGTGAGGCGGGCGGCTCGGCTGGCCGGGTAGACCCCGAACCCGACGCCGAGGGCGAGCGAGGTCCCCAGCGCGGCACAGGTGGCCAGCAGTGAGAGCGAGACCGGCTGGTCGATCAGCGACGGCAGCACGAGGGAGCCGACATAGCCGATGACGATGCCGATGACGCCACCGGCCAGGCCGAGCAGCGACGCCTCGACGAGGAACTGCCGCCGGATCACCGAAGGGGTCGCACCGAGGGCCTTGCGAAGGCCGATCTCCCGGATCCGCTCGGTCACCGAGACGAGCATGATGTTCATGACGCCGATGCCGCCGACCAGCAGCGAGATCGCGGCGATGCCTCCGAGCAGGACCGTCAGGGTCTTGTTCGTCGAGTTGGCCGTCTCGACCAGGGACTGCTGGGTGCTGACCGTGAAGTCGGCGGATGCCGCGGTGACGTCGTGGGCGTTGAGCAGGAGCGCGTTGATCTCCTGGTAGGCCGCCGTGAGCGTGTCGTCGGAGGCCCCCTGCACGTAGATCGTGCTGACCGACGAGTTGGTCGAGCCGGTCAGCCGCTTCTGCGTGCTGATCGGGACGACGGCCTGGTCGTCCTCCGACGAGCCCGTCGACGACGAGCCGCTCGAGGCGAGGACGCCGATCACCGTCAGCTGCGCTCCGTCGACGCTCACCTGCTGGCCGACCGGGCTGACCGGGCCGGAGAACAGCTCGGACGCGGTGTCCGCGCCGATCACGGTGACGTCGGCGCCCGATGTCACCTCCGCGCTCGTGAAGAAGCGGCCCTGGCTGACCGTGCGGGCCCGGACCTGCGGCCAGGTGGCCGTGGTCCCCACCATCGAGGTCGTCCAGTTGGTGTCCCCCACGGTGAGCGACGTGGAGCTCGTCGAGACGGGCGCGACGCGGAGCGCGTCCGGCACGACGTCGCGGTCGGCGATGGCCGACGCGTCCTGCAGCGTGAGCGTGGTCGAGGACCCGAACCCGCCGCGTACGCCGGAGGAGCTGGTTGTCGAGCCGGGAGAGACGATGAGCAGGTTGCTGCCGAGCGCGCTGATCTGGTCCTTCACCTTGTCCTGGGCGCCCTGACCGAGGCCGACCGTCAGGATGACCGACGAGATGCCGATGACGATGCCCAGCATCGTGAGGAGCGACCGCAGCCGGTGGGCCCGCACGGCGTCGACAGCCGTCCGGAAGGTCTCGACCCAGTTCATCGGGCACCCACCAGCATGTCGTCGGTGATCAGACCGTCGCGGATGACCAGGTTGCGCTCGGCTCGCGCGGCCACCTCGTGCTCGTGGGTGATCACCACGACGGTGCGACCGGAGTCGTGCAGCTCCTGGAGCAGTCCGAGCACGGCCTCGGTGGAGCCGGAGTCGAGGTTTCCGGTGGGCTCGTCGGCGAGGATGATGTCGGGCTCCGTGACGAGGGCGCGGGCGACGGCGACGCGTTGCTGCTGACCGCCCGACAGCTCACCGGGCCGGTTCAGGACCCGGCCCCCGAGGCCGACCTTCTCCAGCGCGGCGATGGCACGCTCGCGCCGCGTCACGCGTGACACGCCGGCGTACAGCAGAGGCAGCTCGACGTTGCGCCAGGCGGGCAGCGACGCGAGCAGGTGGAACTGCTGGAAGACGAAGCCGATGCGACGGTTGCGGACCTCGGCGAGCTGGGCCTCGGTCATCGTCGAGACGTCCTCGCCGCCGAGCAGGTAGGTGCCCTCGGTGGGGGTGTCCAGGCAGCCCAGCAGGTTCATCAGGGTCGACTTGCCGGATCCCGAGGGCCCGATCACGGCGACGTAGTCGCCCTCGTCGATCTGCATGTCGATGCCGCACAGCGCCTCGAACTCGATGCTGCCCGAGCGGTAGGTCTTGCGGACCCCGCTCAGGTCGACGACCGGTGCGCTCACTGGGGGAACCCTCCGCCCGCGCCGCCGGCCGGTGCCTGGCCCCCCGCGGGGAAGCCGCCGGCCGGGAGGTCGCCGCCCGGGAGCCCGCCCTTGCGCTGGTTGGTGCCGCCGCGGCTGGAGCTGGTGCCTCCGGGAAGCGTGAAGCCGGGGACCTGGACGGTGTCGCCGGAGGTGAGGCCCGAGAGCACCTGCGTCTGGGCGCCGTAGGTCTCCCCCACCTTGATCGTGGTCCGGGTCGCCTTGCCGTCGACCATCTTCAGGACGTACGTCGTGTCGCCGTCGGACTTGAGGGCGCGGCTGGGCACCACGAGCACGTCTGCGGTCTGTTTGACCACGATCGACGCCGTCGCAGAGGTGCCGGCGTAGAGGTCGTCGCGCTGCCCGGTGATCCTGATCGTCACCGGGAAGACCGCGGCGCCGCTGTTGTTGGTCTGGGCGACCAGGCCGACGCTCTCGACGATGCCGAAGACGGTGTCGCTGACGCCCGTGACGGTCACCTTCGCCTGGAGCCCCTTCTTGACCTCGGCCACGTCGGCGCTCGCCACCGTCGCGTCGACGACGTAGGTGCCCTGCGACACGACCGTGAAGGCGCTCGTGCTCGAGGAGGTCGTCGTCGAGGTGCTGGTGGACGACGGCGTGCCCGAACCGCTGCTCGCGCCACCACTGCCGCCACTGGCACTGCCACTGGCACTGCCACTGGCACTGCCACTGCCACCGCTGCTGCCGACGGTGTCGCCCACCTCGACGCCGACCGTCGTCACGATGCCGCCGATCGTCGACCGCAGCACCGCGTCGTCGACCGCCTGCTCGGCCTGGTCGAGCGAGGCCCGGGCGGAGACGACCGCGGTCTCGTCGGCGGCGAGCTGCACGTCGGAGGCGTCGTCGTCCTGGTCCTCCGACAGCTGCTCCTCGGCGGCGTCGAGCGTGCTCTGGGCGGCCGTCCGCGCAGCCTCGAGCGCGGTCGGGTCGACCTCGGCCAGGCGCTGGCCCTTCTTCACCGTGTCCCCCTCGGCGACCCAGACGTGGGTCACGGCCCCGGAGACCGGGAAGTCGAGGTCGGCCGTCTTGGCGGCGTCGACCGTGCCGGACGCCGAGACGGTGTCCTCGATCGTCGTCGAGGTGACCTCGGAGGTGGTGGTAGCCGTCGCCGCCTGGCCGTCGTCGCTGCGAAAGAGCAGCCAGGCCCCGCTTCCCGCGACGACCGCGAGCGCCACCGCAACGGTCAACAGCCAGGTACGCCTGCGGCGGGGTCTCTTCAGAAGTCTCAATCGCACGGTCGAAGACTGGGCGACCGGTCTGTGCCGGTCGTCAGGTCGGCCTGTGTCGTGCCTGTGAGCGCCGGCTCAGAGCCCGGGCGCGCCCCAGATGGCGAGCCACCGGGACAGGTCCTGCTCCATCGGCAGCTCACCGGTGAGCGCGTCGCGCACCTGCAGCTCGAGCAGGTTGTCGCGGGCCTGTGCCCCCGACGGCGCGAAGGGGTAGAAGGTCCCCTGCTTGTAGAGGTAGACGAGACCGACGCTGCGGCCGTCCGCTCCGGTGAACGGCACCAGCGAGCAGAGCAGGCCGGGACCGAAGCCCTGCTCCTCCAGCGAGGTGTTGACCGCGTGCAGGCCGGTGCACAGCGAGGTGAGGTCCGGGTTCGCCGGGTCGATCGGGTCATGGTCGAGCTCGAGCCAGGTGAAGCCGAACGCGTCGGCGGTCGTCGTCACCCGCGGCGCGTCAGGTCCCTCGGAGACGAGGGCGACCAGGTCGGCCTGGGTGGTCGCGAAGCCGGAGCCCACGGCGCCGCGATAGCAGACGGCTCCGTCGCCGGTCGCCGTGAGACCGAGGGCGGCCTGCAGCGTGATCGCGGCGCTCGGCACGTGGAACAGCGCGTCGAGCTGTGCCTGCTTGGGCTTGGATCGTCCGGTGATGGTCTCCCAGAGGCCCATCACTCGGCCGGCCTGCCGAGCTCGGCCTCGATCCGGGCGAGCTGCTCGAGGCGCTGCTCGAGGGACGGGTGGGTCGAGGTGAGCGTGCGCAGCGAGACGCCGCTGACCGCCGGCGCGATGAAGAAGGCGTTCATCGGCTGCGACTTGCGCAGGTCGGCGTTCGGGATCTGGTTGATCTCGCCGGTGATCTTCTGCAGGGCGCTCGCGAGCGCCCGCGGCTTCATCGTCAGCTGGGCGCCGGCCCGGTCGGCCGACAGCTCGCGGTAGCGCGAGAGCAGGCGGAGCAGCAGGAAGCTGACGGCGTAGACGACCATGCTGACCACGAGCACGACCAGCCAGATCGGCAGCCCGCCGCTGTTGTTGTTGTTGTCCCGTCGATTGCCGCCGCCGAAGAACGCGCCGTACTGCGCGCCGCGGGTCAGCATGCTCGCGACGATGCCGGCCGAGGCGGCCACCGTCATCACGAGGACGTCGCGGTGCGCCACGTGGGACAGCTCGTGGGCGATCACGCCCTCGAGTTCCTCGGCGTCGAGCCGCCGGAGGATCCCGGTGGTCACCACGACGACCGAGCGGTCCGGCGAGCGACCGGTCGCGAAGGCGTTCGGCAGCTCGGTGTCGGCGATGCCCACCCGCGGCTTCGGCATGTCGGCCAGCGCGCAGAGCCGCTCGATCATGCCATGCAGCTCGGGCGCCTCCTCCGGGGTCACCTCGCGGGCGCGCATCGCCTTCATCGCGACCGTGTCGGACTGGTGCCACTGCCACCAGGCGATGCCGAGTCCGATCAGCCCGACCAGGATGCCGATCCCCGGGCCTTTGCTGGACCAGAACAGCGACATGACGACGGCGATGAGGGCGACGAAGAGTCCGCCAAGGAGGAACATCACCAGCGTCATCCGGGCGGTGAGCCCCGGGTCGCCGACGAACCGCGTGCGTGCCATGGGGCAAGTCTCCCTGATGCCGCAACCGTTCCGCCCGGCGTACTCGCCGATCGTCCGACTCGGGTTCACCCACCGTTCCGATCCCGTCCGTGGACACGGACTCAACACCTGGTCGAGGCGGTTGCGCTCGCAACCGTCGCGAGACCACAACGGCCCGCCGGGAATCCCGGCGGGCCGTTGTGCGCGTCTGCTGACTACTGCTGTTCGGTCGGCTTCTCGGCCGTCGCCTTCTCCTCGGTGCCGTCCAGGATCGGGCCGGCCTCGATGGCGTCGGGCGCGTCGGCGGCCGGGAGCTCCTGGCCGGAGGCCTTGCCCTTGAGACGGGCCAGCTCGGCCTCGACGTCGGACTGCGAGCTCATCGCCTCCAGCTCGCGGGTGATGTCGTCGCCCTTGTTGAGCGAGGTCACGTCGTCGAGAGCACCCGAGGCGATCAGCTCGTCGACCGCACCGGCTCGGGCCTGCATCGTCGCCGTCTTGTCCTCGGCCCGCTGGATCGCGGCGCCCACGTCGCCGAACTCGTCGCTGATCCCGGTGACGGCCTCGTTGATCTTCGTGGTCGCCTCGGCCGCGGTGTAGGTGGCCTTGATCGTCTCCTTGCGGGTGCGGAAGGCCTCGACCCGCGCCTGCAGCCGCTGCTGCGCGAGGGTGAGCTTCTCCTCCTCGGCCTGCAGCGAGTCGTGCTGGGCCTGCAGGTCATTGATCTGGGTGATGAGACCCGACTTGCGGGTGAGCGCCTCGCGGGCGAGGTCCTCGCGGCCCAGCCCGATCGCCTTCTCGGCCTGCTCCTGGAGCTTCGTCGACTGCTGGTTCAGCTGGTTGACCTGCAGCTCCACGCGCTTGCGGCTCGTCGCCACGTCGGCAACGCCGCGGCGCACCTTGGCGAGCAGGTCGAGCTGCTTCTGGTAGCTGTAGTCCAGGGTCTCGCGCGGGTCCTCGGCGCGGTCGAGGGCCTTGCTGGCCTTCGACTTGAAGATCAGGGCGAAGCGGCTCCACAGGCTCATGGCGGTTTTGTTGCCTCTCACAGATGCGTTCGGTTGACCTCACCCTACGGCGGGGAAGCAACCGGGCGCGACCAGGACGACTACCCTGGGCGTCGTACGAATCCCTGCTGGAGAAGGCCGACCCTTGTTCCGTCGTAAGTCCGAGAGCGCTGTCGTCGACGAGTCCCCCGTCAAGGAGAGCGGCAAGGGGCGCCCCACGCCCAGCCGCAAGGAGGCGGAGGCGGCGCGGTTGGCGCGTGCCCGGACGCCGCGCACGCGCAAGGAGCAGCAGGCCGCCGCTCGCGGTACTCGCTACGAGTCGAGCCAGAAGCTGCGCCAGGCGATGAAGACCGGCGACGACCGCTACCTGCCGGCCCGCGACAAGGGCCCGATGCGCCGCTTCACCCGCGACTACGTCGACAGCCGGTTCACCATCGCCGAGCTGATCCTGCCGCTGCTGGTCGTGACGATGGTCCTCGGCTACTCCAGCTCGGAGCTCGCCTGGTTCGCCAACGCGTTCATGACGCTGATGCTCCTGGCCGTCGTGGGCAACCTGATCTGGCTGCGGTTCGGGCTGCGCCGCGAGCTCAAGAAGCGCTTCCCCGACAACACCTACCAGGGCCTGACCTACTACGCCGTCGTGCGCGCGGTGCAGCTGCGCTTCCTGCGCATGCCCAAGTCCCAGGTGCGGATCGGGCAGCAGCTGCCCGACGTCTACCGCTGATGGCGGACGTCAGCGTCCGCGTCGCCTGGGCCGACGACGCCCCCGCGATCGCCGCCCTGCAGCTCCGCGCGTGGCAGCAGCGGTACGCCGGGCTGCTGGCCGAGTCCGAGCTCCCCTCCGGCCCTGAGGCACTCGCCGCCGCGACCGAGGCCTGGCGCGCCTCGCTGGTCAAGACCTCCGACGCCCGCCAGCGCGTGCTCGTCGCGCTGGAGCACGCGGACGTGGTCGGCTTCGTGATGACCGGGCCGGCGACCGACCCCGACTGCGACCCCGTCCGCGACGGCGTCGTCGAGGAGCTCACCGTCGACCCGGACCGCGTGCGGCAGGGCCACGGCTCACGGCTGCTGCAGGCGGCCGCCGACACGCTGGTCGCGGACCGGTTCACCCGCGCGATCTGCTGGGTGCCCTCGACCGACGACGCCCAGCGGACCTTCCTCACCGAGGCCGGCTGGGCGCCCGACGGGGCGCACCGGACCCTCGAGGCGCCGTCGGGCGCGCCGCTGAAGGAGCTCCGCCTGCACGCCTCGCTCGAGGCCTGAGCCCGCCCGGCTGCTCCGAGCCGGACTCAGAGGTCGAGGAAGTTCTCGAGACCGACCGTGAGGCCGGGGTTGCTGCCGACCGCCTCGACCCCGGCCAGGACCCCCGGGACGAACCCGGTCCGGTCGAGGGAGTCGTGCCGGATCGTCAGCGTCTCCCCCGGCGCGCCGAGGACGACCTCCTGGTGGGCGACGAGGCCGCGGATGCGCAGGCCGTGCACGTGGATGCCGTCGACGACGGCACCGCGGGCGCCGTCGAGCTGGGTGGTGGTCGCGTCCGGCACCGGACCGAGTCCGGCGTCGCGCCGGGCGGCGGCGACCAGCTCCGCCGTACGCCTCGCCGTGCCGGACGGCGCGTCGGCCTTGGTCGGGTGGTGCAGCTCGACGATCTCGACGGACTCGAAGAACGCGGCGGCCTGGGCGGCGAAGCGCATCATCAGGATCGCGCCGATCGAGAAGTTCGGGGCGACCAGGACGCCGATCTCCGGCGCGTCGTCCAGCCAACCGCGCAGGGTGGCGAGGCGATCGTCGTCGAACCCCGTCGTGCCGACGACCGTGTGGATGCCGTGGCGGATGCAGAACTCGAGGTTGCCCATCACCGCGTCCGGGTCGGTCACGTCGACCACGACCTCGGCGCCGACGTCGACCAGCGCCTGGAGGGGGTCGGCGCTGCCGATACGCGCGACGACCTCGACGCGGTCGGACTGCTCCAGACCCGACACGATCGCCGAGCCGAGCTTGCCGTACGCACCGAGGACACCGACCTTGATCACGTCCAGGAACCCTACCGGCCGCACGACCCGTCACCGGGATCTGGCAGGCTGATCCCATGCCAGTGCAGACCATTCCGGCGCGGATCCGTTGGGCGGTCGACTTCATCGACGTCCATCCCAACGACCACATCCTCGAGATCGGGTGCGGCCCGGGCGCGGGCGCTGAGCTGATCTGCAGCAGGCTCGAGACCGGCAAGATGTTCGCGATCGACCGGTCCGAGTCCGGCGTGGACCGCACCAAGCGCCGCTGTGCCCGCTTCGTCGAGGCCGGCCGGCTGACCGTCCGTCAGATCGACCTCGCGACCCTGCGGGTCCCGGTGAAGCGCCTCCACAAGGTCTTCGCGTTCAACGTCAACCTGTTCTGGGTCCGCGACGCGGCCGACGAGGTCGCGCTGCTCTACGAACGCCTGCTGCCCGGCGGCACCGCCAACATCTTCTACGAGTCGACCCGCCGCGAGGACGTCCCCGCCATGGTCGAGAAGACCTCCAAGGCGCTGATGGACGCCGGCTTCCGGGTCTCGGTGGTCGACAACAAGCAGCCCGCGGTGATCGGCGTCATCGGCCGCAAGTGACCCAGGCCGCGTCAGCGCGCTGCGTCATCGGTGGTCGAGTGTCCGCAGCCGCTCCCGTTCGCTGGTCGAGTAGCCGGAGCCGCT
>NZ_FOLB01000003.1:298408-347877 GCF_900112345.1 Nocardioides terrae
TGGTCCCGATACGCTCGCCGGCGCTCGCTCTACTCGACCAGCGAGACTCTCGGTCGCGACTCGACCGGGGGAGGCCCGTCAGGGACCGACGACGGCGAGGATCTCGGGGCCGGCGAAGATCTCGGCGGCGACGGCACGACACTCGTCGAGCGTGACGCCGTCGATCCGGGCGAGCACCTCGTCGATGCTGAGCAGGTCGACGTGGGTCAGCTCCGCCTTGCCGAGGCGTGACATCCGCGAGGCGGGGTCCTCGAGCCCGAGCACCAGTCCGCCGCGCAGCTGGCCCTTCCCGACGGCGAGCTCGTCGTCGCGGATGCCGTCGCGCGCGAGCACGGCGAGCTCGGAGCGGACGACCTTGAGCAGCTCGTCGAGCTTCGTCGGCAGGCAGCCGGCGGCGACGCCGACCAGCCCGGTCTCGGCGTACGAGCCCGTGAAGGCGTAGACGGAGTAGGCCAGCCCGCGTCGCTCGCGGACTTCCTGGAAGAGGCGCGACGAGGTGCCACCGCCGAGCGCGGTGGTGAGCACCGACAGCGCGAAGCGGCGGTCGTCGTCGCGCGCCAGCCCGGGCAGCCCGAGCACCAGGTTGGCCTGCTCGAACGGACGGCTCACGCTGACCGAGCCGGACGACACGCGCACCGCACGGCCGCCGCGGGGCGGCACCGGCGACTCGTTGCCGGAGAGGAACCCTCGCCGCCCGAAGGCCTTGCGGACCTGCCGCACGACGTCGGCATGGTCGAGGTTGCCCGCCGCCGAGACGACCATGTTGGCCGGCCGGTAGTGCTTCTTGTAGAACCGCCTGACCTGGTCGCGGGTGAGCGCCTCGATCGACCCGGTCGTCCCCGCGATCCCGCGTCCGAGCGGGGTGTCCTCACCGAACGCCTGGGCGGCGAAGAGGTTGTGCACCACGTCGTCGGGGTCGTCGTCGTGCATGGCGATCTCGTCGAGGATCACGTCACGCTCGGCCTCGACGTCGTCGGGGGCGAGCAGCGAGGACGTGATCATGTCGCCGAGCACGTCGACCGCCAGGGGCAGGTCCTCGTCGAGCACCCGCGCGTGGAAGCAGGTGTACTCCTTCGTGGTGAAGGCGTTGAACTCGCCGCCGACCGCGTCGAGCGCGAGCGAGATCTCCAGCGCCGTGCGCTCGGGCGTGCCCTTGAAGAGCAGGTGCTCGAGGAAGTGCGAGGCGCCGTGAAGGCGCGCGGTCTCGTCGCGGGAGCCGACACCGACCCACACACCGACAGCGGCGGAGCGTACGCCGGCCATCTGCTCGGTCACGACGCGGAGGCCGCCCGGCAGCACCGTCCGACGTACGACGGAGCCGGGGCCCTCCTCGAGCGTCAGCGTGGTGCCGACGCGCTGGGCGGCACCCGACGGGGTGTACTCAGCCGATCTCACGGGAAACGACCGGCCGGCAGTGGTCTGCCGGCCGGTCGCGTCCTCAGTCTTGCGAGAGGTCACGCGGTTGCGTCACTCCTCGGTCTCGACGGCCTCGTCGGCGCCCTCGGCCGCAGCGGCCTCCTCGACCACGGGGGCGAGGGAGAGCTTGCCGCGGTCGTCGATCTCGACGATCTCGACCTGGATCTTCTGGCCGACCTCGACGACGTCGTCCACGGACTCGACGCGCTTGCCGTCGTTGAGGGCCCGCAGCTTGGTGATGTGCAGCAGGCCGTCCTTGCCGGGCAGCAGCGACACGAAGGCGCCGAAGTTGGTGGTCTTCACGACCGTGCCGAGGTAGCGCTCGCCGATCTCGGGCATCGTCGGGTTCGCGATCGAGTTGACCGCGGCGCGAGCGGCCTCGGCCGCGTCGCCGTTGGTCGCACCGATGTAGACCGTGCCGTCGTCCTCGATCGAGATCGAGGCACCGGTGTCCTCCTGGATCTGGTTGATCACCTTGCCCTTCGGGCCGATGACCTCGCCGATCTTGTCCACGGGGACCTTGACGGTGATGATCCGCGGCGCGAAGGGAGACATCTCCTCCGGACCTGCGATGGCCTCGCCCATGACCTCGAGGATCGCCGTGCGGGCGTCCTTGGCCTGGTTGAGCGCAGCCGCCAGGACGTCGGCGGGGATGCCGTCGAGCTTGGTGTCGAGCTGCAGCGCGGTGACGAACTCCGGCGTCCCGGCGACCTTGAAGTCCATGTCGCCGAAGGCGTCCTCCGCACCGAGGATGTCGGTGAGGGCGACGTACTCGGTCTTGCCGTCGATCTCGCCGGAGATGAGGCCCATCGCGATGCCCGCGACGGGCGCCTTCAGCGGGACGCCGGCCTGCAGGAGCGCCAGCGTCGAGGCGCAGACCGAGCCCATCGAGGTCGAGCCGTTGGAGCCCATCGCCTCGGAGAGCTGGCGGATCGCGTAGGGGAACTCCTCGCGGGTCGGGAGGACCGGCACGAGCGCGCGGCGGGCGAGCGCTCCGTGGCCGACCTCGCGACGCTTGGGCGAGCCCACGCGACCGGTCTCACCCGTCGAGAACGGCGGGAAGACGTACTTGTGCATGTAGCGACGGTGCTTCTCCGGGGAGAGCGTGTCGAGCTGCTGCTCCATCTTGAGCATGTCGAGGGTGGTGACGCCCAGGATCTGGGTCTCGCCGCGCTCGAAGAGCGAGGAGCCGTGGACCCGCGGGATCACGCCGACCTCGGCGTGCAGCGGACGGATGTCGGCCAGGCCGCGACCGTCGATGCGGACCTTGTCGCGCAGGACGCGCTCGCGGACGAGCTTCTTGTTGAGCGAGCGGAATGCAGCGCCGACCTCGCCCTCACGACCCTCGAACTGAGCGCCGATCTGGTCGATGAGCGAGGCCTTGATCTCGTCGAGACGGGACTCGCGCTCCTGCTTGCCGCCGATGGTGAGCGCCTCGGCGGTCTCCTTCGCGACGGCGGCCTCGACGGCGGCGAAGACGTCGTCCTGGTAGTCGAGGAAGATCGGGAACTCGGCGACCGGCTTGGCAGCGACGCTGGCCAGCTCGGACTGCGCCTCGCACAGCTGCTTGATGAACGGCTTGGCGGCGTCGAGGCCCGTGGCCACGATCGGCTCGGTCGGCGCCTGCGCGCCACCCTGGACGAGGTTCCAGGTCTGCTCGGTCGCCTCGGCCTCGACCATCATGATCGCGACGTCACCGGTCTCGGTGACCCGGCCCGCGACGACCATGTCGAAGACGGCGTCCTCGAGCTGGGTGTGGGTCGGGAAGGCGACCCACTGGCCGTCGATCAGCGCGACGCGGACGCCGCCGACCGGGCCGGAGAACGGCAGGCCTGAGAGCTGGGTCGACATCGACGCGGCGTTGATCGCGAGGACGTCGTAGGGGGTGTCGGGGTTGAGCGACAGGACGGTGATGACGACCTGGACCTCGTTGCGCAGACCCTTCTTGAAGGTCGGGCGCAGCGGGCGGTCGATGAGGCGGCAGGTGAGGATCGCGTCCTCGCCGGGACGACCCTCGCTGCGGAAGAACGAGCCGGGGATCTTGCCCGCGGCGTACATCCGCTCCTCGACGTCGATCGTGAGCGGGAAGAAGTCGAAGTGGTCCTTCGGCTGCTTGGAGGCGGTGGTGGCCGACAGCAGCATGGTCTCGTCGTCGAGGTAGGCGGTCACCGATCCGGCGGCCTGTCGGGCCAGGAGGCCCGTCTCGAACTTGACGGTGCGCTTGCCGAACTTGCCGTTGTCGAGAACGGTCTCGACGGCAGAGATCACGGGTTCAGTCAATTTTCTTCTCTTGTCATAGCGGTGGAGCGCCACGCTCCACGGGTTCGGGACTCGGATTTCGTTTGACAGCCTATCGGGCAGCCCCCCGAAATGCGGAACAGGCGACCCCCCGCAACGGGGAGCCGCCTGTCCATCACGTCAGAGACGAGATCAACGACGCAGACCGAGACGCTCGATGATCGAGCGGTACCGGCTGATGTCGGTCTTCTGCAGGTAGTTGAGCAGACGACGACGCTGGCCGACGAGCAGCAGCAGGCCACGACGGCTGTGGTGGTCGTGCTTGTGCTGCTTGAGGTGCTCGGTGAGGTGCGAGATGCGGTGCGACAGCAGCGCGATCTGGACCTCCGGGGAGCCGGAGTCACCCTCGGTGATGGCGTACTCGGCGATGATCTTCTTCTTGGTCTCCGCGTCAGTACCGACCGACATGGCGACTCCTCTCGTCTCGCTGCGCGGCGCGCCCGGGCCTGTTCACCGGGGCACTCTTGATCCGCGGCCGTTCTTACGGCAGCTGCCCGAAGGCAACCGGAGAAGACTATCCCGGCCGCGGACCAAGAGCCGAATCGAGCCGAGCCCCCGCTCAGACCCGGACGACGTCGATGACGGCGAGCACCTCCTCGGCGGTCCGGGCCTCGCGCAGGCGGGCGACCTGCTCGGGGTCCGTGAACGTCTTGGCGATCCTGGCCAGCACGGCGTTGTGGTCGTCGCCGGCGCCCGCGATGCCGAGGACGAACTCGGCGGGCTTGCCGTTCCAGTCGACCGGCTCGTCGTAGCGCACGAACGAGATTGCGGTCCGCCGGATCGACGGCTTCGCCTCGTTGGTGCCGTGCGGGATGGCGAGCCCGTTGCCCATGTAGGTCGACACCGACGTCTCCCGCTCGTGCATCGCGTCGACGTACGACGGGTCGACGGCTCCGGCCGCCACCAGGAGCTGTCCCGCCTCCTCGATGGCCGCGTCCCGCGACGTGGCCGTGCCGCCGAGCACGACCGAGGTCGGCGACAGGACGTCGCCGGCACCGGCCTCCGCCCCGTCGGCGTCAGTGGCCGCTGCGCCGTCGCCCGCTCCCCCGGCGCCGTCGACCATCGCGACGATCTCGTCGTAGCGCGGGCTGGCCATGAAGTTGTCGACGGAGACGTGGATGGCCGACGGAGTCTTCTCCTGCGCCCTGTCGGTGAGGTCCTGGTGGGTGACCACGAGGTCGAAGGTGTCGGTGAGGCTCGAGATCGCCTTGTTGACCACCGTCACCTCGCCGTGGCCCGCCGCCCGGATCTTGTTGCGCAGCACGGAGGCACCCATCGCCGAGGAGCCCATGCCCGCGTCGCACGCGAAGACGATCGAGCGGATCGGGCCGGAGTGGGCGCGCTGGCCGGTGAGGGCGCCGGCGACCGACGACCGCTTGCCCTTCATGCTCTCCATCGAGGCCGTGGCAGCGGTGAGGTCACCTTCGTCCGCGTCCTTCTCCATCCGCAGCAGGAAGGCAGCGACCGCGAAGCTCACCGCCGCCGCAAGGATCACCGAGAGGGTGACGCCGATGAAGCTGTCGGCCGGGGCCGCGAGCCAGACCGCGATGATCGATCCCGGCGACGCGGGGCTGCGCAGGCCGGTGTCGAGGAGCTGGTTGGTGGCCACGCCCGTCATGCCGCCGAGGATCACCGCGGCGATCAGCTTCGGCTTCATCAGCACGTAGGGGAAGTAGATCTCGTGGATGCCGCCGATGAACTGGATCAGGATCGCGCCGGGGGCGGAGGACTTGGCGATGCCCTTGCCGAAGATCGTGAAGGCGAGCAGCAGACCGAGACCCGGACCGGGGTTGGCCTCGACCAGGAAGAGCAGCGAGTGGCCCTGCTTGGCCGCCTGGTCGAGCCCGAGCGGGGTGAACACGCCGTGGTTGATCGCGTTGTTGAGGAAGAGCACCTTCGCGGGCTCGACGAAGACCGACGCCAGCGGCATCAGGTTGTGGTCGACGAGCCAGTCGACGGCGTTGCCGGCGCCCTCGGAGAAGTGCTCCACGAACGGCCCCGCGAGTGCGAAGCCGACGACCGCCAGGATTCCGCCCCAGATGCCGGCCGAGAAGTTGTTGACGAGCATCTCGAAGCCGGGCCTGATCCTGCCCTCCCACAGGGCGTCGAGCTTGCGCATCGACCAGCCGCCGAGCGGGCCCATCACCATCGCGCCGAGGAACATGGGTACGTCGGCGCCGGTGACCGCGCCCATCGTCGCGATCGCACCGACGACACCGCCGCGGATCGCGTCGCCGCCGTACGCCATCCGACCACCGGTGTAGCCGATGAGGATCGGCAGCAGGTAGGTGATCATCGGGCCGACGATGCCGCCGCCGTCCTTGTCCCAGCCGCCGAGACTGGAGACGAAGCCGTAGTCGTGCTGCCCGGCCTCCAGGCCCGGCTTGTAGCCGAACCAGTGCTCGCCGATCAGCGTGATCCACCCCGTCTGGATGAACAGCGCGGTGATCAGGCCCCAGGCGATGAAGGCGCCGATGTTGGGCAGGACCATGTTGGACAGGAACGTGCCGAACTTCTGCACGTGGACGCGGGCTCCCGGGCGGGAGCCTGGAGTGGCGGCTGTGGCGGCCATGGGCGGTCCTCTCGTTCTCATGGCGGCGTGACCTGCATCACGCGGCAATGCGCCTCAGTGTGCACCGATTCGGGCATGTTGCCAAGCATTCGGGCACAGATATTTGCCCGATGATGTGGCTTTTGCCCGTCGCGCGCCGCTATCGTCGGGCGAAGACCGCTCGGAAGATCAGGAAAGGACGACGCCGCCATGAAGGCACTGCGCTTCTACGCACCGGAGGACGTTCGGCTCGAGGACGTCCCGGAGCCGACCTGCGGCCCCGACGAGATCAAGCTCAAGGTCCGCAACTGCTCCACCTGCGGCACGGACGTCAAGATCTTCCACAACGGGCACCAGAACCTCACCCCGCCGCGCACCATCGGGCACGAGATCGCGGGCGAGGTCGTCGAGGTCGGCGCCGATGTGAACGCCACCTTCGGCGGCGACTGGAAGGTGGGCGACCGGGCCCAGGTCATCGCCGCGGTCCCCTGCGGCGAGTGCCACGAGTGCCGCAAGGGCTGGATGGCGGTCTGCCAGAACCAGACCTCGGTCGGCTACCAGTACGACGGCGGCTTCGCCGAGTACATGATCGTCCCGAAGCAGGTCCTGAAGGTCGACGGGCTCAACCGGATCCCCGACAACGTCGGCTTCGACGAGGCCTCGGCCGCCGAGCCGTTCGCATGCGCGATCAACGCCCAGGAGCTGCTCGGCATCGAGCCCGGCGACACGGTGGTGATCTTCGGCGCCGGCCCGATCGGCTGCATGCACACCCGCATCGCCCGCGGCGTGCACCAGGCCGGACCGGTCTACCTCGTCGACGTCAACGCCGAGCGGCTCGCCATGTCCGCCGACGCGGTCAAGCCCGACGAGACCATCAACGCCGCCGAGGTCGACGTGGTCGAGCGGGTCATGGAGCTGACCGGAGGCCGGGGCGCCGACGTCGTCATCACCGCCACCGCCGCCAACGTCACCCAGGAGCAGGCGATCTCGATGGCGGCGCGCAACGGTCGCATCTCGTTCTTCGGCGGACTGCCGAAGACCGACCCGTTCATCAAGTGCGACTCCAACCTGGTGCACTACCGCCAGCTTCACATCCACGGCGCGAACGGCTCAGCGCCGGAGCACAACAAGCGCGCGCTGGAGTACATCTCGACCGGGCAGGTCCCCGTGAAGGACCTGATCACTCGTCACATCGCGCTGGACGACGTCCTCAGCGCCTTCGACATCGTCAAGAACGGCGAGGCCATCAAGGTCACCGTCGAGCCGTAGCCGACGGAGTCGGCAACGGCTCGGGGCGGGGAGGTCGGGCGAGCCCACGGCCGAGGCCGCGACGGCGAGTCGGGACCCACCCGTCGAGACCTGATCGACGACAGTCTCAGCCGAGCAGCGCTCGCACCGCCTCGCGTCCCGCCTGGGGGTCGGCGGCGGACAGCGCCGCCTCGGCGGCCTCGGCGCACGTCGTGGCCGTGACCGTCGCGAGCTGGGCGCCGACGGCACGGACGGCGGCCGGCGCCATCGACAGGGAGGTGACCCCCATGCCCACCAGCGCGACGGCGAGCAGCGGGTCGGCGGCCGCCTCGCCGCACACGCCGACGGGCTTGCGGGCGTGCCGGCCGGCCTCTGCGGTGATCGCGATGAGGTGCAGGACGGCGGGCTGCCAGGGGTCGGTGAGGTGCGCGAGGTCGGTGGCCAGCCGGTCGGCGGCCATGACGTACTGGGTCAGGTCGTTGGTGCCGATCGAGAGGAAGTCGACGACCTCCAGGAAGCGGCTGGCGAGCAGCGCCGCGCTGGGCACCTCGACCATCACCCCGGGCTTGAGCCCGCGCCCGCGGACCCGCTCGGCGAAGTCGGCCGCCTCGCCGACCGTGGCCACCATCGGCGCCATCACCCACGTGTCTGTGCCCGTGCGCCGGGCCGCCGTGGCGATGCCGTCCAGCTGGTGCTCGAGGAGCTGGGGGTTGTGCCGGGCCAGCCGGAGCCCGCGGACGCCGAGGGCCGGGTTCTCCTCGTCCTCGAGGGTCGCGAACGCGATCGGCTTGTCCGACCCCGCGTCGAGGGTCCGGACGACCACGTGATGGCCGCCGGCCGCGAACGGCTCGAGCACCCGCGAGTAGATGTCCGCCTGCTCGTCGGCGGTCGGCTCGTCGCGGCGGTCGAGGAAGCACAGCTCGGTCCGGAACAGTCCCACGCCCTCGACCGGTGCGTCGGCGGCCACCCGGGCCGACTCGCCGTCGGCGACGTTGGCGAGCAGGGTCACCCGGGTCCCATCGGCCGTGGCGGCCGGGCCGGTCCAGGCCTCGACCGCCACCCGTCGCTCGCGGTCCGCCTCGACCAGGCGGCGGGCGTCGGACTCCGAGACGCCCGGCTCGACGGTGCCGGCGGCGCCATCGACCAGGACCCGGCCACCGGGGGCTAGGCCGAGCGCGTCGGCGACGCCCACCACGCAGGGGATCCCGAGCTGGCGGGCGATGATCGCGGTGTGGCTGGTGGCTCCGCCCCGCTCGGTGACCAGCGCGAGGACGAGATCGGGCGCCAGGCTCGCCGTGTCGGCGGGTGCGAGGTCGTGGGCCACCACGATCGACGGCACCTCGGGCGGGGCGACGCCCGGCTCGGGCTCCCCCACCAGGCGGGCGACGACCCGGCGCTCGATGTCGCGCAGGTCGGTGGCCCGCTCCGCCATCAGCCCGCCCATCGCGGTGAAGACGCCGACGAACTGCTCGACGGCGCCGCTCACAGCGGCCAGCAGGCCGTCGCCGCCCTCGAGGCGGGAGCCGACCGCCTGGCGCAGGCCCTTGTCGCGGGTCAGGCCCGCGCTCGCGGTCAGCACCTCGGCAGCGGCGCCCGAGGCCCGGGCCGCCTTGGCGGCGTACCCCTCGGCGACGGTGGCGACGGCCCGGTCGAACGCGCCGAGCGCGTCGTCCACGGTCGCGTGGCCTCCGTCGCCGTACGATGCGACCGCCTCCGGCGAGACCTCCTGGGTGACGACGAGGACGGGGCCGAACGCGAGCCCTGGGACGACCGGCGTGCCGCGGAGGACGGGGTGCGTCGCAGTCAGGTCGGCGTTGCTAGCGATGGTGGCCATGGTCACATCCAAAACCTCCCGACCTTGACAGTCAACATATTCGGGACTAAAACAACACAATCAAAGGTGTTGCGCGACCGCCGGCAGTGAGGAGCCCCACAGAGATGTACGCCGAGGAGCGCCACCAGGCCATC
This sequence comes from Nocardioides terrae, assembly GCF_900112345.1. Classification (GTDB taxonomy): domain Bacteria; phylum Actinomycetota; class Actinomycetes; order Propionibacteriales; family Nocardioidaceae; genus Nocardioides; species Nocardioides terrae. The sequence goes on from NZ_FOLB01000003.1 coordinate 307,890, forward strand.
GCCGAGCTGGTGGCGAGCCGGGGCAGGGTCGCGGTCACCGAGCTTGCGACCCGGTTCGACGTGACCACGGAGACCGTCCGCCGCGACCTCTCCCAGCTCGAGCGCCTCCAGCTGGTCCGCCGTGTGCACGGCGGCGCCGTCTCCCTCCGGTCGGTCACCATGCTCGAGCCGCGGCTCTCCGACCGCGACCAGGACCACACTCCGGAGAAGGACCGGATCGCGCAGGCGGCCGTGGCACTCCTGCCCCAGGGTGGCGGGACCCTGCTCATCGACGCCGGCTCCACCACCGCCCGGCTCGCGGCGCGGCTGCCGGCGACCGACCACTGGACGGTCATCACCCACTCCGTCCCGATCGCCGCGATCCTCGCCCCGCTCCCCCACATCGAGCTGCACGTCCTGCCGGGCCGGGTCCGGACCGCGACGCAGGCGGCGGTCGGCCATGCGACGGCGCAGGCGATCACGCAGTTCCGCGCCGACCTCGCCTTCCTGGGCACCAACGGGATCTCCGTGCGGCACGGGCTGTCGACGCCGGACGCCGAGGAGGCCGCGACCAAGCGGGCCCTGGTCGAGAGCGCCCAGCGGGTCGTCGTCGTCGCCGACGCGACCAAGATCGGCCACGAGCGCGCGGTGCGGTTCGCCTCTCTCGACGAGATCGACGTCCTGGTCACCGACGACAGCATCAGTCCTGCCGATGCCCAGGCGCTCGAGGCCGCCGGCCCCGACGTGGTGAGGGCGTAGCGGCGTGGCCACCCTCGGACGGATCGTCACGCTGACCGCCAACCCGAGCGTCGACCGCACCGTCGCCCTGCCGGGGCCGCTGGAGCGCGGCGCCGTGCAGCGCGTCGACCACGCGACGTCGCAGGCCGGGGGGAAGGGCGTCAACATCTCGCGGGCCGCCGTCGCCGCCGGCCTGGACACCGTCGCGGTCCTCCCCGCGCTGAGCGACGACGCGTTCGTGCACGAGCTGGACGGCGCGGGCATCGCGTGCCGTACGTCGCGCCCGGCCGGCGAGATCCGGGTGAACCTCGCCCTCACCGAGCCCGACGGCACGACGACCAAGCTCAACAGCCCCGGCGCAGTCGTCGGGCCGGAGCACCTCGACGACCTCGCGGCCACCCTGGTCGAGGAGGCGGAGCGGTCGTCGTGGGCGGTGCTCGCCGGGTCGCTGCCGCCCGGTGCACCGCCGGGGTTCTACGCCGACCTCGTCCGCCGGCTCGGTGGACTCACCCGCGTCGCCGTCGACACCAGCGGCGAACCGCTCGCCGAGCTCGTCGCCGGGCTGCCCGACAGCGCACCCGACCTGCTCAAGCCGAACGCCGAGGAGCTGGCCTCGGTGACGGACACGGACGTCGCCGAGCTGGAGGCGGACCCGGCCGCAGCCGCCCGAGCCGCCCGGCTGCTGGTCGACCGCGGCGTCGGAACGGTCCTCCTCACCCTCGGCGCCGAGGGCGCCGTCCTGCTCGACCGCAGCGGCGCCTGGCACGCCCTGCCGCCGCCCACCACCGTGGTCAGCACCGTCGGCGCCGGCGACTCGAGCCTCTTCGGCTACCTGCTCGCCGAGCTCCGCGGGCTCCCCCCTGCGGACCGGCTCGCGCTCGCCGTCGCCTACGGCAGCGCAGCCGCGAGCCTGCCCGGCACCACGATCCCGACGCCCGACCACGTCACGCCCGAGGCGGTCGTGGTCCGGGCCCTCGGTGTCCATCAGCCCTCGTGATCTCGCCCCAACGAAGGAGAACCATGCCCAGCAAGTCAGTCGTCGTCGGCTCCGCCGTCGGCCTGCACGCCCGACCCGCCGCGATCATCGCCGAGGCGGTCGAGAAGCTCGGCGCCGGCGTCACCATCAACGGCGTCGACGCCGGCTCGTCGCTCATGATCATGACGCTGGGCGCCAAGAAGGGCGACACCGTCGAGGTCGCGAGCGACGACGACGCTGCCCTGGCGGAGATCGTCGCGCTCGTCGAGCGCGACCTCGACGCGGAGTAGCGCGACGCTGCGGCCGCCCGGTGCGGCGGCCGGCCGCGACACGCCGGCGAGTACGGCGTGTCGCGGCTCCGGCGGCGCAGTCAGCGGCCCTTCGTGGCGCCGTCCGGGGTGGCCGCCGGCCGCTGCACGCTCGGCGTGATGCCCGGCAGCGACACCGGCGGCACGCTGGCCAGCGGGAAGGGTCCGATCGTGGGCGGCGTGCTGCTGGCGAAGGCGTCGACCTGCGGCAGGAACGACTCCTGCAGCCGGGTCGCGAGCGGGTAGACGTTGCCGACCTGGGCCGCGCCGTTGGTCCAGGGGTAGGAGACCCGGGCATCGGATTCGAGCGCCGTGTAGTCCGAGCAGGTGCTGTCCACGTCGGCGCCTGCCACGACGCTCCAGCCTTGCGGCACCACGCTGTTGGCCGGGCCGCCGTCCGGGCACTCCGGGCCTCGCACGACGCTGATCGGCTTGCCCATCTGGTCGAAGAGCTGGACACCGGTCAGCGGCTTGCCGCTGGCGTCGTAGGCGTAGATGTTGCTCACCCAGTGGCCATCGGAGTAGACGCCCGCCTGGTCGAAGATGCCGCTCTGGTCGTCGGGCCCCCCGGACTGCCCGTCGCGGTAGCCGGCGTGATAGCCCGCGTCGTAGCCGATGTCCTGACCGCGGTCGTAGCCACTGTCGGCGCTGGCCATCAACACCACCAAGTAGGGCACGGCGACGATCGCGACACCGTTGAGCACGAGCAGCACCACACGCGCCGCCGCCCCGCGCCGACCGCCCGGCCAGAGCCGGCCGCGGCCGACCTGCACGCTGATCACGACCGCGGCGGCGAGCAGCGCCCAGGACCAGGCCGACATCGCGGGCAACGGCTCGATCCGCCCGCCCTCGAAGAAGTAGTAGCCGACGCCGGTCATGGCGGAGAACGTCGCTGCCCCGAGCTGGATGGCCGCCCAGGCGCGGGCGACCCACCACAGCGGCCGCAGCCAGGTGAGCAGGGGCCGGGTGTCGCGCGGCAGCCGGGCGAGCACGCCGTCGGCACGGTGCCTGACCGCGTCGAGCAGTCCGTCGACCGACTCGCCGACCGGTCGCCGCCCCGGTCGCCCGGGCGACCGGACCTCCAGCCCAGCGGCCGCTCGCAGCTCCTCGGCGTACTCCGCGGGGCTGCCGAGCGCGCTCGGGCCCCGGTCCGCGACCAGCTCGGTCAGGTCGGCCTCGAGCCCGTCGGTCATCTCGGTGACCTCGTCGGGGTCGAGGTCGACGAGCTCGTGTCGCACGCGGGCCAGGAAGAGCCTGACCTCGGGGGCCACGGGACTGGTCTCGGTGGTGCTCATGCGCTGACCCCCTGGAAGCTCTGCTTGGTGAGAATCGTGGTGACGGTGGTGGAGAAGGCGGTCCAGTCGTCGCGCTGCTGCTTGAGCTGGGCGCGACCGGCGGGCGTGATCCCGTAGTACTTGCGGTGCGGTCCGGACTCCGAGGGCACGACGTAGGACGTCAGGGCGCCGGCCGAGTAGAGCCGGCGCAACGTCCCGTAGACCGACGCGTCGCCGACGTCGGAGAGTCCGCCGTCGCGCAGGCGGCGGACGATGTCGTAGCCGTAGGCGTCCTCGCTCTCGACGACCGCGAGCACGGTCAGGTCGAGCACTCCCTTGAGGAGCTGCGTGGTATCCATGCGACGCACACTACTATGCATTCCGGGATACCGCGCGAGACAGAGGACCCGCGTGTCGTGGCACGATGCCCCGCATGAGGCGTCTCGGTCTGCTCGTCGTCGGTCTGCTGCTCGCGACCGGCCCGGTCGGCACGCCTGCGCAGGCGGAAGGTCCGCAGGCCGGCGTACCGGCGTTCGCCGGCGCCGTGCCCGCGACCACCTCCCAGGTCGTCAGGACGATCACGAGCAGGCGCTGGTGCCACCGGGTCTACTGCACGGTGACGCAGGCCTGGCAGAAGGACGCCGGCGGCTGGCACCTCGTGCGGCAGTTCCGATCGACGATCGGATCGAGCGGCTGGGGCAAGCAGCGCGAGGGCGACCGCCGCTCGCCCGTGGGCGTCTACGGGATCAAGGTGACGTTCTCGACGGGGGCGAAGGCGCCCGGGCCGATGCCCTGGCGGCGGCGCCGGCCGACGTCGGTCGTGAGCGACGCGGCGGGGTCGAGCTACAACACCTGGCTCGAGGTCCCCGGCGTGCGCAGCGGTGACCGGCCGTCGATGCGCTGGGGCTGGGTCGTCGACTACAACCACGTCCGGCTGACGCCCGGCGACGGCACCCAGCCGGTGCCGGGCAAGGGCAGCGGGATCTTCTACCACACCTCCAGGCCGGGGCACCGCTGGGCGCCGACCGCGGGGTGCACGCAGGTCGGCAACCCGAGGGGGATGCGCTGGCTGGTGCGCTGGCTGCGCCCCGGAGCCGACCCACGAGTGGTCCAGCGGCTCTGAGGCGCAGCCAGCGCGTCCCGGTGTCGGCCGGGTCCAGCCGGGTCTAGAGGGCGTACGCCGGCTCCGGCTCCTCGACGGGCGTCCCGGCGGGTGCCGCGATCCGACCGGGCCACCAGACCTTCTCGCCGAGCAGGACCAGGGCCGCCGGCAGAAGGACCTGCCGCACCAGGGTCGCGTCGAGGAGGATCGCGACGGCCAGCCCGACGCCCATCGTCTTCATCTCGAGCATGCTCAGCGTCGCGAAGATCGCGAAGACCGAGACCATGACCGCGGCGGCACTCGTGACGACGCCCGAGGTGTCGGCGATGCCACGGCTGACGGCCAGGCGCGGCGGCAGCCCGTTGAGCGCGTGCTCACGGACTCGGCTCAGCACGAACGCGTGGTAGTCCATCGAGAGGCCCACCAGGATCACCATCACGAAGAGCGGCAGCCAGTTGATGATGAAGCCCGGCGACTCGAAGCCGAGCGGTCCCTCCAGGAAGCCATGCTGGAAGACCAGCGTGAGGACGCCGAACGCGACCCCCACCGACGCCAGGTTGAGCACGCTGGTCACCAGTGCGAGAACGAGGCTGCGGAAGGCCAGGCCCATGACCAGCACGGTCAGCAGGAGCACGACGCCCACCACCAGAGGCAGTCGGTCGTTCAGCACCTGCGTGGTGTCGTGGTCGGCGGCCGCCGACCCGCCGACGTACGCCGTCCGGTGACCCATGGCGGCCGGGACGAGCCGGTCCCGCAGGTTGAGCACTGCGTCGTCGACCCGAGGGTCGTCGTCGGTGTAGCGCATCGTCAGGTGCAGCAGGGCGACGCTGCCGTCCTCGGCGACCCGGATGTCGGGTGTCCCGGGCAGGAAGTCGGGCGTCTCCGACGCCGCCGCCTGCAGCTCGGTCAGCGCGGCGCGCACCTGCCGCTCCTGGCCGTGGCGGATCGGCGCCACCACGTCGGCCCCGAGCTGCTGGGACGGGAAGGCCGCCTCCATGTCCCGGTAGGTCTGGACCTGCGGGATCGACTGCGGCAGCGTCGCCAGGTTGGACTGGTGGATCTTCATGCCCAGCGCCGGGGCCGAGAGCGCCAGGACGACGAGGCCACCGGCCAGGAGAGCGGCGACGGGGTGCCGCACGACCGGAGCGAGGAGACGGGTGCTGATGCCACCGCGGCCGAGGCGACGGTTGAGCCGCCACAGCAGCGGGATGCGCGGCCGGTCGACCCAGCGGCCCAGGCCGCCGAGCAGCGCGGGGAGCACCGTGATCGACCCGATCACGGCGACGGCGACCACGACGATCGCGCCGGTGGCGAGGGAGTTGAAGGTGACGTCGCCGACGAGGTAGAGGCCGGCCATGGACGCGATCACGGCAGCGCCCGAGACCAGGATCGAGTGGCCCGAGGTCGCCGCGGCGATCTCGACGGCGTCGAGCGTGCTGCGGCCTGCGTCGCGCTCGGCCCGCGCCCGCTTGAGGAAGAACAGCGAGTAGTCGACGCCGACCGCCATGCCGATCAGCACGATCAGGCTGCTGACCGTCGGCTCGGCGTGGACGAGGTGCGAGATCGGCGCGGACAGCCCGATCGTCGCGGCGACGCTGGTGGCGCCGACGAGCACCGGGATGCCGGCTGCGATCAGGGCGCCGAAGGCGAGCAGCATCAGGATCAGGGTGATCGGCAGGCTGATCCCCTCGGCCGACGACAGGTCGTCACCCACGCGCTCGTTGATGGCGTCGTTGATGGTGACGTCGCCCGTCTCGCGGATGTCCAGCGCGGGGTGCGCCTTCTGCACGGCGTCGGTGGCCTTCTGCAGGCCGTCCACGTCGTCGGTGTCGTCGCGCAGCTCGGCGTTGACGATCACCGCCTTGCCGTCCGGGCTGGTCACCGGGTCGGCGAGCCGGGTGACGAAGGACAGTCCGGTGGCGCGGCCGGCGAGCTCGCCGGCGGCGGCGCTCCGCTCGGCCGGCGTACCCCCGGTGATGAGGATGCTCTCGGTGTCCGGGGCGTCGAGGTCGGCGCCGCGGACGAGGGCGGCGGCCCGGCCGGAGTCACCGGTGTCGTAGTCGGCGTCGGTGGTCTGCTGGCTGGGGATGGCGGCTGCGAGGGCGACCGCGACGGCGACGAAGGCGAGCCAGCCCCCGATCGCTCGCCACGGGTGGCTGGCGCACCACCGGGCGATCCTCAGTGGAATCCCATCTCTGTTGCGTGCACTCATGTCAGGCTCCTTTCAGGCGGTGGTTCCAGCCTTGTGGAGCGACGGAGCCTTGTCGGTGGTGCACGCCCCCGGACCGAAGGTGGTGCCAGCACCACTGCGCGCCGCCTCCCGGCGCGCCAGGATGGGGGCGTGACCGCCCTGACAGCACCCGCCCTCACGATCCCCACGGCCGGCCGGCTCCGCCTCACGGCGTACGCCGGCCAGCACGTGCTGCTGTGGGTGCCCACGCTCGTCGCGTTCGTCGTGACCGTCACCGGAGGCGCCCTGGCCCTGGTGACGATCGGGCTGGTCCTCCTGGTCTGGTCGGTGCCGCTGCTGCGCTGGGTGGCCGACCGCCACCGGGCCACCGCGGCGCGGACCCTGGGCGTCCCGGTACCGGCCGACCGCCTCCCCGTCCGCGAGGGGACGCGACTGATCGGCCGGGTGGTCGTGTGGGCCCGCGACCCCATGACGTGGCGCGAGATCGCCTGGGCGTTGGTCTCGCTGACCCTCGGCTTCGTGCTGTCGCTGATCGCGGCACTGCTCCTCGTGCTGGTCGTCACGGGGGCGCTGTGGTGGTACGGCGTCGAGCCGATCATGCGGGCCAGGGCCAGGCTGGACTGCCTGTTCCTGACCTACGGCCGCGTCGAGCGCCTCGAGCAGCGGGTCGTCGACCTGGCGGAGAGCCGGGCCGAGGTGGTCGACCACTCGGCGGCCGAGCTGCGGCGCCTCGAGCGCGACCTGCACGACGGTGCGCAGGCCCGGCTGGTCGCCCTGTCGATGAGCCTCGGGATGGCCGAAGCGGCCTTCGACGCCGATCCCGAGCGCGCGCGCCGGCTGGTGGGCGAGGCGCGCGCGACCACGACGGCCGCGCTCGGCGACCTGCGCAACGTGGTGCGGGGGATCCACCCGCCCGTGCTCGCCGACCGCGGCGTGGTCGGCGCCGTCGAGGCGCTCGCCGCGGACCTGCCCTTCGAGGTCGACGTGAAGGCCAGCCTCCCCGGGCGTCCCCCGGCGCCCCTGGAGTCGGCGCTCTACTTCGGGATCGCCGAGTGCCTGGCCAACGTCGGCAAGCATGCGGAGGCGGCGCATGCGTGGGTCCACCTGCGCCACCACGAGGGCGTCCTGAGCGCGGTCGTGGGCGACGACGGGAGAGGCGGTGCCGATCCCGGCGCCGGAACGGGCATGCTAGGTGTGATGCGCCGACTGACGGCTTTCGACGGCACGGTGTCCGTCTCCAGCCCGGTCGGCGGCCCCACCCTGGTCACCCTGGAGGTTCCGTGCGCCTTGTCCTCGCCGAAGACAACGCCCTCCTCCGGGCCGGCCTGACCCAGCTCCTGGAGGGCCACGGGTTCACCATCCTGCACGCAGCCTCCGACGCCGCCGCGCTCGAGGCGGCGCTGGCCGACCCCGAGGCCGAGGCGGCCGTGCTCGACGTCCGGATGCCTCCGACGTTCACCGACGAGGGGCTGCGCGCGGCGATCGCGGTGCGGCAGCGACGGCCCGGGTTCCCCGTCATGGTGCTCTCGCAGTACGTCGAGTCGCTCTACGCCCGCGAGCTGCTGGCCTCCGGCGAGGGTGCCGTCGGCTACCTGCTCAAGGACCGGGTCGCCGACGTCGCCGAGTTCGCCGCGGGCGTGCGCCAGGTCGCCTCGGGCGGCACGGTCCTCGACCCCGAGGTGGTGTCGACGGTGCTGGCCCGGCGCCGCGAGGAGCCACTGGAGCGGCTGACCGCCCGCGAGCGCGAGGTGCTCGGCCTGATGGCGGAAGGACGCTCCAACGCCGCGATCGCGGAGCGTCTCACCGTCACCGACAAGGCGGTGGCCAAGCACATCAACTCGATCTTCACCAAGCTCGACCTGCCCGTCGACGACGACGACCACCGCCGGGTGCGCGCAGTACTGACCTGGCTGCGCGTCTGACCCTGAGGGCTCTCAGGGGTGGGCCAGGGTCGGTTCCGGGGCACTGCCCGACGCGCGCGACGGCTCGGCCCGGCGAGGATTCCGGACATGATCAACGTCGAGTCCCTCACCAAGAAGTACGCCGGGTTCACGGCCGTGGACGACGTGTCGTTCACCGCCCGGCCCGGTCGCGTCACCGGCTTCCTCGGCCCGAACGGGGCCGGCAAGTCCACCACCATGCGGGTCATGGTCGGCCTCACGCCGGCCTCCGCCGGAGAGGTGACCATCCTCGGTCGCCGCTTCGCCGACCTGCCCGACCCCGGCCGCGAGGTCGGCGTGCTCCTGGACGCCTCCGCCCAGCACGCCGGCCGGACCGGCCGCGAGATCCTCACCATCGCCCAGCGCACCATGGGCCTGCCGAAGTCGGTCGTCGACGAGACGCTCGAGCGGGTCAGCCTCACCGAGTCCGAGGCCGGCCGCCGGGTGCGCAACTACTCCCTCGGCATGCGGCAGCGGCTCGGCATCGGCGTCGCCCTCATCGGCGACCCCGAGGTGCTGATCCTCGACGAGCCGGCCAACGGTCTCGACCCGGCCGGCATCCGCTGGATGCGCGACCTGCTGCGCGGCTTCGCCGACGACGGCGGCACCGTCCTGCTCTCCTCGCACCTGCTCCACGAGATCGAGGTCATCGCCGACGACCTCGTCGTCATCGGCAACGGCCGCATCGTCGCCGAAGGCACCAAGGACTCCCTGCTGGCCGCCGGCGGCACCCTCGTCCGCTCGGCCGACCCGGCCGCGCTCGCGGCGGCCCTGACCGCGGCCCACATCGGCCACACCTCCGCCGACCGCGGCGCCCTCCTCGTCGACGCGGAGCTCGCGGTCGTCGGGCAGACGGCGTTCGCGGCCGGCGTACCCCTCGTCGAGCTGCGGGCCGCCGACGGCGCCGGGCTCGAGGAGATGTTCCTGACGCTGACCGCCGAGAGCCAGCGCGACTCGATCACCGACCCGGAAGGAGCGGCGGCATGACCACCGCAATCCTCGCCGCCGACGCCCGTACGCCGGCCCGCACCCGCACCACCCCGAACCCCATCCCCTTCACCCGGATCCTCGGCGTCGAGCTCCGCAAGATGTTCGACACCCGCTCGGGCTTCTGGCTGATGGCCAGCATCGGCATCCTGGCGGTCATCGCCACCGGCGCCGTCATCCTGTTCGCGCCGAGCGACGAGGTCGACTACTCGGCGTTCGCCTCCGCCATCGGCATCCCGATGACGATCATCCTCCCGATGATCGCCGTGCTCTCCGTGTCGAGCGAGTGGAGCCAGCGCAGCGCGCTGACGACGTTCACGCTCGTGCCGAGCCGGGCTCGCGTGATCGGCGCCAAGGCTCTGCTCACCGTCGCGGTCGGCGTCGTGTCGATGCTCGTCGCGCTCGGTGTCGGCGCCGTCGGCAACGTGATCGGCAGCGCGCTCGCCGGCGTCGACCAGAGCTGGAACGTCTCCCCCACCGAGTTCGCCCAGATCGTGCTGGCCGACGGTATCGGGATGCTGATGGGCTTCATGCTCGGCGTGCTGCTGCGCAACTCTCCGGCAGCCATCGTCGGCTACTTCGTCTACGCCCTCGTCCTGCCGGGCATCTCCGGTGCGCTCGCCAGCGCCAACGACTGGTGGGACCAGCACGGCGCGTGGTTCGACCTCAACTGGGCCTCCAACCGGCTCTACGACAACTCGCTGACCGGCGAGATGTGGGCCCAGCTCGGCGTGACCACGCTGCTCTGGCTGGTCCTCCCCCTCGCGATCGGCCTCCGCTTCCTCATGCGGGCTGAGGTCAAGTAGCGCGAGGAGTCGATCCCTCCGCACTGAGGAGTCAATCCGTCAGCACCGAGGAGTCAATCCCTCAGCACCGAGGAGTCAATCCCTTCACCGGGATTGACTCCTCGGTGCGTCCGGGGTGACTCCTCGGCGGTCGGGTCAGGCGCGGAGCAGCCGGCGGGCCTCGTCGACGTCCGCCCGCATCTGCACGATCAGCCCGTCGATGGACTCGAACGCCACCATCCCGCGCAGCCGCTCGACGAACTCCACGACCACCTCGACGCCGTAGAGCTCCAGGTCGGTCCGGTCGAGGACATAGCTCTCGACGCGACGGGTGATGACGCCGTCGAAGGTCGGGTTGACGCCGACGCTGATCGCCGCGGGATAGCGCTCACCGGTGTCGAGCCGGGTCAGCCAGCCGGCATACACGCCGTCGGTGGGAGTCGCGGTGAGCGCCTCGGTCGGGACGTTGGCGGTCGGGAAGCCGAGCTCGCGGCCGCGCTGCTCGCCCTTGACGACGATCCCACGGACGGCGTACGGACGGCCGAGCGCCTCGGCAGCGCCAGCCACGTCGCCGGCGGCCAGGCACGTGCGCACGTAGGTCGACGACCAGACCTGCGGACCGCCGTCGAGCGGGATGCCCTCGACCGCGAAGCCGTGATCGGCCCCGAAGTCGGACAGGCAGGTGACGTCACCGGCGGCCCTGTTGCCGTAGCGGAAGTTGGCGCCCACCACCGCCGCCTGGGCGTGCAGGGCGTCGACCAGCACCCGCTGGGCGAACTCATCCGGCGTCCACGACGCCATGTCGCGGTCGAAGGGCAGCGCCAGGACGGCGTCGGCGCCGTGCTGGATCAGCAACTCGGCGCGGACCTCGGTCGTGGTCAGGCTGGTCGGCGCGTGCTCGGGTCGCAGCACCGCCATCGGATGCGGGTCGAAGGTGACGGCGACGAGGGTCAGCCCCTGCGCGTCGGCCTTCTGCCGTGCGGTCGCCAGGACGTGCTGGTGACCGAGGTGCACTCCGTCGAAGTTCCCGATGACGACGGCGGTCCGACCCAGGTCGGACGGCACCTCGTCGAGCGATCGCCACAGCTGCACGGGGTCAGACTCTAGCGATCGTCACCCGGTGAACACCGCGACGGGTCGGGCGACCGCCGCATCCGCCGTCGGCTCGTAGAGCGCCAGGAAGGCCCCGTCCGGGGCGAAGACGGCGGTGAGGGCGTCCAGTCCGAGCGCGAGCCGGCGGCCCACCCGGACATCACTCGCCTGCCGCTCGTCGAGGTCGTACGCCGGGAAGGCGGCCCTGGCCGCGTCGGCGATGGGCAGCACGGCGAACTCCTCGCCGAGCTCGTCGAGAGTGTGCGCGACGTCGAGGCCGTAAGGCCCGACGGCCGTCCGGCGCAGCGCGGTCAGGTGTCCTCCCACGGCGAGCTCGGCGCCGACGTCACGAGCGATCGCACGCACATAGGTGCCGCTCGAGCAGCGCACGGAGATGTCGACGTCGGTGGCGTCGCCGGACCTGCGGATCTCGTGCACGGTGAGCTCGTGGACGGTCACCGGCCGGGCCTTCAGCTCGACCTGCTCCCCCGCTCGGGCGAGCGCGTAGGCCCGCTTGCCGTCGACCTTGATCGCGCTGACCGCGGTCGGCACCTGCTCGATGTCGCCGACCTGGCCGGCGAAGGCGGCGCCGATCGCCTCCTCGGTGAGGTGACCCGTCGACGCGGTCGCGAGGGGCTCGCCCTCGGCGTCGTCGGTGGTGGTGCTCTCACCGAGGCGGACGGTCGCGTCGTAGGCCTTCTCGGTGATCATGAGGTGCCCGAGGAGGCGGGTGGCCCGCTCGATCCCGACGACCAGCACGCCGGTCGCCATCGGGTCGAGCGTGCCCGCGTGGCCGACCTTGCGGGTCCCGGCGAGCCGCCGGACCTGCGCGACCACGTCGTGGGAGGTCATCCCACCGGACTTGTCGACGATGACCAGGCCGGGCTCCGGCCTGGGGCCGTTCACGCCCGGTCATCCTCGGGGTCGGCCTCGGTCTCGGTGTCGGACTCGAGGCGAGCGACGAGGTCGTCGTCGCCCTCGTCGTCCTGGTCCCAGTCGTCGAGCCCGTCGTCGAGCCCGTCGAGGTCGCGGGGCTTCTTGTAGGGGTCCGCCTCGCCGGCGTACTGCTCCACTCGGGCGGCCGCGACCTGCTCGTCGAGCTCCTTGGCCCGCGCGAGCACCTCGTCGAGGTGCCGGGCGGTCTCGGGGAGCGCGTCGTGGATGAAGTCGATGGTCGGGGCGTGCCGCATCCCGAGCTGCTTGGCGACCTCCGACCGGATCAGGCCCTTCGCCGAGGTCAGTGCCGCAGCGGTGGCGTCGAGCTGGGCCTGGTCGTCGCTCATCACGGTGTAGAAGACCGTCGCCTGCTGGCTGTCGCCGGAGACGCGGACGTCGGTGACGGTGACGAAGCCGAGCCGTGGGTCCTTGATCCGACGCTCCAGCATCTGCGCGACGATCACCTGGATCCGGTCGGCGATCTTGCGCACCCGGGGGTTAGTCATGTCTCTCACTCTCTCACCCCGTCGAGGGGTCAATCCTTCAGGTCCGAGGAGGCAGTCCAAACGGCCCGAGAGGCCAATCCCTCGCCTTCACAGCGAACGGATTGACCCCTCGGACCTGACGGATTGACTCCTCGGCGAATCAGCTGCGCGGGATCTCCACCATCTCGAAGGCCTCGACGATGTCGCCCTCCTTGATGTCCTGGAAGTTGCGCAGCACCAGACCGCACTCGAAGCCCTCGCGGACCTCGGAGGCGTCGTCCTTCTCCCGCTTGAGCGAGGCGAGGTCGAGGTTGTCGGCGACCACGCTGCCGTCGCGGATGACCCGGACCTTGGCGTTGCGTCGGATGAGACCGGAGATGACGTAGCAACCGGCGATGTTGCCGATCCTGGAGCTGCGGAAGATCGCGCGGATCTCCGCCTGGCCCAGGGCCCGCTCCTCGTACTCCGGCTTCAGCATGCCCTTGAGCGCGGCCTCGATCTCCTCGATGGCCTGGTAGATGACGGTGTAGTACCGGATCTCCACGCCCTCGCGGTCGGCCAGCTCCGTCGCCTTGCCCTGCGGGCGGACGTTGAAGCCGATGATGATCGCGTCCGAGGCGGCGGCCAGGTCGACGTTGGTCTCGGTGATCGCACCGACACCGCGGTCGATGACCCGGATGCCGACCTCGTCGCCGACGTCGATCTTCGCCAGTGCGTCCTCGAGCGCCTCGACCGAGCCGGACACGTCGCCCTTGAGGATGAGGTTGAGCTCCTGGCTCTCGCCCTTCTCCATGGAGGCCATGAAGTCCTCGAGGGTACGACGCACGCGACGCTTGGCCTGCATGGCAGCACGCTCGCGAGCCTCGCGCTTCTCGGCGATCTGGCGGGCCATCCGGTCGTCCTCGACGACGAGGAAGTTCTGACCGGCGCCGGGTACGGCGGAGAGGCCGAGGACCATGGCCGGACGCGCCGGCGTCGCCTCGGTGATCTCGTGGCCGTACTCGTCGAGCATCGCGCGGACGCGGCCGTGGGCCGGGCCGGCGACGATCGAGTCGCCCACCCGCAGGGTGCCGCGCTGGACGAGGATCGTGGCGACCGGACCGCGGCCGCGGTCGAGGTGCGCCTCGATGACCAGGCCCTGGGCGTCCTGCGTCGGGTTGGCCCGCAGGTCGAGGCTGGCGTCGGCCGTGAGGACGATCGCCTCGAGCAGCTTGTCGAGGTTGAGCCCGGACTTGGCCGAGACGTCGACGAACATCGCGTCGCCGCCGTACTCCTCGGGAATCAGGCCGTACTCGGTCAGCTGGCCGCGGACCTTGGTCGGGTCTGCCTCGGGCTTGTCGATCTTGTTGACCGCGACCACGATCGGCACACCGGCCGCCTTGGCGTGGTTGAGCGCCTCGACGGTCTGCGGCATCACGCCGTCGTCGGCAGCGACCACGAGGACCGCGATGTCGGACGACTGCGAGCCGCGGGCACGCATGGCGGTGAACGCCTCGTGACCCGGGGTGTCGATGAAGGTGATGCGGCGCTCGTTGTCGTCGACCTCGGTGGAGACCTGGTAGGCACCGATGTGCTGGGTGATGCCACCGGCCTCGCCGGCGACGACGTTGGCGTTGCGGAGCGCGTCGAGGAGCTTGGTCTTACCGTGGTCGACGTGACCCATGACGGTCACGACCGGCGGACGGACGACCAGGTCGGCCTCGTCGCCCTCGTCGGCCCCGAACTCGATGTCGAAGCCCTCGAGCAGCTCGCGGTCCTCGTCCTCCGGGGAGACGACCTGGACGACGTAGTTGAGCTCCTCGCCGAGCAGCTCGAAGGTCTCGTCACCGACGGACTGGGTCGCGGTGACCATCTCGCCGAGGCTGAAGAGCATCTGCACGAGCTGGGCGGCGTCGACGTTGATCCGCTCGGCGAAGTCGGTCAGCGAGGCGCCACGCGGCAGGCGAACGGTCTCGCCGTTGCCCTTGCGGACACGGATGCCGCCGATCGTCGGGGCCTCCATGGCCTCGAACTCCTGGCGACGGGCCCGCTTCGACTTGCGACCACGACGCGACGGACCGCCGGGGCGACCGAAGGCGCCACCGACCTGGCCACGCTGGCCGGGGCGGTTGGGACCGCCACCACCGGGACGGCCGCCGCCACCGGGGGCACCGCCACCAGGGCCGCCGCCGAAGCCGCCGCGACCGGGGGCACCGGCACCGGCACCCGCGCCGCCACGACCGGGGGCACCCGGACGACCGCCGCCGCCCGGACCGGGACGACCGGGAGCACCGGGACGACCCGGCGCACCGCCGGGACGCGAACCGAACGCGGCCGGGGACTTCGGCATCATCGCCGGGTTGGGACGCGGCATGCCCGGACGACCGGGGGCGCCACCGTCACGACCCGCCGGCGGACGCGGCGGACGCTGACCGGCGCCACCGTCGGCGGGGCCGGCCTGGCCACCGTCGCGGGCAGCGGGCGGAGCGGGACGACGGCCCATGCCCTGGCTGGGCGCGAACGGGTTGTTGCCCGGACGCGGGGCGCCGGCACGCGGCGCCGGACGCGGACCGGGCGTGGGGGGCTTGGGCGCACGCGGCGCGGCGGGCGCAGCCGACGCGGCAGGAGCCTCCGGGGTCTGGGCGGCCGGAGCGGCCGGCTCCTCGACCGGGGCGGGCGTCTCGGCGGGAGCCGGGGCGGCCTTCCTGGCCGGGCCGGGCTTGGGCGCCGAGGGAGCGGCAGGCGCAGCCTCCGCCGGAGCGGACGCAGCGGCAGCCGGGGCCGCCTCGGTCTGCGCCGGCGTCGGCGACTCCTTGGCGGGCGCCTTGGCCTCCGCGGGGGCGTCGGGCGTCTTCTTGGCGAGCAGGTCGGCGCCGTACGTCGCCTCGAACTTCTTCACCGCGGGGAGCTCGACGCTCGACGACGCGGTCTTGGCGAACTCACCGATCGCACCCAGCTTCTCCAGCGCTTCCTTGCTGGTGATGCCGTACTGCTTCGCGAGCTCTGATACTCGGGTCTTGGCCACAATTCTCCTTCTGGCCACAGACCCGGTTGTGCGGGCTTTTCTCTGTGACCGTTAGTGCTGGGTGCCGTGCAAATGGCGGGAGGGGCTCATCGCGAGATACTCATCGAGTGCTCATGAGCTGTTGCTCCGATTCCTAGGCGGGTCGTTCACGGTCATCGAGTCGAGGTAGTCCCCCACCGGCGCGGCGGGCAGACCGGTCCCGAGCCGCAGGGCTCGGGGAAAGGCCTTCCGTCGCACCGCGAGGTCGTAGCACTCGCCCGTGGGGTGCAGGTGCGCCCCACGGCCGGGCGCGGTGGCTGTCGGATCGGGTACGACGGCCGGCTGGCCGTTCGCGTCCGAGCCGGCGGTCACCCGCAACAACTCGCGTTTGGCGGCCCGCGTCCGACATCCGATACACGTCCGAACAGGACCGTGATCAGGGATTTCGTCTTGGCGTGCCACCGGACGACCACTCTACCGCCTCCGGCGAGTGGATCCCGAAACGGGGGCGTGACCGAGCACTCAGCTCTCAGCCGAGTGGTCTCGACTCCTCGCGCCGCGCTCGTCCCTCACGCGTCGCTGGGCTCCTCATCCGAGCGGATGTCGATGCGCCAGCCGGTGAGCCGGGCGGCGAGGCGGGCGTTCTGGCCCTCCTTGCCGATGGCGAGCGAGAGCTGGTAGTCCGGCACGACGACGCGGGCGGACCTGGCGTCGGCGTCGAGGATCTCGACGGAGTTGACCCGCGACGGCGACAGCGCGTTGGCGACCAGCGTGGCCGGGTCGTCGGACCAGTCGACGATGTCGATCTTCTCGCCGTGCAGCTCGGCCATCACGTTGCGCACCCGCTGACCCATCGGGCCGATGCACGCGCCCTTGGCGTTGACGCCCTGCACGTTGGACTTGACCGCGATCTTGGTGCGGTGACCGGCCTCGCGGGCGATCGCGGCGATCTCGACGATGCCGTCGTTGATCTCGGGGACCTCGAGCGCGAAGAGCTTCTTGACCAGGCTCGGGTGGCTGCGCGAGAGGGTGATCTGCGGCCCGCGCATGCCCTTGCGGACGCTGGTGACCAGGCACTTGATGCGGGTGCCGTGGTCGTAGGGCTCGCCGGGGACCCGCTCGCTGGACGGGAGCAGCGCCTCGATCTTGCCGAGGTCGACCATCACGTCATCGGGGTTGCGGCCCTGCTGGATGACGCCGGAGATGATGTCGCCCTCGCGTCCGGAGAACTCGCCGAACTTGATGTCGTCCTCGGCGTCGCGCAGCCGCTGGAGCATGATCTGCTTGGCGGTCGTCGCCGCGATCCGGCCGAAGCCGTCCGGGGTGTCGTCGTACTCGGTGAGGACGTTGCCCTCGGCGTCGACCTCGGCCGCCAGCACGCTCACGTGGCCGGACTTGCGGTCCAGCACGACCCGCGCGTTCGGCTCGGCGCCCGGGGTCTTGTGGTAGGCCGTCAGCAGCGCCTGCTCGATCGCCTCGACGAGGACGTCGAAGGAGATCTCCTTCTCCCGCTCCAGCATCCGCAGGATGCTCAGGTCGATGTCCATCAGGCGTCTCCTTCTTCCATGTCATCGCCGAGGTCGCCGGAGGCGCCCTCGGGTCGGCTGAACTCGATCTGCACCAGGGCACGCTTGACGTCGGCGTAGGCGACCCGCCGCGACTTGCCCGACACCTCGAGGGTGACGCCGTCCTCGTCGCTGGCGACGATCCGGCCCGTGAACGCCGCGCCCTCGTGAGGGGTCACCTTGACCAGGCGCCGCTCGTTGCGGCGCCAGTGCCGCGGCAGGGTCAGCGGCCGGTCGACGCCGCGGGAGGTCACCTCGAGGGTGTAGGGCTGGGCACCCATCACGTCGGAGTCGTCGAGGACCTGGTTGACCTCGCGGGTGGCGTCGGCGACGTCGTCGAGCGTCACGCCGCCATCCTTGTCGACGGCGACCCGCAGGATGCGACGCTTGCCGGCCGGCGTGATCTCCACGGCCTCCACGTCGAGCCCCAGGGAGGCGAGCGGACGCACGAGCTCGGTCTCGAGCCGTTCCCTGACGGTTCCTGTTGCCGGGTCGCTCATGGGAGTCCTCCCTGTCCTGTTGTGGGGTGCAGTTGTGCCGCACAGCCTATCGGCTCCGCGCGACGGTCTGAACCGCGCCACTGGGTAAGGTCCGGGCGTGCGATCGCAGTCTCGGCCCATCCGCCGGCCCCTCTCCAGGCCCGTCTCCCGGCGCAGTGTCCAGGGGCTGTTGGCCGGGGCGGTGCTGGTCCCGCTCGCCGGCTGCGACCTGCGTCCGGACGCCACCTCCCCGACGCCACCCCCACCGACCGCCGACGAGCGGCTCGTCGACGCGACGGCGGCCGCGATCCGGACCGCACGCGACGTCGCTGCCCGTGTCCCCGAGGGCCGGGCGCTCGTCGGCGTGCACGAGGCTCACCTGACGGCGCTGGGCGCGCCGTCGGCGTCGGCCAGCCCGTCGGCCCCCGCCGCCCCCGCGCCCGCCGACCTGCGCGCGACGGAGGGCGGTCTCGAGTCGACCCTGACCGACGCCGCGACGCGCGCGAGCGACGGCGCCCTGGCCCGGCTGCTGGCGTCGATGGCCGCCTCCGTCGCCCAGCACCTCGCCGCCCTCCCGAACCCGAAGGCGAGCCGATGAGCACCTCCGACGAGCCGCTGCAGACGGCCCTTGCCGCCGAGCACGCGGCGGTCTACCTCTACGCGATCCTGGGTGGCCGCACGTCGCGCACGACCGCCCCGGCCCTGTACGCCGACCTGCGCCGCGCCTACGAGAGTCACCGCGCCAGCCGCGACCAGCTGCAGTCCCTGATCGCCGATGCCGGGCAGCAGCCGGTCGGACCCGAGCCGGCGTACGCGACGCCGCACGGGATCGATGCCACCGAGGGCATCCGACGGGCGGCGCTCGCGCTGGAGCGCTCCTGCGTGGAGACCTATGCGTGGCTCGTCTCGGCCACCGACGACGCTCAGCGCTCCTGGGCGATCAACGCCCTGAGAAGCGGAGCGGTCCGCGAGCTCGGATTCCGGGGAACTCCCGAGACGTTCCCCGGAATCCACGAGCTCGCGGACCACTCATAGGCCTGGACACGAGGCCACGAGGGACCCGCCTGCTGTGGGGACTGGCGGTTGGGACGCCCTCGTGCACAATCATGCAACCGAGCGTGCCCAGGGGCCACCGAACGCGTTCCTCAACTCTGTGCATTGCGAGAACCTGCAACAGGGTTGACGGTCAGGCCCAGCTTGCGATCAGGTCCCGGACCTCGCCGAGGGAGCGGGCCACACCGTCCGGCGTGCCCTCGGTGCGACCCATCTGCTCGGGCGGGATCACGCTGTGCGGGATGTGGATCGCCCGCATCCCGGCTCGCTGGGCGCCCCAGACGTCGTCGTAGAGCCGGTCGCCCACATAGACGCAGTGGGCCGGGTCGCTGAGCCCGACCGCCTCCATCGCGGCGCGGAACGCCTCGCCGGACGGCTTGGTCCAGGGGATCTCGGAGGTGTAGACGTCGGCGTCGATCAGGTGGGCGACCCCGTCACGCTCGAAGAAGCCGGTGTGCCACGTCCGCGGCCAGATGGTGTTGGAGAGCACGCCGACCTTCAGCCCGTCGGCCCGCAGCGCCTCGAGGAGCGGGCGCGCCTCCGGGTCGGTGTCGGTGTGTGGCAGCCAGAAGTCGTAGTAGCCGCCCAGCCCGTCAGGGTCGTGCTCGAGCGCCGCCACCTCGAAGATGTCGGCGATCGTGGCGCTGCGCTGCTCCTCGCGCGACCAGCGCCAGACGGTGCGGGCCGCCTCCAGGAGCCGGGCGGCGTTCACGGGGTGCTCGTCCTCGCGCGCACCCCGCACGGCCAGCGCCAGCGCGAGCGCCTCGGCGTCGAAGTCGACCGTGTGCCAGGGCGTGAGGGTGCCGCCCCAGTCGAAGATGACCGCCTCGACCGTCCGCGCGGCCGTCATCGCGGGGCCGGCCCGCCCGGTCAGGCCCGGACCAGACCGGTCACGTGGTCGCGCACCTGCTCCGCGGGCACGTCGCGACGCTCGCCGGTCCGGCGGTCCTTGACCTCGATGAGCCCGTCGGCCAGGCCGCGGCCGACGGTGACGATGGTCGGCACGCCGATCAGCTCGGCGTCCTTGAACTTCACTCCCGGGCTGACCTTCGCGCGGTCGTCGAAGAGGACGTCGACGCCCGCATCGGCCAGCTCGTGGGCGAGGCGGTCGGCGGCGGCGAGCACGGCCTCATCCTTGCCGGCAGCGACCAGGTGGACGTCGTACGGCGCCACGTGGCGGGGCCAGCACAGGCCGATGTCGTCGAGGGTGTCCTCGGCGATCGCGGCGACCGCGCGGCTGACGCCGATGCCGTAGGAGCCCATCGTGACGGTCACGAGCTTGCCGTTCTCGTCGAGGACCTGCAGGCCGAGCGCGTCGGCGTACTTGCGGCCGAGCTGGAAGACGTGACCCATCTCGATGCCGCGCGCGGACTCCAGGACGCCCTCGTCACAATGGGGGCAGTGGTCGCCGTCGCGGACGTCGGCGGCCTCGATGGTGCCGTCGGGGGTGAAGTCGCGACCCGCGACGAGGTCCATGACGTGCTGGCCCTGCACGTCGGCGCCGGTCACCCAGCGGGTGCCCTGGGCGACGCGCGGGTCGA
The DNA here is from genome assembly GCF_900112345.1 of Nocardioides terrae. Taxonomy (GTDB): domain Bacteria; phylum Actinomycetota; class Actinomycetes; order Propionibacteriales; family Nocardioidaceae; genus Nocardioides; species Nocardioides terrae. Next base: position 328,304 of record NZ_FOLB01000003.1, read on the forward strand.
CGAGGTAGCGGATGCCGCTGCTGCCCTGCTCGCCCAGCACGCCGGGGCCGATGTAGCCCTTGACCAGGGCGGGGTGCCTGGCGAGCTCAGCCTCGTCCATCGCCTCGACCTCGATCGGCTCCAGCTGGCCCTCGAGGCGCTTCTGGTCGACCTCGCGGTCGCCGGGCAGGCCGATGGCCAGCGGCTCACGCGTGCCGTCGGGGTGCTTGAGGACGACGAGGACGTTCTTGAGCGTGTCGCCCGCGGCCCACGGCCGGTCCTCGCGCGCGAAGCGCTCGTTGAGGTGGGCGACGAGGGACTCGATCGTCGGGGTGTCGGGCGTCTGCTCCGCGTGCGCGGCCGGCAGGTCGTCGTACGGCTGCGGGGCGGGCGGGCGCACCTGGACCGCCTCGACGTTGGCGGCGTAGTCGCACTTCGTGCACCGGACGTAGGTGTCCTCGCCGACCTCCGCCTTGGCCAGGAACTCCTCCGACGCCGAGCCGCCCATGGCGCCCGAGGTCGCCTTCACGACGACATAGTCGAATCCGAACCGGTCGAAGATCCGGACGTAGGCGTCGCGGTGCCGCTGGTAGCTCTCCTCGAGGCCGGCGTCGGTCACGTCGAAGGAGTAGGAGTCCTTCATGATGAACTCGCGGCCGCGGAGCAGGCCGGCGCGGGGACGCGCCTCGTCGCGGTACTTGTTCTGGATCTGGTAGAGGCTGAGCGGCAGGTCCTTGTAGGAGCTGTAGAGGTCCTTGACGAGGAGCGTGAACATCTCCTCGTGGGTCGGGCCCAGCAGGTAGTCGCCGTCCTTGCGGTCCTTGAGCCGGAAGATGCCGTCGCCGTACTCGGTCCACCGGCCGGTCGCGTCGTAGGGCTCCTTGGGCAGCAGCGCCGGGAAGCTGACCTCCTGCGCGCCGATGCCGTCCATCTCCTCGCGGATGATCCCCTCGATCTTGCGCAGCACGCGCAGGCCGAGCGGGAGCCAGCTGTAGATGCCGGGCGCGGCGCGACGGATGTAGCCGGCCCGGACGAGGAGCCGGTGGCTCGGCACCTCGGCGTCCGCGGGGTCCTCTCGCAGGGTCCGCACGAACAGGGTCGACATCCGCATCAGCATGAGCAGAAGGTTACGGCTCGACCAGCACCGCAGGTACTCCGGGACATGGATGCAGATGGGTGATCGAGTCCGGTCCGACGCGCTCAGGCCCGCACCGATCGCCCAGACGCACCCGTCCCCTCAGAACATGCCTCAGAACATGCCTCAGAACATGATCGTCGAGAACCGCGCCGACTCCACGAAGCCGACCCGCTCGTAGGCGCGCCGCGCGGGCACGTTCCAGTCGTTGACGTAGAGCGAGACGACCGGCGCGATCTCTCGGCGGACGATCCGGGCCACCGCGGCCATGCCCGTGGTCGCCAGTCCCCGGCCGCGCATGTCGGGCACGACGTAGACGCCCTGGATCTGGGCGGCGTACGGCGACGCGCAGGCCACCTCGGCCTTGAAGACGAGCCGGCCGGACTCGTCGAAGCTGGCGAAGGACCAGCCCCGCGACATCAGCTGGAGGACGCGGGCGCGGTAGAGCTCGGCGCCGCCGCCGTGCTCGGGCGAGACGCCGACCTCCTCGGTGTACATCGCGACGCAGGCCGGGTAGACCTCCGCCAGGTCGGCCCGGTTCGTACGCCGGACCAGCGGGTCACCCTCGACGACAGGATCCCCGTCGAGCTGGAGATGGGGCTGACCCCACCGGACGTCGCGCGGACGACCCCACGAGCCGGCGACGGTGTTCCAGAACGACCGGACCGCGTCGTCGGGCCCGACGATCGTCGAGACCGTGCGGCCGCGGGTGAGGGCCCGCTCGCCGAAGGCGCGGGCGTCCTCGTCGGTCGCGCAGATCGGCACCAGGTTGGCGCCCACGTGGCAGGCCGCCACGAGCGCCCCGCCGGCGTACCGACCCCACATCTCGCCGCCGAGCCAGCGCGGCTCGAGGCCGGTGGTGCGTGCCCGGTAGTCGGCGAAGACGTTGACGACCGGGTCGGTGATCACCAGCGCGAGGAAGGCGTCCAGGTCCGCGGGGCCGAGAGGCCGGATCCCCTGACGCGTGGTGAGCACGGGGCGAGCCTAACCATGTCGGCCGGCTCAGCCGACGTTGACCGACGGCGCCATGCCGTCGACGGCCTCCATGCCCTCGGCGATCTTCATCGCCTCCTCGATGAGCGTCTCCACGATCTGCGACTCGGGCACCGTCTTGATGACCTCGCCCTTGACGAAGATCTGGCCCTTGCCGTTGCCGGAGGCGACGCCGAGGTCGGCCTCGCGGGCCTCGCCCGGGCCGTTGACGACACAGCCCATGACGGCGACCCTCAGCGGCACCTCCATGCCCTCGAGGCCGGCGGTGACCTCCTCGGCGAGCTTGTAGACGTCGACCTGGGCGCGGCCGCACGAGGGGCAGCTGACGATCTCGAGCTTGCGCGGGCGCAGGTTGAGCGACTGCAGGATCTGGATGCCGACCTTGACCTCCTCGACCGGAGGCGCGCTGAGGGAGACGCGGATGGTGTCGCCGATGCCCTTGCTCAGCAGGGCGCCGAACGCGGTCGCGGACTTGATCGTGCCCTGGAACGCCGGGCCCGCCTCGGTGACGCCGAGGTGCAGCGGCCAGTCGCCGCGCTCGGCGAGCAGCTCGTAGGCGCGGACCATGATCACCGGGTCGTTGTGCTTGACCGAGATCTTGAAGTCGTGGAAGTCGTGCTCCTCGAAGAGGCCGGCCTCCCAGACGGCGCTCTCGACCAGCGCCTCGGGCGTCGCCTTGCCGTACTTCTCCAGCAGCCGCTTGTCGAGGCTGCCCGCGTTGACGCCGATCCGGATCGAGGTGCCGTGGTCCTTCGCGGCGGCGGCGATCTCCTTGACCTGGTCGTCGAAGGCGCGGATGTTGCCGGGATTGACGCGTACGGCGGCACAGCCGGCCTCGATCGCGGCGAAGACGTACTTCGGCTGGAAGTGGATGTCGGCGATGACCGGGATCTGCGAGTGCTGGGCGATCTCGGCCAGCGCCTCGGCGTCGTCCTGGCTCGGGCAGGCGACGCGGACGATGTCGCAGCCGGAGGCCGTCAGCTCGGCGATCTGCTGCAGGGTCGAGTTGACGTCGGCCGTCAGCGTGGTCGTCATCGACTGCACCGAGATCGGGTGGTCGCTGCCGACGCCGACCTTGCCCACCTGGATCTGGCGGGTCCGGCGGCGCGGAGCGAGCACCGGCGGCGGGGCGGCGGGCATGCCGAGGCTGATGGCGGTCATGGCGTCAAGTATCCGTGTCTACTGGGACTGCAGGTGAACGGGGACCACGAGGTCCCCGACGATCAGGACGCCGCCCATGACGAGCAGCGCGGAGGCGACGACGTAGGCGACCGGGAGAAGCTTGGCCGCGTCGACGTAGCCGGGGTCGGGCCGCCGCCGCAGCCGGGCGAGGCCGCGGCGCAGCGCCTCCCAGAGCGCGCTGGCGATGTGGCCGCCGTCGAGCGGGAGCAGCGGCACGAAGTTGAACAGGCCGATGAAGAGGTTGAAGCCCGCCACGAGGCCGAGCAGGAACATCACCTTGTCGAGCAGCGGGAAGTCCTGCTCCGAGACCGCCTCCCCGGCGATCCGGCCGCCGCCGACGATGCTCACCGGGCCGTTGGGGTCACGCTCGGACACACCGGCGATCGCCTTCGCGACGCCCCAGACCTTGACCGGCAGATGGGCCAGCGCGACCACGCTGTCGCGGGTCATCCCACCCATCTGCTCCAGCGTGAAGATCGGGCCGCCCTTGGTCGCGACGACGCGCGTCGTCGGCGAGACGCCGAGGAAGCCGACCTCCCGCAGGGTGGTGTCGGTCGCGGAGTCCGGTCGCGCCTCGACGGTGGTGTTCGTCGTCGCGGTGTGCTCGACGCCGTCGCGCAGGTAGCCGATCGTCGCGGTGCCGTCGTCGTTGGCGCGGACCAGGTCCTTGAGCTGGTCCCAGTCGCCGACGGCGACGCCGTTGAATCTGGTGATCGTGTCGCCCGGCTTCAGCCCGGCCTTCGCCGCGGGCGAGGCCGGGTCGTCGGCACGGCAGTCGGTCCGCTGCTCGACGTAGGGCACGACGCACTGCGACACCTCGTCGAGGACCGGCCGGCCGCTGTCGGCCTTGAGCTCGCGGACGCCGTACGCACCGAAGATCACGCTGAAGAGCGCGAAGGCGATGAGCAGGTTGACCGTCGGCCCGCCGGCCATCACGATCACCTTCCGCCACCACGCCATCCGGTAGAACAGCCGGTCCTCGTCGCCTGGCTGGACCAGCTCCCACTCCGCCGCGCGCGCGTCGGAGATCAGCTGGGTGAACATCCCGGTGTTGGACTTGCGCACCTTCAGCGACCCGTCGGGCTGCCGCTCGCCGAGGTCCTCGGCGTCGGGCGGGAGCATCCCGATGATCTTGACGTAGCCGCCCAGCGGGATGGCCTTGACGCCGACCTCGGTCTCGCCGCGCTGGGTCGACCAGACGGTGGGGCCGAACCCGATGAAGTACTGCGTGACCTTGCCGCCGAACGCCTTGGCCGGAATGAGGTGGCCCAGCTCGTGCAGGCCGATCGAGGCGAGGATCGCGACGAAGAAGAGCACCACGCCGAGGGCGTAGTAGACGGCGGTCATCGGGTTCCGGTTCCGATCAGCTGGGTGGCGGTGGTCCGTGCCCACGCGTCGGCGGCGAGCACGTCGTCGACGGTGAGCGGCTGCTTCGAGAGTACGTCGTCAGCGGTCGCGAGCACCTTCTCCACCGTGTCCACGATGCCGGTGAACGGCAGCGCCCCGCGCCGGAAGGCATCGACGCACATTTCGTTGGCGGCGTTGTAGACCGCCGGCGCGACGCCGCCCCGCTCCCCCGCCGCCCGCGCCAGGGAGACGGCCGGGAACGCCTCGTCGTCGAGCGGGAAGAACTCCCAGGTGTTGGTGGTCGACCAGTCGACCGGCGGGGCTGCGTCCGGGACGCGGTCCGGCCAGGCGAGGCCGAGCGCGATCGGGATCAGCATCGTCGGCGGGCTCGCCTGGACCAGCGTGGAGCCGTCGACGAACTCCACCATCGAGTGGACGACGCTTGTCGGGTGCACCACGACCTCGATGCGGTCGAAGGGGATGCCGAAGAGCAGGTGCGCCTCGATGACCTCGAGCCCCTTGTTGACCAGGGTCGCCGAGTTGATCGTGATGACCGGACCCATGGCCCACGTCGGGTGGTCGAGCGCCTCCTCGACGCTCACCTGCTCCAGGTCCGCGCGGGACCGCCCACGGAACGGGCCGCCCGAGGCGGTCAGCACCAGGCGGCGTACCTCCGACGCGGCGCCGCCGCGCAGGCACTGGGCGATCGCCGAGTGCTCGGAGTCGACGGGCACGATCTGGCCGGGCTTCGCCCGGTCGCGCACGAGAGGGCCGCCCATGATGAGCGACTCCTTGTTGGCCAGCGCGAGGGTGTTGCCGGCGTCGAGAGCGGCGAGCGTCGGACGCAGCCCCACCGCGCCGGTGATGCCGTTGAGCACCACGTCGGCGCCCATGGAAGCGGCCTCCACGCTCGCCTCCTCGCCGAGTCCGGAGAAGGCGGGACCGAACTCGGCCACCTGCTGCGCGAAGAGCTCCGGGTTGCTCCCACCGGCGGTCAGTCCGACGACGCGGAAGCGGTCCGGGTTGGACCGGACCAGGTCGAGCGCCTGGGTCCCGATCGAGCCGGTGCTGCCGAGGATGACGATCTGACGGGGGTCGCGGGGGTCCTGCACGTCACCATCCTCCCAGGCGTCGTCGCTAACGTGGCGATCATGGGCGAGTACGTCGACGTCGCCGGTCATCCGACCTGGCTGCACCGCTGCGGCAGCGGCTCGGAGACGATCCTGCTGCTGCACGGCGGGCTGAGCTGCAGCGAGGAGCTGCTGACGGCGCTCGAGGAGCCGCTCGGGTCGTCGTACGAGCTGGTGGCCTTCGACCGCAAGGGCCACGGCTGGACCGCCGACACCGACGAGCCGTTCCACTACGAGTCGATGGCCGACGAGGTGATCGCGGTGGTCGAGCTGCTCGGTGGCGGCCCGGTGCACGTGGTCGGCTGGAGCGACGGCGGCATCGCCGCGCTGCTGGCCAGCCGCAGGCGCCCCGACCTGATCGCTCGGCAGGTGCTGATCGGCACCAACTTCCACCACGACGGGATCGTCCTCGACGGGCTCGCCGAGGATCCTGGGGTCTCGGCAGGGATGGCGGAGTCCTACGGGCGGCGCTCCCCCGACGGCCGCGACCACTTCCCGGTGGTCCTCGAGAAGTTCAACACGCTGGCCCGCACCGAGCCGACCCTGGCTCCCGGGGACCTGGCCGCCGTCGCCACCCCGACCCTCGTGCTCGTCGGCGACGACGACATGGTCGCCCTGGCGCACACCGTCGCCCTCTTCGAGGGGCTCCGCGCCGGGCAGCTCGCCGTCGTGCCCGGCGCCTCCCACGCGGTGCCGGTCGAGAAGCCGGCGCTCGTGGCCGGGCTGATCACCGAGTTCCTGCAGGGACCGGTGCCGCCGCCCACCGCGCTCCCCGTCCGTCGCGCTCCTGCGCGAAGCTGACCGGATCCGTGGCGCCGGCGGCTTCAACAGACGGATCCGCGCGTCATACCCTCTCCCCATGACCGAGATCGGCGGCCCGACCGTCCCCCAGCAGCGCAAGCTCGTCACCGCGATCCCGGGGCCGGGCTCGCTCGAGCGGCTCGACCGCAAGAAGGCCTACGTCGCCGACGGTGTCGGCACGACTCTGCCCGTCTTCGTGGTCGCGGCCGGCGGCGGCGTGCTCGTGGACGTGGACGGCAACAGCCTCATCGACCTGGGCTCCGGCATCGCCGTCACCACGGTCGGCAACGCCGCGCCCCGCGTCGTCGCACGGGCGACCGAGCAGCTGGCCGCGTTCACCCACACGTGCTTCATGGTCACGCCGTACGACGGCTACGTCGACGTCGCCGCCAAGCTCGCCGAGCTGACGCCGGGTGATCACGCCAAGAAGTCGGCGCTGTTCAACTCCGGCGCCGAGGCGGTCGAGAACGCCGTGAAGATCGCCCGCGTGGCGACCGGACGCGACGCCGTCGCCGTCTTCGACCACGCGTACCACGGTCGCACCAACCTGACGATGGCGATGACGGCGAAGAACATGCCCTACAAGAACGGCTTCGGGCCCTTCGCCGGCGAGGTCTACCGCGCGCCGATGTCCTACCCGCTGCGCGACGGCCTCTCCGGCGCCGAGGCGGCGGCCCGCGCGATCGACGTGCTCGAGAAGCAGGTCGGCGCCGCCAACCTCGCCTGCGTCGTCATCGAGCCGATCCAGGGCGAGGGTGGCTTCGTCGTGCCCGCGCCCGGGTTCCTGCCCGCGATCGCCGACTGGTGCCGCGCCAACGGCGTGCTCTTCGTCTCCGACGAGATCCAGGCCGGCTTCTGCCGCACCGGCGCGTGGTTCGCGGTCGACGAGGAGAGCGTCGTCCCCGACCTGATCACCACCGCCAAGGGCATCGCGGGCGGCCTCCCCCTCGCCGCCGTGACCGGTCGCGCCGAGGTGATGGACGCGGTCCACGCCGGCGGGCTCGGCGGGACCTACGGCGGCAACCCCGTCGCCTGCGCGGCGGCGCTCGGCGCGATCGAGGAGATGGAGACCGGTGACCTCGCCGGCCGCGCCCGCGACATCGGTGCGCTCATGCGGGCCCGTCTCGACGCCCTCAAGGACGCCCACCCCGTCATCGCCGAGGTGCGCGGCCGCGGCGCGATGATGGCGATCGAGCTGACCACCCCCGGGACGCTCGAGCCCGACGCCGCCCGGACGGCACGCGTGGCGGCGTACTGCCACTCCCAGGGCGTCGTCGTCCTCACCTGCGGGACGTGGGGCAACGTCTTCCGCTTCCTGCCCCCGCTCTCGATCAGCGACGAGCTGCTCGAGGAGGCCTTCGATGTCGTCGCCGAGGCCTTCTCCGCCACTGCCTGACTTCTCAGCGCCGAGTCGGCAGAAGCTCTCCGAGCTTCTGCCGACTCGGCGCGTGGGTCAGGCGCGGTACGCCGCCCACATCTGCGAGGCCCGGTCGGCCTGGCCCTGCGTGAACTCCAGGTAGCAGCTGTCGTAGCTGTAGTCCATGAAGTTGTGGATCGGGTCCAGACCCGGCAGCGAGCACGAGTCGCGACCCGCGGGGCAGCCGCTGGTGGCGCTGGACTGGGCCGGCGTGTCCGTGACCTCGTCGTTCGTGGCGGTGCAACCGCCCTGGAAGGTGTGGTAGAGCCCGAACCAGTGGCCGGCCTCGTGGCTGGCGGTCTCGCCGAGGTTGTAGTTGGCGATGCTGCCGCCCGGCAGCGAGGAGTACTGCACCCGGATCCCGTCGATGGCGCCCTGCCGGGCGTAGTCCCACGGGAACGTCGCGATGCCGAGGTAGCTGAAGTCGACGAGCCAGACGTTGAGGGCGTTCTTGCCGCCGAGTCGGGTCTGCCTGCGGTACGTCGACGACTGCTTGTCCTGGTGCCAGGAGTTGTTCTTGTAGCGGTCGACGCCGGCCAGCGTGAACGTGACGCCCAGGTCCGCCGCGGTCGACGACTTGCCGCCCGCGTAGTCACGGTTGAGCACGGAGATCTGCTGGTCGATCTGGGACTGGGTGACGTCACCCGCGCCGCTCGCGCTCAGCATCACGTGGAAGTAGACCGGGACGGTGGCGCCGATGCGACCGCTCGAGGCGGCGGTCGCCCCCTTCTTGGCCGCCAGCCGCTTCTCGAGGTCCGCCTGGATCCGCTTCTGCTCGGCGGCGCTGACGGCGCGGGTGTCGCCGCCGGTGCCGCCGCGGGCGGCGAAGGCGGGCGTCCCGGACTCGTTGACCTGACAACCGGCGGCCTCCGGACGAGCGGCGGTCGCCGTACCGCTCGGTGCGACGGCGAGGAGCGCACCGGCCGCGACGGCTCCGGCTGCGAGGGATGTGAGGTGGCGCGACAGGGGCATGGGTTGTTTCCTCCCGAGAGGGCCACCGGGTCGGCGGCAACTAGTCGCTGATCCTCATCCCTGATGCCGTCGGGACCGAGCCCGCCGGGCCTGCGAGTTCATGCGTTGCACAAAGGTGCAGACCCGCTGCCGGCGACGACTGGATCCTGCGTCGCCACGGCGAATCCTGGAAGTCTTCCCCGCTCGCCACAACGGATTCCGTCGTCGAGTCCGCGCAACGGCGACGGATTCACTTGCATCCTGCGGTATCTCCAGGGAGCATGGGACCCATGGACCCGGACAACGCCCCCGACCTCGCTCGCCTGCAGCGTGCCGCCAAGGACCACCTCTGGATGCACTTCACGCGGCACTCCTCCTACGACAGCGCCGACGTGCCCATCATCGTGAAGGGCGAGGGCGCCTACATCTACGACGTCCACGGCAAGCGGTACCTCGACGGCCTCGCCGGGCTCTTCGTCAACCAGCTGGGCCACGGCCGCACCGAGCTCGCCGAGGCGGCGTCCAAGCAGGCCCAGCAGCTGGCCTTCCACCCGCTGTGGTCCTACGCCCACCCGGCCGCCATCGAGCTCGCCGAGAAGCTGGCCGGCCTCGCGCCGGGCAACCTCAACCGCGTCTTCTTCACCAGCGGCGGCGGCGAGGCGGTCGAGACGGCGTGGAAGCTGGCCAAGAACTACTACAAGCTGGTCGGCAAGCCGCTCAAGCACAAGGTGATCAGCCGCGCGATCGCCTACCACGGCACCACCCAGGGCGCGCTGTCGATCACCGGGCTGCCGTCGCTCAAGCAGCAGTTCGAGCCGCTGGTGCCCTCGACCTTCCGGGTCCCGAACACCAACGTGTACCGCGCCGACTCCATCACCGGTGGCCTGATCGACGTGACCGACGACGCCTCGGCCGAGGCCTTCGGCCGCTGGGCCGCCGACCAGATCGCGGTCGCGATCGAGAACGAGGGCCCCGACACGGTCGCCGCCGTCTTCCTCGAGCCGGTCCAGAACGCGGGCGGCTGCTTCCCGCCGCCTCCCGGCTACTGGCAGCGCGTGCGCGAGATCTGCGACGAGTACGACGTCCTGCTCGTCTCCGACGAGGTCATCTGCGCCTACGGCCGGCTCGGGACATGGTTCGGCGGGCAGAAGTTCGACTACGAGCCCGACATCATCACCTCGGCGAAGGGCCTGACCTCGGGCTACTCCCCGCTCGGCGCGATGATCGCCTCCGACCGGCTGATGGAGCCCTTCCTCGCCGACGGCCAGATGTTCGCCCACGGCTACACCTTCGGCGGCCACCCGGTCTCCACCGCCGTGGCGCTGAAGAACCTCCAGATCATGGAGGACGAGAAGATCCTCGAGAGGGTCTCCTCCAACGAGGCGGCGTTCCGCTCGACGCTGGAGAAGCTCTACGACCTGCCGATCGTCGGCGACGTCCGCGGCTCGGGCTACTTCTACGGCATCGAGCTGGTCAAGGACCGCGAGACCAAGGAGTCCTTCACCGAGGACGAGTGCGAGCGGATCCTCTACGGCTACGTCTCCAAGGCGCTCTACGAGGAGGGCCTCTACTGCCGCGCCGACGACCGCGGCGACCCGGTCATCCAGCTCTCACCGCCGCTGATCGTCGGGCAGCCCGAGTTCGACGAGATCGAGCGGATCCTGCGCGTCGTCCTCGACAAGGCCTACTCGCTGCTCTGATCCCGCTCCCGGCCGCCGGCGTGGGTTAGCCGGCGCGGACCACCGAGTCGGCAGAAGCCCTCAGACCCGTGAAGAGCTTCTGCCGACTCGGCGTCTCAGCATCACGAACTTCTGCCGACTCGGCGTCAGGAGTCGAAGCCCAGGCCCGCGCGGTCGAGGGTGCGGAGCCAGAGGTTGCGGCGGCCGTGGTTGGCGTCGGCGCGGGCGAGTGAGCGCGTGGTCATGCGAATGCCGGCCCAGCGCAGGGGCTCGGGCGGGAAGGGCAGCGGCTTCCGCCGCACCATGGCCAAACCGGTCCGCTCGGTGGACTCGCCCCGGAGCAGGTCGAGCATCACTTGGGCGCCGAAGCGCGTCGCCGCCACGCCGAGGCCCGTGTACCCGAGCGCGTAGGCCGCGTCGCCGCCCAGGGCGGTGCCGAAGAAGGCGGAGAAGCGGGTGCAGGTGTCGATGACGCCCGCCCAGCGGTGCGTGAAGCGCACCCCCTCGAGCTGCGGGAAGGTCTCGAAGAAGTGCCGGGCCAGCCGGTCGTGGGTCGGACCGGACTCGAGCGAGAGCGAGATCCGCGAGCCGTAGTGGTAGACCGCGTCGTAGCCGCCCCACAGGATCCGGTTGTCGCGGGTGAGCCGGTAGTAGTGGAACTGGTTGGCGGAGTCCCCCACACCCTCCCGGCCCGACCAGCCGATCGACGCCATCTGGGCCTCGGAGAGCGGCTCGGTCATGAGCACGTAGTCGTAGACGGGCACGGTCATCAGCGAGAGCCGCCGCAGCAGCGGGGGGAAGGCGTTGGTCGCCAGCGCCACCTGCCCCGCCCGGACCCATCCCCTGTCCGTCGCGACGCGCAGCCCCGTCGAGCCGCGGTCGAGCGAGGTCACCCGAGTGCTCTCGTGGATGACGACGCCGGCGTCCAGGCACGCCTGCCGCAAGCCCCACGCGAGCCTTGCCGGCTCGACGAGCGCGGTGCCGTGCGGCTCGAGCAGCCCGCCGACGTACGTCGGGGAGTCGAGCAGCGCGCGCACGCCGACGGCATCGAGGAGGGAGTGCCCGACGCCCCGCTCCCGCATCTGTCCCGACAGCTCGGCGAGCTCGTCGACCTGGTGCGGCCGGGTCGCCACCGACAGCTCGCCGGTCAGGCGCCAGTCGCAGTCGATCCCGAACCGGGCGACGGTCTCCCCGATCGCGGCGAGGTTCTCCGCGCCGAGCCGGTCGAGCGTCTCGAGCTCGTCGGGCCAGCGCGCCAGCCCGTTGCCGAAGCCGTGCGTGAGGCTCGCCGAGGCGAAGCCGCCGTTGCGCCCGCTCGCCTCGCCGCCGCACCGGCCCGCCTCGAGCACGAGCACCGACCGGGACGGGAACCGCTCCCGCGCGAGCAGCGCGGTCCACAGCCCGGTGTAGCCACCGCCGACGACCACGAGGTCGGCCTCGGCCGCTCCCGCCAGGGGCGGGAGCGGCTCGGGCCGGGTCGGGTCGTCGAGCCAGTACGCCGTCGGCTCGGCCTCCGCCAGGGCCGGGTGCATCAGGCGACGAGCCCCTTGGCGCGTCGCCGGGAGAGGACCTCGCCGCTGACGACCACGGCGATGGCGATCAGGAACATCACCGTGCCCACGACGTTGACCTGCATCGGCACACCGCGCTGCGCGGCGCCCCAGACGAACATGGGGAACGTGACCGTCTGGCCGGCGTTGAGGTTGGTGATGATGAAGTCGTCGAAGGACAGGCTGAAGGCGAGCAGCGCTGCTCCGAGGATGCCGGGGAAGACGAGCGGGAAGGTGACCCGCCAGAACGTCTGGAACTCCGTCGCGTAGAGGTCCATCGCCGCCTGCTCGAGGTTGGCGTCCAGACCGGCCAGCCGCGACCGCACGGTGATGACGACGAACGACAGGCAGAACATCACGTGCGCGATGAGGATCGTCCAGAAGCCGAGCCGACCGCCGAAGCCGGTCGCCACGAACAGCGCGAGCAGGGACGAGCCCATCACGATCTCGGGGGAGGCCATCGGCAGGAACAGCACGATGTTCATCGACCCGCGTCCATGGAACCGGTGGCGCACCAGCGCGAACGCGGCCAGCGTGCCGAGCACGGTCGCGACCAGCGTGGCCAGCAGGCCGATCTCGACGCTCTTCCCGACCGCAGCGCACATCCCGTCCGGCCGGCAGGGATGCAGCCAGTTGTCCCACGTGAAGGACTGGAACCGGTAGAGGTTGCGGGCGTGGCTGCTGTCGTTGAACGACATCAGCGCGACGATGACGTTGGGGATGTACATGTAGACCAGCACGAGCAGCCCGAGGAGCAGCACGAGGTTGCGGCGTACGAAGCTCACAGCAGCTCCTCCGTCCCGGCCTTGCGGATGTAGAACAGCACCAGCACCAGGATGATCAGCATCAGGATCACCGAGAGAGCGCCGGCCCTCGCGTAGTCGCCCGTGGTGGTGAACAGGTCCTGGATCACGTTGCCGACCATGCGCTGGTTGGGGCTCCCGAGCAGGGAGGCGTTGATGAAGTCGCCCGTGGCCGGGATGAAGGTGAGCAGCGTGCCGCCGACGACGCCCGGCAGCGACAGCGGCCAGGTCACCTTGAAGAACGCGCGGGACGGCGAGGCGTAGAGGTCGCTCGCGGCCTCGATCAGCCGACCGTCGATCTTCTCCAGCGAGGCGTAGAGGGGCAGCACCATGAACGGCAGGAAGTTGTAGGTCAGGCCGGCCACGACCGCGATCGGGGTCGCGAGCAGGCGGTTGTCGGACCCGAGGATGTGCACGGTCTGCAGCGCGTCCACCACCCACCCGTTGTCGCCGAGGATCAGCTTCCAGGACAGTGTCCGGATGAGGAAGCTGGTGAAGAACGGCGCCACCACCAGCACCAGCATGAGGTTCTTCCAGCGCCCGGCCCTGAACGCGATCGCGTAGGCGAGGACGTAGCCGAGCACGAGGCAGAACGCGGTCGCCAGGGCGGCGTACCAGAGGGACCGCACCATCGGCTGCCAGTACTCGCTGAGCGCGTGGCCGAAGTTGGCGAAGTGGTAGGTGACGTCGTAGCCGGTCAGCACCGAGCCGTCCGGGTCGAACAGCGACGTGGCGAGCAGCGAGTAGAACGGCACCACGAAGAACAGGCCGAGCCAGACCGCCGTGGGCAGGATCAGCCAGTAGCCGGTCAGCTTGCGCCGCTGGCGCGGCCCGCCGGCCACCGCGTCGGGCGTCGGATCCGTCTCCGGGGTCAGGGCGACCATCAGGCCTCTCCCAGCCCCGCGTCGATGTCCTGGCTGGAGTCGAGGAGGAAGGCGAACTCGGGGCGCCAGGAGACGTCGACCTTCGTCCCGGGGGCGAGGACGCCACGGGCGCCGGTGTTCTGCTCGAAGGCGAGCATCTCCCGGCCCCACGGCATCCTGACGACGTACTGCGTCGAGACGCCGATGAAGCTCGAGTCGACGATGACGGCGCCGGTCATGTGGTTGCCCGGTGCGTCGATGGGCTCACCGGCGGGCGCGATGAGGACCTTCTCCGGCCGGACCCCGACCCACCCCTTGGTGCCGACCGTGTTGGCGGTGTGGGCGCGCTCGACCGGGATCGAGACGACCGTGCCCTCCATGTCGACCTTGACCTGCCCATCAGCACCGCCCTCCACGCCCACGACGCTGCCGCCGATGAGGTTGGACTGGCCGAGGAAGTTCGCGACGAACGTGGTCGCCGGGTTCTCGTAGAGCTCGGTCGGGCTGCCGAGCTGCTCGATGACGCCGGCGTTCATCACCGCGATCGTGTCCGCCATCGTCATCGCCTCCTCCTGGTCGTGCGTGACGTGCACGAAGGTGAGGCCGACCTCGGTCTGGATCCGCTTGAGCTCGAGCTGCATCGCCCGCCGCAGCTTGAGGTCGAGGGCGCCGAGCGGCTCGTCGAGGAGCAGGACCTCCGGCCGGTTGATGAGCGCCCGGGCGAGTGCGACACGCTGCTGCTGACCGCCCGAGAGCTGGGCCGGGCGCTTGTTCGCCTGCTCGGTCAGCTCGGTGAGCTCGAGGATGTCGGCGACCGGGCCCTTCACGTCCTTCACGCCACGGCGGCGCATCCCGAAGGCGACGTTCTCGGAGATGCTGAGGTGCGGGAAGAGCGCGTAGTTCTGGAAGACCGTGTTGACCGGCCGCCGGTAGGGCTTCTCGTGCGTGATGTCCTGGTCGCCGATGGTGATCGACCCGGCGGTCACCGTCTCGAGGCCGGCGACCATGCGCAGCGTCGTCGTCTTGCCGCAGCCGGACGGCCCGAGCAGGGCGAAGAAGCTGCCCCGGGGGATCTCCAGGTCGAGCGACTGCACCGCCACGAAGCCGTTCGGGTACTCCTTGCGCAGCCCGGTCAGGCACAGGTCGCGCCCGCCGGCCGGGGCGTCAGCCACTGATGACATCGTTGAAATCTCCTTCGTACTGCCGCATCGTGGCCTCCTCGAGCGCCATGAAGACGTGGGTCGCCTTGAGGTAGTCCTCGCTCGGGAAGATGAGCGGGTTGTCGACCAGCGTCGGGTCGACCTTCTCCATCTCGGCCTGCGCACCGTCGACGGGGCAGACGTACCAGACGTACGCCGCGAGCTTCGCCGCGACCGCGGGGTCGTAGTAGTAGTCGATCCACTTCTCCGCGTTGGCCTGGTGGGAGGCGAGGTTGGGCACGATCATGTTGTCCGACCAGATCATCAGGCCCTCCTCGGGCCGGACGAACACGAGGTTCTCGTCCTCGGCGGCCGCGATGTCGCCCGACCAGGCGACGCAGGCCGCGATGTTGCCGGCGGAGAGGTCGTTGAGGTACTCGTTGCCCGTGAACGCGCGGATCTGCCCGCGCCGCCGCGCGGCGCTGATCTTGTCGATCGCGCCGGCCCAGTCGTCGCTGCTGAACTTGCTCGGGTCCTTGCCACCGGAGAGCAGCATCAGCCCCATCGTGTCGCGCATCTCGGTCAACATCGTGACCTTCCCGCGCAGGTCGTCGCGGGTGAGCAGCTCGTCCATGGTCCGGACTTCCTTGACCAGCGACTTGTTGTAGGCGATGCCGGTGAAGCCGCTCTGCCACGGCGCGGAGTAGTCGCGGTTCGGGTCCCATCCCACGCCCTGCAGCGACGAGATGAGGTTCTTGTCGAGGTTCGGGACCTTCGACTTGTCGAGCTTCTGGATCCAGCCCATCTGGATCATCCGCGCGGCCATCCAGTCCGTCAGCATGAACATGTCCCGCTTGGTCGGCGCGCAGGCGCCGAGCTGGTTCTTGACCTTGCCGAAGAACTCGACGTTGTCGTTGACGTCGGCGACATAGCTGACGTCGATGCCGAACTCCTTCTGGAAGTCCGTCAGCGTCGAGGTGTAGTCGTTGTCCGGGTCGTCCTCGTCGATGTAGGCCGGCCAGTTCGAGACCACCAGCCGCTTGTCGGTCGCCGACCGGTCGGTCGCGCGACACGCCGCCGGGTCCTGCTTCAGGTCGCGCGTGGAGAACAACGGCAGAACGGCGATGCTGGCCAGGCCGAACGCACCCGCGCCGGCACCCCTCAACACACTTCGGCGGCTCAGGCCAGGTCCGGCCACGGCGCACCTCCTTCCCACCCCGGCGATCCGGGTGCCCGGATCGTGGCACGATCGCCGGGTGCGCCACAAGGGAATCCGTGGCCTGGAAACGAGATTGCAACGAACTACGTCGCCTGACCGGTGCCGGACCACCGAAAACCTCAGCCACACGCGGCGGAACCTTTGACCACTGGCAGGACGAGCCGGGACACTGACGCCCATGACCCGCACCCGCACCAAGCAGCCGGTGACCCTCGACGAGGTCTCGAAGGCGATCATCGAGCAGCTCCAGCAGGACGGCCGCCGCTCGTACGCCGCGATCGGGAAGGTCGTCGGACTCTCCGAGGCCGCCGTCCGCCAGCGGGTCCAGCGGCTGATCGACTCCGGAGTGATGCAGGTCGTCGCCGTCACCGACCCCCTCGAGCTCGGCTTCGCCCGGCAGGCCATGGTCGGCATCAGGGTGTCCGGGCCGCTCGACCCGGTCGCCGACGCGCTGAGCGCGCTTGAGGAGGTCGACTACGTCGTCATCACCGCGGGCTCCTACGACCTGCTCGCCGAGGTCGTCGCCGAGAGCGACGAGCACCTGCTCGAGCTGATCTCGGACAGCATCCGCGCCATCCCGGGCGTCGTCGCGACCGAGACGTTCATGTACCTGCGGCTGCAGAAGCAGACCTACTCGTGGGGCGTGCGGTGAGCTCGTACGCCGACCTCTCGCTCTGGCATGCCACGGCCGGCGATCCGTGGACGCCCCGGCCGCCGCTGGCCGGGGATCTGGCGGTCGACGTGGCGGTGGTCGGCGCCGGCTTCACCGGTCTGTGGACCGCCTACTACCTGGCCGAGGCGCGACCCGACCTCCGGATCGCGGTCGTCGAGAAGGAGGTCGCCGGCTTCGGGGCGTCGGGGCGCAACGGCGGCTGGGCCTCGGCGCTCTTCCCCGCGTCGCTGGGCGCCCTCGCCGCACTCGGGTCGCGGGAGGGCGCGCTCGCCCAGCACCGGGCGATGCGGGAGAGCGTCGACGAGGTGATCCGGGCGGCGAGCGCCGAGGGGATCGACGCCGACATCGCAAAGGGCGGCACCGTCGTGCTCGCCCGCAGCAGCCCGCAGCTCGCCCGTGCCCGCGCCGAGGTCGACGACGCCCGCTCGTGGGGGCGTGGCGAGGACGACGTACGGCTGCTGGACGAGGCGGAGGCGCGGGCGGTCCTCAACGCGACCGGGACGCTCGGCGCGACCTACACCCCCGACTGCGCGGCGATCCACCCCGCGAAGCTGGTGCGCGGGCTGGCCCGGGCGGTCGAGGGCCGCGGCGTCACGATCCACGAGCAGACCCCGGTCACCGCGATCGAACCGCACCGCGTCCTCACGCCGCGGGGCACGGTGAGCGCCGACGTGGTGGTGCGCGCGACGGAGGGCTACACACCCGGCCTCCGCGGGCTCGAGCGGGCCGTCGTGCCCGTCTACTCGCTCATCATCGCGACCGCTCCCCTGCCCGAGTCGGTCTGGTCGGAGATCGGGCTGGCGCGGCGCGAGACGTTCAGCGACCACCGCAACCTCATCGTCTACGGCCAGCGCACCGCGGACGACCGGCTCGTCTTCGGTGGCCGCGGGGCGCCGTACCACTTCGGCTCCCGGATCGACCCCGCGAACGACCGCGACGATCACGTCTTCGCGAGCCTGTGGTCGGCGCTGCTGGAGATGTTCCCCGTCCTCGCCCGCACGAAGGTGACCCACTCCTGGGGCGGGGCGCTCGGGATCCCCCGGGACTGGTGCGCCTCCGTCGGGCTGGACGCAGCGACGGGGCTCGGCTGGGCGGGCGGGTACGTCGGCGACGGGGTCACCACCACCAACCTGGCCGGCCGGACGCTGCGGGACCTGGTGCTGGGGCACTCCTCCGACCTCACCGCGCTCCCCTGGGTCGGTCACCGCTCGCCGGCCTGGGAGCCCGAGCCGCTGCGCTGGCTCGGCATCAACGCCGGCCTGCGGGCGATGACCGTCGCCGACGCCGAGGAGCGCGTCACCGGTCGGCCGTCGCTGGCCGCGCGGGCGATGGCCCCGCTGCTCGGCGGCCACTGAGAAAACCGGTTGCGCGGCCGGTGGGTGCCCCGGGACGATGTCGGCGATCGGGCGCTGTGCCCGGTGATGACCGAGAGGAGGCGAGGAACCGTGACGACTGTCGTTGTCGGCCTGCCCACCCGCCATCCCTCTCACCCTCACCGGAGCACCGTTGTCTTCCGATCTGTCATCCGACGTCACGCTTGACCCACGCTTCACCTTCGACTTCGTCGCCTTCGACGGCGACGACGAGCTCGACCCCGGCTCGCGCTGGTCGACCTGGCTCGCCGTCGAGCCGCTCTGCCGCGGACCGGAGCCGCGCCCGGACTGGGTGGTGACCTCCCAGGCCGCCATCGACACCGAGCTCGGCATCCTCAAGACCGGCAAGGAGGCCGACGCCTTCCTGCTCGAGCGGGCCGTGCCGGGATCGGACCGGCTCGGCGACTCCTGCGTCATGGTGGCCAAGCGCTACCGCGGCGAGGAGCACCGCACCTTCCACCGCTCGGCCAGCTACACCGAGGGCCGCCGCACGCGGAACTCGCGCGACGCCCGCGCCATGGCCAACAAGACCGACTACGGCAGGTCGGTCGCCGCCGGCCAGTGGGCGCGCGCCGAGTGGGAGGCCCTGGTGCGCTGCCACGAGCTCGGGCTGCCGGTCCCCTACCCCGTCCAGGTCGACGGCACCGAGATCCTCATGGAGTGGATCGAGGTGGACGGCGAGACGGCGCCGCGGCTCGCCCAGACCCGCCCGGAGGCCACCCTGCTCGCGGACTACTTCGAGCAGCTCCGCGCCGTCCTCCTCACCCTGACCGAGCAGGGGCTGGTGCACGGCGACCTGTCGCCGTACAACATCCTGGCCGTGGGCGACCGGCTCGTCGTCATCGACCTGCCGCAGATGGTCGACCTGGTGGCCAACCCGGCGGGCGCCGAGTTCCTGCTGCGCGACTGCACGAACATGTGCCGGTGGTTCGCCGCCCGCGGGCTGGACCCGCGGCTGACGGACGAGCAGGCGCTGTTCGGGGAGCTGATGGCGGTGGCGTTCTAGTTGTGATGCCCAGCCAGGTTGTCCAACCTGGTGATGGGTGCTTGCTTGCCGATTGCTGAGTGGGGCCGGTGGTGGTTGTACTGGTGGACCCATCCTGGCAGGGCCGCGAGTCGGGCTGATTCGGAGTTGTAGAACTTCTTGAACGCCCAGCCCTCGGCCAGAGTGCGGTGGAAGCGCTCGATCTTGCCGTTGGTCTGGGGCCGGTAGGGCCGGGTGCGCTTGGGCGTGATGCCGAGCTCGGCGCAGGTGTCGCGCCATAGGTAGGAGCGGTAGCAGCTGCCGTTGTCGCTGAGAACACGCTGGACGGTGACGCCACGTTCGGCGAACCACGCCA
>NZ_FOLB01000024.1 GCF_900112345.1 Nocardioides terrae
TATCCCGAAGTGAAGGGCAGATTACTCACGTGTTACTCACCCGTTCGCCGCTCGAGTACCCCGAAGGGCCTTTCCGCTCGACTTGCATGTGTTAAGCACGCCGCCAGCGTTCGTCCTGAGCCAGGATCAAACTCTCCGTTGAAAAACAACACCCCACACCAACCAGGTCGATGCAGAGAAAAAGAGATGCCCTGACAGGAGACACTGACAAAAAATTGCCAGAATCAATTGTCAAAGAAACCATCAACCACCAAAAAGGCAGTCGACGGGGCATAACAAACTAATTCGTCGACTATGACACACTGTTGAGTTCTCAAGAATCACACGCACACCGCGGATCAAGCTCTCGCTCTCCCCTACGGGACTTGTTTGAAGCTTATCCGAAGCATCCGCTCCGGCGTTAATCCGGGGCTTTGCTTCGGTGTTCCGTACTTTATCCCGGACTTTTCGTTCCCGCCTAATCGACGGAATCTCGCGGTCCGGGCACCACGCATCAGCCGAAGCATCGGTCGAAGGAGGTGGTCGCTGCGGGGCCGGCAGCCCGACCTGTCGGTCTTGCTGCCCGCCGCTCCGGCGGCAACCCGGAGAACATTAGAGGTCCGACGTGCATGACACAAATCGGGAGCGCATGTGCGCCGTCTTCCCAGGTCAGCGGCCGGTTCCGCGCGACGTACTAGGGTCGCGGTCGTGTTCGGACGAGACTGCCCGTGCGGGTCGGGCGCCACCTACGACGCCTGCTGCGGGCGACTGCACCGGGGCAACCGGACCGCCGGCAGCCCCCTCGAGCTGATGCGGGCGCGCTACTCCGCCTACGTCGTGGGAGACGCGGACTTCGTCTTCGCGACCTGGCACCCGCGCACGCGGCCGGATGACGTCCTGCTCGACCCTGGCCTGACCTGGACCGGGCTCGCCATCTCCGGACACGGTGAGGACTGGGTGGAGTTCACCGCCTCCTATCTCTCGCGCACGGGGGCCGGGGAGCTCCACGAGCGGAGCAGGTTCGAGCAGCGCGCCGGACGCTGGGTCTACCTCGACGGCGAGACCGACCCGAGCGACGACGCGGGCGACGGCGCGGGCGACGGCGCGGGCGACGACTAGGTCGGTCGGGCAGGGACCAACGTCCCGCACCCCTTACTTCCCGAGCCGTCATCGCCGCGGTGACGGACAATGGGCAAGTCAGCGTCCCCGACCAGATCTGCCCCGATGCCCACCGCACTCCCTCCCCTTCACGCCTCCCTCGTCCTCCGCGACGCCGAGGGCCGCAGCTGGCAGAGCCGGCTCGAGGCGCTCGACCAGCACGCCTTCACGGTGGGACGCCCCTTCGACGTCCCGCTCGAGGACGCCCCGGAGGTAGGCGCCGCGATCGAGATGACCTGGACGACCGAGGGCGGCTCCTACACCCTGCCGACCGAGCTCACCGAGACGCCGCGGGAGGGGATCGTCGCCCTCTGGGTCCTGACTCCCCAGGGTGAGGCGACCCGCGCCCAGCGGCGGGCCCACTTCCGCCTGCCCATGGACGGCACCGGGACGATCACCGTCGCGGGCGGGACGATCACCGGCACGCTGGCCGACGTGAGCGAGGGGGCGGTCCGGTTCCGTCTCACACCCGACGAGGCGGAGCCGTTCGTCGAGGGAGCGTCCGTCTCCACCACGTTCTCGATCGGGTCGGAGTCCTTCGAGCACTGGGCGTCGGTCCTCCGGAGCTGGCCGAGCAGCCGACCCAACGGCGACCCGGCGGTCGACGTGGTCCTGATCCTCGGCCTCGCGGAGCCCCAGGCCCGCGAGCTGCGCCGGGCGCTGATCGCCGAGCAGGTGCAGCGGCGCCGGCGCGGTCAGGACTGACCGCGCCCGCCCCCGACGCGCACCGCCCGACGCCGCCGCCGGCCCGCTAGCTCGCGCTGAGGAAGGCCAGGAGGTCCTGGCGGGTCAGCACGCCGACCGGCTTGCCGTCCTCGTGGACGAGCACTGCGTCGTCGGTCTCGAGCTGCTTGACGGCGTCCCGCGCGTCGGCGGTCGACCCGACGGTGGGCAGCGGCGGCGACATGTGGTGCTCGACGGAGTCGGTCAACCGGGCGTTCCCGGTGAAGAGCGCCTCCATCAGGCCGCGCTCCGAGACCGACCCGGCGACCTCCGCGGCCACGATCGGCGGCTCGGCACGGACGACGGGCATCTGGCTGACGCCGTACTCCTGCAGGATGTGGATCGCCTCGGCGACCGTCTCGCTGGGGTGGGTGTGCACGAGGTCGGGCAGTCGCCCGCTCTTGCCGCGCAGCACCTCTCCGACGGTCTGGTGGGGAGCTTCGGCGCTGGTCGGGAAGCCGTACTGCGCCAGCCAGGCGTCGTTGAAGACCTTGGTGAGGTAGCCGCGGCCGGAGTCCGGCAGCAGCACCACGATCACCGCGTCGGTCCGCCCTGCCTCGGCGAGCTCGTGGGCGAGCTGCTTCGCGGCGTACGCCGCCATGCCGGACGAGCCGCCGACGAGCAGCGCCTCCTCCCGCGCGAGCCGGCGCGTGAAGGCGAACGAGTCGGCGTCGGAGACCTCGATGATCCGGTCGGCGACGTCGCGGTCGTAGCACTCGGGCCAGAAGTCCTCGCCCACACCCTCGACGAGGTAGGGGCGACCGGTGCCGCCGGAGTAGACCGAGCCGGCCGGGTCGGCCCCGATGACCTGGACGTCGGGGTTCTGCTCCTTGAGGTAGCGGCCGATGCCGCTGATCGTGCCGCCGGTGCCGACGCCGGTGACGAAGTGGGTGATCCGCCCCTCGGTCTGCTTCCAGATCTCGGGGCCGGTGGTCTCGTAGTGCGAGCGCGGATTGTTGGGGTTGGAGTACTGGTCGGGCTTCCACGCGCCGGGCTGGCTGGAGAGCCGGTCACTGACGTTGTAGTAGCTGTCGGGGTGCTCGGGCGGGACGGCGGTCGGGCAGACCACCACCTCGGCGCCGTAGGCGCGCAGGACGTTGCGCTTGTCCTCGCTGACCTTGTCCGGGCACACGAAGACGCACTTGTAGCCCTTCTTCTGGGCCACCATGGCCAGGCCCACGCCCGTGTTGCCCGAGGTCGGCTCCACGATGGTGCCGCCGGGCTGCAGGGCGCCGGAGGCCTCGGCGGCCTCGATCATCCGCGTCGCGATCCGGTCCTTCACCGAGCCGCCCGGGTTGAGGTACTCGACCTTCGCGAGGACGAGGGGGCCGGCCTGGGGATCGCCCTGCGGCAGGTCGAGCGTGCGTCCGAGCCTCAGCAGCGGGGTGTTGCCGATGAGGTCGATCAATGAGTCCACGTACTCCATGGGGCCACCGTAGTCGTCGGGACGGCCGCGACCGCCTTCCGCGACGGGCACTCGGGCGGCGTACGACTCGCATCGGCGGTTCTCTAGAGTGTGAGGGTGCGTTCCCGCCGCCGAGACCTCCCGACCAAGGCCGTCGCAGTCGCCGCGGGCGGGCTCGGCGCCTCGCTCCTCGGGCTTCTCGCGGTGATGGCCGCCGAGGCGAAGTTCGCCCATGCGGCGGTGCACGCCGTCGAGCTCAAGCCGCCGCCGGACGCGACCGGGTGGTACGGCCACCACCGACCCGGAGCACCGATCCGCGTCGCCCTGCTCGGTGACTCCTCCGCGGCCGGCTACGGCCTCGAGGAGGTCGAGGAGACGCCCGGTGCGCTGCTCGCAAGCGGCATCTCCGAGCAGACCGGGCGGCCGGTGCACCTCGACGAGATCGCGGTCGTCGGCGCGCTGTCCGCCGACCTCGACCTCCAGGTCGACCAGGCCATCCTGCTCCGCGCCGATGCCGCGGTCATCCTCATCGGGGCCAACGACGTCGTGCGGCTGAAGCGGCCCCGGACCTCGGTCAGCCATCTGGCCCACGCCGTGCGCCGGCTGCAGGAGGCGGGGATCCAGGTCGTCGTCGGCACCTGCCCGGACCTCGGGACGGTGCAGCCGATCCTGCCGCCGCTGCGCCAGATGGCGCGGGCCTGGTCGCGCCGGGTCGCGGCCGAGCAGACCGTGCGGACCATCCAGGCGGGCGGTCGCACCCTGTCACTGGCCGACATCCTCGGCGCGGAGTTCCGGGCCCAGCCCGGCTTCTTCTTCGGGCCCGACAAGTTCCATCCGTCGGCCGCGGGGTACGCCGCCCTCGCCGGTGTGCTCGTCCCGTCGACGCTCGCCGCGCTCGGCCTCGTCGGCGACGAGGCGACCGACGTGGAGATCGTCCGCGGCCGCGTGGTACTCCCGATCGCCGCGGCCGCGCTGCGGGCCGTCAACCGGCCGGGCACCGAGCTCGGCGCCACGGCCGTGCCCGAGGAGGCGCGCCGCTTCGGCATCCGCGGTCTGTGGGTGACGCTGCGCCGTCGCCGCAGGCGGGCGCTGCACCGCGAGGCGCCAGAGCTGGACGAGACCGCGAACTGACCCTCCAGACGCAGCAGCGGCCGCCGGGAGGACCCAGCGGCCGCTGTGCGTTTCTACGTGTTGCCGACTACTGCCGGAACGCGGCGAGGATGCGCAGCAGGTTGGTGTAGATCCAGACCAGGCTGACGGTCATCGCGAACGCCGCCCGCCACGACTCGCGCTCCTCGAGGCCGTTGCGGATGCCCTGCTCGACGAAGTCGAAGTCGAGCACCAGCATGAAGACGCCGAGCACCAGGCCGACGACGGCGGTCAGCAGGCCGAGGCCACCGAAGCCGAAGAGCCCGAGCTGGGCACCGAACATGCTCAGCACCAGCTCGAGGACCGACAGGCCGACCATGCCGAGCACTGCGGCCATCACGATGGTGCGGAACTTGTTGCCGACCTTGATGTCGAAGAACTTGTACGCCGCCAGGGTGCCGGCGAACGCGGCGAAGGTGCCGATGACGGCGCCCGAGACGACGCTGCCACCGAACTGCGCGTCGAACAGCTTGCTCAGCGCGCCGAGCGCCACACCCTCGAACGCGCAGAAGACGAGGACCAGCGCGGGGCTGATCACCCGCTTGAACGAGTTGACCATCGACAGCGCGAAGGCGCCGAGCGAGCCGATCGTCACGGCGGCCGTGATCGGGCCGAGGTCGACGACGGCGTCGTCCAGCGACGGGGTCATGATCCAGGTGGCCAGCGCTGCGACGATCACGACGCCGAGCGAGATGGCGGTCTTCTGGACGACCGAGTCGATCGTCATCGGGCCGGCGGACGTCCGCGCAGGAGCGCCGGGCGTTCCGGTCCCCCAGGTGCTGGGGTCGGAGTAGCCGGAGCCGGAACCGAAGCCCGTGTGGGCCTGTCCGTTGCCGGCGTACATCGAGTTGCCGTAGGAGTTCTTGCCGAACCCCTCGGAGTTTCTGAACACCGGGTTGTTGCTCTGCATGTTGGTCTCTCCTCGGAGGCCGAGGGCCGTCGCTCTGACGGCACCTGATGGCGCCATCCTAGGCGCCACCACTGATATCAACGCTCGGTCGCGTCGCGCCGTTCCGCAGGCGGCTGAGAAACGTCTGATCTTTGCATCGGTCTTCGATGGAACCATCAGCCGCGCCGCGCGGGACGGCGAACGGCATCGACCCTGTGACGGGGCTCGACGCCGAGACCTCACCAAGGAGTGACCGCCAAGTCGCCAGATGACGAGCATTGCCAGCGGAACGCACGGCTACCGTGCCGTTGTGTCGGTCGATCAGCAACATGCGGGGTTGCACCCTCGCGAGGTCCTGACTCGCGTAGCGGTGAGTCTGGCGACGGCCGTGATCGCTCCAGCTGTGTTGTTGTGGCTGATGCTGCGACTCTTCAACGTCGCGACGGCAGTAATCGTCGCCCTCGCGTGGATGGTCGGTGCGATGGCCTGGCGATATGCGACCAGGCGGCCGGTGTCCGGATTGCTGCTGTTGACCCTGGGGATCTTGACGGTCAGGACGGCCTTCACCCTCGTTACGGGCAACGCGTTCGTGTATTTCGTGCAGCCTGTGTTCGCTGACTTCGCGGTCGCCGTCATCTTCCTCGGATCGTTGTGGACCTCACGGCCAGTGATCGCTCGTCTGGCTCCGGACTTCTACCCGATGAGTGCGTCAGTGGCGGCGCGGCCCGAGATGCGCGCCCTCTTCCGCCGGCTAACGCTGATGTGGGGCTTGGTGATCTTGGTCAAGGGAGGGATCACCTTGTGGCTGCTCGAAACCCTCTCAACGGCAAACTTCGTGCTGATCAAAGGCGGCGCGATCATCACCCTGACCTTGACCGCAGCCGTCGTCACCCTGGTGTGGGCTGTCGTAGTCGGTCGGCAGCAAGGCTTGATCCACCGCAAGTAGCGCATCACCTGAAGTTCTGACGAAGGCTGCGATCAAGAAGGCGTTCGACAAGCGGACACCCGTGGGCGCCTGGTGGCCCGAGGCGAGTCGTCGGCGTGACCGCACCTGACACCTCGCCTGCGATCGCAACTCAGGTTCTCGCTGGCTTCGCGGCCGAGCCCAGCCGCTCCCAGAGGCGACGCACGCCGCCTCTTGCGCCTGCAACCCCGGCCCTGACTCGGCCTGCTGGCCGGTCGAGACACGGATGCTGATGATCGCGTGCGTTGAGTCCTCTGGTGCCCCCGCTGGGACTCGAACCCAGACTCTTCCGCTTTTAAGGCGGATTCCTCTGCCGATTGGGATACGGGGGCCTCGGGGCGTCACGCGAGCTGTTCGCCCCTCAGAGCGCGCGCATGACGTCCCGAGGCTAATGGGGCTCGACCAGCGACCAGGCGATGCCGTCGAGGATGTCGCTCTCCGAGACGAGCAGCGTCGCCGCCGGCGTCCGGCGCAGCACCCGGCTGAGGATGAGCGCGCCAGCGGCGATCACGTCGGCACGGCCGGGGTGCATCCAAGGGAGCGCCAGCCGCTCGGCGACGGTCATGGCGACGAGCCGGTCGACCAGCGCGTGCACGTGGTCGACGGCCAGCTCGGCCTGGTCGATGGCGTCGCGGTCGTACGCCGGCAGGTCGAGCACCCCCGCGGCGACCGTGGTGGTCGTCCCGGCCACGCCGATGACGCCGGCGGCCGCCGTCGGGGAGACGGGGCTCCGGTCGAGGTGGTCGTCGATGTCGCGCACGCAGGCGGCGACCTCGTCCATCGTGGGCGGGTCCGAGCGGAGGTGCCGCTCGTGCAGCCGCACGGAGCCGATGTCCATCGAGTGGGCGGCGCTCGGCGCCGAGGTCAGCGCGGTCCCGAGGATCAGCTCGGTCGAGCCGCCGCCGATGTCGACGACCAGTGCGGGCAGGTCGGGCGTGTGGCGCAGGTTGCGGACCGCGCCGTCGAAGGCGAGGGCCGCCTCCTCCGCACCCGACACGACCTCCGGCTCGACGCCGAGCCGGTCGCGCACGCCGGCGGTGAACACCTCGGCGTTGGCAGCGTCCCGGGTCGCCGAGGTCGCCACGAAGCGGACGCGGTCGGCCCCGTGGTCACGGATGAGGTCGGCGTACTCGTCGATGGCGGCGAACGCGCGCTCCAGCGCCTCGGCGGCGATCACGCCCGAGGCGTCGAGGCCCTGGCCGAGGCGGACCATCCGGGCCTCGCGGACCGCCACGTCGAGACCGTCGCCGGTGTGCGTGCCGATCAGCAGCTTGATGGTGTTGGTGCCGCAGTCGATCGCGGCGACCCGTCGGTTTCGCGACGCTTGCTGCGCAAGCTCCTCAACCACCCGGAGGCACCTCGACACAGGGGCCGCTCGCCCACCACGCGCCGAGCTCGTCGAGCACCTCGTCGCCGAGCGGGTTGACGCCGCGGCCCTGCGCGAGCGACTGCCCGGCGAGGACGTGCAGGCACTTAACCCGGTCGGGCATGCCGCCGGCCGAGATGCCCTCGATCTCGTCCACCTGACCCAGCTCGGCACGCGCGGCGAGGTAGCGCTCGTGGGCGTTGCGGTAGGCGGCGGCCAGCTCGGGGTCGGTGCCGAGCCGGTCCTGCATCGCCTTCATCCGGCCCTCGCCCTCGAGGGTGCCGATGCGGGAGGCCGCGCGCGGGCAGGTGAGGTAGTAGGTCGTCGGGAACGGCGTGCCGTCGGGCAGACGCGGCTCGGTCGTGACGACGTCGGGCAGCGAGCAGGGGCAGCGGTGGCCGATCTCGTGGATGCCTCGCGGCAACCGGCCGAGCTGGGCTGCCACCGCCCTCTCGTCGGCGGGGTCGATCACTGAGCGTCCTTCAGTCCGTTGATCTTGCGCGCGGGCTCGCGCTGGTCGAGGGCCGGCGGGTCCCCGGCGAGCTGCACCGACGCCCACGCATCCTCCCACCACGCCTTCGGCTTCTTGTCGCCGACCGCGTCGGGCGAGGTCAGCTCGGCCTTCGGCTTGATCAGGTTGCCGTTGGCGTCGAGCGCGACGTAGGCGGTCTCCCCCGGCATGACGTAGCCGAATCGCTCGCGGGCCTCCTTCTCGACGAAGGCCGGGTCTTTCCACCGCTCCTTCTCGGTCTGGAGCTCGTCGATCCGCTGGGTGCGCTGGGCGATCTGCGCGCGCAGCTCGTCGATGTGGTCGCGCTGCTGCAGGTAGGCCTTCAGCGAGGACGCGAACGACACCACCAGCACCGCCACCACGAGCACGAGCACGGCAGCCCGGCCGGTCAGCTTGGGGTTCGCCCGCGGGTCGATCCTCGTCAGCCGGTCGGCGGCGGCGGCCGCTGCCGCGCGGGCCTCGGCGGCGCGGCGGGCGGCCGGCGTACGGCCGGGACCGGTGCGACCGCTCGGCCCGCGGGTGCCACCGCGGCCGGTGCTGCGTCGCTGGTCGGTCATGCGGGCGATTCTCCCTGACCCGACCCCCCGAATCCGTGCCTCACCCGCCGAGCCGGGCCAGTTTTCGCGAACTCCTCGGCTCGCCGGCCCGGGCCCGGCACTACCGCGGCGACGTGACGCGTGCCCGGTGGAGCACCGACGGCTCGCGACGAGTCGGGTCGGTGAACCGCCGTCGGGGAGACTGGCCCGCATGACCTCCTGGACGCCCGGTTGGGACGGGTTCCCGCCCGCTCTGCGCGACTTCTGGACCGAACGTCACCTGTGCGCCCTGACCACCGTCCGAGCGGACGGGCGCCCCCATGTGGTGCCGGTCGGGGTGGTCCTCGACCACGAAGAGCGGTGCGCCTGGGTGATCACCCATGGCGCGTCGCACAAGGCTCGCCACGTCGCGGCGGCCGGTCCGGACGGGAGCCGCGTGGCAGCCTGCCAGGTCGACGGCGCGCGGTGGTCCACGCTCGAGGGTCGCGCTCGCGTCCTCGCGGACCCGGAGGCGGTACGGCGAGCCGAGAGTTGCTACACAGGGCGGTACCGCGTCCCACGGCCCAATCCCGAGCGGGTCGCCCTGCGGATCGAGGTCGACCGCTTCCTGCTGTCCGCCTCCCTCGCGGACTGAGCCGTTCCGACCGCGCGACGGCACCCGCTCGACTAAGGTGACCGCCGTGCTCCGTCGCCTCTTCGCCTCCGTCGCGCTCCTCGTCCTGGTCAGCACCGGGCTGACCGCCTGCGGCGACGACGAGGGCGACAAGAAGTCGTCAGCCGACGCGAAGGCGGCCGCCAAGCTGGTCAAGAAGGGCCTCGACCAGCTCGCCGACGGCGATCCCGACGCGGCGACGACGACCTTCGACAAGGCGCTCGACCTCGACCCGAAGAACGCCTACGCGCACTACAACCTCGGCTACCTCGCGCAGCAGGCCGGCGATGACGACGCCGCGGGCAAGGAGTACGACGACGCGCTGGCCGCCCTGCCCACGCTCACCTCGGCCCTCTACAACAAGGCCATCCTGCTCGAGGACGACGACCTCGACCAGGCCGTCGCGCTCTACCGGAAGGCGCTGACGAGCGATCCCGACAACGCGGCGGCCCACATGCGGCTCGGCTTCGCGCTGGTGCACCTCGGTCAGAAGGACGAGGGTGCGGCCGAACTTGCCCAGGGCCTCCGGCTCGACCCGTCGATGAAGTCGGTCCCCGCCCCGACGTACGCGGACTGATCCCGACCTTCTGGCACTCTCGATCAGCGAGCCAGGACCTGCGTCCTCACTTCGACATTTTCTCTCAGGTCCGCCCTTCGCCGGCCCTAGCGTCCCGTCGGTGAACCCCCACTCCCCCAGGACGGCTGTCCTCGCCTCGATCGGCGCACTCGTGTTCGGCGGCGTTCTGCTGCCCACCACGCACGCTGACGCTGCCACGACCTCACATGACGTGAAGGCCTGTTATGCACCCAAGTCCGGCAAGCTCCGCGTCGTGAAGCCGACGAGCTCGTGCCGCCCGGGCGAGCAGAGCATCGTCTGGCACCCCACCGCGACGTCCGGCAAAGGCGGCAAGCGGGGCCCGGCCGGTCCGGCCGGGCCCACGGGTGCCACCGGTGCTACGGGCGCTACGGGCGCGACCGGGGCCACCGGTCCTGCGGGCCCGGCGGGTGCCGAGGGCCCGACGGGGCCGACCGGGGCGATCGGTCCCGTCGGCCCTATGGGTCCGCAAGGCACGGACGGGTCGACCGGGTCCGTCGGTCCGCAGGGACCGGCGGGGCCGCAGGGTGAGCCGGGCGAGCAGGGTGCGACCGGCGCGGCCGGCGCGACCGGGCCGCAGGGCGACCCGGGCCCCCAGGGATCTCAGGGGATCCAGGGCGTCCAGGGCCCGAAGGGCGACCCCGGTCCGGCCGGTCCGGCCGGGGCTGCTGGTGGCTTCAGCGGAGTCCGCTACGCAACGGCGACGCGATCGCTCGCGGAGGCTGGAGCACTGCGGGCGACGGGCGGAGCGTGCACGACGGGCGAGGTCGCGATCGGCGGCGGCGTCTACGGCACCGGCTCGAACGACATGCTGATGGCGTCGTATCCGAGCAACGCCAGTGGCGGCACACTGGGCCCGGCGGAGCTGGCCTCGGTGCAGTACTGGACCGTCACGATCTACACCGACGCCAACACGCCGGTCACCGCCTACACCGTCTGCGCCAAGTAGCGACCGACCGCACCACGGCCGCGCTCCCGCCCCGGGAGCGCGGCCGTCGCGGTCGTTCCGGCACGGTCGACCGGCCGACCCGGGACCTGTGTCCCGACTTCGAGGATTCTCCTCAGGTCCGGCGGATCACGGCCTAGCGTGCGGCCGGTGAACCCCCACTCCCGCAGGACGGCTGTCCTCGCCTCGATCGGCTCTCTCGTGTTCGGCGGCGTCATGCTCGCCACGACGCAGGCCGACGCCGCCACGACCTCACACAACGTGAAGGCCTGCTACACGGTCAAGACCGGCAAGCTCCGCATCGTGAGCCTGAGCCGCGGCTGCCGGCCCGGCGAGCAGAGCATCGTCTGGCACCCCAACATGAAGAGCGTCAAGCAGGGCCCGGCCGGGCCCGCCGGCACCGCTGGTGTCCACGGCGCGACCGGCGCGACCGGTGCCACGGGCGCCACCGGGCCGGCCGGACCGACCGGCGCCACCGGTGACACCGGCCCCCAGGGTCCGCAGGGCCCGGCCGGACCGGCCGGGCCGACCGGCGACATCGGGCCTGCCGGCCCGATCGGCCCGCAGGGCGCGACCGGTGCCGCCGGAGCCGACGGTGCCGCGGGGGCGACCGGCGCGACCGGCGCGACCGGTTCGACCGGCCCGCAGGGCCCGGCAGGACCGCAGGGCGCGACCGGTGCCACCGGTCCGGCAGGACCGCAGGGCGAGACCGGTCCGCAAGGAGCGACCGGCCCTCAGGGCCCTGCCGGCACGGGCGTCACCGCTGCGCAGGTCGACCTGTGGAACGGCACCGCGTCGTCGTGGAGCACGTTCGCGAGCCGATTCGATGGCGAGGCGATGTCGACCGCCCTGGCGTACCCGCCGTCGGAATGCACGCTCGGCCAGGCCATCCTATTCGCCGGCAACCTGGCGCTCGGTCTGCCGGCCGACGGTCGGCTGCTGTCGATCGCCCAGAACACGGCGCTGTTCAGCCTCATGGGCACTACCTTCGGCGGCAACGGTACGACGACGTTCGCGCTGCCCGACCTGCGCCCGGTCACCCCGACCGGCATGACGTACGCGATCTGCGACGAGGGCATCTACCCATCTCGGCGCTGACCTGCACGAACGGCAACGGCCGCGCTCCCCTCGAGGAGCGCGGCCGTTGCCGTTCGTGCAGGCGTCAGCCCTGGTAGCGCGGGAACGCGCCGCGGCCGGCGTAGCGCGCGGCCTCGGCGAGCTCGTCCTCGATGCGGAGCAGCTGGTTGTACTTCGCGACGCGGTCGGACCGCGCCGGTGCGCCGGTCTTGATCTGGCCGCAGTTCACGGCGACGGCGAGGTCGGCGATCGTGGTGTCCTCGGTCTCGCCGGAGCGGTGGCTCATCATGCAGCGGTAGCCGCTGCGGTGGGCGAGGTCGACGGAGTCGAGCGTCTCGGTCAGCGAACCGATCTGGTTGACCTTGACCAGCAGCGCGTTGGCCTGGCCGCCCTCGATGCCCCGGGCCAGCCGCTCGACGTTGGTGACGAAGAGGTCGTCGCCGACGAGCTGGGTCTTGTTGCCGAGGGCGTCGGTGATCGCCTTCCAGCCGTCCCAGTCCTCCTCGTCGAGCGGGTCCTCGATGGAGACGATCGGGTACGACGACGCCAGGTCGACGTAGTAGTCGACCATCTCGTCAGTGCTCTTCCCGGCGCCCTCGAAGGTGTAGGAGCCGGCCCCCTTGTCGGCGTTGAAGAACTCGGACGCGGCGACGTCCATCGCCAGCGCGATGTCCTTGCCGAGCTCGTAGCCCGCGTTGGCGACCGCCTCGGCGATCAGGTCGAGCGCGGCGCGGTTGCTGTCCAGGTTCGGCGCGAAGCCGCCCTCGTCGCCGAGCCCGGTCGAGAGGCCCTTCTTCTTCAGGACCGACTTGAGCGCGTGGTAGACCTCCGCGCCCGAGCGCAGCGCCTCGCGGAAGGTCGGAGCGCCGATCGGGGCGATCATGAACTCCTGGACGTCCACGTTGGAGTCGGCGTGCGAGCCGCCGTTGAGGATGTTCATCATCGGGACCGGCAGCAGGTGCGCGTTCGGGCCGCCGACGTAGCGGTAGAGCGGCAGGCCGGCGGAGTCCGCGGCGGCCCGGGCGACGGCCAGCGAGACGCCGAGGATCGCGTTGGCGCCGACGTTGGCCTTGTTGGGCGTGCCGTCGGCGTCGATCATCGCCTGGTCGACGAGGCGCTGGTCGTCGGCGTCGAGTCCCTCGACGACGGGCGCGAGGGTGTTGATGACGGCGTCGACGGCCTTGAGCACTCCCTTGCCGGCGTACCGCTCGTCGCCGTCGCGCAGCTCGACGGCCTCGAAGGCGCCGGTGGAAGCGCCGGACGGGACCGCGGCGCGGGCGAAGATGCCGTCCTCGAGGAGGACCTCGACCTCGACAGTGGGGTTGCCGCGCGAGTCGAGGATCTCTCGGGCGCCGACGGCTTCGATCGCAGACACGTGAATGAACTCCTAGGTCGGTGGGGTCGGTGGACCGCCCGTCAGCCTAGTCGTCAGCGGGAGCACGGCGCGCCCGGTGTCTCGCTCGTCGGCGAGGGTCAGGCGTCCTCACCGCAGGCGTTGGCGCCGGTGCCGGTGCCGGTGCCGGTGCCGGTGCCGGTGCCGGTGCCGGTGCCGGGGAGGTTCTCCTCGGCCCAGGTCGTGATGGCGGCGAAGGCCGGCGCGAGAGCCTGGCCGGACGCGGTCAGCTGGTACGTCACCGAGACCGGCGGACCCGGGTCGACGAGCCGCTGGAACAGCCCGGCCCTGGTGAGCTCCGCCAGCCGCTCCGACAGCATCGAGTCGCTGATCCCCGGCACGGCACGCTTCAGCTCGGCGTACCCCGCCGGACCGCCGAGCAGGACGCCGAGCAGGATGCCGTTCCACCGCTTGCCGAGGAATCCGAAGGCGCGCGAGAGGGCACTGGCACACTCGCGATGCTCGACGACGACGTCCTCTGTAGGCATGGGCCAAGGGTACGTCCGAGCCAGCGGATTCCGCGTGTGACTTCTTTTTCCGGAGTTACGGGAATCATCGGAGTGACCCCGTAGTTGAAAGCGGCATGACTGCCACCACCGAGCCCACCACGGCCCCCGTCGCCCTCCAGCCCCTCGACGCCCGTGGACGCGAGATCGTCTTCACCCACGCCCGCAGCGTGAACAGCTTCGCCGACATCCCGGTGTCCGACGACGAGCTGCGCGACGTCTGGGAGCTCACCCGCTTCACCCCCACGATGGCCAACACCCAGCCGATGCGCGTCGTCTTCGTGCGCACGCCGGAGGGCAAGGACCGCCTCGTCCCGCACATGGCCGACGGCAACCGCGCCAAGACCGCGTCGGCCCCGGTGACCGCGATCGTCGCCTACGACACCAACTGGCACGAGGAGATCCCCAACGTCTTCCCGATCCGCCCGGAGATGAAGGACTACTTCGCCTCCGACGAGGACGCCCGCCACGGCGCCGGCAACTTCTCCGCCGCTCTGCAGGCCGGCGCGTTCATCCTCGCCATCCGCGCTGCCGGTCTCGCCGCCGGCCCGATGGGCGGCTACGACAAGGCCGGCATCGACGCCGAGTTCTTCCCCGAGGGCGACTGGACGACCCTCATGGTCGTCAACATCGGCCACCCGGGCGAGAACGCCTGGTTCGACCGGCTCCCCCGCGTCGACACCGACAAGGCCGTCGCCTGGGCCTGATCCCGCGCCGCCGGGTCGGCAGAAGTTCTCGCGAGCAGCGTGAGCTTCTGCCGACTGGGCTACTTCTTGTCGGCTACTTCTTCTCGGCGGCCTTGGCGGCCTGCCAGAGCTCCTCGATCTCCTCGATCGAGTAGCGGCGGCCGGTCTGCGACTCCGGGCCGAAGACGTGCGGGTTGCGACGCTTCATCTTGGCGGTGAGCCCCGCGATCACGTCGTCCATCGTGAACTCGCCGGCCTCCTCGGCGATCGCGGCGTGGAAGTAGATCTGCAGCAACAGGTCCCCGAGCTCCTCGGCGAGGTGCTGCGGGTCGCCCTCCTCGATCGCCTCGAGCACCTCGTCCGACTCCTCGCGCAGATAGCGCGCCAGGCTCTGGTGCGACTGCGACGCCTTCCAGGCGCAGCGCTCCCGCATGAGCCGCATCAGGTCGAGGAACTCGACCAGCCCCTCCCCCGTCGCCAGCGGCTCGGCGCCGGCGTTCGGGCTGGGTACGGCGTCAGGCACAGGCGCGGCTGCCGGTCGCCGGCGCGGCCGACGGGTTCGACGCGTTGTCGACCGCGGTCTTGGCCTCGGAGCTGGCGGCGACGGAGAGGCTCGGGTCGACGTGCTTGAACGAGTCACCGTCGATGGTGACGCCGTAGACAGGGTTCACGACGACGTGCTGGTCGCCGAGCCAGTCGGTGAACCGCTGCTGGCCGCCGCTGTTGACGAGCGCCGTGGCGAACGACTCCGCGCCCTCGACCTCGATGATGGCGTCCTGCGTCTTCTGGTCGAAGGCGGTCAGCTGCGGCTCGAGCTGGGCCACCTGGGCGTCGTACGACGAATCCGGCTCGACCCCCTCGGCGGCGGAGAACCGCTCACCCATCAGCCGCAGGGCCAGCGCGCTGACGACCTGCTTGCGGACCGCCTGCGTGGTGACCTTGGTGCCGACCTGCGCCAGCGCGCTGCAGTAGCGCGACGCGATGTCGTCGAGGTGGCGGGTGGTCACCCGCTGGCCGTCGAGCTCGAGCGCGGTGCCGGGCTGGGGCCCGGAGCTGCCGCAGGCGGCGAGCAGGAAGGCGAGGACAGGAGCGGTCAGGAGTGTGACGCGGCGCACGATGTGCACCTTAGAGGATGGGTCTGTGCGGTCGCTCGGGGCGTCGCTCAGAGCGCGCCGGCGTGGTGCATGAGCTGGCGCAGCAGAGCGCCGCGACCGCCCTCCATGTCGGCGGCGATCGCCTCCTCCACCGCCTCCTCCGGGGTCAGCCAGGTGATCTCGAGGGCGTCCTGACGCGGCTGGCACTCCCCCGACACGGGCACGACGAAGGCCAGCGACACGGCGTGCTGCCGCGGGTCGTGGAGCCGGTCGGGCCAGGGGAAGTACTCCGCGACCGCTGCCGGGACGGTGCTCACCGGGAGCACCGGGAACGCGGTCGGGCCGAGATCCTTCTCGAGGTGGCGCATGAGCGCGTCGCGGATCCGCTCGCCGTGCAGGACACGCCCCGACACCAGCGAGCGGGTGATCCGTCCGGTGGTCGGCGAACCGCGCAGCAGCAGGCCGACGCTCGCGACGCGGCCGTCCGGCTCGACGCGGACCGGCAGCGCCTCGACGTACAGCATCGGGACGCGACCACGGGTCTCCGCCAGCTCGCCCTCGCTCAGCCAGCCGGGCTCGGTGGTGCCGGAGAGGTCCTCCGGCAGCTGCCAGCGCGACGACTCCTCGCCGAACTCCTCGCCGAAGGCCTCCATCGTCATGGGGAGACTTTATCGGGGGCCCGCTCCGCGGATGACCCCGCTGGTCGAGGCTGAGGCCCGCCCGCTTCGCTGGTCGAGTAGCCGGAGCCGCTAGGCGAAG
>NZ_FOLB01000010.1 GCF_900112345.1 Nocardioides terrae
GAACGTGGCGTCACCGTCCAGCGTGTTCTCAGCGACAACGGCAGCTGCTACCGCTCCTACCTATGGCGCGACACCTGCGCCGAGCTCGGCATCACGCCCAAGCGCACCCGGCCCTACCGGCCCCAGACCAACGGCAAGATCGAGCGCTTCCACCGCACTCTGGCCGAGGGCTGGGCGTTCAAGAAGTTCTACAACTCCGAATCAGCCCGACTCGCGGCCCTGCCAGGATGGGTCCACCAGTACAACCACCACCGGCCCCACTCAGCAATCGGCAAGCAAGCACCCATCACCAGGTTGGACAACCTGGCTGGGCATCACATCTAGTGCCCCCGATGAACGTCACGCCCGCCGCCACAGCCGTACGCCGGCCAGGACCGCTGCGCCATCGCAACTTCCGCCTGCTGGTGACCGGCGCGTCGACGAGCGCGCTCGGCAACGCCATCACGCCGGTCGCCCTGGCGTTCGCCGTGCTCGACCTCGGCGGCTCGGCCTCCGACCTCGGCATGGTCGTCGCGGCGTTCGCGCTCGCCGAGGTCGTCACGACGCTCTTCGGCGGCGTCCTCGGGGACCGGACGTCCCGGCGGATGATGATGAGCGGCTCGGCCGCGGGCAGCGCGCTGGTCCAGGCGGTGGTGGCCGGCACCCTGGTGGCCGACGTGGCCACGATCCCGCTGCTCACCGTGCTCGGCGTGGTGACCGGCTGCCTGAGCGCGCTCAGCCAGCCGAGCGCCAGCGCGATGACCCGGATGACCGTCCCGGCGGATGTGCTCTCCCGCGCGATCGCGATGCGCAGCCTGCTCCAGACGACGGCGTCGATGGTGGGATTCGCCGTCGGGGGCGTGCTCGTCGCCGGCATCGGGCCGGGCTGGGCGATCGCCGTCGACGCGGCGACGTTCGTGGTCGCCGCGGTCTGCTTCGCTGCGCTCCGCGTCGAGCAGGCGCCGGCGACCACGGGCGGCACGATCCTGGCCGAGCTCCGGGAGGGCTTCGCCGAGGTGCGGACCCGCCGCTGGCTGTGGATCTGCATCCTGATGGCGCTCGTCTACCACCTCATGTTCGGCGGCGCCCAGGGCGTCGTCGGGCCGATCGTGGTGGGGGAGGGCATCGGTCGCGACGCCTGGGGCTTCGCGCTCGGCGCGATGATGGTCGGCTTCGTCGTGGGCGGCCTGCTGTGCCTGCGCTGGCATCCGAGGCGTGGTCTCTTCTGGGGGAGCGTGTTCCTCTGCCTGACGCCGCTGTTCCCGCTCGCCATGGTCTCCGACCGCCTGTCGGTCATCCTGCTCGGCGCCTTCCTGCACGGCTTCGGGCTCCAGGTCTACGACGTCCAGTGGAACGCCTCGATCCAGGAGCAGGTGCCCGACGCGAAGCTCTCCCGCGTCTACTCCGTCGACGTGGCCGGCTCCTTCGTCGCCCGCCCGGTCGGTCTCGCGCTGACCGGGCCGCTCGCGGAGGCCGTCGGCTTCGACCGGTGGCTCTTTCTCGTCGCAGGCGTGATGCTGCTCGCCGAGATCGCCCCGCTCCTCGTCCGCGACGTCCGCCGGCTGGAGCGGGTCGCCACCGGGTGAGTCGCTTGTGCCGGCGTGTGGCCTGCGCCACACTCCCGCCATGGAAGCCCCCGAGCCCACCTTCGTCGACGACCGGCTCGCCCACTGGGCGAGCGTGAGCCCCGACGGCGACTGCATGACCTACGGGCAGCGGACGTGGACCTGGGCGCAGTTCCACGACCGGGTACGCCGGGTGGCCGGTGGGCTGCGCGACCTCGGCGTCGGCCGCGGCGACATGGTGGCGTTCCTCGACAAGAACCACCCCGCGTGCGTCGAGCTGTCGCTCGGCGCCGGGCTGGTCGGCGCCGCCAATGCCGTCGTCAACTGGCGGCTGGCCGGCGAGGAGGTCGGCTTCACCCTCAACGACTGCGGCGCCAAGGTGCTCGTCGTCGGCAGCGAGCTGATGCCGGCGATCGAGGCGATCCGCGGCGACCTGCCGCACGTCACCCGGGTGATCGAGGTGACCACGGACGGTGCGCCGGGCGACCCCTACGAGGAGTGGCTGACCACCGCCACGCCGGCCGACCCGGACCCCGCCCGCACGGCCGACGACACGTGCCTGGTGCTCTACTCCAGCGGCACGACCGGCCGGCCCAAGGGCGTCATGCTGACCCACCGGAACTTCGTCCGGCACACGGTCGCCTCGCACGACGGCTGGGACTTCGAACCCGGTGACAAGAACCTGGTCGCGATGCCGCTCTTCCACGTCGGCGGGTCGTCGTACGTCCTCTTCGGGCTGCACGACGGCATCCCCAGTGTCATGACGCGGGAGCCCGACGGGATGTCGCTCGCCGGCGCCATCATGCAGGGCGCCAACCGGATGTTCCTCGTGCCGGCCGTGCTCGCGCAGGTGATCCAGTCCGGGCCACAGGGCGTCGAGATGTTCAGCCGGCTGAAGAGCTTCACCTACGGAGCCGCGCCGATGCCGCCGCCGCTGCTGCGCGCCGCGATGAAGACGTGGCCCGACATGGACCTCATGCAGGTCTACGGCCTCACCGAGGTGTGCGGTGTCGCCAC
Source organism: Nocardioides terrae (assembly GCF_900112345.1). Lineage (GTDB taxonomy): Bacteria > Actinomycetota > Actinomycetes > Propionibacteriales > Nocardioidaceae > Nocardioides > Nocardioides terrae. The sequence continues at coordinate 2,562 of NZ_FOLB01000010.1, forward strand.
CCACCTCCTGCCCGACGAGCACCGCCGGGCGGAGGCCGAGGGCCACCCTGAGCGGCTGCTCAGCGCGGGCCGGGCCCTCCCCGGGATGGAGGTCCGCATCGTCGACATCGGCACCCTCGAGGACGTGCCGACCGGTGACCCCGGTGAGATCTGGTTGCGGTCGGAGCAGGTGATGAAGGGCTTCCTCGGGCGGCCGGAGGAGACCCGGAAGGTCGTCACCGAGGACGGCTGGTTCCGGACCGGCGACATCGGGCGCATCGACGCCGACGGGTTCGTCTATGTCGAGGACCGGCTCAAGGACATGATCATCAGCGGTGGCGAGAACATCTACTCACCCGAGGTCGAGCGCGTCCTGGCGGAGCACCCGGCCGTGCTCGAGTGCGCGGTCGTCGGCGTACCCGACGAGACGTGGGGCGAGTCCGTGCGGGCGTACGTCGCCCTCAAACCCGAGACGGCCGCGACCGAGGACGACGTGATCGCGTTCTGCCGGGAGCGGCTCGCGCACTTCAAGTGCCCCCGCTCGGTGGTCTTCCTCGGCGCGCTGCCGCGCAACCCGACCGGGAAGGTCCTCAAGCGCGACCTGCGCCCCGCGCAGGTCTGAGCGACTCGGCGCTACGGCGTCGTGCCAGCGAGGTCGGTGATCGCCCGCAGTGCCGCGACATGACCCTCGAACGCCGTCCGGCCGGTCGGGGTCAGGCGTGCCCTCAGCCGGTGCCGGCTGCCGTCGAGACGGCGTTCGGTGGCGACGTAGCCCGCCTCCTCGAGCGTGGCCAGCTGCTTGGACAGCGCCGAGTCCGACATGCCCAGCCGCTCGCGCAGGAACGCGAACTCCGCCCAGTCCGCCGCCGCGAGCGTCGCCATCAGGGTCAGGCGCGTGCTCGGGTGGATGAGCTCGTCGAAGCGGCCGGTCATGCGCGGAACAACCGCCGCGCGCCCCGGAGCAGCTCGGGGCCGCCGAACCCGGTGATCGCGCCGACGAGCACGCCGGCCGCCAGGGACGGGTGACCTGCGCCGTCGGCGTCGAAGGCCAGTGCCGCGGCGAGTGTGAGCGCCACGAGTGCCACCAGCATGGAGACGACCGCGATCGGCGTACGCCGCCCGGCCGTGGCCGCGCTGACCCGCACCTGCTCCGACCGCCGGCGGCCGTCGAGCATCCGCGAGGCGATCACCGAGTGCACCATGCCGAAGCCGGCCGTCGCCACCGTGGTCACCCATGGGTTGCCGAGCTCGGCGATGGCGCCGAACCCGACCCAGGCCAGCCCCAGGCCCCACCAGTAGCCGCGCGGCAGGCCGATCTCGCCGGCCACTGTCGACTGCGCGTGCCGTACCGCGGCGAGCGCTGCGCTCGCCTCCTCAGGAGTCGTTCCTGACATCACTCCACCTCCACTTTCCTGTCTAGAAAGAGACGTTCCTCTTTCCTGGATGGAAAGTCAAGCGCGGATGGGGGCTTGTGATCGTGTCGATGCTGCGGCAGCGACGGCGTGGTCGCGGTCGACCTTCACGTCCAGGCCGGTGGTGTGGGGGAAGACGGGGCCGATGGTGGTCACCGGGCCGTCCAGGGCGGCCTGGTGCAGGTGCACGAACAGCACCGCCCTGGCCCGACGCCCGGGACGCCGACCGTGGGCCTGGTCGTCGGCTCGGGTGTCGGCGGTGTGGTCGAGGAGGCCGGAGCTCGGCGAGATCGTGGGGCCGGGCGAGCCAGCCGAACGCCGCCGCCCGGAGCTCGTCGGTGCTGGGGTGCTCGCCGAGCCTGGGTGTCTGGTCGCGGGTGGCGGTGAGCCACACCCCTTTGGCGGCCTTCGCCGCCGCCTGCAGCTCGGCCAGCCGGAGGGCTTCGTCGGCCTCGATGACCTTGGCCTCGGCGATGGCGAGCAGGCGGCCGGCCGCCTGCCCGGCCGCCTCCGCCACCGCCTCGTCAACGAGCGCCGCGGCGTCGCGGGTGAGCTTGCGCGACATCGAGGCGATCTTGCGGGCCACCCACGGCTCGAGCCGTAGCCCTTGGACCGCGACCCAGAGCAGTGGGAGGCGGTGGCGCAGGTCGAGGAGGTCGGCCAGCAGGGACCGGGTGGCGTAGACGTGCTCGCACCGGGCGATCGCGAGCTCTTCGAGGCAGAGGTCGCGCACGGGCGGCGTACCGTCGCCGCGCGCGGGTGTGCGCCCACGGACGAGGCGGGGAGACGCCGACGGCCCCCGACTGTTCAGTCGGGGGCCGTTGATCGGTCTCGATACGCGCGCTACTCGACCAGCGAGGAGATCGCTCGCTCCGACCAGCGAGGTCGTCAGGCCCAGCGCTGCTCGGTGGGGGTGTAGGTGAGACCCCGCGAGCCGGTGTAGATCTGCTTCGGGCGGGCGATCTTCTGCTCCTTGTCCTGGGTGAGCTCGAGCCACTGCGCGAGCCAGCCCGGCGTACGCCCGATGGCGAAGAGCACCGTGAACATCTCCGGCGGGAACTCCAGCGCCTCGTAGATCAGGCCGGAGTAGAAGTCGACGTTGGGGTAGAGCTTCCGCTTGACGAAGTACTCGTCCTCCAGCGCGATCTTCTCGAGCTCCTGGGCGACCTCGAGGAGCGGGTTGACCCCGGTCACCTCGAAGACGTCGTCGCAGGCCTTCTTGATGATCTTGGCGCGCGGGTCGTAGTTCTTGTAGACCCGGTGGCCGAAGCCCATCAGGCGCTCGTTGCCGTTCTTGACGCCCTCGATGAAGGCGGGGATCTCGGACTTGTTGCCGATCCGCTTGAGCATGCGGAGGACAGCCTCGTTGGCGCCGCCGTGGAGCGGGCCGAAGAGGGCGCCGATGCCGGCGGAGACGGCCGAGTAGGGGTCAACCTGGGTCGACCCGACGGCGCGGACGGCGTTGGCCGAGGCGTTCTGCTCGTGGTCGGCGTGCAGGATGAAGAGCGTGTCGAGCGCCTTCACGATCCGCTCGTCGGCCTGGTAGGTCGGCTCGCTCATCTTGAAGAGCATCGAGAGGAAGTTCTCGGTGTAGGACAGCTCGTTGTCGGGGTAGACGTAGGGCTTGCCCTGCGCGTGCCGGAAGGACCAGGCGCCCAGCGTCGGCATCTTGGCGATCATCCGGATGATCTGGATGGCGCGGTTGTCGGCGTCGCTGATGTTGCGCGACTCCGGGTAGAACGTGGAGAGGGCCCCGACCGACGCCATCAGCATCCCCATCGGATGGGCGTCGTAGCGGAAGCCCTCCATGAAGCCCTTGACGTTCTCGTGCACGAACGTGTGGTAGGTGATGTTGTGCACCCACTGGTCGTACTCGTCCTTGCTGGGCAGGGAGCCGTGGACGAGGAGGTAGGCGACCTCGAGGAACGACGACTGCTCGGCGAGCTGCTCGATGGGGTAGCCGCGGTATTCCAGGATGCCCTTGTCACCGTCGATGAAGGTGACCGAGCTCCGGCAGGAGGCGGTGTTGACGAAACCGGGGTCGTACACGGCCAGTCCCGGCTCGTCCTCGCCGGACCGGATCTTCCCGATGTCGGCGGCCTTGATGGCGCCGTCGAGGATCGGGACCTCGTACTCCTGTCCGGTGCGGTTGTCGCGGACGGTGAGAGAATCAGTCACGCTGCTCACGTTAGCCGCCGTGCGGGAAACCGGGTAAGCCGGTGCCCGCGTCGTGGGCGCAGCGGCGCCCGCGCGAGGGGGTCGCCGGGGCGGCGTACGCCGTTTTGACCGCCCGTGCGCCGGCCCGTAGCCTTGTTCGGTCGCGACTCCTGCCGCTTCCCGGCCACCCACGGTCGAGGGGCAGCCCGGCTCCGCCAGATCCGTCTGGCGCTCCGGCAGTGTTCGTCAGAAGCCGCGAAGCACCGCCTCACCGGCAGCCGCCGGCGAGGACCAACGAACGAATGAGGCACATCGTGGGCACTTACGCTCCGAAGCCGGGCGACATCGAGCGCGCCTGGCACGTGATCGACGCGACTGACGTCCGTCTCGGTCGCCTGTCGGTGCAGGTCGCGAACCTGCTCCGCGGCAAGCACAAGGCGATCTTCGCCCCCAACGCCGACACCGGCGACTTCGTCATCGTCATCAACGCCGAGAAGGTCTCCCTCTCCGGCACCAAGCGCACCACCAAGCTCGCCTACCGCCACTCCGGCTACCCGGGCGGTCTGACGGCCACGCCGATCGGCGAGATCCTGGACAAGGACGCGCGCAAGGCGATCGAGACCGCAGTGTGGGGCATGCTCCCGAAGAACAAGCTCGGTCGGCAGATCATCAAGAAGCTCAAGGTGTACTCCGGCCCGACGCACCCCCACGAGGCCCAGCAGGCCGTTCCGTTCGAGATCAAGCAGATCGCCCAGTGAGCCAGGACCAGGACATGACTGAGAACACCGCTGAGGTCGAGGAGACCTTCGAGACCGACGAGCAGGGCGTTGCCTACACGTCCGAGAGCGCCGCGTCCGCCGACACCCCGGCCCGCCCGGCGACCATCGCGCCCGCCGGCGCCACCGGCCGCCGCAAGGAGGCCGTCGCCCGCGTCCGCATCGTGCCGGGCACCGGCAACTGGACCATCAACGGTCGCGGCTTCGAGGAGTACTTCCCGAACGCGCTGCACCGCCAGGTCGCTGCCGAGCCGTTCGCCGCGCTGCAGCTCGAGGGCCGCTTCGACGTCATCGCCCGCATCCACGGCGGTGGCATCACCGGCCAGGCCGGTGCGCTGCGTCTCGGTGTCGCCCGCGCGCTGAACGCCATCGACGTCGACGCCAACCGCCCGACCCTGAAGAAGGCCGGCCTGCTCACTCGCGACGCGCGCGTCGTCGAGCGCAAGAAGGCCGGTCTCAAGAAGGCCCGCAAGGCCTCGCAGTTCTCCAAGCGCTGACGTAACGGCGACATGGCTCGCCTCTTCGGCACGGACGGGGTCCGGGGCCTGGCGAACGGTGAGATCCTCACCGCTCGGCTGGCCCTGGACCTCGCTGTTTCTGCGGCCCAGGTGCTCGGCGACGCCGGCCAGTTCGAGGGTCACCGCCCGCGGGCGGTCGTCGGCCGCGACCCCCGCGTCTCAGGCCAGTTCCTCGAGGCCGCCGTGGCCGCCGGCCTCGCGTCGGCGGGTGTCGACGTGCTCGACATCGGCGTCATGCCGACGCCCGGCATCGCGTTCCTGACCGGCTCGCTCGGGGTCGACCTCGGCGTCGTCATCACGGCGTCGCACAACCCGATGCCCGACAACGGCATCAAGTTCCTCGCCCGTGGTGGGGTCAAGCTCGACGACACCCTCGAGGACGCGATCGAGGCACGGCTCGACCAGCCGTGGACGCACCCGACCGGCGCTGCCGTCGGCCGGATCGGCTTCTACCACGGCGGCATCGACGACTACGTCGACCACCTGCTCTCCTCGATGCGCGGCCGGCTGGACGGCCTGACCGTGGTGCTCGACTGCGCCAACGGCGCCGCCCACGAGTCGGCGCCGCTCGCCTTCGAGCGGGCCGGCGCCCACGTGATCCCCATCAACGACAAGCCCAACGGCACCAACATCAACGACGGCGTCGGCTCGACCCACATCGAGGGTCTGCGCCGGGCCGTCCTCGACGCGGGCGCCGACGCCGGCTTCGCATTCGACGGCGACGCGGACCGCTGCCTGGCCGTCTCCGCAGACGGCGAGCTCGTCGACGGCGACCAGATCATGGGGATGCTCGCCCTCGCGCTGCGCGACGAGGGCCGGCTCGCCTCGGACACGCTCGTGGCGACGGTGATGAGCAACCTCGGCCTGCGCCGCGCGATGAAGGACGCCGGCGTCACCCTGCTGGCCACCGCCGTCGGCGACCGCTACGTCCTGGAGGCCATGAAGGCCGGCGGCTACTCCCTCGGCGGCGAGCAGTCCGGCCACGTCATCATGAGCGACCACGCCACGACCGGCGACGGCACGCTCACCGCCCTGCACGTCGCCCAGCGGATCGCCTCGACCGGGCTCCCGCTCGCCGAGCTCGCCTCCGTCGTCGCCCGCTTCCCGCAGGTCCTGCTCAACGTCCCCGGCGTCGACAAGGCGCGCTGCGACGACGACGAGCTGCTGGCAGCGGTCGCCGCCGAGGAGGCCGACCTCGGCGACAGCGGGCGCGTCCTGCTGCGGCCGTCCGGCACCGAGCCGCTCGTCCGCGTCATGGTCGAGGCTCCGACCGCCGAGGTCGCGACCGGCGTCGCCGAGCGGCTCGCGGCCGTCGTACGGGCGCGGCTCTCTCTCTGAGACGACTGGGTCTCGATACGCGGGTCGCGGCTTCGTTCCTCAGCCGCGCCGCTACTCGACCTGGCGCCCGGTCAGCGCCTTCGCAAGCTCAGGCGCTGGGCGCTCAGGTCTCGATACGCGGGTCGCGGCTTCGTTCCTCAGCCGCGCCGCTACTCGACCTGGCGCCCGGTCAGCGCCTTCGCAAGCTCAGGCGCTGGGCGCTCAGAGCTTGCGCAGCCGCACGTAGCGGACCGAGTGGTCGCGGTCCTTGCGCAGCACCAGGGTCGCCCGCGAGCGGGTCGGCAGGACGTTCTGCTGCAGGTTGGGGCCGTTGATGGTGTCCCAGATCCGCTCCGCCTCGGCGATCGCCTCGTCGAGGTCGAGCTTGGCGTACTTCCGGAAGTAGGAGTCGGGGTCGCGGAAGGCGGTCTCTCGCAGCCGCAGGAAGCGCTCGACGTACCACCGCCGGATGTGCGCCGTGCCGGCGTCGACATAGACCGAGAAGTCGAAGAAGTCCGACAGGCCCAGGCCGGCGCGGCCGTCGTCGCGGACCCGGGCGGGCTGCAGGACGTTGAGGCCCTCGACGATGACGATGTCCGGGTGCCGGATGACGACCTTCTCGTCGGGCACCACGTCGTAGACCAGGTGGGAGTACGTCGGCGCCGCGACCTCCTCCTTGCCGGACTTGATGTCGACGACGAACTTGAGCAGCGCCCGCCGGTCGTAGGACTCGGGAAAGCCCTTGCGCTCCATCAGCCCGCGGCGCTGGAGCTCGTCGTTGGGGTAGAGGAACCCGTCGGTGGTGACCAGGGCGACGTTGGGGTGCTCGGGCCAGTGGGCGAGCATCTGCTGCAGCACGCGAGCGGTGGTGGACTTGCCGACCGCGACCGACCCGGCGACGCCGATCACGAACGGCGTCCGCGGGGGCGTGCGACGGTGGAGGAACGCCTCCTGCTCGCGGTGCAGCTTGCCGGCCGCCGAGACGTAGAGCGACAGCAGCCGGGAGAGCGGGAGGTAGACCTGCTCCACCTCGGTCAGGTCGATCTGGTCGGCCAGGCCGCGCAGCCGCTCGAGCTCCTCGGCCGAGAGCGGGCTGACCGTCTCGCTGGCCAGCTGGGCCCACGCCTCGCGGCTCAGCTCGAGATAGGGCGACGCCTCACCCTCGTGGCTGCCGTCGCCGTGGGAGGACTCCCCGGGTTGGGCCTCGGTCGAGGTCATGGCAGGTGATTGTTACAGCCGGGCCGGTAGCGGCTGTCGCGCACCCCGCTCTCGTAGACTCCCGAGCCATGTGCGGCATCGTGGGCTACGTCGGGAGGCAGCAGGCCGAGGGCGCCGTGATCGAGGGGCTGCGGCGGATGGAGTACCGCGGCTACGACTCCGCCGGCATCGCCGTCGTCGCCGACGGCGGGCCCAGCGTCCGCAAGAAGGCGGGCAAGCTGGCCAACCTCGACAAGGCGCTCGCCGCCGACCCGCTGCCGCCCTCGACGACGGGCATCGGGCACACCCGCTGGGCCACCCACGGCGGGCCGACGGACCACAACGCGCACCCGCACCTCGGCGCGGCCGGGCGAGTCGCGCTCGTCCACAACGGCATCATCGAGAACTTCGCCGAGCTGCGCGCCGAGCTCGAGGCCGCCGGCCACACGCTGCTCTCCGAGACCGACACCGAGGTCGTCGTCCACCTGCTCGAGGCGGCCGTGCTCGACGGCGCCGACCTCACCAGCGCGATGCAGTCGGTGTGCGGCCGGCTCCAGGGCGCTTTCACCTTCGTCGCCGTCGACTGCGCGGACCCGGAGCGCATCGTCGGCGCCCGCCGCAACAGCCCGCTCGTGGTCGGCCTCGGCGACGGCGAGAACTTCCTCGGCTCCGACGTCGCCGCCTTCATCGGCCGCACCCGCGACGCGCTCGAGCTCGGCCAGGACCAGGTCGTCACCATCAGCGCCGAGTCGGTCGACGTCACCGGCTTCGACGCTACGCCGGCCGAGGGCCGCCGCTACCACGTCGACTGGGACCTCTCGGCGGCCCAGAAGGACGGTCACGACTGGTTCATGCGCAAGGAGATCTTCGAGCAGCCGCGTGCGGTCGCCGACGCCCTGCTCGGTCGCCGCGCGGCCGACGGCCGGCTCCAGCTCGACGAGATGCGCCTCTCCGACCAGGAGCTGCGCGACATCGACAAGATCATCATCATCGCGGCCGGCACGTCGTTCTACGCGGGCATGGTCGCGAAGTACGCCATCGAGCACTGGTGCCGCATCCCCGTCGAGGTCGAGCTGTCCTCGGAGTTCCGCTACCGCGACCCGATCCTCGACTACTCCACGCTTGTCGTGGCGATCTCGCAGTCCGGCGAGACCGCCGACACGCTCCAGGCGATCCGGCACGCCCGCCAGCAGCGCTCGAAGGTGCTCGCGATCTGCAACACCAACGGCTCCACCATCCCCCGCGAGTCCGACGCCGTCATCTACATGCACGCCGGGCCGGAGATCGGGGTGGCCTCGACCAAGGGCTACGTCACCCAGCTCGTCGCCTGCTACCTGCTCGCGCTCTACCTCGCGCAGGTCAAGGGCACCCGCTACGGCGACGAGATCACCGCGGTCGTCGAGCAGCTGGAGGCGATCCCGGAGCAGATCGAGAAGGTGCTCGGCAAGGCCGACGAGATCTACGCCCTCGCCCGCGAGCACCTCGGGTCGCGCTCCTTCCTCTTCCTCGGGCGCCACGCGGGCTACCCGGTCGCCCTGGAGGGCGCCCTCAAGCTCAAGGAGCTGGCCTACCTGCACGCCGAGGGGTTCGCCGCGGGCGAGCTGAAGCACGGCCCGATCGCGCTGGTGGAGCCGGGCCTGCCCGTGCTCTGCGTGGTTCCGCCCCGCGGCCGCGACTCGCTGCGCGACAAGATGCTGTCCGGCATCCAGGAGGTGCGCGCCCGTGGCGCCCGAACCATCGTGCTGGCCGAGGAGGGCGACGACGGGATCGGCGCGTACGCCGACGCGCTGGTCACCCTCCCGCAGGTGCCCGTCCTCCTCCAGCCGCTGGTGGCCGTCATCCCGCTGCAGCTCTTCGCGTGCGAGCTCGCGTCCGCGATGGGCCACGACGTGGACCAGCCGCGGAACCTGGCCAAGTCGGTGACCGTCGAGTGAGCCCGTCCACGTCGCGAGGTCCGCGATGATCGTCGGCGTCGGGATCGACGTCTGCGACATCGAGCGGTTCGCCGCCTCTCTCGAACGCACCCCGGGGCTGCGCGAGCGTCTCTTCACGGCCGCCGAGGCGACGCGGCCGACCGCCTCCCTCGCCGCTCGCTTCGCCGCCAAGGAGGCACTGGCCAAGGCGCTCGGCGCCCCGACCGGGCTCGCCTGGCACGACGCGGAGGTGGTCTCCGAGGAGTCGGGCCGGCCGCTCTTCGAGCTGCGCGGGACGGTCGCGGCCCGCGCTGCCGACCTGGGGGTGGCCCACGTCCACGTGTCCCTGTCGCACGATGCCGGGATCGCCTCGGCGATGGTGGTGCTGGAAGGATGACGCACGGCGCTGCCGCGTCGGTATAGTCCGAAATGCGACGGTCGCGGTCCGCTTCGCCACGGATTCCGCACCGTTCGATGCCTGTTGCTGATGATTCCGTTACTGCATGGAGGGTTCGATGAGTGCTGACCTGGACGACCTGACCGTCTCCCTCGACCGGGCCCACGTCTTCCACTCGTGGTCGGCGCAGGGCGCCCTGGCACCGCTGTCGATCGCCGGGGGCAAGGGCTGCCAGGTCTGGGACCACAGCGGCCGGCAGTACCTCGACTTCTCCAGCCAGCTGGTCAACACCAACATCGGCCACCTGCACCCGAAGGTCGTCGAGGCGATCCAGGAGCAGGCGGCCCTGCTGCCGACCATCGCCCCCTCGACCGCCAACCTGGCCCGCGGCGAGGCAGCGAAGCGGATCGTGGAGCGTTCGCCCGACGGCTTCGGCAAGGTCTTCTTCACCAACGGCGGCGCCGACGCGATCGAGAACGCGATCCGGATGGCCCGCCTGCACACGGGCCGCGACAAGGTGCTCTCCACCTACCGCAGCTATCACGGCAACACCGGCGCCGCGGTCGTCGCCACCGGCGACTGGAGGCGGCTGCCCAACGAGTTCGCGCGCGGTCACGTGCACTTCTTCGGCCCCTACCTCTACCGCTCCGAGTTCTGGGCGACCACCCCCGAGGAGGAGTGCGCCCGGGCGCTCCACCACCTGCGCCGGGTGATCGAGGCCGAGGGCCCGTCGTCGATCGCGGCCGTCCTGCTCGAGACCATCCCGGGAACGGCCGGCGTCCTCGTCCCGCCGCCGGGCTACCTGCCCGGCGTACGTGCGCTCTGCGACGAGTTCGGGATCCTGCTGGTCCTCGACGAGGTCATGGCGGGCTTCGGCCGCACGGGGGAGTGGCTCGCCCTCGACGCGTTCAACGTCGACGGCGCCGTGGTCCCTGACCTGATCACCTTCGCCAAGGGCGTGAACTCCGGCTACGTCCCGGTCGGCGGCGTGATCATCAGCGACCCCGTGGCCGCGACGTTCGACGAGCGGGTCTTCCCCGGTGGGCTCACCTACTCCGGCCACCCGCTCGCCGCCGCCTCGATCGTCGCCACGCTCGACGCGATGGAGTCCGAGGGCATCGTCGCCAACGCGAAGCGGATCGGCCAGGACGTCCTCGGCCCCGGCCTGCGTGCGCTGGCCGCGAAGCACGACGTCATCGGCGAGGTCCGCGGCACCGGCGTCTTCTGGGCCCTCGAGCTGGTCTCGGACCGGGACGACCGCACGCCTCTCGCCGCCGCCGACATGGGCCGGCTCAAGGCAAGCCTCCTCGACCGCGGGCTGCTCCCGTTCGTGCAGGACAACCGCGTGCACGTCGTCCCGCCGTGCATCGTCACCGACGACGAGGTGGACCAGGCGCTGGCGATCTACGACGAGGCCCTCGCCGCGCTCTGAGCGAGGGGCTAGCGTTCGCCCGTGAGATCGGCACATACCGTCGAGCAGGTCCGCGCGGCCGAGGCCGCCCTGATGGCGACCCTACCCGACGGGGCGCTGATGCAGCGCGCGGCGACGGGGCTGGCGACGGCGGTCGCGGACCTTCTCGGCGGCGTCTACGGCCGCCGGATCGTGCTGCTGGTCGGGCCGGGCGACAACGGCGGCGATGCGCTGTACGCCGGCGGCGTGCTCGCCCGCCGGGGCGCGAGCGTCGAGGCGTGGCTGCTCGCCGACACCTGGCACGACGATGCCCTGGCCGCGCTGCGCCGCGCCGGCGGCCGGACGAGCGCCCCCCGCCCGCTGCGGGCCGGAGCGGTCGACGTCGTCGTCGACGGGGTCTTCGGCATCGGGGCCCGACCGGGCCTCCCGCCGCGCGTCGCGGAGGCGGTCATCCCGATCAGCTCCTCGATCCCGTTCGTGGCCGTCGACGTGCCCAGCGGCGTCGGCGTCGACACCGGCGAGGGCGGCGGGATGCACCTGCGGGCGGACCTCACCGTCACCTTCGGCACGCACAAGATCGCCCACCTGGCCGACCCGGCCGCCCAGGCCTGCGGCGTGGTGGAGCTCGTCGACATCGGGCTGGACCTGCCGCCGGCTCCGGTCGAGTCGCTCGGCGAGGCCGACGTGGCGGGGCTGCTGCCGCGGCCGCGGCCCGACGACCACAAGTACACCCGTGGCGTCGTCGGCGTCCGGGCCGGCAGCGCCACCTACCCGGGCGCCGGGCTGCTCGCCGTCGCAGGCGCGAACACCGGGCTGGCCGGCATGGTCCGCTACGTCGGCAGCGCGGCCGAGACGGTCAAGCAGCACCACCCCGAGGTGGTCGGGCCCGGCCGCGTCCAGGCCTGGGTGGTCGGGCCCGGCACGGCCGACGACGCCGAGCAGCACCTCGCCGAGGCGGTCGCGGACGACGTACCGCTCGTGGTCGACGCCGACGCGCTCGGGCACGTGACCGCCCCGCTCCCACAGGCGGTCCTGACGCCGCACGCGGGCGAGCTGGCCGCGATGCTCGGCGTGGAGCGCAAGGCGGTCGAGGCCGCCCCGCTGCGGCACGCCACCGACGCCGCTGCGCGCTTCGGCTGTGTCGTGCTGCTCAAGGGCAACCACACCGGGATCGCCGGTGAGCGGGTCCGCATCACGACCGCGGGCACGCCGTGGCTGGCGACCGCGGGAGCCGGCGACGTGCTCAGCGGTCTCATCGGCGCGCTGCTGGCCGCCGGCCTGGCGCCCTTCGACGCCGCGAGCGTCGGGTCCTGGCTGCACGGCGCCGCCGGCACGCTGGCGAGTGACGGCGGCCCGATCACCGCGACCGACCTGGCGCGGGCGATCCCTCGCGTGGTCCAGCAGATCGCGGTGAGACACTGGGGGCTATGAGCCCGACCACCGTGACTCGCAGAGGCGACTCGCGCAGGCGGCTCCTCCTGCTGATGGCGGCCGCGAACGGGCTTCCCGGATGAGCCGCGCGGAGATCGTCGTCGACGTCGCCGCGATCCGCCACAACGTCCGCCGGCTGGCGCAGTTCACGCAGACGCCGGTGATGGCCGTGGCGAAGGCGGACGGCTACGGCCACGGCATGCTCCCCGCGGCGCGCGCCGCCCGCGAGGCGGGCGCGCGGTGGATCGGTGTCGCCACTCTCGACGAGGCGCTCGCGCTGCGCGACGACGGCGACGCCGGCCACGTCCTCTGCTGGCTGACCGTCCCGGGCGACGACCTGATGCCCGCCGTCGCCCGCGGCATCGACGTCACGGCCTACACAACCGACGAGCTGGACGCCATCGCGCAGGCGGCAGGCCGCGCCGGCCGCAAGGCCCGCGTGCAGCTCAAGATCGACACCGGGCTCTCCCGCGGCGGCGCGACGGCGGCGCACTGGCCGGACCTGGTCGCCCGAGCCCGGGCGGGCGAGGAGGCCGGGACGTGGCGGATCACCGGCATCTGGTCGCACTTCGCGAGCAGCGAGCTCCCCGACGATCCCGCCAACGACGCCCAGGAGAAGCTCTTCCGCGAGGCGCTCGACCTCGCCGGCGCGGCGGGTCTGCAGCCCGAGGTGCGCCACCTCGCCAACAGCGCCGCCGCGATCCTCCGGCCGAGCGCCCGCTTCGACCTGGTCAGGTGCGGCATCGCGACGTACGGCCTCGACCCGGCGCCGGGCCTCACCCCGTCCGACCTCGGCCTGCGGCCGGCGATGACCGTGCGGGCCGACCTCGCGCTGGTCAAGCACGTCGACGCGGGGGCGGCGGTGTCCTACAACGGGCGCTGGGTCGCGCCCGCGGCGACGACGCTGGGCCTGGTCCCGGTCGGGTACGCCGACGGCGTCCTGCGCAGCGCCGCCAACCGGGCCGAGGTGCTCGTCGGCGGCGCCCGCCGGCCGATCCGCGGCAGCGTCTGCATGGACCAGGTCGTCGTCGACCTGTCCGGAGACGAGCCCGACCCGGGCGAGCCGGTCATCCTCTTCGGGCCGGGCGACGACGGTGAGCCGACCGCCGAGGACTGGGCCGAGGCGGCCGGCACCATCAGCTACGAGATCGTGACCCGCATGGGCGGGCGTCTGACCCGCCGGGTCGTGGATACCGAGCGCGACGACAGGCTCGAGGACGGGCCCGACGACAGCAGGGAGCAGTAGTGGGCCTCACCGCACGCATCGCCGGCGCCGTCGCCGGCGCGGCCGGCATCGCTGCGACGGGCGCGGCGGTCGGGGTGGCGCAGCGACGCCGGACGATCGCGCGGCGCTCGGGCGACCAGGCGCCGTTCGGGTCGCTCCACTCGCCGGCCCACACCGTGATCACCGACGACGGCGTCCCGCTGCACGTCGAGGTGGACGAGGCGCCCGATGCCGAGTCGCCGGTCACGGTGGTGTTCGTGCACGGCTACTCCCTCAACCTCGACTGCTGGCACTTCCAGCGGGCCGCCTTCCGCGGGCTGGTCCGCACGGTGTTCTACGACCAGCGCTCCCACGGCCGGTCGGGCCGCGGCCCGGTCACCGGGGGCACCATCGACCAGCTCGGCCGCGACCTCAAGGGCGTCCTCGACGCGGTGGTCCCCGACGGCCCGGTGGTCCTGGTCGGCCACTCGATGGGCGGGATGACGATCGTGGCACTCGCCGAGCTCCACCCCGAGCTCTTCGCCCCGGACGGCAAGGTCGTCGGGGTCGCCCTCATCGCCACGACCGCGGGTGGGCTCGACCCGGCCCGGCTACTCCTCCCGCTGGTGCCGCGCCGGCTCAGCTCGGGGATCACCGACAGCACCCTGCGCACGCTCGCCCGCGGTCACCGGGCCGTGGACGGCGTACGTCGCCTCGGCCGGTCGATCGCGACGGTGGTGACCGACGCCTACGCGTTCGGCGACGCGGTGCCGCAGTCCTACGTCGAGTTCGTCGACGACATGCTGTCGGCGACGCCGTTCCAGGTGGTCGCGGAGTTCTTCCCCGGCATGCGTGAGCTCGACAAGTTCGACCACGTCGGGGTGCTCGGGATGATCCCGACGACGATCATCGGCGGCACCGCTGACAAGCTCACCTCGATCGGGCACAGCCGCAAGCTGCACAGCCGGATCCCCGGCTCGACCCTCGTCGAGTGCGAGGGCGCCGGCCACATGGTGATCCTCGAGCGGCACGGACAGGTCAATGCCTGCCTCGACCAGCTGCTCGCCGCCGCCTCCGCCGGGTCGGGTGCCCGATGAGCACACCGCTGACGTGGGACCTTGGGCTCGTCACCGTCCGCCGGGTCGGCCCCGAGGAGGCGCCGACGGTCCTCGACATCGTGCAGGAGGCCTTCGGGGCGCGCCCGCCCCTCGACCCGCCGGCGGCCGCCCTGCAGGAGACCGAGGAGACGATCGCGACCCGGCTGTCGTCGTACGGCGGCCTGGTGGCGAGCGTCGACGACCGGCCCGTCGGCGCGCTGGTGATGGACCCGGTCGGCCACACCGTCTACCTGCGCCGCTTCGCCGTGCGACCGGAGGCGCAGCAGCACGGCGTGGCCCACGCGATGGTCGCCGCCGCGGTCGAGGCCGCGGACGGCTTCGCCGACCTCACCGTGATCGCCCGCGAGGAGCTGCCGCACAACGTGCGCTTCTGGGAGAAGCAGGGCTTCCACGAGGTCGCCCGCCACTCGCCCGACATCGAGCTGCGCCGGCCGCTGCGCACCCATGTCGTGGAGGTGCCGCAACCCGACGAGATGCGCGAGCTGGGGGAGCGGCTGGCGACCCAGCTGCGCGCCGGTGACCTGCTGGTGCTGACCGGTGAGCTGGGGGCGGGGAAGACGACCTTCACCCAGGGACTCGGCACCGGGCTCGGCGTACGCGGCGCTGTCACCTCACCGACCTTCGTCATCGCACGGGTGCACCCCTCGGAGGTCGGCGGCCCGGCCCTGGTGCACGTCGACGCCTACCGGCTGGGCGGCGGCAGCGACCCACGCGCCGAGCTCGACGACCTCGACCTCGACGCCGACCTCGACGCCGCGGTGACGGTGGTCGAATGGGGGGAGGGCCTGGCCGAGGGGCTCGCCGAGTCGCGGCTGGAGATCCGGATCGTGCGGGCCCTGACCGTCGACGAGCTCATCGACGACCGGGATCCCCGCCGCGTCGAGATCACGCCGGTCGGTCCGCGCTGGCACGACGTCGACTGGTCGGCCGTCGACGCGGACCTCCACCACGAGGGAGCCACACACTGATGCTCTTGGCCTTCGACACCGCCACCCCCTCCGTGACCGTCGCGCTCCACGACGGCGCCGACGTGGTCGCCGAGCTCGGCTCCGAGCGCGCGATGAGCCACGGCGAGCAGCTGGCCCCGCTGATCGACCGGGTCCTGCGCGAGGCCGGCGCCGAGCGGCACGACCTCACCGCCGTCGCGGTCGGCGCGGGGCCCGGACCGTTCACCGGCCTGCGCGTCGGCCTGGTCACCGCCCGCACCCTCGGCTACGCGTTGGAGGTTCCCGTCTACGCCGTCTGCACCCTCGACGTGCTCGCGGTCGAGGCGCTCGACACCGGCGCCGTCCACGGACCGTTCAGCGTCGCCACCGACGCTCGCCGCAAGGAGGTCTACCTCGCGACCTACGGCGAGAACGGCGAGCGGCTGACCGGCCCCGTCGTCGCCAAGCCCGCGGCCCTCGCCACCGACGGCCCCGTCGTCGGGGAGGGCGCCGTGCTCTACCCGGACGCCTTCCCGAAGCCCGTCGGCCCCACCCGGCCGAGCGCGGGCTGGCTGGCCCGGGCGGTCGCCGAGGAGCGTGCCGAGCTGCTCGACCCCGAGCCGCTCTACCTGCGCCGCCCCGACGCGGTCGCCAAGCACGGATGACAACGGTCCGTCCGGCCACCCTCGACGACATCCCGGCGGTCGTCCTGCTCGAGCTCGACGGGTTCCCCGGCGACGCCTGGACGGCCGACTACCTGCGCATCGCGGCCGAGGGCGGCATGCCGACGGTCCGGCTGCTGGTCGCTGAGTCCGACGGCCCCGACCGCACGGTCGTCGGCCACGCGATCGCCAGCATCGTCTTCGAGGTCGCCGAGCTCCAGCGGATCGCGGTCGGGCCGGCGTACCGCCGCCGTGGCCATGCGCAAGCGCTCCTCGCCGCGGTCATCGAGCAGGCCACCGCCGAGGGAGCCGAGCGGCTGGTGCTCGAGGTCCGCGAGACCAACGAGCCCGCGCTCGCCTTCTACGCGAGCGCGGGCTTCGTCGAGATCGACCGGCGGCCCCGCTACTACCGTGACGGGACCACCGGCGTCGTGCTTGAGCTGACCCTGGATCAGGGCAGGTAGTACGTCGGGTTCGGCAGCTTGTACGTCGAGTCCGCGTACCCGCCGTGCAGGTCGGAGAACTGGTCGCCCAGGTTGGCCACGATGTCGAGGCCCTTCTGGGTCTCCAGGTACTCCCGCGTACCGGCCTTGTACTCGATGGTCGAGCAGACCTTGTCGTCGCCGCAGTCGATGTACGACGGCTGCGGCGCGCCGCTCACCCACTTGGTGTAGTAGTTCGCGGCGGTGAACAGAGGCCTGCCCGCGGCGTCGACGTACCCGACCTTGGTCAGGTTGTCGATCGTGGCCGCCTGCTGGCCGGTGTTCCGGCCGGTGAGGCCGACGATCGTGCAGCCGGCCGCCTGGACCGCCTTGACCACTGCCGGCATGCCGGGCGTGGCCAGGAACCACTCGTTCTGCACCCAGTCGTTCTGCAGGGTCGGGTTGAAGTTGAACTGCATGCCGGCGTGCGGGGCGGTCGGGTTGCCGTCCTCCATGTCGTAGGTCCACAGCGTGGTGTCGTCGGCGTCGAAGACGGCGGCCGGCGACCTCGGCACGGTGATCCCGGCGAGGGTCCGCTGAGCACGGGCCAGCCTCCGCTCGGCCCTGGTCAGGACGCGCTCGGCGGCCGCGAGCCTCCGCTTGGCCGCGCGCTTGGCCCTACCGTGCGACCGCTTCACCGCGCGCTTCGCCTTGCGGACGTCCCTCGCGGCGTCCCGCACCGCGCGAGCGTCCTCGGTCACGACGGCACGGGCGCCGACGATCGCGGTCTGGGCGGCCGCGACCTTCGCCGCGCCGCGCTGGCACGCGGTCGTGATCTGCGAGGTCCAGGCGGACTCGAGCGAGGCCAGCTGGCTGATGTAGGGCGAGCTGGTCTTGTCGGCGATGCCGCCGGTCGCGCCGTAGTAGGCCCGGATCAGCGTCGCGACGTTGCCCTCGTTCGGGATGTTGTCGCCGTCGGTGGTCGTCGCGCCCGTGGAGCCGTCGGGAGCCATCGTGTAGTGGGTCGGCGGCTTCATGTCGGCGTCGCTCGCCGGGGCTCCCGCGATGTTCGGGCTGCCCAGGTAGTACGTCGGGTTCGGGACCTTCTGCGTGTCGTCGGCGAAGCCACCCTGGAGGTCGCTCCACTGGTCGCCGACGTTCATCACGATGTCGGCGCCGCCGTCCTCCAGGTGCTGGCGCGTGAGCGCCTTGTACTGGACGGTCGTGCACTTGGAGAGGGTCGCGGTGGCGACGATCGCGCAGCCGGTGATGTAGCTCGGCTGCGAGGCGTTGTCGGCCGGCTTCGTGTAGAGGTTGTCGGCGTCGAACAGCGGCCCGTTGGAGTCGGCGTACCCGACCCCGGTGAGGTTGCCGATCGTGTCGTCCTCCTGGCCCGCCGGCCGGCCCGTGATGCCGTAGATCGCGTAGCCCTCGGCGGCCAGGGTCTTCACCGCGGCGACCATGCCCGGCACCGCCGGCATGAGCTGGTGCGTCACCCAGTTGCCGTTCAGCGCCGGAGAGTAGTTGTAGTTCATCTCCTCCTCGTTGGCGTAGTCCGAGAGGAGGGTGGAGTCCACGTCGAAGACGACGGCATCCGCTGCGCCAGGGACGTCGGGGAGCGCGTCGAGGAGACCCTCGGCGACCGCCGTGGTGTTCTTGGCGTACGCCGACGTCGTCAGGTTCGGCAGGTAGGTCGTGGCCGGAGCCGACGCGTCGAAGGCGTGGGCGGGGTTGTCGCCCTTCGTCGCACCGTAGTAGGCCCGGATCGTCGACTTGACCGAGTCGATGTTCGGGATGGCGCTGCCGTCGGTCGGCGCGACCACGGTGCCGTCCTGGTGGACGGTGTAGTCGAAGCTGGTCGCGGGGTTGAGCTGACCGGCAGCCTGTGCGGTCGGCGCTGCGGCGAGCCCGGCGGCCACCAGGGCCGCCGAGGCCGCGACGGTGGTCGCGGCCTTGGTGTGGATGAGTCTCATGCTCTCTCCGGAAGAAAGGCGATAGGAGTTCGGAACCTAATACACCGGCCGTTCTTCCGGGAGTGGCAAACGTTCACCAAGTCGGGAGCGGCCGGCGGTGCCCTCGGAGCGCCACGGCACAATGGCCGCATGACCGCCGACGAACCGCTTGTCCTCGGGATCGAGACCTCCTGCGACGAGACCGGCGTCGGCATCGTCCGCGGCCACACGCTCCTGGCCGACGCCATCGCGAGCAGCGTCGACGAGCACGCCCGCTTCGGCGGTGTCGTGCCCGAGGTCGCCTCTCGCGCGCACCTCGAGGCGATGGTCCCGACCATCGAGCGGGCCTGCGAGACGGCCGGGATCAGGCCCTACGACGTCGACGCGATCGCGGTCACCAGCGGGCCGGGCCTCGCCGGCGCGCTCCTGGTCGGCGTCGCTGCCGCCAAGGCGCTCGCCTTCGCGCTCGGCAAGCCGCTGTACGGCGTCAACCACCTGGCCTCGCATGTGGCGGTCGACCAGCTCGAGCACGGGCCGCTGCCCGAGCCGACGATCGCGATGCTCGTCAGCGGAGGGCACTCCTCGCTGCTGCGGGTCACCGACGTCACCGGCGGGGTGGAGCCGATGGGCGCCACGATCGACGACGCGGCGGGGGAGGCGTTCGACAAGGTCGCCCGGCTGCTCGGGCTCGGCTTCCCCGGCGGTCCGGTGATCGACCGGGAGGCGCGCTCCGGGTCGTCGGTCGCCATCGACTTCCCGCGCGGCCTGACCGCCCGGCACGACCTCGAGCGGCACCGGTTCGACTTCTCGTTCTCCGGCCTCAAGACCGCCGTGGCCCGCTGGGTCGAGGCGCGGGAGCGCTCGGGTGAGCCGGTGCCGATCGCTGACGTCGCCGCGTCCTTCCAGGAGGCGGTGTGCGACGTCCTCGTCCGCAAGGCGCTCGACGCCGCGTCCTCCGAGGGGATCGAGGACCTGGTGATCGGCGGCGGTGTCGCGGCCAACTCACGGCTGCGGGTGCTCGCGGAGTCGCGCGCTGCCGACCTCGGCATCCGCGTCCGCGTCCCGCGCCCCGGCCTGTGCACCGACAACGGCGCCATGGTCGCCGCACTCGGTGCCGAGATGGTCGCCCGCGGCCGTACGCCGTCCCCGCTCGACCTGCCCGCCGACTCCTCCCAGCCGATCACCACCGTCCTCGTCTGAGGCGGTCAGACCTCGGACATCTCCGTCGGGGCCTTCTCGTCACCGTGGCCCGGCCACCAGGCGGCGTGGCCGATGATCGCGGTGAGCGCCGGCGTGAAGAACATCGCCATGACGAAGGCGGCGACGGCGATGCCGAACGAGATCGCGAAGCCCATCGACGTCAGCAGGGAGTTGCCGGCCAGCATCAGCGAGGCGAACGTTCCGGCCAGGATGAGACCGGCCGCGCCGACGGTCGGTCCGGCATGGCGGACCGCCAGGGCCGCAGCCTCACGCGGTGGTCGGCCCTCGCGCGCCTCCTCCCGCAGTCGGGCGATCATCAAGATGTTGTAGTCGGTGCCGAGCGCGACCACGAACAGGTAGATGTAGATCGGCAGCAGGAAGATCAGCCCTGTGTCCCCGGCGATGTGCTGGAAGACGATCACCGAGGCGCCGAGCGTCGCGGCGAAGCCGAGGCCGACGGAGACCATGAGGTACCACGGCGCGACCAGCGACCTCAGCAGCAGCCCGAGGATGAGCAGGATGATGACCGCCGCGACGGGGAAGACGACGGCGTAGTCCCGGTTCATCGCGGCCTTGAAGTCGACGAAGACGGAGGTGATGCCGCCGACGTAGGCCGTGGCCCCGTCGGGTGCGGCGTCGTGGACGGCCGGCCGGATGACGTCGCGGACAGCGACGAGCGCGGTGTCGGAGGCCGGGTCGTGGTCCAGCACGGTCATCACGACGGCGGTCGACGGGTCGGCCGGTGAGATCTGGCCGCTGATCACCTGGGCGATGCCGTCGACGTTCTTCAGCGAGTCGGCGAAGGAGTCGACGGCGGCCTGGGAGAGGTCACCCTTCGACTTGAGCACGACGGGCGTGGGCTGCGTCGCGCCGGCGGAGAACCCGCCGTCCTCCAGGGTCTTGGTGGCCGTGGCGGACTCGACGTCTGACGCCGAGCTCGACGCCCCGAGGTCGAAGGTGGGGTTGAAGCCGAGGGCGAAGACGGCGAGGACGGCGAGCAGGCCGCCCGACGCGATCGCGTAGCGGACGGGGTTCTTCCCCAGTGAGGTGCCGATCCTGGCGAAGCGGCTGCCGGTCGACGGGCGCTTCCACTTCTTGGAGGGCCAGAAGAGCGCCCGGCCGAGGACGGTGACGACGGCCGGGACGAGCGTCAGCGCGGCGATCACGGTGACCGCGACGGCGATCGCCAGCGACGGGCCGATCGAGCGGAAGATGCCGAGCGTCGAGAGGACCAGCGTCATGAAAGCGACGAAGACGGCCGCCCCGGCGGAGGCGATCGCCTCGCCGGCCCGCTCGATGGCGTGCGCCACGGCGTTGCGGTGCTCGTCGCCGTCGCGCATCCGCTCCCGGTAGCGGAACAGGAAGAAGAGGATGTAGTCCGTGCCGATGCCGAAGAGGACCACGATCAGGATGACGCTCGTCGAGGGGTCCTTCTGCAGGCCGAAGAGCTTGGCCGCGGTGTCGATGAGACCGTTCGCGACGGGCGTCAGGAAGAAGCCGATGATGAAGATCGGGAGCAGTGTGATGATGACGCTGCGGAAGATCAGGGCGAGCAGCACGATGATGAGCAGGATGGTCGCGAGGCCGACGATCGCCTCGGCGTTGCTGCCCGACTCCGACTGGTCGTAGGTCTGCGGCAGCGATCCGGTGGTCTGGGCCCGCAGGCCCGTCCCCTTGGTCGCGTCCTTCAGTCCGTCACGCAGGTCCTTGACCTGGTTGTAGTCCTCCGGGTCCTGCCCGGTGACGCCCTTGGCGAGGGTGAGGTTGGCGATCGCGACCTGGTTGGTCGGCGACACCTGCGGGTCCTGCGCTCCGGTGAAGACCTTGGGCAGGTCGAGACCGGTCACGATCTCGCCGACCTTCGACACGTCCGCCTGGGTGAGCTTCGACCCGTCGGTGCGGTCGAAGACCACCGTGGCGCCCGAGTCCTGCTGCTGCGGAAAGGCGTCGGTGATCAGGGACGTGGCCTTGATCGACTCGTACTTGTCGGGCAGGAAGTCGGCCTGGTCCGTCGTCGCCTCGACCTTCGGGTGGAAGGCCACCACGACGACGGCGAGCACGATCCACGCGGCGATCACGAACCAGGGACGACGAGAGGCCAGGCGGCCCAGCGCAGCGAACATGGGCAAGAACCTAGCGGCTGCGCCGGGCCGGCCCCGCACCGTTGAGAGAGGTCCGGACGAACATCACGTGACACCCCTGACAGATGTCACTGACGCGGCGTCAGGGTCCCGGCCGGGTCCGGGTCACTGGGTCCCGAAGACGTACGCCGGCTGCTCGCCGCCGCCCTTCTGCGCCGTGCCGCGGCCGACCGTGAAGCCGTCGCCGGAGAGCCGGACCAGCGACCACTCGCCGCTGCCGCGGTCGTAGAGGTCGGCGAGCAGCTCGTCGCCGTCCCAGGTCCAGCTCCCGAAGTAGCCGTTCTCGGGTGCCACGAAGGCCGCGACGGGCAGCAGGTCGGCCGCCGTACGGATCCAGATCGTGCTGGTGGCGGTGGCGGAGTCCCAGTCGGTGCTTCCCGGGATCCGGTGCTCGCGGTCGCCGACCAGCGCGACGTAGCGGCCGTTCGGGCTGAACGAGTTGACCCCTGCCCAGTCCACCGTCCAGCGGGTCGCACCGTCGGGGTCGCGCGCCTCCCAGGTGCCGTCGCTGCGGCCGTAGGCGACGAGCCCCGTCGGCACGGACGTCACCGCCGTGGCCGGGGAGGGCACGGACTCGATCGTGTCGGTGGCCAGGTGGACGACCTCGACGCCGTCGGCGCCCTGGACGACCACGTCCCCGTTGGGCATGACGCCGTAGATCTGCGACCACTCCAGGCCGGTCCCGAGGTCGACGACGTGGTCGCCGGCGGTCAGGGTCGTCCGGGTGTTGTGCTGGGTGAGGGTGACGATCTCGCCACGCGGCCCGACTGCCAGGCCGCGCTCGAAGGTAGGCACGGGCTGGCCCACCCGCTGGCCGGCGTCGGTGACGCGCACCAGGTCGGCGTGGGCCTCGTCGAGGACGACGACGACCCAGTCGCCGGACGCCTCGTCACGCACGAAGGTGGCCGGGCGGTCGGGGAAGGGGGTGACCGAGCCGTCGCTGTCGATGATCTGCCCGTCGGACCAGTAGGGCACCCGCGGCTCGGCACCGGAGGTCTGGTCGGCCGGGACGGCGAGCTTCACCGCGAAGACCGGCCCGACGGCGTTCGCGTCCTGGGCCGTCGGCGTTGCGCTCGGTGTGGCGTCCGCGGTCTGGCTGGCCGGCGGCACGCTGTCGTTGCCGGAGTCCGACGGCGCGATCGCCACGCCGAGGCCGGCGATGGCGGCGACCGCGGCGGCGGTGCCGAGCACCGCTGTCGTCGTACGACGCCGCCGGATCTGCTTCGCCCGGCCGCGGACCTGCTCGAGGGAGAGGGGGGTGGGTGCCGAGGCGTCGGCGACGCGGGTCAGGGCGTCCTTGAAGTCGTTCATCGCTCCTCCAGCCCGGAGGCGAGGTCGGGGTGAGTGGCACGGAGCGTCGCGAGGGCGCGTGACGCCTGGGACTTGACCGTCCCGGTGGAGATGCCGAGGACGTCGGCGATCTCCGCCTCGCTCAGCTCCTCGTAGTAGCGCAGCACGACGACCGCCCGCTGGCGCGTCGGCAGCGAGGTGACCGCGCGCCACACCGCGTCGGCCCGTCCGTCGTCGTAGGTCTCCTCGCGGCTGCGCTCGGGCAGCACGTCGGCGACGACCTCGCGCCGGCGCCACGGGCGCCGCCACAGCGACGTGGTCTCGTTCGCGATGATCCGGCGGACGTAGCCGTCGACGGAGTCGCGCTCGCGGACCTTGTCCCACGAGAGGTAGAGCTTCGCGAGCGCGGTGGCGACGACGTCCTCGGCGATGTGCCGGTCGCCGGTCAGCAGGAAGGCCGTACGGAGCAGGGCGGGCTGCCGGGCTTGCATGTAGGCCGCGAAGTCGGCATCGCGGGTCCGGTCGGCCATGCCACCTCCTCGGTCCACGCCAGGCGCGAGTGCTGTCGGGTCCATCCTGTCCTCCTCGCGCCCGGTCGTGCCGGTCGAGCTCGTCGGGGCCCGGTGTGTTCGGGCCTGTCACGAGGAGGACGCGATCCGGTCCGTCAGGGTTGCATCGCGGCTAGGGCAGCACCAGCGCGGCACGCCCCGGGTCCTTGCCGCCGCCGGCGAGGAACAGGTCGTCGAAGGCGCCGTCGACGGCATCCATCCGGGACAGCCGGGACTCCCGCGTGGTGGCGTCGTAGCTGACCACGAGCAGCGCGCCGTCGCTCTCCCAAGCCACGTCGAGGACCCGGCCGATGCGTACGTCCAGGACCGGCGAGGCGTGCCGCAGGCCGATCCGCACCCGGCGCGGGTACACCTCAGCGACGTAGCGGCCGTCCGGGCTGACCAGATCGCCGTCCTCGTCGCACGACCGCCAGGGCTCGCGTGGCTCCGTCGACGACTCCCACCCGCGGCACGCGGGCGAGAGGAGGCGGCCGTCGGTCGTCCGGGCCGGCCCGGGGTCGTCGGCCTCGAGCTCCATGACCGGGCCGTCGGGCGTGCGCCAGGCGACGGCCGTCCCGTCCCGCCGTCGCGCCAGGTCGCCCTCGATGGGGTACGTCGACCGCGGACCGCGCGTGCCGACGACCGTGACGCTGCCGTCCCCGACCAGCACCACGCGACCGTCGGTGAGGCGGGCGAGGTCGTGCCACCGACCGTCCGGCAGTGCCCGCTGCCGGCCGTCGACGTCATGGAGGATGCCGTTGCGGATGTAGGGCAGGCCCGGCGCCGCCGGCGTACCGCCGTCGAGCTCCTCGAGCGAGCCGACGTAGGGCGTGCTCGAGGGGCTCGGCGGCGTGGAGGCCGCCGTCGACCGGCGTGGCGTGGCCGGCGGGTCGTCGAGGGCGCCGTGGGCGACCGCCCAGCCACCGGCGGCGAGGAGTGCGACCGCGATCAGCAGCGCCGTGCCGCGTCGGCCCAGGCGGGCGGTCAGCCGGCCGGCCAGTCGGGCGGCCAGTCGGGTGAGGGGACCGTTCGGCCGCCGCGGTGGGCCGCCGAGGTCCAGCTGCTCCTCGCTCACGTCCGTGTGCTCCGGACCGACGTCACAACCGGCGCACGAGCAGGCACGTGCCCTCGCCGCTCACCCGGGTCAGCACGATGGTGGCCTCGTTGGGGCCCTCGAGGGAGAGCGCGCGGCGCAGCTGCTCGGGGACCACCGACACCCCGCGCTTCTTGATGGTCAGCCGCCCGATGCCGCGCTCACGCAGGGCGGCGCGCAGCGCCCGCTCGCGGTAGGGGAGCTCCTCGAGCACCTGGTAGGTGGTGGCGAACGGCGTTCGGAAGGCGTCGTCGGAGGTCACGTAGGCGATGTGCTCGTCGACGAGTCCGCCGCCCACGCCGTCGGCCACGGCGGTGACGAGGCCGGCGCGTATGACGGCGCCGTCGGGCTCGTAGAGGAAGTCGCCGACGCTCCGGACAGACGCCGGCGCGTCGTCCTCGTCGGTCAGCGTGGCCAGACCGCCGTTCCCGATCACGGTCGCCCGTCGGCGTACCGTCGCCAGGCCGCCGGCCCACAGCGCTGCCTCCTTGACGTCGCCGTGGTGACTGACCCACTCGGCCTCGACGCCGGCCGGGACCATCCCGTGGGGGATGCCGGGCGCGACCTTCACGCACGCGTCGCGGGTCAGCAGCGTCTCGACGAACGACCACGACGGCGTCCAGCCCTCGGCGTCGAAGACCCGGCCGCGGGCACCCCGGCGGGCCGGGTCGGCGAAGGCGACCTCGAAGGCGGTGTGGTCGATCTCGGTGGCGTCCGCGACCTGCACGGCACCGGCCAGCCCGAGGGCGGCCAGGTTGGCCTGCGCCACCGCGACGCGCTCGGGGTCCAGGTCGACGCCCGCGACGATGAGCCCCGCCCGCGACGCGGCGATCAGGTCGCCACCGACGCCGCAGCCCAGGTCGATCAGCGTCCGGGTGCCGTAGGCGGCCAGCCGTGCGGCGCGGTGCTCGGCGACGGCGAACCGGGTGGCCTGCTCGAGGCCGTCGGGGGTGAAGTACATCCGCTCGGCGAGCGCCCCGAACTTCTCCGCGGCCTTCGCCCGCAGCTCCGCCTGGGTCATCGCGACGGCGACGTACGACGCCGCCGTGTCCCCCGGGACCTCCTTGCGCAGGGTGCTCTGCGCCTTGAGCGGGTCGAGCCCGCGCAGCTCGGTCGCCCGGGCCAGGAGTCGCTGGCCGTCGTCGGTCAGCAGCCAGGCGAACGCGTCGAGCTCCATCCGGGCAGTCTCTCAGAGCGTGCCTCACGGACGGACGGGCGCAACCACCCTGGCACTCCCTCCGGGTGAGTGCTAACGTCTGACTTGGCACTCTCGACCCGAGTGTGCCAACTGCCTGCCGGCTCGTGAGCGACCCCCGCGACGGCGCTGGAGCCAAGCAGGCGAAGACGTCCACTGATTCGCCCATCGAAGTGTGAAGGGGAGGTCGACACCGTGTCGATCAACATCAAGCCTCTCGAGGACCGCATCGTCATCAAGCAGGTCGAGGCTGAGCAGACGACCGCCTCCGGCCTGGTCATCCCGGACACCGCCAAGGAGAAGCCCCAGGAGGGCGAGGTCCTGGCGGTCGGCCCGGGTCGCATCGACGACAACGGCAACCGCGTCCCGCTCGACGTCGCCGTCGGCGACAAGATCATCTACAGCAAGTACGGCGGCACCGAGGTCAAGTACGGCGGCGAGGAGTTCCTCATCCTCTCCGCCCGCGACATCCTCGCAGTCATCGGCTGACGCAGCCCTGACATCCCGGGACGTCATGCGGACGGAGCGACTGCTCGCGCCGTCCGCATGACGTCCCGCTCCGTTTTCTGATCTCAAAGGAGAGTCATGCCGAAGATCCTGGAGTTCGACGAGAACGCCCGCCGCGCCCTGGAGCGCGGGGTCGACGCCCTCGCCAACGCCGTCAAGGTGACCCTGGGCCCGAAGGGCCGCTACGTCGTCCTCGACAAGAAGTGGGGCGCCCCCACGATCACCAACGACGGCGTGACCGTCGCCCGTGAGATCGAGCTCGACGACCCGTTCGAGAACCTCGGCGCCCAGCTGACGAAGGAGGTCGCCACCAAGACCAACGACGTCGCCGGTGACGGCACCACCACCGCGACGGTGCTCGCCCAGGCGATGGTCCACGAGGGCCTGCGCGCGGTCGCGGCCGGCGCCAACCCGATGAGCCTCAAGCGCGGCATGGACGCTGCTGCCGGCGCCGTGAGCGACGCGCTGCACGCCGCCGCGCGCGACGTGGACAGCAAGGAGGACATGGCCGCGGTCGCGACCATCTCCAGCCGCGACAGCCACATCGGCGAGCTGCTCGCCGACGCGTTCGACAAGGTCGGCAAGGACGGTGTCATCACCGTCGAGGAGTCCAACACCACGGGCACCGAGCTCGAGTTCACCGAGGGCATGCAGTTCGACAAGGGCTACATCTCCCAGTACTTCGTCACCGACCCCGAGCGCATGGAGGCCGTCCTCGACGACCCCTACATCCTGCTGCACCAGGGGAAGATCTCCTCGGTCCAGGAGCTGCTGCCCCTGCTCGAGAAGGTCATCCAGGCCGGCAAGCCGCTCTTCATCCTCGCCGAGGACGTCGACGGCGAGGCGCTCTCGACCCTGGTGGTCAACAAGATCCGCGGCACGTTCAACGCCGTCGCGGTCAAGAGCCCGGCCTTCGGCGACCGCCGCAAGGCGATGATGCAGGACATCGCGACCCTCACCGGCGGTCAGGTCATCGCCCCCGAGGTCGGCCTCAAGCTCGACCAGGTCGGCCTCGAGGTCCTCGGTCAGGCGCGTCGTGTCGTCATCACCAAGGACAACACCACGATCGTCGACGGCGCCGGTGACGGCGCCGAGGTCGCGGGCCGCGTCAACCAGATCAAGGCCGAGATCGAGAACACCGACTCGGACTGGGACCGCGAGAAGCTCCAGGAGCGCCTGGCGAAGCTGGCCGGCGGCGTGTGCGTCATCAAGGTCGGCGCCCACACCGAGGTGGAGCTCAAGGAGAAGAAGCACCGCATCGAGGACGCCGTCTCGGCGACCCGCGCGGCCATCGAGGAGGGCATCGTCCCCGGCGGCGGCTCGGCGCTGATCCACGCCGTGTCGGTGCTGGAGAAGGACCTCGGCCTGACCGGTGACGAGGCGGTCGGCGTACGCATCGTGCGCAAGTCCGCCGAGGAGCCCCTGCGCTGGATCGCCGAGAACGGTGGCGAGAACGGCTACGTCATCACCACCAAGGTGCGCGAGCTGGGTGTCGGCAACGGCTACAACGCCGCCACCGGCGAGTACGGCGACCTGGTCGGCCAGGGCGTCATCGACCCGGTCAAGGTCACCCGCTCGGCGCTCATCAACGCGACCTCGATCGCGGGCATGCTGCTCACGACCGAGACGCTGATCGTCGACAAGCCCGAGGACGAGGAGCCGGCCGCTGCCGGCGGTCACGGCCACGGTCACGGCCACGGCCACTGACCTGAGCCACTGACGAGTCGGCACAAGTTCGCCTCTCACAACGCCCGAGTCGGCAGAAGCTCGCGGAACCTCGCGAGCTTCTGCCGACTCGGCGTTTCTGGGGCGAAAGCTTCTGCCGACTCGGCGTGAGGTCGGGAACCGTCCACAATGGAGCGATGCGAGCCAAGAGGACAGTGACGGCGCCGGTGACGGCGCTGGCGACGGCGCTGGCGTGCACGGCGACGGTGGCGGTCAGCGGGAACCCCGCCACAGCGGCCCCGGCGCTGGCCCGGGCCGGGACGCGGACGTGGCACGTGGGACCCGGCCGGACGCTCGCGACGCCCAGCGCCGCTGCCGCGGTGGCCCACGACGGGGACACCGTGCTGATCGACGCTGCCACCTACGTCGGCGACGTGGCCACCTGGACCCAGGACGACCTGACTCTGCGCGGCGTGGGCGGCCGGGCCCGGCTGCGGGCCGGCGGCAGGAGCGCCCAGGGCAAGGCGATCTGGGTGATCGCCGGCGACCACACCAGGGTGGACCGCGTCGACTTCAGCGGCGCCGCGGTGCGTGACGGCAACGGCGCGGGCATCCGCCAGGAGGGTGTCGGGCTCACCGTCACCCGCAGCTGGTTCCACGACAACCAGGACGGCATCCTGACCGGTGCCGCCCCGGGCAGCGACGTCGTGGTCCGGCGGTCGCGGTTCTTCCGCAACGGCGCCGGCGACGGTTACACCCACAACCTCTACGTCGGCGGCGTCCGCTCGCTCACGGTCACCGGCAGCTACCTCGGCCTCGCCGACGCCGGCCACGAGCTCAAGTCGCGCGCGGCCAGGAACACGATCGTCGGCAACCTGATCACCGACGGCGACGCGACGGCCAGCTACTCCATCGACCTGCCCAACGGCGGCAGGTCGCTGGTCGCCGGCAACGTCATCGTCCAGGGGCCGCACTCGGAGAACTCGGCCCTGGTCTCCTACGGCGCCGAGGGCTTCGCGCCCGGCTCGCGCGAGCTGTGGGTGGTCAACAACACCTTCGTCAACCGGCGCACGACGGGCACGTTCGTCCGGCTCGCCAGCGGCAGCCACGCCCAGCTCCGCAACAACCTGCTGGTCGGCCGGGGCGACCTCACCAACCTGGCCGGGATCTCGGCGCGGGCCAACCGCAGGGTCGGGAGCGGAAGGTTCGTAGACCCGCGCGCCGGCGACTTCCGGCTCCGGTCGGGGTCGCCGGCCATCGATCGCGGCGTGCGGGTGCCGAGGCGGTGGCGGGCGCGCTGGGAGTTCGTCCGCCCGGTCGGCCAGGTGCGCCGCCCGGTCGCCGGACGGATCGACCTGGGCGCCTACGAGCGGCGCCGCTGACGTCCGACCGGTGGCGGAGCCGGCAGATCGTCTCGTCCGCGAAACCGAAGGGGAACGACACCGTGACCCGACGTCGGTCAGACTGTCCCCATGCTGTGGAGAGTGCGCACCACCCTTCCGGACAGTCCAGGCACGCTGGCGCTGCTCGCGCAGCGCTGCGGTGACGCCGACGTCAACATCCTGCGGCTGCAGATCTTCCCGGGCGTCGAGGACGTCACCGACGAGATCGTGCTGAGCACCGACGACTCGTGGTCGGCGGGCCGGATCGTCGAGCTCGTCTCCGGGGCTGGCGGTAGGGACGTCGTCGCGCAGCCGAGCACGGAGGCGGCGCTGGAGGACCAGCCGACCCGCTACGTCAGGGCCGCCCGCGCGACCCTCGACCACCCGATGCACTTCCCCGAGATCGTCGCCCAGCTCTTCGACGCGGAGGCCGAGCCCACCGACCCCGGCGTCGTCCACGACACCATGGAGATGGTGGTCGGCGACGTCCAGGTCCAGGTGCACCGGACGGCTCCGTTCACTCCCACCGAGCGCGCTCGCGGCGCGGCCATGGCCGACCTCGTCAACGACCGGCTCGCCCGGACCGGTCACCTGCACGCGGCGGAGGCCACCACCGAGCCGGAGCCCGAGCCGGCCGAGCAGAGCCCCGCACCGCTCGGCACCCCCACCTCGCCGGCGTACGTCGTCGAGGACGACTCGATCTCGGCCTACGTCGAGGGCGTGGTCGTGGGGACGGCCACGCTCGGCGCGACCGAGACGCACGGCGACGGCACCACCGCCCTCGACCTCGACCTCGACGTCGAAGCCGCCTGGCAACGACGCGGGATCGGCACCCGACTGCTGCTCGGCGCCGGGCGGATCGCGCGCACCCGGGGCGCTGACGAGCTGCTGCTGACCACCGCCGCGGACAACGACGCGGTCCTCCCCATGGTGCTCGGGGCCGGCCTGCGCGGCCGGATCAGGATGGCCGGCGACCAGCTCACCGTGCGGGTCTCGGTCGGCGGCCTCAAGCCCCTGGCCGGCTAGGAGGCTGGTCCCTCGTCTCGCCTCCGACCGTGGATTCGGGGTCGAGGCGGAAACCGCCGTAGCATTTCGTCATGGAGCTCCCCGAGAAGTTCGCGACCCTGGGCCTCACCTACGACGACGTCCTGCTGCTACCGGGCTACTCCGATCTCGCCCCGAGCGACATCGACACCACCAGTCAGCTGACCCGCGAGCTCTCGCTCAAGTCACCGCTCATCTCGGCCGCCATGGACACCGTGACCGAGGCGCGGATGGCGATCGCCATGGCCCGCCAGGGCGGCATCGGCGTGCTGCACCGCAACCTCTCCATCCAGGACCAGGCCTACCAGGTCGACCTGGTCAAGCGGACCCAGACCGGCATCATCAACAACCCGGTCACGATCACCGCCGACGCGACCCTCGAGCAGCTCGACCACCTCGCCGGTGAATACCGCATCTCGGGCTTCCCCGTCGTCGACACCGAGAACCGCCTCATCGGCATCATCACCAACCGCGACCTGCGCTTCACCCCGCTCGCCGAGTGGGCGACGACCAAGGTCGAGGAGGTGATGACGCACGCCCCGCTCATCACCGGACCCGAGGGCATCAGCCGGGAGGACGCCACCAAGCTCCTGCGCCAGCACAAGCGCGAGCGGCTTCCCCTGGTCGACGGGGAGGGCAAGCTCACCGGGCTCATCACGGTGAAGGACTTCGTGAAGTCCGAGCAGTTCCCCAACGCGTCCAAGGATGGTCAGGGTCGCCTCCTCGTAGGCGCGGCGATCGGCTACTTCGGCGACGCGTGGGAGCGCGCCACGACGCTGATCGAGGCAGGTGTCGACGTCCTCGTGGCCGACACCGCCCACGGCAACGTGCGCCTGCTCATCGACATGGTCCACCGGCTCAAGACCGACCCGGCCACCAGGCACGTCCAGGTCATCGGCGGCAACGTCGCGACCCGCGAGGGCGCGCAGTCCTTCGTCGACGCGGGCGCCGACGCGGTCAAGGTCGGCGTCGGCCCGGGCTCGATCTGCACGACGCGGGTCGTCACCGGCGTCGGCGTACCCCAGATCTCCGCGGTCTACGAGGCGAGCCTCGCGTGCAAGCCGGCCGGCGTCCCGGTCATCGCCGACGGCGGCCTGCGCTACTCCGGAGAGATCGGCAAGGCGATCGTCGCGGGCGCCGACACCGTCATGCTCGGGTCGCTGCTGGCCGGCACCGAGGAGACGCCCGGCGAGCTGATCTTCCTCAACGGCAAGCAGTACAAGGCCTACCGCGGCATGGGCTCGATGGCCGCCATGTCCTCGCGCGGGAAGAAGTCCTACTCCAAGGACCGCTACTTCCAGGCCGAGGTCACCAGCGACGACATGATCGTGCCCGAGGGCATCGAGGGCCAGGTCCCCTACAAGGGCTCGCTCGCGACCGTCGCCCACCAGCTCGTCGGCGGCCTGCACCAGACGATGTTCTACGTCGGCGCGCGCACGATCCCCGAGCTCAAGGAGAAGGGCCGCTTCATGCGGATCACCTCCGCCTCGCTCAAGGAGAGCCACCCGCACGACGTGCAGATGACCGTCGAGGCGCCGAACTACCGGTCGTGAGCACCCGCGTCGACGCCTGGTGCTGGGCGGTCCGGCTCTACAAGTCGCGGTCGCAGGCGACGGCCGGGGCGAAGGCCGGGCACATCCGGATCAACGGCGTGCGGGCCAAGCCGGCCCAGCCGGTCAAGGTCGGCGACGAGGTGCGCGTCTTCACCGACCGCGAGCACGTCGTCATCGTCAAGGAGCTGCTCGTCAAGCGCGTCAGTTCGCCCCTGGCCCAGGCGGCGTACGACGACCGGACGCCCGCCCTCCCGCCGAAGGAGGAGCGCGCGGCGCCGGTCTTCATGCGCGAGCGCGGAGCCGGCCGTCCGACCAAGCGCGACCGCCGGGTGCTCGACCGGCTGCGCGAGCTGGGCCGGTAGCGGCCGCCGCGACCGGGAGGGTCAGGCCACGTCCCGCCGGCGGACGACCACCAGCGTGAGGCCGACCAGCGCGACGACGTAAGCCACGACGGTGACAAGCGCCCGGCCGCCGGAGATGTCGACCAGCACCCCGGGCGCGCCGCCCGCCTTGCCGACCAGGGCGCCGACCAGCGAGCCGGCCGCGGTCCCGGGCAGCACGTGGGTGATCGCGTCCACGACCGAGAGCAGGCTGCCGACACCGCGCAGCAGGTTCTCGACGACCAGCAGCCAGACCAGGCCGAGGCCGACGGCCAGGGCCGGGCCCTTGGCGAGCACGCCGGCGGCGAAGCCGAGCAGCGCCCACATCTCCAGGACCAGCAGCCCGCCGCCGAACGACCGTGCCACGTCGCCGAGCCCCGGCATGGTGAGCGAGTGCCCCTCGGTGGCCGCGATCAGCGACGAGCAGCCCAGGCACAGCACCGTCGAGACCAGCATGACCAGCACGACGAACGCGCTGACCGCCAGCAGCGACCCGATCGTCACCGACGTGCGAGGCTTCCCCTGGGTGAAGACCGTCTTCCAGGTGCCCCAGGCGAAGCCGTTGCCGGCCGCCAGCGCGCCGAGCACCATCACCAGCGCGCCGCCGAACATCGGCAGGCCCTGCACCATCACGTCGGGGACCGCCGGAGGTAACAGGCCGGCGAGCAGCTGCGCCTTCGTCTCGCCCTCGTTGGAGAAGCCGCTGTCCCCGCTCCGGTAGGCCAGGTAGTCGAAGAGGTAGCCGAACATCAGCGAGAGCGCGAGCCACGCGCCGACGACGATCCAGACCGCCGGCCACTTGCGCAGCCGCATCAGCTCGGCCCTCGTGCTGTCGACGATCCCGCCCAGGGTCCCGTTCATGGTCCCGTTCATGGTCCCGTTCGTGGTCCCGTTCGTGGTCCCGTTCGTGGTCGCGTTCATGACACCTTCTCCTTCGTCGTGTGCTGGTCGCCGGTCATCTCGAAGAAGACCTCCTCGAGCGACCGCTCCCTCGCGCTGATCTCGTGCACGTCCAGTCCGGCGGCCACCAGGGCCCGGGCCAGCTCCGGTGCCGCGTCGGCGGCCAGGTCCAGGTCGAGCGACCCGTCCTTCTCGCGGCGCACGCCGTCGTCGCCGGCCAGCCGCATCGCGACCGCGATCGCGGCGTCCTCGGGCTCGGCCCGCACGCGCAGCGTGACGCCGCCGCGGAGCTCGGCGACCGTGGACTCGCGCAGCAGCCGGCCCTGGTCGATCACGCCGACCCGGTCGCAGATCTCCTGCACCTCCGCCAGCAGGTGGCTGGAGAGGAGCACGGTCTGGCCGCCGCGCGCCAGCGACACCACCAGCGCGCGCATGTCGGCCATGCCGGCCGGGTCGAGGCCGTTCGTCGGCTCGTCGAGCACGATCAGCTCGGGCGAGCCGAGCAGCGCGGCGGCGACGCCGAGCCGCTGCTTCATGCCCAGGGAGTAGCCCTTGAACCGGTCGTCGGCGCGCCCGGTCAGGTCCACCAGGTCGAGCACCCGCTCGACCTCCTCGTCACCGAGCCGCCGGTAGCGGGCCAGTGCGCGGAGGTTGTCGCGCCCGCTCAGGTAGGGGAAGAAGCCCGGCCCCTCGATCAGTGCTCCCACCCGGGCGGTCACGTCGGCGGCACCGGCGGGTCGCCCCACCACCGTCGCCGTGCCCGCGGTGGGCCGAACCAGGCCGAGCACCATCCGCAGCGTGGTCGTCTTGCCGGCGCCGTTGGGTCCCAGGAAGCCGTAGACCTCGCCGCGCCGGACCGTCATGCCGACCCCGTCGACGGCCAGCCGGTCGCTGTACCGCTTGGTCAGCCCGTCGGTCCTCACCACCAGGTCGTCCCTGGGCTCGTTCCTCACGTCGTTCCGTAGCTCATCCATGCGTCCCACCATCGCCGAGCAGATCCCGCCGCGCGTCGCCCCGCAGGAGGCTCCGGCCTACGCAGGACCGCGTAGATCCGAGGCGCCCCGGGCCGTACGCGTCAGGGCCCGCGCGCGGCTAGCGTCGAGGCATGTCACAACCCGCTCGTGCCCTCGTCCCCTGGCTGGCCGGAGTGGCGCTGGTCGTCATCGTGATGGGAACCCTGGGCGCGAACCTGCACGCCGACGTCTCGGGGCCGGCCGTGTGGGGTGCCCTGCTCGCCGGCGGCGCGGTGCTGCCCGCGCTGCTCCCCCTCCCGACCCAGGTCGCCCTGCCGCTGAGCGGCGTCTTGGTCGGCCTCTACTTCACGGCGGGGTACGCCGACGGGCCGGTGTTCCTCGCGGTCCCGGCCCTGGCGCTGGTGCACGCGTCCCGGGTCGCGCCGCGTCGCTGGGCCGTCCCGGCCCTCCTGGCCGTGGTCGCCGTCGTGGCCGGCCTGTGGCTGCGCCACGTCCTCCACAACGCCGACCGCGCACCCAGCCTGTGGCAGGCCGTCGGCGTGACCGCCCTCGTCGCCGCCGCGGGCGCCGCAGGAGCGGCCGGCCGGTCCCGCCGCGCCGCGGCCGCCGAGCGCGCCCGCAGCGTCGCGGGGGAGGAGCGGCTCCGGATGGCCGCCGACCTGCACGACGGCGTGGGGCACGGGCTCGCGGTGATCGCCATGCAGGCCGGTGCCGCGCTGCACGTCCTCGACCGGGACACCGAGGCGGCGCGGGCCAGCCTCGAGGCGATCCGGTCGACCAGCAAGGAGTCGCTGGACCTGCTCCGCACCCAGCTCGCCCGACTGTCCGACCCGGCCGACGCGCCCCGGACACCGGTGCCGGGCCCGGCCGACCTCCGGGCCCTCGTGGCGCGGGTCAGGGCGGGCGGGCTGGCCGTCGGGCTCGACGCCCCCGACGACCTCGACGACCTCCCCGACGACGTCGGGCGCGCCGTCTACGCCGTGGTGCAGGAGGGGCTGACCAACGTGCTCCGGCACGCCGCCGCCTCCAGTGCCGCGGTCTCCGTCCGCAGGTCTCCGTCGGGCGTCGTGGTGACCGTCGAGGACGACGGCCACGGCCCGGCCGCTGACAGCGCGGGCGGCGGGCTCGGGCTGGTCGGGATGCGCTCGCGCGTGGAGGCGCTCGGCGGCAGGCTCGAGGCGGGCCCGCGCGGAGGCACGGCCGGCTTCCGGGTCCGGGCGACGATGCCCCTGACCGCCGGAGTGACCCGATGAGCCACGAGAGGATCCGGGTGGCCCTCGTCGACGACCAGCCGCTCCTGCGGATGGGGCTGGCCACCATCGTGAACGCCGAGCCGGACCTCGAGCTGGTCGGCGAGGCCGGCGACGGGCGCGAGGGGTTGGCGCTCCTGCGCCGGACCCGGCCGGACGTCGTGCTGTGCGACATCCGGATGCCCGTGCTCGACGGGCTGGGCCTGCTCGAGCAGGTCGGCCGGGACGAGTCGCTGGCCGGCGTACGCGTGGTGGTGCTGACGACGTTCGAGCTCGACGAGTACGTCTTCGAGGCGCTGCGCCTGGGCGCGAGCGGCTTCCTGCTCAAGGACGCCGAGCCGAGCGCGCTGCTCGACGCGGTGCGGGTCGTCGCCGACGGAGGGTCGTTGCTCGCCCCCTCGGTCACCCGTCGGGTGATCGAGGAGTTCGGTGCGAGCAAGCGGGCGCCCCGGCCGCACCCCCGTCTGGGCGACCTCACCGAGCGCGAGCGCGAGATCGTGGGCTGGGTGGCGACCGGACGCTCGAACACCGAGATCGCCGACGCCCTCTTCCTCAGCCCGGACACGGTCCGCACCCACGTCAGCCGCGCGATGGTGAAGCTGCAGGCACGCGACCGGGCCCAGCTCGTCGTCTTCGCCATCGAGTCAGGTCTCCGGGCGGACTGAGCGGCGTACGCAACACTGCGTACGTCGGTGCCGCGAGCGCGCGGACGCGCCCGGCCCTCGGGAGTGCCACCGTGGAGGGCATGGACACGAGAACTCCGTTCAGGTTCGGCGTCGTCACCTCGCAGGCGCCCTCGGGATCGGCCTGGCTCGACCGGGCCCGCCGGGTCGAGGCGCTCGGCTACGACACGCTCGTGATGCCCGACAACGTGGCCGCCGGCCTCTCGGTGTTCCCCGCGCTCGCGGCGGCGGCTGCGGCCACGTCGCGGCTTCGCGTGGGGAGCTATGTCCTCGCCAACGACTTCCGCCATCCCGTCCAGGTCGCCAAGGACGCGGTCGCCCTCGCGGTGCTCTCCGAGGGGCGCTTCGAGCTCGGCCTCGGCGCCGGCCGCCCCGGCGCCGACCGCGACAACGCGATGCTCGGCCTGCACTGGGACGACGCCGGCACCCGGGTGAGCCGGCTGGCCGAGTCGGTGTCGATCATCAAGCGCCTGGTGGCCGGTGCGACGGTGACCGCCGACGGGCCGCACTACCGGGCGACCGAGGCGTCGGTCGTGCCGCCGGGCGTCGAGCCACCGCCCGTGCCGGTCCTGGTCGCCGCGCGCGGTCCCAGGATGCTCGACCTGGCCGGCCGGGAGGCCGACATCGCCGCCCTCGGGGTGCCCTTCGACATGGACGCGGAGGCGGTGGCCGGGCTCGCCGGGCGGGTGCGCGCCGCGGCCGGTGACCGTCCGGTGGAGCTCAACCTCAACCTGATGGCCGTCGGCGACGCGGTGCCCCGCTTCCTCGCGGGACGGCTGGATCCGGCCGCGCTCGCTGCTGCGGGGTCGGTCTGCGTCGTCACCGGGTCGGCCGAGGAGATGGCCGGGCAGGTCCGCGACCGCCGCGAACGGCTCGGCCTGTCCTACCTCCTCGTCGCCGACGAGCTGATGGAGGCGTTCGCGCCGGTCGTCGCGATCCTCGCCGGGGAGTGAGCCCTCGTGGTGCATGCGGGCCCACGGTTTCCACCGATCCCTCCGACGGTGCCAGAATCGGCGCGTGACTGACATCGAGATCGGCCGGGCCAAGCGGGCGCGTCGCGCCTACGCGTTCGACGACGTGGCGATCGTCCCCAGCCGCAGGACGCGTGACGTCGGGGAGGTCAGCGTCGACTGGCAGATCGACGCCTACCGCTTCGAGCTGCCCGTGCTCGCCGCTCCCATGGACTCGGTCATGTCACCGGCCACCGCCATCAAGCTGGGCAAGCTCGGCGGCCTCGGCGTGCTCAACCTCGAGGGCATCTGGACGCGGTACGCCGACCCGGAGGCGCTCCTCGAGGAGGTCGCCGGCCTGCGCGGCGCCGACGCGACGCGTCGCCTCCAGGAGATCTACACCGAGCCGATCAAGCCCGAGCTGATCACCGAGCGGCTGCACGAGATCCGCGAGTCCGGCGTGACCGTGGCGGGCGCGCTCAGCCCGCAGCGCACCAAGGAGTTCGCCAAGACGGTGACCGACGCGGGCGTCGACCTCTTCGTCATCCGCGGGACGACCGTCTCCGCCGAGCACGTGAGCAGCCAGGCCGAGCCGCTGAACCTCAAGGAGTTCATCTACGAGCTCGACGTCCCGGTCATCGTCGGCGGCTGCGCGACCCACCAGGCCGCGCTCCACCTGATGCGGACCGGCGCGGCCGGCGTACTCGTGGGGTTCGGTGGCGGTGCCGCCCACACGACCCGCACCGTCCTCGGCGTCGCCGTCCCGATGGCCAGCGCCGTCGCCGACGTCGCCGCGGCTCGCCGCGACTATCTCGACGAGTCGGGCGGCCGCTACGTCCACGTCATCGCCGACGGCTCGATCGGCCGGTCCGGCGACATCTCGAAGGCGATCGCCTGTGGCGCGGACGCCGTCATGGTCGGCAGCCCGTTCGCGCGGGCGACCGACGCCCCGGGCCGCAGCTTCCACTGGGGCGCCGAGGCGCACCACGCGGACCTGCCGCGCGGCCAGCGCGTGGAGTTCGAGCCCGTCGGGACGTTCGAGGAGATCCTGCTCGGTCCGAGCCACGTCGCCGACGGCACGATGAACCTGATCGGCGCGCTGAAGCGGTCGATGGCCACCACCGGCTACACCGACCTCAAGGAGTTCCAGCGGGTCGAAGTAGTGGTGGGGTAGCAGGTCAGGCGCCGACGATCCGCAGCGCCAGCACCGCCATGTGGTCACCGACGTCGTCGGGCGTCCAGCGGCCGTCGTCGCGGTACCACCGGGCGATGTCGATGCCGAGCGACAGGACCGCCGTCGTCGCCATGCTCACCTCGGGGACGTCGAACTCGCCCGAGGCGATGCCGTCCTCGATGACCGCGCGCACCTCCTGCTCGATGGCGATGCGCAGCGCGCGGATCTCCTCGCGGTGGTCGGGGGAGAGCGCCTCGAGCTCGTAGTTCACGATCCGCGCCCAGGTGTGGCCCTGCGCGTGGTGCCGGCCGAACTCGCGCGCGATGGCCGCCAGTCGCTCGCTCGGCGTCGCAGCCGAGCCGGCCGCGCCAGCGCGACGCACCAGGTCGAGCGTCGTCCGGTGCCCGTCGCGGGAGATGACGTGGAGAAGCTCCTCCTTGGAGCGGTGGTGCACGTAGACCGCCGCCGGGCTCATCCCGGCCGCGGCGGCGATGTCGCGCGTCGTCGTGCCGTGGAACCCCTTCGCGCCGAAGGCCCGCACCGCGGCCTCGATCAGCCGGGCGCGGGTGAGGTCGCCACGGGTCTCGGGCAACGCGCTCATCGGGCCTCCTCATCGTGACGCGGGGATTGACCGCGCCGACGTCGTACGGCATCGTGGCCATCCTAAGCAAGCGCTTAGTCATGTGACCAGCCCAGAGGAGACCACGTGCCCGGACGGTTCGACGGCAGGACAGCGATCGTGACGGGGGCGAGCCGGGGCATCGGCCTCGCGATCGCCCAGCGACTGGTGAGCGACGGAGCCCGTGTGGTCCTCACCGCCCGCAAGACCGACGCCCTCGAGCAGGCGGTCGCCGAGCTCGGCGGCCCCGAGCACGCGATCTTCGTCGCCGGGCACGCCGACGACCCCGACCACCGGGCCGAGACGGTCACTGCGGCGGTGGAGACGTTCGGCAGCCTTGACCTGCTGGTCAACAACACCGGCATCAATCCGACCTACGGACCGCTGATGGGCCTCGACCTCTCGGCCGCGCGCAAGATGGTCGAGGTCAACTGCCTCTCGGCGATCGCGTGGATCCAGCAGGCCCACCGGGCCTGGATGGGCGAGCACGGCGGGGCGGTCGTCAACGTCGCCTCAGTCGGCGGCCTCCGGCCGGCGCCCGGCATCGCGATGTACGGCGCCACCAAGGCGATGCTCATCCACCTCACCCAGGAGCTCGCCGTCGAGCTCGGCCCGAGCATCCGGGTCAACGCGGTCGCCCCCGCGGTGGTGAAGACGAAGTTCGCGACCGCGCTCTACGAAGGGCGCGAGGACGAGGTCGCGGCGACCTACCCGCTCAAGCGGCTTGGCGTCCCCGACGACGTGGGCTCCGTCGTGGCCTTCCTGCTCTCCGACGACGCGGCGTGGATGACCGGCCAGGCGCTCGTCATCGACGGCGGCCTGCTGCTCGCCGGCGGCGTCTGAGCGATGGACCTCACCGGCAAGGGCGTCGTGGTCACCGGCGCCGGTCACGGGATCGGCCGGGCGCTCGCCCGGCGGATGGCCGCGGGCGGCGCCAGGGTCGTGGTCAACGACCTCGATGCCGAGGCGGCCGAGGCCGTCGCCACCGAGATCCAGGGGTACGCCGCACCCGGCGACGCGGCCTCGGCCGTCGGCGTCGCCGCGCTGGTCGAGCGTGCGAGGGCGGCACTCGGCGACATCGACGTCTGGTTCGGCAACGCCGGGATCGACCGCGGCAACGGGCTCGACGCACCCGACGAGGACTGGTCGGCGGCGCTCGACGTCAACGTGATGGCCCACGTGCGGGCCGCCCGGCTGCTCGTCCCCGACTGGGCCGAGCGCGGAGCCGGGCGCTTCGTCGTCACCGCCTCCGCGGCCGGCCTGCTGACGATGCTCGGCAGCCCGACGTACTCCGTCTCCAAGCACGGTGCAGTCGCCTTCGCCGAGTGGCTGTCGGCGACCTATCGTCACCGCGGCGTCGTCGTGCAGGCCATCTGCCCGCAAGGCGTTCGGACCCGCATGTACGAGGACGCCGGGGCGCTCAAGGAGGTGCTCAGCCACGACTCCGTGCTGACGCCCGAGGAGGTCGCCGAGGCCGCGTGGGCGGCGCTCGACGGCGACCGGTTCCTGGTGCTGCCGCACCCGCAGGTGCAGGACTATTACGCCGCCCGGGCCACCGACACCGACCGGTGGCTGGGCGGGATGAACCGGGTGCAGCAGCACCTCGACCAGAAGGGCGACTCATGAGCGGGCCGCAGATGAAGGCGTGGCGCGTGGCCGAGCTCGGCGAGCCGGGGGCGGTGATGCGGCTCGAGGACGTCGAGGCGCCGACGCCGGGCCCGCGCCAGCTGGTCGTGAAGGTGCTGGCGTCGCCCGCGAACTTCCCCGACGCGCTGATGTGCCGTGGGCTCTACCAGGTCCGGCCCGACCTGCCGTTCACGCCGGGCGTCGAGCTGTGCGGCGAGGTCATCGCGCTCGGTGACGAGCTCGACGGCACGGGGTTCGCCGTCGGCGACCGCGTCATCGGCGGCGCCGTGCTGCCGTACGGCGGCTTCGCCGAGGTCGCCCTGATGGACGCCGCGACGACCTTCCCCGCGCCCGCGTCGCTCGACGACGCCCAGGCGGCCTCTCTCTACATCGGCTACCAGACCGGCTGGTTCGGGCTGCACCGCCGAGCGGCCCTGAAGGCCGGCGAGACGCTGCTGGTCCACGCCGCCGCGGGCGGCGTCGGCAGCGCGGCCGTCCAGCTCGGCAAGGCGGCCGGTGCGACGGTCATCGGCGTGGTGGGCGGCCCGGAGAAGGCCGAGGTCGCCCGCGCCCTCGGCGCCGACGTCGTGGTGGACCGGCACACGGAAGGCCCCGCCGGTGACTGGGTGGCGGTCGTCAAGGAGCACACGGGCGGCCGCGGCGCCGACGTCGTCTACGACCCCGTCGGCGGCGAGACCTACCAGCGGTCCACGAAGTGCGTCGCCTTCGAGGGGCGCATCCTGGTGATCGGCTTCGCCGGCGGCGACATCCAGTCCGCGGCGCTCAACCACGCGCTGATCAAGAACTACTCGATCGTCGGGCTGCACTGGGGCCTCTACAACCTGGTCGACCCGGCAGCAGTCGCCCAGTGCCACACCGAGCTCACCGACCTCGCCGACCGTGGGCTCGTGCGGCCGTTCGTCAGCGAGCGGCTCGGGCTGGAGCAGGCGGCGGACGGCGTACAACGGCTCGCCGACGGCACCACCGTCGGCCGGGTCGTGATCACGCCATGACGCAGGTGGAGGCGGTCGTCCTCGACTACGGCGGCGTGATGACGACGCCGATGGGCGACTCGATCCGGGCGTGGATCGCCGCCGACGGCATCGACCCCCAGTCGTTCAGTCGGACCCTCAAGGCATGGCTCGCCCGCGACGCGCCGGCCGGTACGCCGATCCACCGGCTCGAGACCGGTGAGCTGGACGCCGACGAGTTCGGTGTGCTGCTCGCCGCCGAGCTGGCCCGTCACGACGGCGAGCCGGTCGACCCCGAGGGCCTCCTCGGCCGGCTCTTCGCGGAGATCCGCGTCGAGTCGGCGATGTTCGACCTCGTCGCCGACCTGCGCCCGCTCGGCGTGCGCACCGGGCTGCTCTCCAACAGCTGGGGCGACATCTACCCGCGCGAGCGGATCGCGGCCGCGTTCGACCACGTCGTCATCTCCGCCGAGGTGGGCCTGCGCAAGCCCCAGCCGGAGATCTTCCGTCTCGCTCTCGACGGGCTCGGCGTCGCGGCCGGGCAGGCCGTCTTCGTCGACGACGCCGAGCCGAACCTCATCGGCGCCCGTGCGGTCGGGCTGCGCACGATCCTGCACACCGACCCGGTCACGACCCGCGCGGAGCTCGTCGCGCTCGTGCCGGGACTCCGCCCGACCCCGACCGGCCGAGGAGCCATCCAGTGAGCGACGTCCCCGGACTCGACCTGTCCCGGCTGGGTGCGTGGTTCGCCGACCACGTGCCCGGGGTCTCGACGGGCTCGACCGCCGAGGTCCGGCTCACCGCCCGCCACATCAGCGGCGGCAAGTCCAACCTCACCTACGAGGTCTCCGACGGATCGAGCTCCTGGATCGTGCGCCGGCCGCCGCTCGGGCACGTGCTGGCGACCGCTCACGACATGGCCCGCGAGCACCGGGTGATGACGGCCCTGCGCGAGACCGTCGTCCCGGTGCCGCTCACCTACGCGCTCTGCGAGGACACCGACGTGGTCGGCGCGCCCTTCTACGTCATGGAGAAGGTCGACGGGACCCCCTACCGCAGCGCCGCGGAGCTGCGCGGGCTCGGCGCTGAGCGCACCCGTGCGATCACCGAGCGGCTCGTCGACACCCTCGTCGCCCTGCACGAGGTCGACCCGGCAGCGGTCGGGCTGGCCGACTTCGGCCGCCCCGAGGGCTTCCTCGCCCGCCAGGTCGGCCGCTGGCGCAAGCAGATGGAGGCGTCGTACCACCGCGACCTCCCCGCCGCCGACGAGCTGCACGCACGGCTCGCGGCGAGCATCCCGCCCGAGGGGGCGGCGGGGATCGTGCACGGCGACTACCGGCTCGACAACGTGCTGGTCGGGACCGGCCCCGACGACCGTGACCGCCTCAACGCGGTCGTCGACTGGGAGATGGCCACGCTCGGCGACCCGCTCACCGACCTGGCCCTGATGCTGCTCTACCAGCGCCTGGCCGCCTTCGGCGGCGACACGGTCAGCGACGTCAGCACCGCACCCGGCTACCTCGCCGAGCAGGAGATCCTGGCCCGCTACGACGCCGCGAGCCACCGCGACCTCGGCCACTTCGGCTTCTACCTCGGGCTGGCGGCCTACAAGCTCGCCGCGATCCTCGAGGGCATCCACTACCGCTTCCTCCAGGGCCAGACGGTCGGGGAGGGGTTCGACACCATCGGCGACGCCATCCACCCGCTGCTCGACGCCGGCCTGGCCGCACTCAAGGAGAAGAACTGATGGACTTCGCGTTCGACGCGCGCACCGAGGAGCTGCGTGCCGACCTGCTCGACCTCATGGAGAGCCACATCCACCCGGCCGAGCAGACCTTCCACGAGCAGGTCGAGGCGCTCGACGACCGCTTCGCCTGGGACTCCGCGCCCGTGCTCGCCGAGCTCCGCGCCGAGGCGCGTCGCCGCGGCCTGTGGAACGTCTGGCTCCCGGGCGAGCGCGGCGCCGGGCTGACCAACCTGGCCTACGCCCCGCTCGCCGAGATCACGGGCCGGGCGATCCAGCTCGCGCCCGCCGTGCTCAACTCCGCCGCGCCGGACACCGGCAACATGGAGGTCCTCAACGACTTCGGCACCGACGCGCAGAAGGAGCAGTGGCTGACGCCGCTGCTCGAGGGTGAGATCCGCTCGGCCTTCGCGATGACCGAGCCCGACGTCGCCTCCTCCGACGCGACCAACATCCAGCTCAGCATCGTCCGTGACGGCGACCACTACGTCCTCAACGGCCGCAAGTGGTGGATCACCGGGGCGATGAACCCGAACTGCCGGATCTTCGTCGTGATGGGCAGGACCGACCCGTCGCGCCCAGAGAATCCGGCGCAGCGGCACCGCCAGCAGTCGATGGTGCTCGTCCCGCGCGACACCCCCGGTCTCGAGGTCAAGCGCGCCATGCACGTCCTCGGGTACGACGACCACGACCACGGCGGCCACGCCGAGCTGTCCTTCACCGACGTGCGGGTGCCGGTCGAGAACCTGATCGGCGATGAGGGCTCGGGCTTCGCGATCGCCCAGGCGCGGCTCGGGCCCGGCCGCATCCACCACTGCATGCGCTCGATCGGCGTCGCCGAGCGGGCGATCGAGCTGATGTGCGCCCGGGCGTCCTCCCGGGTCGCGTTCGGCCGGCCGATCGCCGACCAGGGCGTCGTACGCGACTGGATCGCTGAGTCCCGCGTCCGGATCGAGCAGCTGCGCCTGCTGGTGCTCAAGACCGCCTGGCTGATGGACACCGTCGGCAACCGCGGAG
Source organism: Nocardioides terrae (assembly GCF_900112345.1). Classification (GTDB taxonomy): domain Bacteria; phylum Actinomycetota; class Actinomycetes; order Propionibacteriales; family Nocardioidaceae; genus Nocardioides; species Nocardioides terrae. The sequence goes on from NZ_FOLB01000010.1 coordinate 47,260, forward strand.
CGCACACCGAGATCCAGGCGATCAAGATCGCCACGCCGACGACGGTCCAGTGGATCCTCGACAAGGCGATCCAGGTGCACGGCGCCGGCGGGCTGTCCCAGGACTTCCCGCTCGCCGCGGCCTACGCCGGCATCCGCACCCTGCGGTTCGCCGACGGCCCTGACGAGGTGCACAAGAACGCGCTGGCGAAGGCCGAGCTCGCCCGCCAGTCCACCCGGGAGGTGACCCGATGACGCCTGCCGAGCTGCGGGAGCGGGTCGAGGCCTTCCTCGCCGAGCACCCGCCGGCCACCACCGACCGGCGCGAGTTCCTCCACGCCCGCTACGCCGCCGGGCTGGCCTGGGTGCACTTCCCGGAGGGCCACGGCGGCCTCGGCCTCTCCCGCGGCCTGCACCCGCTGGTCGAGTCGCTCTTCACGACCGCCGGAGCGCCGGACAACAACTCCCGCACCAACGGCATCGGGCTCGGCATGGTCGCCCCGACGATCCTGACCTACGGCAGCGAGGAGCAGCGCGAGCGGTTCCTCGAGCCGCTGTGGTGCGGCGAGGAGATCTGGTGCCAGCTCTTCTCCGAGCCCGGCGCGGGCTCCGACCTCGCCGGCCTCGCCACCCGGGCCGTCCCCGACGGCGAGGAGTGGGTCGTCAACGGGCAGAAGGTGTGGACGTCAGGCGCTCACAACGCCGACTTCGCCATCCTGGTCGCGCGCACCGACCCTGACGTACCCAAGCACCGCGGGATCACCTACTTCCTCGCCGACATGCACGACCCGGGCGTCGACGTACGCCCGCTGCGCCAGATCACGGGCGAGGCGGAGTTCAACGAGGTCTTCCTGACCGACGTCCGCATCCCCGACCCGATGCGGGTCGGCGCGGTCGGCGACGGCTGGCGGGTCGCCAACGGCACCCTCAACAACGAGCGGGTCGCGATCGGCGGAAGCGCGCTTCCCCGCGAGGGCGGCATGCTCGGCACCGTGGCGCGGTCCTGGCGCGAGCACCACGACCAGCACACCCCCGAGCTGCACGACCGGCTGATGCGCCTCTACGTCGAGGGGGAGGTCGCGCGGCACACCGGCCAGCGGCTGCGCCAGCAACTCGCCTCCGGCCAGCCCGGCCCGGCCGGCGCGACGATGAAGCTCACCTTCGCCCGGCTCAACCAGCAGCTCAGCGGCCTCGACCTGGAGATCCGCGGGGCCGAGGGGCTGCGCTACGAGAGCGAGCCCGGCTGGACCATGCGCCGGCCCGACGAGGTCGACTTCACCGGCCGCGACGCGGTCTACCGCTACCTGCGCGCCAAGGGGAACTCCATCGAGGGCGGAACCTCGGAGATCCTGCGCAACATCGTCGCCGAGCGCGTGCTGGGCCTGCCGGCCGAGCCGCGCGTCGACAAGGACGTCCCCTGGAACGAGGTGCCACGATGACCGCCCCCACCACCGGCCCCAACCCCGACCCGAGCCCCGACGAGCTGGTGCTGCTCGACACCGACGACGACCGGGACCTGCGCGCGACCGTCGCCGGCTACCTGGCCGCCCGCTGTCCCTCGACCGCGGTCGCCGCGGTCTACGATGGCGACCGGTCCGTCGTCGCGCCGCTCTGGCGCGGGCTGGCCACCGAGCTCGGCCTCGCCGGCCTCCTCGTCCCCGAGTCGTACGCCGGCGCCGGCGCGACCCCCCGCGACGCCGCCGTCGTCCTGGAGGAGCTCGGCCGGTCTGTCGCCCCGGTGCCGTTCCTGACCAGCTCGGTGATCGCCGCGACAACGCTCGCGCACGCCTCGACCGACGCCGGCCGCTCCCTGCTGGCGGACCTCGCCGAGGGCGGGCGGACGGTCGCCCTGGTGGTCCCGCTGACGACCGCCTTCGACGCCGACGTCCCGGTCGTGCAGGGACACGGGCAGGTGCACGTGCGCAGCGTGGCCGGAGCCCTTGACGCCGACACCCTGCTGGTCCCGGTCGCGGCCGGCGACGGGATCGAGCTCCACGCGGTCCCGGCGGGCGACGCCCGGATCGAGCCGGTGGTCTCGCTCGACATGAGCCGCGAGCTCGCCGACGTCACCGTCGACCCGACGGCCGGCACGGTCGCCGTCGAGGGCGATGCTGCGGCCGGCGTACGCGCGGGGCTGCTGGCGGGGACCACCCTGCTCGCCTCCGAGCAGGTCGGGATCGCGCAGTGGTGCCTGCAGGCGACCGTCGGCCACCTTCAGGAGCGCCGCCAGTTCGGCCGGGTAGTGGGCGGCTTCCAGGCGCTCAAGCACCGGCTCGCCGACCTCTACACGGCGGTCGAGGGCGCGAGCGCGACGGCCCGGTTCGCGGCGGCCGCGCTCGCTGCCGACCCGCACGGCGAGGAGGCTCGGATCGCCGCTCACACGGCCGCGGCCTGGTGCTCGGACGTCGCCGTGCTGGCCGCGGAGGAGGCGGTGCAGCTTCACGGGGGCATCGGCATGACGTGGGAGCACCCCGCCCACCTCTACCTCAAGCGGGCGAAGGCGGATCAGCTGGCGCTGGGCCTGCCCGGCCACCACCGCGCGCGGCTGGGAGAGCTGGTCGGCCTCACGGTGTGATCGGGTCGACCGCCAGGAGGGCCAGCATCAGCAGCAGCCTGTCCTCGGGGTCGGCGAGGTCGCGGCCGGTGAGCGCCTGCAGCTGCCGCATCCGGTAGATCACGGTGTTGCGGTGGCAGTAGAGGTCCTGGGCGGCGTGGGTCGGCGAGCCATGATGGGCGAGCAGCGCCCGCAGCGTCGTCATGAGGACCTCGGCCTGGTGTGCCGGCTGGGCCAGGACCGGCCCGATCGAGCGACGGACCAGGAGCGCCGTGATCGCGGGGCTGGCCGCGAGCAGCACCTTCGGGAGCCGCTCCTCCCCGTCCGCGACCTCGGCGGTGCCGCGAGGGATGGTGTCGACCGTGTGAGCGGCGAGCTGGAAGGCGGTGCAGAACCCGGTCAGCCCCTCCGGTGAGGCCGCCACGCCGACCCGCCCGGACGTGCACGGGCGCAACAGCTGGACGACGTCCACGACGGCCGCGGAGCCCAGCTGGACCAGCCCGAAGTGCAGGTCGCCCCGCACTTGCCAGTACGACGCCAGGCCGGCTCCGTCGAGCCGGTCGTCGGGATTGCGCAGGGGGCTGTCCCGGTCACCGTCGAAGGCCGCGACCACGCAGGCGACGGCGTCGTCGGGCGCGACGCCGAGCACCTCCTGCACCTCCGCGGCGAAGGCGGGGTCGCTGCCCCGGCCCTCGACCAGTCCGTCGAGCAGCCGGCCCTGCCGGTGGAGGTCGCGACGCTGCAGCAGCGCGCTCTCCTTGCGGTAGGCCGCCGACATCACCGAGTTCTGCACGTCGAGGTTGGACCAGACCTTCCGGCCGGCCACCAGCAGGACGTGGTCGTCGACCTGGAGGACCGGGTCGGTCTGGCGCCGTACCAGCGCCTCCCAGAGCACGCGGGTGCCGATCGTGTAGGCGTTGAGCACCAGCTCCAACGGCACGCCCTGGCGCGCTCGCCGACGCCCCGTCTCGCGCCAGAGGGCGAGCAGCGTGTCGAAGTCCTCGTCCCCGGCCATTGCCCGCAGCCCGAGCCGGATGTGGTCGCGGGTGCTCCTCCTCAGGTCGGCGCGGATCTCCGGGTCGGCGTGGTCGTACCAGTCCTTGTCGTGGTCGAGGAGGGTGAGGGTGATCTCGTCGGCGATCGCGTCGCCGCTGCTCAGCAGCGACGCCCAGGCGCGGCCGACGTCGCTCGGTAGGGCGGCCTTCTCCGGCGCCGTCGCCCGTGTGTCACCCGTCACACGCATGCCCCGACACTTGCACGCGGCGCACAGCCCTGCCAAGGCGTCCCGGCGTGTTCCCCGTGCAGTTCGGGCGCTGCGCCCCAACAGGTTTGGGCGCTGCGCCCATGTCGGCCACTGTGCGGAGCGACCAAGGTGAGCCCGGAGTGGTGGACAGCCACCCCCCGAGCAGAGGGACGAGGTGCGATGGCGCAGCCGGTCTCGACCAAAGCCGCAGAGCCGTTGTTCGCAGCCCGCGGCGTCTCCGTCCGCTTCGGCGGCGTGCAGGCGCTGTCCCAGGTGTCCCTCGAGGTGGCGCCCCACGAGGTCCTCGGCGTCATCGGCCCCAACGGCGCCGGCAAGACGACGCTCTTCAACGTGCTGTGCGGGTTCGCCGTGCCGGACGAGGGGGAGCTGGCCTGGGAGGGCCGCCCGCTCGGCCGGGTCCGGCCGTCCCAGCTGGCCGGGCTGGGCATGGCCCGCACCCTGCAGGGCCTCGGCCTCTTCGACCGGATGACGGTGCTCGAGAACGTCATGGTCGGTGCCGACCACCACGCCCGGGCCGGCTTCTGGACGGGCCTGTTCGGTCTCGGCCACCGCGACGAGGCCCGGCTCGTGGAGCGGTCCCGCGCGGTGCTCGCCAGGCTAGGCGTCGAGGACTACGCCGAGCGGATGCCCGGCGGCCTGCCCTACGGCGTGCGCAAGAAGGTCGCGCTGGCCCGTGCCCTCGTCAGCGAGCCGCGGCTGCTGCTGCTCGACGAGCCGGCCAGCGGCCTGTCGCCCCACGAGATGGAGGAGCTCGGCGGCGTCGTGCGCGACCTCACCGCCACCACCGCGACGCTGCTCGTCGAGCACCACATGGACCTGGTGATGAGCGTGTGCGATCACGTCACTGTGCTCGACTTCGGCCGGGTCATCGCCAGCGGGACGCCGGCGCAGGTTCAGGACGACCCGGCGGTCACCGCCGCCTACCTCGGCACGCCCGTCGCCGACGGCGAGGTGAGCTGATGCTCGCCGTCCACGACCTCACCACCACCTACGGCGCCGTCACGGCGCTCGACGGCGTCAGCCTGGAGGCGCCGGCCGGTCAGGTCACCGCCGTCCTCGGCGCCAACGGCGCGGGCAAGACCACTCTGCTGCGCACGGTGTCCGGGCTGGTCCGGGCGCAGCGCGGCGCGGTCAGCCTCGAGGGCACCGACATCACCCGGCTCCCGGCCGAGCGGATGACCGGCCTCGGCATCGCACACGTCCCCGAGGGGCGCGGCGTGATCGCGGAGCTCACCGTCGCGGAGAACCTCCGCCTCGGCGGCCTCCACCGGAGGCAGGGGAGCGAGCCGGAGCGTCTCGAGCGGGTCTACGAGCTCTTCCCCGTGCTCGGCGACCGCAGCAACGCGCTGGCGCACGTGCTGTCCGGCGGCGAGCGGCAGATGCTGGTCATCGGCCGTGCGCTGATGGCCCGGCCCCGGGTGCTGCTCCTCGACGAGCCGTCGCTCGGGCTGGCGCCCCGGGTGGTGGCGCAGATCTTCGCGCTGCTGCGCACCCTCGTCGAGCGCGACGGCCTCACCGTGCTGCTGGTCGAGCAGAACGCCACCAGCGCCCTGTCCATCGCTGACCGCGGCGTCGTGCTCGGCCTCGGCCGGGTCGTCGCGACCGAGCCCGCCGAGCGCCTGGCGGCGGACGAGAAGCTCCGCCACGCCTACCTGGGATTCTGAGGAGGGCACCGTGCAACAGTTCATGACCACGCTGCTGGGGGGCCTCACGCTCGGCGCCGTCTACGCGTCCTTCGCGCTGGCGCTCTGCCTGATCTGGCGCTCGACCCGCGTGGTGAACTTCGCGCAGGCGCCGATGGCGATGGTGACGACGTACGTCGGCCTGGAGGTCATCGAGGCGACCGGCTCCTACTGGCTCGGCTTCGCCGTCGCGCTGGCGGCCGGCTTCGTGCTCGGTGCCCTCGTCGAGCGGCTCCTCGTCCGCCACGTCGAGGGGGCCGGCGACCTCAACATCGTCATCTTGACGCTCGGGCTCTTCGTGGCGCTGCACGGGCTGGCCGCGCTCGTCTTCGGCTCCGACTACCGCTCGTTCCCCGCGCCCTTCGGCCTGAAGGGGCTGCACGTCGGCGGCCACAACGTGGCGATCACGCCCTTCGGCGTCTTCACGATCGTCGCGGTGGGCATCGTGCTGGTGCTCCTCGTGCTGCTCTTCCGCTCCACCGACGTCGGCCTGCGGATGCGGGCCGCCGCGTTCAGCCCCGAGGTCGCCCGGCTCCTCGGCGTCCGGGTCGGCGCGATGCTCACGCTCGGCTGGGCGCTCGCCGCCGTGGTCGGCTCGCTCGCCGGTCTCCTCATCGCCGGCGGCAACCTGGTCTTCCCCCAATACATGGACTCGGTCGTCGTCTACGGCTTCGTCGCCGCGGTGCTCGGAGGGCTGGACAGCCCGGTCGGGTCGGTCGTCGGCGGCCTGATCCTCGGCCTGGTCCTCAGCTTCGTCAGCGGGTACGTCGCCGGCGACCTCGTCCCGGTGACCGCGCTCATCGTCCTGGTCGGCGTCCTGCTGGTCAGGCCCGGCGGTCTCTTCTCCCACGTCGCCGAGCGGAGGGTCTGAGTGTCCACTCTCGCCGTGCGGTCGGCCGCCCTGTGGCGGGTTCCGCTGCTGCGCCACGTCGTCCTCGGCCTGGTCGGGCTGACCGTGATGCTCTTCGTGCTCGGCTCGCTCAGCCCGTTCCGCGACGCCCAGCTCGCGACCATGGCCTACCTCGCCATCGCCGCGGGCGGGCTGACCGTGCTGACCGGCTTCAGCGGTCAGCTCTCCCTCGGCCACGGGGCCTTCCTGGCCGTCGGCGCCTACACCACCGCCGTGCTGCTGGAGGACGGTGACCCGCCCTTCCCGCTGGTCGGCGTCATGGTCGCCGCCGTGGTGGTCACCGTGGCCGTCGGCGCGGTCGTCGGCATCGCCGCCGCCCGGCTGCATGGCCCCTACGTCGCGGGGGCGACCCTCGCCCTGGCCGTCGCCGTCCCCTCCCTGGCCCGTTACCTCGACGGGCTCGGCCAGGAGCAGGGGCTGCACGTCCGGGTCCCCGACGTGCCGACGTGGTTCGACGACACCGTCTGGATGATCACGGGGGCCGACGTCGACCCGACCAGCTACGTCGCCTACCTGGGCTGGACGGCGCTGGTGGTCACCTACGTCCTGCTCGCCAACCTGATGCGCAGCCGGGTCGGACGCACCTGGCGGGCACTGAGCAACGACGACGTCGCCGCTGAGATCGCCGGGGTCCGGCTGGGCCGGGCGCGGGTGCTCGCCTTCGTGGTCAGCACGGCCGCCGCCGGCCTGGCCGGCTCGCTGATGGCGATGGCGGTGCGGGTGACCTCGCCCAGCGGCTTCTCCGTCGACCTGTCGGTCACCCTCCTGAGCGCCATCGTGCTCGGCGGCCTGGGCACGCTCAGCGGCGCGCTCATCGGCTCGGCCCTCCTCACGTTCCTGCCCCAGGCAGTCACCAGCTGGGGCACCTCGGCCGGTCTCTCCGACGTCCGCGCCGCCGAGCTCGCCCCCGTCGCCTACGGGCTGATCATGATCGCGGTCGTCCTGCTCGCCCCCGCCGGGATCGTGGGCAGTCTCCGCCGGGTCTGGTGGCGCCGACGAGGCATCGCATGAGCCGTCCGCGCCGTACCCCCAGACGCACCCCAGTCGCACCCACGCCCGCACCGGGCAGATGACGAGAAGGAGACAACGATGAGGAGATACAGGAGGCTCGGCGCCGTCCTGCTGGTCGCCGCGCTCGCGACGTCCGCCTGCGGCCGCGACCCCGACAAGCGCGACAGCGACAAGAAGGCGGGGGACACCACCGGCGTCACCGACACGTCGATCAAGGTCGGCGGCACGTTCCCGCTGACGGGCGTCGCGGCGCCCGGCTACAGCGAGATCCCGAAGGGCATCAAGGCCTACTTCGACTACGTCAACGCCCAGGGCGGGGTGCACGGCCGCAAGATCCAGTGGACCGTCAAGGACGACGGCTACAACCCCACCCAGACGAGCGCGGTCACCAACGAGCTGGTGCTCAAGGACAAAGTCTTCGCGATGCTCGGCTCGCTGGGCACTCCCACCCACGAGGCGGTCGTCGACTTCCTCAACGACAACAAGGTGCCCGACATCTTCGTCTCCAGCGGCTCGGTCGCCTGGGGCGACGACCCCGACAAGTACCCCTGGACCTTCGGCTGGCAGACCGACTACGAGTCCGAGGGCAAGGTGATCGGGCAGTACATCGCCGACAACATGCCCGACGCCAAGATCGGCCTCTTCCTGCAGGACGACGACTTCGGGGCCAGCGGCGAGGCGGGGCTGCGCAAGTACGTCGACAAGCAGATCGTCGAGGTGCAGAAGTACACCCCGGGCGGCACCGACGTCACGCCGCAGGTCGCCGCGCTCAAGGCGTCGGGCGCCGACCTGGTGGTGGGCTTCAACGTGCCGTCGTACACGGCGCTGACCCAGCTCGTCTCGCTCAAGGTCGGCTACAAGCCGCAGTGGTTCTACAGCAACGTCGGCTCCGACCCGACCCTCGTCGGGGCACTGCTCGCCAACTTCTCCAAGGGCGCGGTCAGCAACGGCGCCAGTCTCCTCGACGGCGTGATGTCGACGGCGTACCTGCCGGGCGTGGACCAGCCCGACAACCCGTGGGTCACGCTCTACCAGAAGGTCTGGGACGCCAACGGCGAGGGCGGTCCGCTGACCAACTACCTGGTCTACGGCATGTCGGAGGCCTACACGTTCGTGCAGGCGCTGCAGGCGGCCGGTCAGGACCTCACCCGCGAGGGCCTGGTCGACGCGCTCGCCTCGGACGGCGGCGACTTCAAGGGGCCGACCTACGGTCCGTTCCGCTACTCCGACGACAGCCACCTCGGCACCTCCGGCTTCCAGGTCGTGAAGCTCGCCGGTGGTGCCACCCAGCCGCTCACCGATGTGCTGACCACCGACATCGGCGACGCCGACATCGAGAAGTACGACGGCGAGCCGGCCACCCCGCCGAGCAACGGCATCCCGAAGTAGCCGCACGCCGACCCCGGTGCGGACAGGAGGCCGTGGCGCTCGGCGCCACGGCCTCCTGACTAGGGTGACCGCGTGATCGATCTGGGCGTGGGGCCGCTGGTCTCGGTGTGGCTCGCCGACCTCGACGGCACTGTGCGGCAGGCGCAGAACGTCAACCACCAGCACTACGCCGCGAGCCTGGTGAAGCTGCCGATCGCGCTGGCGGCCTACCGCATGCACGATCGCGGCGAGCTGGACCTGGACGCCGTCGTGCCGGTCCACCCGGACTTCGCCTCGGCGGTCGAGGGCGAGCGGTTCGAGATGCATGAGGCCTACGACCAGGACCCGGAGACCTGGGCGGCCGACACGGTGCCGCTGCGAGAGCTCGTCGCCCGCTCGCTGGCCCGCTCCGGCAACCTCGCGGCCAACCTCGTCCTCGAGCAGGTCGGCCCGGCAGAGGTGGCCGCCGTGCTCGCCGACGCGGGGTGCTCGCCGATGACGGAGGTCGGCCGGGCCATCGAGGACGCGCCGGCCGAGGAGGCCGGCCTGACCAACCTGATGACCGCCCACGACGCCGGCCGCCTGCTCGCGGGCATCGCGGAGCGCACCCTCGCCTCCGCAGCCGCCTGCCAGGAGGTCGAGCAGGTCCTGACCCGTCAGCGGCACCGCGACGGCATCCCGCTCGGCCTGCCCGAGGGGACGGCGGTCGCCAACAAGACCGGCTGGGTCGACGGCGTCCGCCACGACATCGCGCTGGTCCGGCCCGACGACCGGCCCGGCTTCGTCCTCGCCATCCTCACCAGTGGGCTCGACGACGACGAGGCGGAGTGGCGCATCAGCGAGCTGGCGCGGTTCCTGTGGCAGTCCGCGTGGTAGCGCCCGTCGTCTCGCTCGAGACCGAGGTCGTCCGCGTGCCGCTGCACACGCCGTTCGTCACCGCCCTGCGCCGCACCGAGCACGCCGAGACGCTGGTGCTGCGGCTGACCGACGCCGACGGCGTGACCGGTTGGGGCGAGGCGCCGCAGGTGTGGCGGGTCACCGGCGACTCCCTCGCCGGGTCGCAGGCGTGCCTGGAGGGCCCGTTGCGCGACGTGCTCCTGGGCGCCACCGGGCTCACCGCGGCCGTCGGCGCGGTCCAGCGTGCGGTCGTCGGCAATGCGGCGGCCAGGTCGGCCGCCGACGTCGCCCTCCACGACCTCGCGGCGCGACAGGCCGGCCTCACCCTCGCCGCCCACCTCGCGGCGTACGCCGGCGCGGAGCCGGACCGCGGCGAGGTGCTGACCGACATGACCCTGTCGGCCGGCACCGCCGACGTGCTGGCCGAGGCCGCGCGGGCCCGCGTGGCCGACGGCTTCGGCACGCTCAAGCTCAAGGTCGGCGCCGACCCGGCCGGGGACGCTGCGCGGGTCCGGTCCGTGCGCGAGGCGGTCGGGCCAGGCGTCGTGCTGCGGCTCGACGCCAACCAGGGCTGGGACGCCCATCAGGCCGTGCGCATCCTCGACGAGATCCGCGACCTCGGCGTCGAGCTGGTCGAGCAGCCGGTGCCGCGCCGCGACCTCCTCGGCCTCGCCCACGTCCGGACCCACGCCCGCGAGGTCGGCGTCCCCCTGCTGGCCGACGAGTCGGTCTTCGACCTCGACGACCTCGTCGAGGTGGTCCGGCACCGGGCGGCCGACCTGGTCAACGTCAAGCTGGCCAAGTGCGGCGGCCTGACGCCCGCCCTCGAGCTCATCCGGGTCGCGAGGCACCACGACCTCGGCGTCGTCATCGGCTGCATGATGGAGAGCCACCTCGGCGTCGGCGCCGCCGCGGCGCTCGCACAGGCCACCGGGCTGGCCGGCGCCGGTCATGTGCACGACCTCGACGCCGGCTGGTGGGTGACCGGCTCGCCGTACGTCGGCGGCGTGTCCTACGACCGCGACCGGATCGTCCTGCCGGACGCCCCGGGCCTCGGGATCACCGGCCCGGCCGGCTGAGCCGGCGCCCGCCGAGGCGGACCTGCCGGCCCCGGTGCCTGACAGACTGGCGGCATGACCCAGCCCGGAGCGCTCAGCCCTGCGGCCCGTGAGGCTGCGATCACGGCGATGACCCGAGCCGGTGTTGAGGGCGAGCTGGACGTCCTGGTCGTGGGCGGCGGTGTGGTCGGGGCCGGCGTGGCGTTGGACGCGGTGACCCGCGGCCTGTCGACGGGCCTGCTGGAGCAGCGCGACCTGGCGTCGGGCACGTCCTCGCGGAGCTCGAAGCTGATCCACGGCGGGCTGCGCTACCTGGAGATGATGGACTTCGCGCTGGTGCGTGAGGCGCTGACCGAGCGCGGCCTGCTGCTGACCCGGCTGGCGCCGCACCTGGTCCGGCCCGTGTCGTTCCTCTACCCGCTGACCCACAAGGGGTGGGAGCGCCCGTACGTCGGGGCGGGGCTCGCGCTCTACGACGGGATGGCGGCTGTCGGCGGTCTGGCGCAGGGTGGCGGGATGGGGCTGCCCCGACACCGGCACCTGACCCGCAAGGGCGTCGCGCGGATCGCGCCGGACTTCCGGTCCGAGACGGTGACCGGGGCGATCAAGTACTACGACTGCCAGGTCGATGACGCACGGCTCGTGGTGACGATCGCCCGCACCGCCGCGCGGCACGGCGCGCAGGTCGCGACCCGGGTGCGGGTGACCGGGTTCCTGCGCGAGGGGGATCGGGTCGTGGGCGTCACGGCCCGCGATCTCGAGCAGGGCCGGGACCTCGAGATCCGTGCCCGGGTGGTGGTCAACGCGGCCGGGGTGTGGACCGACGAGATCCAGGAGATGGTCGGCGGTCGCGGCGCGCTGCACGTGCAGGCGTCGAAGGGCGTCCACCTCGTCGTACCCCGCGACCGGATCCGCAGCGACTCCGGGTTCATCGTGCGCACCGAGAAGTCGGTCCTCTTCGTGATCCCCTGGGGCCGGCACTGGATCATCGGGACCACCGACACCGACTGGAACCTCGACAAGGCGCACCCAGCCGCGTCGCGGACCGACATCGACTACATCCTCGCCCACGTCAACGCGATCCTGCGGGAGCCGCTGGACCACGACGACGTCGAGGGCGTGTACGCCGGCCTGCGGCCGCTGCTCAAGGGGGAGTCCGAGCCGACGTCGAAGATCAGCCGCGAGCACACGGTGGTCACCCCGGTGCTGGGGCTGGTCATGATCGCGGGCGGGAAGCTGACGACCTACCGGGTGATGGCCAAGGACGCCGTGGACGCCGCCGGTCACTCGCTGCGCACCACGTCGAACCTCAGCCTGCGCGAGTCGATCACCGACAAGGTGCGCCTGCTGGGTGCCGACGGCTTCGAGACCCGGTCCAACCAGCGGGTCCTCCTGGCCCGGCGCTCGGGGCTGCACGTGGCGCGCATCGACCACCTGCTCGGCCGGTACGGCGGCCTGGTCGACGACATCCTCGACCTGGTCACCGCCCGCCCCGACCTCGGCGTGCCGCTGGCGGGTGCCGAGGACTACCTGGCCGCCGAGGTCGTCTATGGGGTCACGCACGAGGGCGCCCGTCACCTCGACGACCTGCTCACCCGGCGGACCCGGATCTCGATCGAGACCTTCGACCGCGGCGTCTCGTCCGCTCCCGTCGTCGCCCGGCTGATGGCCGGCGAGCTGGGCTGGACCGACGAGACCGTGTCCGAGGAGGTCGACCACTACCGTCGCCGCGTCGAGGCGGAGCGCCAGTCGCAGCTGATGGTGACCGACCAGGAGGCCGACGAGGCCCGCATCCAGGTCACCGACCTCCTCTGACCCCGCCCGGCCGGATGAGCGCGACACGATGTGACAGATATTTCCTACCAACGGGTAGCAACTGAGACGCCCGTCTCATACGCTCAGGTCACATGAGCGCCCCCAACTCCGAGAACCACCCGCTCGTCGACGGTCCGCTCGATCCGGAGCACGACGCAGGTGCGTCGTACGTCCTGGAGCCCGGGGACGTCGCCGCGCTGACCGGCCGCCTGGTCGCCACCTCGGGGGAGGCCCACGAGGTCCGCTCGCCGATCGACGGCGCGCCGCTGGCGCACATCCCGCAGTCGAGCGAGGCGGACGTCGTCGAGGCGTTCGCGCGGGCCCGTCGCGCGCAGGCGGAGTGGGCGACCACGACGTACGGGCACCGGCAGCGGCTGCTGCTGCGGTTGCACGACCTCGTCCTCGACCGGCAGGACGAGATCATCGACCTCATCGTGCTCGAGTCCGGCAAGGCGCGGAAGCACGCCTTCGACGAGCCGCTCCACATCGCGCTCACCGCCCGCTACTACGGCCGCACGCTCGCCGACCACCTCGCGAGCGAGCGCAAGCCCGGCGTGCTGCCCGGCCTGACCCGGGTCGACGTCAACCACGTCCCGAAGGGCGTCGTCGGCGTGATCTCGCCGTGGAACTACCCCTTCACGATGGCGCTCTGCGACGGCCTCGCCGCGCTCGCGGCGGGCAACGCCGTCGTCGCCAAGCCCGACGCGCAGACGATGCTGAGCGGGCTGTTCGCCGCGCAGCTGCTCGAGGAGGCCGGCTTCCCGAAGGACCTCTGGCAGGTCGTCGCCGGGCCCGGATCGCGGGTCGGCACGAGCATCATCGGATGCGCCGACTACATCTGCTTCACCGGCTCGACCGCGACCGGCAAGCTCGTCGCGAAGGGCTGCGCCGAACGACTGATCGGCTGCTCGCTGGAGCTGGGCGGCAAGAACCCGATGCTGGTGCTGGCCGACGCCGACATCGAGAAGGCCGCCGAGGGCGCCGTGCGGGCAGCCTTCTCCAACGGCGGCCAGCTCTGCGTCTCGATCGAGCGGATGTACGTCGCCGACGCGATCTACGACCGGTTCGTCGAGCGCTTCGTCTCGCGGGTGCAGGCGATGTCGCTCGGCGCGGGCCTGTCGTGGGACATCGACATGGGCACGCTCGTCAGCGCCGCCCAGGTCGAGACGGCCCAGAAGCACGTCGACGACGCGGTCGCCAAGGGCGCTCGGCTGCTGACCGGCGGCAGGGCCAGGCCCGACCTGGCGCCGTACTTCTTCGAGCCCACGGTGCTCGAGGGCGTGACCTCCGACATGACCTGCTTCGGCAACGAGACGTTCGGGCCGGTCGTCAGCCTCTACCGCTTCGGCGACGAGGCGGAGGCGATCGCGCGTGCCAACGAGGGCGACTACGGCCTCAACGCCTCGATCTACAGCCGTGACGGCGCGCGCGCCCGGGCGGTCGCGCGGCAGGTCAAGGCCGGCACGGTCAACGTCAACGAGGCGTTCAGCGCGACGTTCGCGAGCCTGGCCGCGCCGATGGGCGGCATGCGCTCCTCCGGCATGGGCCGGCGGCAGGGCCGCGAGGGCCTCCTGCGTTACACCGAGACCCAGTCGGTCGCGACCCAGCGGGTCGTCCCGATCGCGCCGTCGTTCGGCATGTCGGACCGCGCCTATGCCAAGACGATGACGCTCGGCCTGCGCCTGCTCAAGAAGCTGGGCCGCGCATGAACACCCCACTCGATTCTTCGCTCCTCCGCTTCGCTCCCCCGCGAACAATCGAGCGGGGGCCCCGCTGATGCACTACGACGTCCTCGTCATCGGCTCGGGCTTCGGTGGCTCCGTCAGCGCGCTGCGCCTGACCGAGAAGGGATACCGGGTCGGCGTCCTCGAGGCGGGCGCGCGGATGGACGACAGCGACTTCGCCGACACCTCGTGGGACCTGAAGCGCTTCCTCTTCAACCCCGCGCTCGGCTGCTACGGCATCCAGCGCATCGACATGGTCCGCGACTGCCTCATCCTCGCCGGGGCCGGCGTCGGCGGCGGCTCGCTCGTCTACGCCAACACCCTCTATGAGCCGCTCGACCCGTTCTACGCCGACCCGTCCTGGTCGCACATCACCGACTGGAAGGCGGAGCTCGCGCCCTACTACGACCAGGCCAAGCGGATGCTCGGCGTGGTCGAGAACCCGTTCGTCACCCCGGCCGACAAGGTGATGCAGCAGGTCGCCGAGGAGATGGGCGTCGGCGACACCTACCACCAGGCGCCGGTCGGCGTGTTCTTCGGTCAGGAGGGCGTCGCGCCCGGCACCCCCGTGGCCGACCCCTACTTCGGTGGTGTCGGCCCGAGCCGCAACACCTGCCTGCAGTGTGGGGAGTGCATGGTCGGCTGCCGGCACAACGCCAAGAACACGCTGGTCAAGAACTACCTCTACCTCGCCGAGCAGAACGGCGCCGAGGTCCACCCGCTCACCACGGTGACTCGGGTGATCCCGCGCAGGGGCGGCGGCTACGAGGTGCACGCGCGCTGGACCAAGGCCAAGCTCAGCCGGCTCTCCCGGAGCGGGAGGGCGACCAAGGTCTTCACCGCCGACCAGGTCGTCTTCAGCGCCGCCGCGATCGGCACCCAGAAGCTGCTCCACAAGCTCCGGAGCACCGGCGACCTGTCGGCCATCTCCGAACGGCTCGGCGAGCGCACCCGCACCAACTCCGAGGCGATCCTGGGTGCCATCGCACCCGACCTGAGCGTCGACTACACCGAGGGCGTCGCGATCACCTCGTCGATCCACCCGGACCCGACGACGCACTTCGAGCCGGTCCGCTACGGCAAGGGCTCCAACGCCATGTCGCTGCTCCAGACAGTCCTCACCGACGGCGGGCCCGGCCGCAAGAAGCGGTGGCTCAAGGAGCTGTGGACGCAGCGGGCCAACATCACCAAGCTCTACGACTTCAAGCACTGGTCGGAGCGGATGGTCGTGCTCCTGGTCATGCAGGCGCTCGACAACTCGATCACGACCTTCCCCAAGAAGACGCCGTTGGGCTGGCGGCTCTCCTCCAAGCAGGGGCACGGCCAGCCGAACCCGTCGTGGATCCCGGCGGCCAACGAGGGCGCGCGCCGGATGGCCGCGGTGATGTCCAACGAGTCGGGGGAGGGATACGCCGGCGGCACCGTCGGAGAGCCCTTCGACGTCCCGATGACGGCGCACTTCATCGGCGGCTGCGCGATCGGCGACTCGCCCGAGAGCGGCGTGATCGACCCCTATCAGCGTCTCTACGGGTACGACGGCCTGCACGTCGTCGACGGGTCGGCGATCTCCGCCAACCTCGGCGTGAACCCGTCGCTGACGATCACCGCGCAGGCCGAGCGGGCGATGGCCTTCTGGCCGAACAAGGGGCAGTCCGACCCGCGGCCGCGGCTCGGGTCGGCGTACGTGCCCGTGGCGCCGGTCCAGCCGCTGCGCCCCGCCGTCCCGGAGGCTGCTCCCGGGGCGCTGCGACTGCCGATCGTCGGTGTCTCGGGAGGCCGCCCGACGCGGCGCGGAAAAGATTCCGAGATTTCTTGAGGACCGGCGTAACCGGGCCCGACGGGTCTCGTTGGAAGGTCGGACCCGGGACTTGCTCCCTCCCTTAGATTTCCGGGTCTTCCGCCCGCGCTCAGTGCGGACGACCAGGGCCCGGCCACCCTCCCTCCCCGGCCGGGCCCTGGTGCACTCTCAGCAGTCGTCGGCTTCGCGAGGAACGAGCGAAGGCGACGAGTGCGGCGAGACCAGAGGATCGACCCCGACACCGGTCTCAGGCTCAGTGGCGAGGAGCTGCGGGGACGAGCGTCGGCCGAGCTGGTCGACCGGATCCCGAAGGGCACGCTGATCCCGGCTGCCGGCCCCACCACACCTACGCCGACCACCCCGACCACAGCGTCGAACGGCTACGCCCCGGCCGCATCCGCCTCCACCGGCGATGCTGATCAGCCCGCCCGTGAGATGGCGAAGGACGTGAGGAAACCGAGCGTGGCCAGCAGGCCGGCGTACATGTGCGTCCGCTCGAAGGCCTCGGGGATCATCGTGTCGGCGATCATGGTGAGGATCGCGCCGGCCGCGATGGCGGTGATGACCGCGATGGTCCCGTCCGAGGCGCCGTCCAGGAGCAGGCAGCCGAGCAGTCCGGCGGTGCCGCTGGCGACGGCGATACCGATCCACACGCCGAAGACGTAGCCCGGGCCACGGCCGTTGCCCTTCATGCCGGCGGAGCTGGAGAGGCCCTCGGGCAGGTTCGAGATGAAGATCGCGGCCAGCACGGGTACGCCGACGCCCCCACCGCCCAGCAGGGAGAGCCCGAGCACCACCGACTCGGGGATGCCGTCGAGCAGGGCTCCGATGGCGATGGCCGCCCCGCTACCGCCCTGCTCGGTCTCCGACGGCTGCTCGTCGCCCGAGCGCTTCCGGTGGCGGGCGCCGTGCTTCGCGAGCACGAGGTTGGCCGCGAGGTAGACGACCGCGCCGGCGAGGAAGCCGATCACTGTCGGGAGGAGCCCGCCCGTCCGCTCGGCCTCGTCGACCAGGTCGAACGAGAGCGCGGAGATCAGCACGCCGGCACCGAAGGCCATGATGGAGGCCACGACCTTGCGGGGGACGTGCGCCCACCACGCCACGGCGGCGCCGAGGACGAGCGCACCGCCCGCCAACAGCCCCCACAGTCCTGCCTGGATCCAGACGGGCATGCCCCTCCTCCTGATCGCGAGTCTCACGGAGCCGGCCGCAGCCGGCTCCGATGCCGGTATCGCCGGACCGACCGTTTCACGCCTGTGACGATCACGGTGACCCGCGCCGGCGCCGATAGACTCGCGGGCATGACGGACACGCCCGAGCATGACCTCGTCCTCGTCGTCGACTTCGGGGCGCAGTACGCCCAGCTGATCGCCCGGCGCGTACGCGAGGCGCGGGTCTACTCCGAGATCGTGCCGCACTCGATGCCCGTCGCCGAGATGCTCGCCAGGCAGCCCAAGGCGATCATCTTGTCGGGCGGCCCTTCGTCGGTCTACGAGCCCGGAGCGCCGGCGATCGACAACGGCATCTTCCAGGCCGGAACGCCCGTCTTCGGCATGTGCTACGGCTTCCAGCTGATGGCCCAGGGCCTTGGTGGCACGGTTGCCGCGACCGGTGCCCGGGAGTACGGCCGCACCCCCGTCACGGTCGGTCACGCCGGCACCCTGCTCGGCGGCGTCCCGACCCAGCACAACGTCTGGATGTCCCACGGCGACTCGGTCACCGCCGCACCCGAGGGCTTCGAGGTCCTCGCGTCCACGGACACCACCCCCGTCGCGGCCTTCGAGAACGTCGGCGCGGGCATGGCCGGCGTCCAGTGGCACCCCGAGGTGCTCCACTCCGAGCACGGGCAGCGCGTCCTGGAGCACTTCCTCTGGGACATCGCCGGCTGCCGCCAGACCTGGACGATCGGCAACATCGCCGACGAGCAGATCGAGCGGATCCGCGAGCAGATCGGCGAGGACGGCCGGGCGATCTGCGGCCTCTCCGGCGGCGTCGACTCCGCGGTCGCTGCCGCGATCGTGCAGAAGGCCATCGGTGACCGCCTCACCTGCGTGTACGTCGACCACGGGCTCATGCGCAAGGACGAGACCGAGCAGATCGAGCGCGACTTCGTGGCCGCCACGGGCACCCGTCTGGTCGTGGTCGACGCGGAGAAGCAGTTCCTCGACGCGCTCGCCGGGGTGACCGACCCCGAGACCAAGCGCAAGATCATCGGCCGCGAGTTCATCCGCACCTTCGAGGCCGCCGAGGCCGACATCATCAAGTCGGCCCCGGAGGGCTCGACGGTGAAGTTCCTCGTCCAGGGCACGCTCTACCCCGACGTCGTCGAGTCCGGCGGGGGAGCGGGCACGTCGAACATCAAGTCCCACCACAACGTCGGCGGCCTGCCGGAGGACCTCGAGTTCGAGCTGGTCGAGCCGCTGCGCACCCTCTTCAAGGACGAGGTGCGGCTGGTCGGCGAGCAGCTCGGCCTGCCGCCCGAGATCGTCTGGCGCCACCCGTTCCCGGGTCCCGGCCTCGGCATCCGGATCATCGGCGAGGTCACCAGGGAGCGGCTCGACATCCTGCGCGAGGCTGACGCGATCGCCCGCGCCGAGCTCACCCGTGCGGGTCTGGACCGCGACATCTGGCAGTTCCCGGTCGTCCTGCTGGCCGACGTACGCTCCGTCGGCGTGCAGGGCGACGGCCGCACCTACGGCCACCCCGTGGTCCTGCGGCCGGTGACCTCCGAGGACGCGATGACCGCGGACTGGGCACGGCTGCCCTACGACGTCCTCGAGCGGATCTCCACCCGCATCACCAACGAGGTGCGCGAGGTCAACCGCGTCACCGTCGACATCACGAGCAAGCCGCCGGGCACCATCGAGTGGGAGTGATCCCGGCCTTCTGGACCGGGCTGTCACCATGGGGCCCGTGACGTCGGACGAGGACTTCGAGCTCCTGGCCATCGGCCTTCGCGCGCAGGCACGGACGGCGGCCGATCTGGCGGCTCTCGCGCTGCGCCCCGAGTCGGAGGTGCAGGAGGGCCTGCGGGCCCTCGCCGAGGCGGGCTATGTCTCGCTCGCCGGGGACGATCTCGTGTGGGCGCCTCCGGTGCAGGCCGTCGCCGCCGATGTACGCCGTCAGGCGACCGAGCTCGTGGACCAGCTCTCCGTCCTCGCGGACCGGCTGGCGCGCACCGCCGACCACGGCCCGGGCCTGGCCGAGTCGAGCAGCTGGTCGGGCAGCGCCCTGGAGGTGGAGCTCTTCCACGGGGAGAGCGCGGTGACCGACCTGTGGCACCACCTGATCAAGCGCACACCGCTGCGCCGGACGGACGTGATGCTGCCCGACGCGTCGCCGCTCGCGGTCCCCGACCTGGAGATGCAGCGGGTCTGGCACCAGGTGATCAACCAACCGGGCAACCGGGCGCGGGTGCTCGCGAGCGTCACGGACATCGGCAGCGCCGGCCTCGCCGAGCGACTGGCCCAGGAGCTCGCGGCCGGGCTCCAGGTGCGGATGCGCGCCGACCTGCCGTCCTGGTTCTGGGTGGCGGACGGCGAGGTGGTCGCGCTGCCGCTGGTGTGGGGCGAGCGCTGGCCCACGTCTGTGATGGCGGTGCGGAACGCCGCGATGGCGGGCGTCGCGGGCTGGGTCTTCGAGCAGCTCTGGCACCGGGGCGTCGACCCCCTCACCGACACCGCCTCGTGGGACCCGCTCCTCCGCCTGATGTCGACCGGCTCGACGCTCGAGGCGTCGGCGCACGCCCTGGGGATCTCCGATCGCACCGGCCGCCGTCGGATCTCCGACGCGATGGATTACTACGGGGTCGCGTCCCAGCTGGCGCTCGGAGTGGCGTGGGGCGCCAGCCGCAGGCGGTAGCGCCGGACCGACCCCGAGCACGCACGAAGGGCCCGGCACCCCATGGGAGCCGGACCCTTCCTGCGGTTCTGGGCTAGTGCTTGTGCTTCTTGTGCGTCGCCTTCTTCGCGGCCTTCTTGGCCTTGACGAGCACCGCTTTCTGCTTCTTGAGCTGCTTCTTGAGCTTGGCGACCTTCTTGGCCAGCTTCTTGGCGGCAGCCTTGTCGTGCGCTGCCTTGGCCGCGCGGGCCTCGGCCTTCGCCCGGGCGATCGCGGACAACGTCCTGGTGACCTTCACCTGGGCGTTGGCGACCTTCTGCTGCGCCGGGGTCAGGTGGACGACGGGAGCGGGCGGCGTCGGCTGGGTGACCGGCGGCGCCGGCGGGGTCGGCGTCGGGTCGGTCACGACGGGCTGCGCGACCCACGGCAGGGCGATGGGCTCGACCGCGTAGGTCGCCTCCTCCGCGCTGTCGTAGCCGTAGCTGACGGCGTACGCCTTCGTGTCCGAGAAGACGACGTCACTGATCGTGCCCCGGTCGGAGTAGGTGTAGAGCAGCTCGTCCTGCGGCTTCGCCGGGTCGAAGGCGAAGGTCCCGCTGTAGCCCACGCCGATGACCTTGGCTCCGTCGGGCGACATCTGCAGGTGGTCCGGGTACTCGCCGCCGAGGGCGCCGGAAGCAGCTTCCCCGCCGTTGGCGGGGAAGACCTCGAGGTTGGTCGCAGGCAGCTCGTTGTCCTGGTCGTACACGGCCTCGCCGACGTAGACCGCGCCGGCGTCGTCAGCGGTCATGGAAACCGGTTCGTGGGCGAGCGAGGCCCGGGTGACGCTCTGCGAGGCGACGTGCCACAACACGTTCGTCGTCGTGCCGTCGCCTGAGTACACGCGACCGGCGACGGAGAGCACCGGGGTGCCGTCCATGTCGCTCACCGCGAGGAGGCCGACGTCACCGGTCACGTCGTCGTCGTAGTCCTCGTTGTCGTGGGTGGCGGCCTCGTCCTCGGTCAGCAGCGGGATGACCGGGCTCGTGGACAAGTCAGTGCCCCAGTCCGCGACCGGGCCCGTCTGCACCACGGGCATGTAGTCGTCGGCGCCACCGACGACGAGCGTGCTGCCGTTGAGGGCCAGCGTCTGGGCCTCCGAGAAGCCGTCCAGGGCGGTCGCGGTCGGGTCGCTGCTGTCGCTGGGGATCGTCCAGAGCATCCCGTCGACGGACTCGGCGTTGCCGAACTCGTCCTGCTGCTCGCGGTAGCCGCCGGCGTAGACCGTGCCGTCGGGGCCGACGATGGTGGTGTCGACCTGGGTCTCGACCTGGTCGACGGTGGTCCGCTCCGTCGGAAGCGCCAGGGTCTTCTCGGTGACGTTCCCGTTGCTCGTGTCGACCGTGTCGAGGACGTAGGTCTCGCTGTCGTCCTGGCCGTAGACGGTGCCGAGGGCGTAGACGAAGGCGCCGTCGGCGGACAGGGTGGTCGCGACGGGGTTGTCGAAGCCGAGCTGCCACGGCGTGGCCGTGGGCTCGGCGTGGGCGGGCGCGGTGGCCAGGGCCAGGCCGCTGGTCATCACCGCGGCGGCGGCGAGGGCCGGCAGGAGCCGGCGGGGGCGAGGGGCTCGCGAGCTGCGAGACGTGATCATCGGGTGTCCTCCGTGGAATCGGGTGGCAGCCCAGAGCTGCCTGTCGCTGATTGTTCGGTCGTGATGCCTAGGACCCCTGTCCGCGACAGGACGTGGCCGCCTTCGGCCAGCAAGTCGGGTACAAGGTCCCGGCCCACGGCGACGTGAGCCGGCGGGACCTTGGGTACGGGAGCAGTCAGCCGACCGACGAGAGGGGCGACCCGTGGCCGAGAGCGCCGAGGCGTGGGTCCCTGATGAGCCGTCGCTCGACCGGATCAGGGCTGCGCTGCCGGCCTGCCGGGGCTGCGAGCTCTACGCACCCGCGACCCAGGCGGTCGGAGGAGCAGGGGCGGCGGACGCCGACCTGATGGTGGTCGGCGAGCAGCCGGGTGACCACGAGGACCGCGAGGGCCGCCCCTTCGTCGGACCGGCAGGCACGCTCCTGGACCGGGCGCTCGCCGACGCGGGAATCGACCCGGGACGGGTCTACACCACCAACGTCGTCAAGCACTTCCGCTTCACCACCCGGGGCAAGCGGCGCATCCACGAGTCGCCCGGCCGTGAGCACATCGCCGCATGCCTGCCCTGGCTCGAGGCGGAGCTCGCCGCCGTCCGGCCGACCGGCGTCGTGCTGCTGGGCGGGACCGCCGGCAAGGCGATCTACGGCTCGAGGTTCAAGGTCGGGGAGCGACGCGGCGTGCTGGCCGACTGGCCGCTCGAGTCCGAGGTCGCACCGTCGTGGGTGCTCGCGACCACCCATCCCTCGGCGGTGCTTCGTGCCCGCGACGCACGCGAGGCGGCGTACGACGGCCTCGTCGCCGACCTGCGGGTCGCGGCCGAGGCCATGGCCGGTCTCTGAGACGGCGCCCCGATGACCGGCCCGCGAACGCACTAGGGTCCCCGGATGACCGATCGCGAGTGGCTCGGCGACCCGACCGTCTTCCACGGCGAGGGAGCGTTCTGGGATCCGTCCATCGACGGGCTCCGCTACGTCGACATGCTGCGGGGGGACATCCACACCCTGCGCGACGGAGAGCCGTCGCGCTCGCACGTCGGCGACGTGGCCGCGGTGATCAGGCGGCGAGAGGCGGGCGGCTACATCGTCGCGGTCGAGAGGGGCTTCCTCCTGCTCGACGCCGAGCTCCGGGTGGAGCAGGAGATCCCGGTCTTCGACGACCCGGAGATCCGCATGAACGAGGGCGGCTGCGACCCCGCTGGACGGTTCTACTGCGGTTCGACCGCCTACGACGAGCGGCCGGGCGGCGGCGCGCTCTACCGGCTCGACCCCGACCTCGGCGTCCACGTCGTTCGGGAGGGCGTCACGCTCCCCAACGGGCTGGTCTGGTCGCCCGACGGCACGACGGCGTTCCACGCCGACAGCGCCGAGCAGAGGATCTACGCCTACGACGTCGACCCGGTGACAGGAGACTTCGGCGAGCAGCGGGTCCACGTCGAGCTCGGGTCGGGGAGTCCCGACGGCGTCGCGATCGACGAGGAGGGCGGCCTGTGGGTGGCGGTCTGGTCGGGCGGCCACGTGCGCCGCTTCGACGCCTCCGGCGCGCTGAGCGAGACTGTCGACGTCGGCGTCACGAACCCGACGTCGTGCGCCTTCGGCGGAGCCGACGGCCGCACCCTGTTCGTCACGTCGTCGAAGAAGGGCCTCGAGGCACCCGAGGAGCACGCGGGCCAGGTGCTCGCCGTACGTGTCCGTGTCCGGGGTGCC
Organism: Nocardioides terrae; assembly: GCF_900112345.1. GTDB lineage: Bacteria > Actinomycetota > Actinomycetes > Propionibacteriales > Nocardioidaceae > Nocardioides > Nocardioides terrae. The sequence continues at coordinate 70,491 of NZ_FOLB01000010.1, forward strand.
GCCGTGCACGCCTTCAGGGGCTGAGGCGCCTGAGCCGGACGTGCGAGAGGCCCCGCCGTCAGGCGGGGCCTCTCGTGTGTCCAGGCGCGATCAGGCGCTCGTCACGTGAAGATGCTGACGCCACCCGGCCCGACGAGCAGGCCGACGATGATCAGCACGACGCCCCACAGGATCTGCCCGCGGACCAGGCTCACAATGCCCGCCACGACCAGAATGACCGCGAGGATCCACAACAGAAACGCCATCGTTCCCTCCTGAGTCATTGCCCCACGAGAACGTGGGGCTTCGGCGCATAGGTAACCGGCCGGAGCCGCTGTCATGCCTCTAGCGGTTGTCCCACTCCTCGTCAGGCACGACGTGCATGGCCGCCTCCTCGGCTGACGCCGCCGCGCCGTCGATGCCGACGTCCTGGCCGACCATGTCCTTCTCGCTGTCCTCGCCGCCGCCCTGGTCAGGGTCGACGAGCCGTCCGGCCCGGACGTCCCCGACCTCGCCGTCGCCGTCCTCCTCGTCGGTCCAGCCGTCCTCGGTGTAGGGGTCCTCCTCCGGGACCTCCTGGCGGACGCGCTGGTCGAGCGTCTCGCCGTGCGCCTCCTCCCAGGGGGTGTTGCCGTAGTCGGGGGAGTAGCGCTCGGGCGGGGAGTAGCCGCGGTCGAGCTCGTCCTTGAGGTCCTCCGTGCCGTCGGGCTCGGCGCCCGGCTGGTCCTCGTCGTCGACGCTGTAGTCGCCGTACGACTCGCGCTCTTCGGTCATGGCCTGTCCTCTCGTCGGTGCAGCCTCTACCGAGTGCTGTGACCATCATGTCTCCGGACATGCGTCATGGCGAGAGCCGGCGGACAGCACCTGTTGACTTTTGTTTGAGTCTCGTACTTAATAGGTGATGTGACGCTCGTGCTTGGCGTGGACTCCTCCACGCAGTCCACCAAGGCCCTCCTGATCGATGCCGCTGACGGCACCGTGGTCGAGCAGCGCAGCACGCCCCACCCGGCCGGCACCGAGGTCGACCCGCGGGCCTGGCTCGCCGCGTTCGACGAGGCTGCCGGCCCGCTGCTCGAGCGCGCCGAGGCCCTCTCCGTCGGTGGCCAGCAGCACGGCATGGTGGCGCTCGACGCGGCCGGTGAGCCGGTGCGCGACGCGCTCTTGTGGAACGACACCCGCTCGGCCGAGGAGGCCGGGGACCTGATCGAGGAGCTCGGTGGCCCGCAGGCCTGTGCCGACGCGATCGGCTCGGTCATGGTCGCGTCCTTCACCGCCTCCAAGCTCCGCTGGGTCCGCGACCACGAGCCGGATCACGCCGCGCGAGTCGCCCAGGTGCTCCTTCCGCACGACTACGTCTCCCGGCACGCCGCCGCTCCAGGGACCGCCCCGTTCACCGACCGCGGCGACGCGTCGGGCACCGGCTACTTCGCGACCTCGACGGGCGAGTGGCGCCCCGACCTCGCCGCCTCCGCCATCGGCCACGAGATCGCGCTGCCGCGCCTGGTGGAGCCGGGCACGGCCGGTGCCGAGACCGCCGCCGGGGTCCTCATCGCCGGCGGCAGCGGCGACAACGCGGCCGCTGCGCTCGGCATGGGCCTCGAGACCGGCGACGTGCTCGTCTCCATCGGCACCTCGGGTGTCGCCTCCGCGATCAGCGCCGTCCCGGTCGCCGATGGCTCCGGCGCGGTCACCGGCTTCGCCGACGCCGCCCACGGGTTCCTGCCGCTGGTCGCCACCGTCAACGCCGCCCAGATCCTCGACCTCCAGGCCCGCTGGCTCGGCGTCGACCATGCCGAGCTCGCCGAGCTCGCGCTGGCCGCGCCCGCCCGTTCCAACGGCGTGTCCTTCCTGCCCTACTACGGCGGCGAGCGCACCCCGAACCGTCCCGACGCCACCGGCGTGTGGACCGGCCTGACGCCGCGCACCACGCGCGAGGACCTCGCCCGCGCCGCCTTCGAGGCGCTGCTCTGCTCTCTTGCCGACGCCGTCGACCTCCTCGTGAAGGCGACCGGCGCGGAGCCGCGGCGCATCCTCATGGTCGGCGGCGCGACCAGGTCGGCCGCCGTACGCGCCCTGGCGCCGGCCATCCTCGGCCGGCCCGTCGTCCTCCCGCCGTCGGGCGAGTACGTCGCCCGCGGTGCCGCCCGGCAGGCCGCCTGGGCGCTCACCGGCGAGCTGCCGGACTGGCCGCTGCCCGACACGGAGACCCTCGAGGCGGACCCGACCCCAGGCGTGCGCGACGCGTACGCCGCACTGCGAGACTCAACGAAGAGAGAGGCACGAGCATGACCATCGAGATCCCCACCCCCCAGCCGGAGGACAAGTTCTCCTTCGGTCTGTGGACCGTCGGCTGGCAGGGCGTCGACCCGTTCGGCGGCGCCACCCGGCCGCCGATGGACACCGTCCACGCGCTGGAGAAGCTCGCCGAGCTCGGTGCGTACGGCGTGAACTTCCACGACGACGACGTCATCCCGTTCGGCAGCGACGACGCGACCCGCGACAAGATCATCGAGCGGTTCAAGAAGGGCCTGGCCGACACCGGGCTGGCCGTCACCACCGCGACCACCAACCTGTTCAGCCACCCGGTCTTCAAGGCCGGCGGCTTCACCAACAACAACCGCGAGATCCGCCGCTTCGCGATCCGCAAGGTGATGCGCAACATCGACCTCGCCGCCGAGCTCGGCGCCAAGGTCTACGTCGCGTGGGGCGGTCGCGAGGGTGCCGAGTTCGGCGCCTCGCAGGACACCGCCGTCGCGCTCGACCGGATGAAGGAGGCCTTCGACCTCCTCGGCCAGTACGTCACCGACAAGGGCTACGACCTCCGGTTCGCGATCGAGCCGAAGCCCAACGAGCCCCGCGGCGACATCCTGCTCCCGACGATCGGCCACGCGCTCGCGTTCATCAACGAGCTCGAGCGTCCCGAGCTCGTCGGCGTGAACCCGGAGATCGGGCACGAGGAGATGGCCGGCATGAACGCGGCCGCCGGGTACGCCCAGGCGCTGTGGCAGGGCAAGCTCTACCACATCGACCTCAACGGCCAGAACGGCCCGAAGTACGACCAGGACCTGCGCTTCGGCGCCGGCAACGCCCGCGGCGCGTTCTGGGTGGTCGACACCCTGCTCGCCGGCGGCTACGACGGTCCGGTCCACTTCGACTACAAGCCCTCGCGCATCGAGGACGAGAACGGCGTGTGGGTCACGGCTGCGGCCAACATGCGCAACTACCTCATCCTGCGCGAGAAGGTGAAGGCGTTCCGCGCCGACCCCGAGGTCCAGGCCGCGCTCGAGGCCGCCAAGCTCCCCGAGCTGGCCCAGCCGACGCTCTCCGCCGGCGAGGGCTGGGAGCAGTTCCTCGAGTGGGAGCTCCCCGACCCCGAGGTCCTCGCCGCCCAGGGCGCGGCGGTCGAGAAGCTCGACCAGCTCGCGCTCGAGCACCTGTACGGCGTTCGCTGAGCCGTATCTCCAGCGCATGACGACGACCGCCGACCGCGCCGCGAGCCCCGGCTCCACCGAGGGGCTCCGGCGGCGGAACACGTCGATCGTGCTGCGCAGCCTGCGCCAGCTCGGCCCGGCCACCCGGGCCGAGCTGGCCAAGCGCACCGGCCTCGCCAAGGCCACCGTCGGGGTGATCGTCGCCGGGCTCGAGGCCGCCGGCGCCGTGACCGAGATCGAGCGCTCCGGGTCGGTCGCGGCCGTTCGGGGTCGCCCGGGCACCCCCGTCTCGCTCTCCGGCCACCGCTTCCTCGGCATCGGCCTGGAGCTCAACGTCGACTACGTCGCCGTCGCGGTGCTCGACCTCTCGGGTCAGACGCGGCTGAGCGCCACCCGTCCGGTCGCCGCACCCGGTGACGTCACCGCCCTCCTCGAGCTGGCCGCCTGGGCGCGGGGCCAGGTCTCCGGCAACGGCGAGATCCTCGTCGGCGGCACGGTCGCGGTTCCCGGACTCGTCCGCGGCGACAACCGCACCATCGACTGGGCGCCCAACATCGGCCTCTCCGGAGCCGGCCTCGCCGAGGACGTCGAGGCGGTCCTCGGCTGCCCGGTCGCCGTGCTCAACGACGCCAACTGCGCGGCGTACGCCGAGGCCCACCACGGTGCGGCCACCGACACCGACCACGCGCTCTACCTGACCGGGACCGTCGGCATCGGCGCCGGCATCGTCGACCGCGGCGACCTGATCCGCGGTGCGGTCGGCTTCGCCGGGGAGGTCGGCCACATGCCGATCGGCGACTCGACCGCGCTGTGCGGCTGCGGCCGGCGCGGCTGCTGGGAGGCCTCGATCGGCCTCTACGCCGTGCTCGCCAAGGTCGGACTCCCCGAGCTGTCCACCCCGCTCGCCACCGCCGCTGCGGTCGCCGCCGCGGCCGCCTCCGACCCCCGCGTCACGGCCGCGCTCGAGGAGGTCGGGCGCGACGTCGGCCTCGGCGTCGCGATGCTCACGTCCGTGCTCGACCCGGCCGTCGTCGTCCTGGGTGGCTACTTCGTCCCTCTGGGAGAGCTCGTCCTCGCGCCCGCCCGCGCGGCGCTCGACGCGCGGCTGGCATCGGCCGCGCAGCACCGCCCGGAGCTGCGGCTCTCCACGCTCGGCATCGAGGCGGCCGCGATGGGCGCCGCCGAGCAGTCCTTCGCCGACGTGTTCTCCGGCGACCTCGAGCTGGTCTGAGCGCCGAGCCGGCGCGAGCTGGATCGCTCAGCCGGCGAGGCGAGCGGGTACGTCGAGCAGCGCGGTGCCGATCGATGCGACCGGGTCGACGAGGAGCGGGTCGAGCGCGGCCTCGGCCGCGCCGAGCAGCACCGAGTCGTCGCCGAGCGACGGGACGGTGAGCGTGACCGAGTCGAGCGCGGCGGGCAGTGCGGCGCAGGTGAGGCCGTCGAGGATCTCGTCGCGCACCAACGGATGGACGTCGCTGAAGTAGCCTCCGAGCACGACGAGCTGGGGGTTGAACGCGTTGATGATCGACGCGAGTCCGCGTCCGATGTCGCCGCCGATGCGGCGCAGCTCCGGCGAGGCCTCGGTCAGCTGACGCAGGTGCTGGGGCAGCTGGGCGACGTCTTCGAGCGCGCTGCCGATGGCGGCGGCGATGGCGGGGCCGCCGACCGCCGTCTCCCAGCAGCCGGTGCTGCCGCAGTGGCAGGGGGGCCCGGTCGGGTCGAAGCGGAGGTGCCCGATCTCGCCGGCGTACCCGCCGACGCCCTCGAGCGGGTGGCCGCCGGTGATGATGCCGGCACCGACGCCGACCTGGCCGGAGATGTAGACGAGGTCGTCGACGCCGACGCCGGCCCCGCGCTCGTGCTCGGCCAGCGCGCCGAGGTTGGCGTCGTTGGCGACCATGACCGGGATGTCGACGCCCAACGCGGCGAGCACGACCGAGCTGAACGACACGTCGTGCCACTCGAGGTTGGGGGCGAGCCGGATCAGGCCGTCGGTGCGGCGCACCATGCCCGGAACGGCGATGCCGATCCCGACGAGCGGAGCGCTCGACGAGGCGTCGGTGACCACCTTGCGGATGAGGGTGGCCACGGCGGCCCCGACCTGCCAGGCCTCGGCCAGCCCCGCGGTGGAGGCGTGGGCGCGCTGCTGGATCGCGCCACCCAGACCGACGCGGGCGACCGTCGCGTGGTCGACCCTGAGGTCGACCGCGATCACGTAGGGCCCGGTGGCGGCGAGACGCACGCCGGTCGACGGCCGACCGGCGCCCTGTCGCTCTCCGGCCGAGACCGTCGCGGGTCCGGTCCGCTCGGTGATCCCGAGGGTCTCGAGCTCGGCGGTGAGGGCTGCGATGGTGGAGCGGTTCAGGCCCATCCGGCGGGTCAGCTCTGCGCGTGAGAGCTGACCCGCGCGGTGGACGTGGCGCAGCACCGTCCCGAGATTGTGACGGCGGACGGCCTCCTGGTTGGTGCCCGTCCCGACCCGCCGCGGCGCTTGCATCGTGATGCCTTCCTTTGTCTCCGTCGACGCCTCAGACGCCCGAGGCCGAACGGCGACGGCGGGAGATCGCGTCGACGCTCGCGGCGACCAGGAGCACGCCACCGGTGACGAGGAAGTTGATGTAGCTCGCCTGGTTGAGCAGGCCGAGTCCGTTGGCGACGGTCGCGATCACGACGCCACCGATGACGGCGTCGACAGCACGCCCGCGACCACCGAAGAGCGACACGCCACCGATGACCGCCGCGCCGACGGCGTACAGCAGGACGTTGCCGCCGCCCGAGCCGGGGGAGACCTTGCCGGAGTACGACGCCGACAGGATGCCGCTGATCGCCGCCATGGAGGAGCAGATCACGAAGGCGCTGATCTTCATCATGCCGACGTTGATGCCGGCGCGTCGGGCGGCCTCGGCGTTGCCGCCGACCGCGTAGAGGTGCCGGCCGTAGGACGTGCGGGTCAGGACGAACGTCCAGAAGAGCAGCAGCACGGCCACGACCGGAAGCACCCACGGGATTCCGTGGATCGGGAAGACCGGGTTGAGCGACCGGTTGGTGTTGAGCAGGGCGGTCACGCCCAGGATGATCGCGGCGAAGACGACGATCTTGATGACCACCAGCACCAGCGGGTCATGGGCGAGGCCCTTGGCGACCTGGACGCGGTGCCGGTTGTAGGACAGTGCGGCGAACGCGATGACCAGCACCACGGCGGCGATCCAGCCGGCCGTGACCGGGACGTTCTTGATGGTGAGACCGCGGATGACGTCGTCGTCGATGCCGATCGAGCCGCCCTGGCCGATCAGCTTGAGGTTGACACCCTGCAGGGCCAGGAAGAATGCCAGGGTCACCACGAAGGACGGGATACCGAGGTTGGCCACGAGCAGGCCGATGGCGACGCCGATGACGGCGCCGGCCGCGATGCCGGCGAGCGCAGCAACCCACCAGGGCTGTCCGTGGTCGGTCATCGCGAGACCGACGATCGCTGCGGACACGCCGCCGGCGACACCCGCGGAGAGGTCGATCTCGCCGATGAGCAGCACGAAGACGAGGCCCATCGCGAGCACGCAGATGGAGCCGGACTGGGTGATGAGGTTGGCGAGGTTCAGCGTCGAGAGGAACTTGTCGTTCGCCAGGCTGAAGATGATGAAGAGGACGAGCAGTCCGAAGATGGCGGGCAGCGAGCCCATGTCGCCGCCGCGGACGCGGTTGGCGTAGGAGCGGACGGCGTCGCCGAGCGTGGCGGCCTGCTGGTTGTCACCGGAGAAGTCGCTGTTGGCGACGCGCGAGCCGGCGGGCGGCGGCGTGGTGTCGGGGGAGTTGACGGTCATGAGAGGTCTCCTGCGTGAGTCGCGGGCGGTCAGACGGCAGCGGTCTCGGGGTTCTCGGCGATGCCGAGGCTCCCCGACCGGCCGGCGGTGATGAGCTCGACCACCTGCTGGTGGGTGACGTCCTTCGTGGGTACGTCGGCGGCAACCCGGCCGAGGTAGAGCGCGGTGATCCGGTCGGCGACCTCGAACACGTCACCCATGTTGTGGGAGATCAGCACGACGCCGAGGCCGCGGTCGGCGAGCCGGCGTACGAGGTCGAGGACCTGCCGCGTCTGGGCGACGCCGAGGGCCGCGGTCGGCTCGTCGAGCAGCACGATCTTGGAGTTCCAGAGGACCGCCTTGGCGATGGCGACGGTCTGGCGCTGGCCACCGGAGAGGCTGGCGACGCTCTGGCGGACCGACTTCACGGTGCGCACGGAGAGCGAGGCGAGGGTCTCGCGGGCGCGCGACTCCATCGTGACCTCGTCGAGGGCGAGGCCCTTCTTGGCCTCGCGACCGAGGAACATGTTCTCGACGATGTCGAGGTTGTCGCACAGGGCGAGGTCCTGGTAGACGACCTCGACGCCGAGGTCGGCGACGTCCTTCGGGTTGTGCGCGGCGACGGGCTCGCCGTCGAACAGGTAGTCGCCGGAGTCGCGGCCGTAGATGCCGGCGATGATCTTGACGAGGGTGGACTTGCCGGCGCCGTTGTCACCGACGAGCGCCGTGACCTGACCGGGGTAGACGGCGAAGTCGACGTCGTGGAGGACGTGGACCACACCGAAGCTCTTGTTGACACCGCGGAGCTCGAGCAGCGGCTGCGTCATGGGAGACCTTCTTCATGGAGTTGGTGGTTCGCCGCAACCGGGCAGTTGCGGGTGCCGGCCGGGTCGTCTCGCGGACGTGGTTCGGGCGTCCGGAGCCGACCCGCTCGGCGTGGTGATCAGGAGCTGCCGGCGTCGGTCGGAGCTGCCTGGTTGGCGGTCACGGCGCGTCCTGACCCGTCGGGGACGGGCCGCTCGCCGACCTTTCACGTGGCTGAAGGCCCGCCCGAGGGGCGAGGCCGGAGAACTGCCGAGACCTTTGTTGTTCGGGGCAACTTATCCGTTGCTGGCGGTCGGGACCAGCGGACTCGCGACCGTGGTCAGCTGGGAGCCGCCTACGGGTCCGGCCGACCCGACCGCGCGAGCGGTCGGGTCGGCCTGTGCCGAGCGACAGGTCAGCTGATGCCGGCCTTGGTGCACAAGTCGGCGAACTTGCCCGAGCAGACGTCGGAAGCCTTCTGGCCACCGTCGTCGATGACAGCCTTCACGTTGTCCTTGGTGATGGCCTGCGGGTCGAGCAGGATCGACGGGACGTCGCGACCGCTGGTGCTGTCCTTGGTCGTGCCCGTGGTCTGCGCCTCGTCACCCTTGGTGAGGGCGATCGCGGCCTCGGCCAGCGCGCCGGCCTCCTGCTTGGCGGACTTGTAGACCGTCATGCACTGCGTGCCCGCGAGGACGTTCTGCAGACCCTCGACGGTGGCGTCCTGGCCGGTGACCGGGACCTTGCCGGCAGCGCCGTTCTTCTCGAGGATCGAGATGGCCGACCCACCGAGGCCGTCGTTGGCGGCGAGGACGCCGTCGACCTTGCCGCCGGCGGCGGTGTAGAGCTGCTCGAAGATCGTCACGGCCTGGTCGTTGTCCCAGTCCGGAACGGCCTGCTCGCCGACCTTCTTGTAGGTGCTGATCTTGTCGAGGACGCTGTGCGCGCCCTGGGCGAAGAGCGTCGCGTTGTTGTCCGTCGGCGAACCGTTGAGGTAGACGATGTTCGCCGGCTTGTCGCCGAGGCAGTCCGCCAGGCCCTGGCCCTGCAGCTCGCCGACCTTGGTGTTGTCGAACGAGACGTAGTAGTCAGCCGAGCCGCCGAGGGTGAGGCGGTCGTAGTCGATGGTCTTGACGCCCTGCGAGGCAGCCTTCTCCTCGATGGCCTTGCCCGAGTCGGAGTCGAGGTTGACGATCGCCAGGACGGTGACGCCGGACGCGATCATGCTGTCCGCGATCTGCGTCATCTTGTCGGCGTCGCCCTCGGCGTTCTGGATGTCCGAGTCGACACCGGCGGCGTCGAACGCAGCCTTGAGCGCCGGACGGTCCGCGGTCTCCCAGCGCACCGAGGACTCGGTGTCGGGGAGGATGACGCCGACCTTGCCCTTGGCGGGCTTCGACGACGACGACTTGCTGTCGCTGCCGGAGTTGTCGTCGCTGCTGCCACAGGCGCTCAGCGACAGAGCGGCGCCGAGGGCGCCGACGAGGACCAAGCTGTGCATTCGCTTCACGCGAACCGCCTCCTTGCGGGGTGGGGCCTGCCGTGCTTCCTCGGGCAGCACGCCTGGTGGCGTGCTGGAATCACGGTGGGGCCGTTTGTTGTCCGCGGCAACTTATCGAGGTGACAGCGGTCACGTCTAGACGCGTATCCATGTTGTTGGCCGAATCGTTATCAACCGGACGAACTCGACGGATTTCGTAGGCATACGGGGCGTGATCGTGCCGATCCCGTGTGCAAGGGCGGACCGAGGTGCGGTTCGCGTACTAGACGACCTCGGTCTCGACGTCCGGAGCGGCGACGGGAGCCGCCGGGGCGCGGTCCAGCTTGCTCGGCCACCAGATCCTGCCTCCGAGGTCGAGGTTGATGGCGGTGACCAGCACCGACCGCACGATCATCGTGTCGAGGATGACGCCGAGCGCGACCGCCGTCGCCAGCTCGGCGAGGAAGACCAGCGGCAGGGTGCCGAGCACGGCGAACGTGGCGGCCAGGACCAGGCCGGCCGACGTGATGACGCCTCCGGTCGAGGCGAGCGCCACCAGCGAACCCTCCCGCGTCCCACGCGTCGCGGTCTCCTCGCGCACCCGAGTCATCAGGAAGATGTTGTAGTCGATCCCGAGGGCGACCAGGAACACGAAGACGAACAGCGGGAACGACGAGTCGGCCATGTCGAAGCCGTAGATGCCGCGGAAGATGAGTGTCGACAGGCCCAGCGCCGCACCGAAGGACAGCACGACGGTCAGGATGAGGATCAGCGGCGACAGCACGGCGCGTAGCAGGACCAGCAGGATCAGCAGCACCACGAGCAGGATCAGCGGGATGATGACCAGGTTGTCGCGGTGCGACGCCTTCGCGGTGTCGAGGTAGAGCGCCGCGGACCCACCGACGAGTGCGTCGGCGTCCGGCACCCGGTGGACCGCCGCCCTCACGGCGCGGACCTGGTCCGCCGCAGCGTCGCTGGCCGGGTCGACACCCTGCGCGACCTCGATGTACTTCACCCCGTCGACGGCAGGCACCTCGGCGTTGACCGCGCCCAGCCCCTGGACGGATCCGAGCGCGGAGACGACCGCGTCGGTCGAGTCCACGCTGGTGACGACCTGGATCGGGGTGGAGCTGTCGACCAGGCCGTGGTCCACGAGCAGCTGCTGGCCGGTCGTGGAGTCCATGTCCTTCGTGTACTGCTCGTCGCTCGGGATGTTGCCGGTCCTGAGCGCGAAGATCCCGGTGCACGCGATCGCGAGCACCACGGCGGTGATGGTCCAGACGGTGCGCGGCCTCGGGGCGATCCGTCGTCCCACCCGCGCCCAGAACCCCGTCGCCGTCGGCTCGACCGAGCCGTACGACGGCCGGGCCGGCCAGAAGATCCAGCGGCCGGCGATCACCAGGAGCGCCGGCAGCAGCGTCACCATGACGACGAGCGTCACGATGATGCCGATCGCCGCGACCGGGCCGAGACCGGCCGTCGAGTTCATGTCGGCGAAGAGCAGGACCATCATGCCGATGGCCACGGTCGACGCGCTGGCGATGATCGCCGGAGCCGCCCGGTGGAGGGCGAAGGCCATCGCCTCGTGCCGGTTGGCGTGGCGGCGCAGCTCCTCCCGGTAGCGGGCGACCAGCAGCAGGGCATAGTCCGTCCCGGCGCCGATGACGAGCACGCTCAAGATGGCCTGGCTCTGGCCGTTGACCGTCAGGTCGGCGTACTTGGCGAGGAAGTAGATGATCGCCTCGGCGACCTGGAGCGACACCACCGCGGAGAAGATCGGGAGGATCCACAGGATCGGGCTGCGGTAGGTGAACAGCAGGATCACGATCACGACGCCGAGGGCGGAGAAGAGCAGCGTTCCGTCGATCCCGCCGAAGGCCTCGGCCGCATCGGCCGCCTGCCCTCCTGGGCCCGCCAGATGGACGGTGACGCCGTCGATGACCGCGATGTCCCGGATCTGGTCGGCGACGTCCGGCAGCTTGTTCCAGCCCTCGGAGCCGAGGTTGAAGGTCACCGACGAGGTCGCGACGGTCCCGTCGGAGGAGACCAGGCCGAGCTGCTGGCCGGTCGCGGCGTCGGTCGGGAAGGCGACGGTCGGTTGCCCGCCGGTGCCCTGGACCGCACCGTCGATGGCGCCGATCTCGGACGCCTGGGCGGCGATGGCCTTGAAGTCGGCATCGGTCAGGCCGCCGTCGCGGTGGTAGACCACGATGGTGGGGATGTCGTTCTCGTCCTGGAACGGCGCGAGCTTGGCGAGGGCGCGGGTCGACTCGGCGGTGTCCGGGAGCCACGACGAGGCCTCGTTGTTCTGGACGTCGGTGAGCTTGGCCGCGAAGACGGACGCGACCCCGACCGCGATGAGCCAGGTGACGAGGACCAGCCACTTGGTGACCGGACCGGTGAGCTTTCCTGCGACGGCGAGATGCATAGACACAACTCCAGCACTTTTTGCACTCCGGTGGCATCAGGGTTTTCCCCGACGTCCTCCCGACACCGCAGCCGGCCGGATCGTGACACTCGCTAGGAGATCCACTCCTTGACCTGCTCGACGATCGCCGCCGGGTCCTCGCCGATCGGGACGACCTGCAGCGAGGTGACGCCCGCCTCCTGGTAGGCCTGGATGCGCTCCTTGACGTAGGACGCGGGCCCGACGAGGTTGGCCTTGTCGAGCCACTCCAGCGGCACCTTCGCCTCGGCGTCGCGCTTGTTGCCGCCGAGATAGAGGTCCTGGATCTCCTGCGCCTCCTGCTCGAAGCCGTAGTCGCGGGCCAGCTGGTTGTAGAAGTTCTTGCCGCGGGCGCCCATGCCACCGACATAGAGCGCGTACGTCGGCCGGGCGAAGTCGAGCAGGCTCTTGGTCTCCGGCCCTTCGCCGATGGCGACCATCCCGCCCGCGCTGACCTCGAGCGGCTTCAGGTCGGCGCTGCGCTTGGCGAGGCCCTTGGCCAGCGCCGCTCCCCAGACCTCCTGCGCCTTCTCGGGCAGGAAGAGGAAGGGCAGCCAGCCGTCGGCGATCTCGGCCGTCATCGCGACGTTGTTGTCGCCGAGCGCGGCGACGTAGAGCGGCAGGTCGGCGCGCTGGGGCTTGTTGAGCAGCTTGAGCGGCTTGCCGAGCCCGAGCCCCTGGTCGGCCGGGAGCGGCAGGGTGAACATCTTCCCCTGGTGGTCGAGCGTCTCGCGGCGCAGGCCCTTGCGGAGGATCTCGATGACCTCTCGCGTGCGCCCGAGCGGCTTGTCGTAGGGCATGCCGTGGAAGCCCTCGATCACCTGCGGGCCGCTGGCGCCGAGACCGAGGATCGCGCGGCCGTTGGAGACGTTGTCGAGGCCCGCCGCGGTCTGCAGCAGCGCCGCCGGAGTGCGGCTGAAGACGTTGAGGATCCCCGCGCCGATCTCGACGGTCCGGGTCTTCGCCGCGAGGTAGCCCATCAGGCTCACCGCGTCGAAGCCGTAGGCCTCGGCGACCCAGACCTGGTCGAGCCCCGCCTTCTCGAGCGCGGCGACCTGGTCGGCGGCCTCACGCGGGTTGCCGGCGTACTGCAGGGGCATCGAGAGCTTCATGGGCGAGAACCTACCGGCCGGTCACCTCGTCCACGAGTCCTGCGCTCGGGCCCTGGCCGCAGCCGCAGCCCCGGACGATGGTGCGTGACGGCGAGACGCACGACGTCCACGGCTCGACACTGCTCGCGCGCCGCACGGCCGACTGACCGGAGAGCCTCAGCCGAGCCTGCGCAGCCGCTCGGGGAGGACCACGAGGAGCAGCACGAGCACGACCAGCGCGACGCCGCCCGCCGCCCAGGCCGCCGTACGGTCCACGACGAGGTCGAAGACGAAGACGGTGATGCCGACGAGGGTGACGGCGAGCAGCGCCACCACGGTCCGGACGACCAGCCGGCCGACCTGGACGACCCGGTCCTTCACCCGCCGGCCGGTCAGCCGCTGGTGGGTCGCGACGGCGGTGATCACCAGCGCCGTGGTCATGACGGCGAGCGCCACCAGGCCGAGGTAGAGCCCGCGGCCGAAGCGGTCGAGGTCGTGGAACCTGCTCTGGAAGGGCAGGGTCAGGAGGAAGCCCGCAAACAGCTGAGCGCCGGTCTGCATGACGCGGAGCTCCTGGAGGATGTCGGCCCAGAGGCGGTCGGCGCGCTCGGCCGGCGTCTCGTCGCGGTCCTGTCCCGTCGGAGTCATACGCCGACCGGTACCACCCACCGGCTGGTAGAAACACCCCCATGCCCGCGCAGCCCTGGTCCCTCGGCGGCCCGATCGAGCCGGACCACCGGGCCCGGCTCCACGGTCTCGGGGCGCCGGCCGAGGTCCTCGACGGCCTCGACCTGCGCAGCGTGTCCGGGGGCCCGTTGCCGCCGTGGTGGGAGGCGAACGGCAACGCGCTCTACTCCGTGCCGGGGTTCCCGATCCCGGAGCGACTCTTCGAGACGATGGTGTTCTACCCGTTCTCCCGGGCCCTCATCGTGCTGGGCACCGACGTCTCCGCCGTCGCCTCGCTCCTGCTCGGCGGGGACGACGCCACCGTCTTCGTCGGCCCCGACACCTTCCTGTCCTTCGGCGAGCTCTACTGCGGAGCGGCCTCCTCGATCGTGCTGGTCGGCGGCGTGGTCGCCACGTCCCGTGCGGTCGTCGACGCCCGGAACGGCGGCTCGGTGTTCGCCGAGCAGGACCAGCTCTGGGCCGCCAATGTCTACCTCGCGACTGACGACATGCACCGGCTCGAGGACGTCGAGACCGGGGAGCGGCTCAACCCGTACGGCGCCCACATCCGCCTCGGCGAGCACGTCTGGCTGTGCCGCGACGCGATGGTCTCCGGCCACGCCGACATCGGGAACGGCTGCGTCGTCGCGGCCCGCTCGCTCGTCCGCGGCCAGAAGGTCCCGCCGAACACGGCCGTCGCCGGCACTCCCGCCCGAGTGATCCGCGAGGGAGTCACCTGGCGCGGCGAGGACACTCCCTAGCCGGACCCGGGCAGACCCGGCCCTAGCCGGTCGGCAGGCTCGCGAGCCCCTCGACGACCTCGGCCCCCGGCAGCTCGGCGAGCAACCGGCCCGACAGCAGCAGCTTGGAGCGTCGTACGCCGGACCCGATGACCGTGACGTCGATGTCCACGACCCGCGCGTCGACCAGGAGGCGCCACGACGCGGGCAGGCCGACGGGCGTGATGCCGCCGTACTCCATCGACGACTCGGCCGTCGCCCGGTCCATCGGCAGGAAGGACGCCTTGCGCACGTCGAGCAGCCGCTTCACGACGTTGTTGACGTCGAGTCGGGTGTCGGCGCGCACCATGCAGGCGGCGATCCGCTCGACACCGTCCCGGCGGCCCGACACCAGGATGCAGTTGGCGCCCGACTCGAGCGGCAGCGAGTAGGCCTCGCTCATCGCCGCCGTGTCCGCGATGGCCGGGTCGATCTCGACCACGGCGGTCTCGGCGGCGTGCGGCCACGCGGCCAGGGCGGCCGCGACGGGTGGCGCCACCAGGTCGAGGTGGTCGGTGACGGCGAGGGACCGGAGGGTCGACAGCGACGGAAGTGCCACGCCCGCATTCTGCAGAAGGCTTGCCGCAACCGTCACCCGGGGTTCAGGTCGACGGCGCGCGCCGGACATCCCCGCTGCGGAGCCTGGGTGCATGAGCCCACTGGTCATCGGTCACCGCGGCGCCCCGACGCACCTGGCCGAGAACACCCTGGCCTCCTTCCGGCTCGCGTTCCGGCTCGGTGCCGACGCCGTCGAGACCGACCTCGTGATGAGCCGCGACGGCGTGCTGGTGCTCAGCCACGACCCCGAGCTCAGCCGGACGACGGATGTCCCCTTCCGGCCGGAGTTCGCCGAGCGGCGTACCCGCAAGGTGATCGACGGGCGGCTCGTGGAGGGCTGGTTCGTCGACGACTTCACCCTCGCCGAGCTGCACACCCTGCGGACGTCACCGGCCGGCGACCGCCTCGCGACCTTCGACGAGCTGCTCCTCCTCGTCGCGCAGGAGTCGGCGCGCTTCGGCCGCCGGTTCGGCCTGCACGTCGAGCTCAAGCACCCGTCCTACTTCGCCTCCGTCGGTCTCCCGATGGCCGGAAAGGTCATCGGCACGCTCCGCGACCACGGGGTCGACGAGCCCGGCCACGGGCTGTGGCTGCAGTCCTTCGACGAGTCGTTCGTGCGGACCCTCTCACCGATGACCCGGCTGCCCCTGGTGCAGCTGCTCGACGTCGGCCGGCCCTTCACCTGCCACCGGGTCGCGGCCTACGCCGACGCGATCGGCCCGGCCCGGCGCATGGTGCTCGAGGGGGACCGGCGGTCGACCGGCCTCGTCGCCCAGGCGCACCGGGCCGGGCTGCAGGTCTTCGCCTGGACGATGCGGGGCGGCGTCGAGCAGGCGCGGGCCTTCTTCGCCGCCGGCGTCGACGGCATCTTCAGCGACGACCCGTCGGTGGCCGTCGAGGCGCGGCAGATCCTCGCCCCGATCGGCTGACCTCAGCGGCGTACGCCGTGCCGGCGGGCGCTGGTCACGGCGACCACGACCAGGCCGACCGCGCCTGCGACCAGCCACGGGATCGGCAGGAGCCATCGGATCGCGTCGCCGGTGACGACGTCGGCCTGCACCAGCCCCCAGCCGCCGACGAAGCAGAGGAACGCCAGGCCCATCACCAGGTGGCCGATGTTGACCCGGTGCCAGCCGCTCCGCACGAGCTCGCGTGCCTCCGAGCCGGTGTCGGGCCGATCGGTGTCCTCGGTGCGGGTGTCCTGGGTGCGGGTGTCCTTGGTGCGGGTGTCCTCGGAGCCGGTTTCTTCGGGGACGCTGTCCTCCGGGTCGGTGCCGGGGGTGTCGAAGAGGTCGCTCATCGCGTGCTCCATCCTGAGAAGTCGTCGTCGGGCCACGGGAAGTCGCTCTCCCGCATCACCTGGATCGCCCCGACGCCGAGGTGGACGTCGAAGCGGACCTCCGGTGCTCCGACCGCGCCGGACTGGCCGCCCGAGCGGGAGATGCCGATGCCGCCGTCCTCGCCGCTGTCGAGGACGCGGGAGCTGCCGACGCCCACATCGGTGTCGGCGTGCACGGCCCAGTCGTCGGGCACGACGACGGAGAGCTTGCCGATGCCGCCCGTGACCGTGATGGTGCGGCCGTCGAGCGCCGCAGGGTCGCTGATCCCGGTCAGGTCCAGCACCAGCTCACCGGTGTGGACGTCGTAGTCATCGTGCACCGCCGCGGCGCTCGTGGGCGCGGCATGGATGCGGTGGTCGTCGTTGTCGAACTCCTGGCTGGCGGTCGCCCCGATCAGGCCGACGGTGGCCAGCAGGCCGACCAGGATCAATCCGCCGGCACGACCCCAGAACGCACCGAGGACCAGCATCGCGCCGGTGATGCCGACGGCAACGGCCGGGTAGGCCGAGTCGGCCACTGACGCGCCGGCGGCGTCGATGATGCCCAGCGTGCCGAGGGAGAGCGCGATCAGCGCGAGGGTGAACCAGAAGAGGATCGGCCCGCGCCGCCGGGGGTTCGGCTGCGGCACGTAGGTCGGGTAGGTGGGCGCCACGTACGTCGGCGGTGCCTCCCACGTCGCCGTGCCCGGCGCCTGCGCGGAGCTGCCGTAGGGCGCGGCGGCAACCGGTGGGTCAGCCGCCCCGTCCGTCGGGGCGCCCGGTGCGGCGGGACCGTAGGCCGGGCCGTGCCCGGGGCCGTTCACGGGGCCGTACGCCGGGGGTGCGACCGGCCCGGCCGGCCGGCGTCCGGCGCGGAGCTGGTCGCGCTTGCTCACCAGCACCAGCACGATGAGCGCGATCACCGCGAGCGGCCACGGGAAGTCGAAGCGGCCGACAGTGTCGCCGAGCACGGCGAGGGCCGCCAGGCCCCCCGCGACGTAGAGCGCCAGCGAGCGGTTGCGGTCGTCGAGCTGGATCATCGCCCGGTCGTCGCCCTCCTCCGGGACGAGCACCCAGCAGGCGCCGTAGAGCAGGAGCCCGGCACCGCCGAAGAACACCAGGATCACCAGCAGGACCCGCACGATCACCGGGTCGATGTCGAAGTGGCGCGCGAGGCCGCCGGCGACGCCGGCGACGTGGCGGCCCTCCGGGCTCGCCTTGACGGTGCGACGCAGGCCGCCCAGGTCACGGGCCTCGTGGCTGGAGATGCGGGGGCCGCTCGGCCCGGCGGGCGGCGGCCCGGCAGGCGGCGGCGGGGGAGGTGGTGGAGAGTCGGTGGTGCTCATGGCATCAACTCTGTCCGCCCGGACGGCACAGGACCATCGGGGACAGCCCTGATTCCCGCTCGCCGGCCCCGGGCGGTGCTCAGGGTCGCGTCGGGGTGGATCCTCATGGTCGGCGCACGCCGCGCGTGTGACGATTGTTCCGAGATGAGCAACCCACTGTCAGGCACAGCCGCCCCCCGCCAGCCACGCAAGGCGGCCCGCGCGACCGAGAGCGCTGTCTTCGGCGGGGTCGCTGCCGGGCTGGCCGACCACCTGGGCCTGCCGGTGCTCTGGGTTCGCGCCGGGTTCGTGCTGGCCACGCTGCTGCACGGCCTCGGCCTCTTCATCTATGCCGCTCTCTGGGTCGTCCTGCCGGGTGACGCCCGGTTCGAGCAGTCCACTCCCGGCGGTGAGGCCGCGACCCGCGGCGGCCGCCGGCCCCGGCGCATCAGGCGGCTGGCCGACGCCGGCCCGGCCGTCGCCCTGGCCGCGCTGGGCTTCGGCGCGCTGCTCGTCGTGGAGGCCGTCTTCGGCGGAGGCTTCGTCCTGATCCCGGTCGCACTCGGCGTCGCCGGTGTGACGCTGCTGTGGCGGCAGGCCGACGAGGCGCAGCGCGAGCGCTGGCTGGACAGCACCGGCCGGGTCGACCCGTTGCGGGTCGTCTTCGGCAGCGGCGGCTGGGCGTCGTACGCCCGGGTCGCTGCGGGCGTCGTGCTGGTCGTGCTCTCGTTGAGCCTGTACGCCTTCCGCGGTGGCTCGCTCGGGATGGCGCGCGACCTCACCATCGCCGCGCTGCTCGGCGTCGCCGGACTCGGCGTGGTGATCGGGCCGTGGATCTACCGCCTGGGCGCGGACCTCGTCGCCGAGCGTGCCGAGCGCGTCCGCACCCAGGAGCGCGCCGACGTCGCCTCCCACCTGCACGACTCGGTGCTGCAGACCCTCGCCCTCATCCAGAAGAACTCCTCCGACGCCACCACCGTCGCGCGGCTGGCCCGTGCCCAGGAGCGCGACCTGCGGGCGTGGCTCTACGCGGGCGAGTCGACGACCGCCGACACCGTGGCGGCCGCCCTGCGCGGCGCCGCCGCGGAGGTCGAGGACAGCCACGGCGTGGTCGTCGACGTCGTCGTGGTCGGAGACCGGCCGTTCAGCGAGTCGGCCCGGCCGGTCGTCGCCGCGGCGCGGGAGGCGATCGTCAACGCGGCCAAGCACGCCGGCGTCGACCGGGTCGACGTCTACGCCGAGATCACGCCGACGCTGGTCGAGGTCTTCGTCCGCGACCGCGGGGTCGGTTTCGACCCGTCGAGGATCCCGCCGGACCGGCACGGCGTCGCGGACTCGATCATGGATCGCATGACGCGACACGGCGGCACCGCCGACGTACGCTCCACCACCGGCGAGGGCACCGAGGTGCGCCTCTCCCTGCCCCTCGAGGAGGACGCATGACCGACGCCGTCAAGGTGCTGATCGTCGACGACCACGCGATGTTCCGTCGTGGCGTGCACGCCGAGCTGGGCGCCGCCGACACCGTGGACGTGATCGGCGAGGCGGAGGACGTCGACACGGCCGTCGCCGCGATCGCCGCCGACCGGCCCGACGTGGTGCTGCTCGACGTCCACCTGCCCGGGGGCGGCGGCGTCGAGGTCATGAGGCGCGCGCCCGGTCCGCTCTTCCTGGCCCTGTCGGTCTCCGACGCGGCCGAGGACGTCATCGGCACGATCCGCGGTGGTGCCCGTGGCTACGTCACCAAGACCATCACCGGGGCCGAGCTGGTCGCCGCGATCCATCGCGTGGCCACGGGCGACGCGGTCTTCAGCCCGAGGCTGGCCGGCTTCGTGCTCGACGCGTTCGCCGGAGCGATCGATGTCTCCGCTGTCGACGAGGACCTCGACCGGCTCACCGAGCGCGAGCGCGAGGTGATGCGGCTGATCGCGCGCGGCTACTCCTACAAGGAGGTCGCCAAGGAGCTCTTCATCTCCATCAAGACCGTCGAGACCCACATGTCGTCGGTGCTGCGCAAGCTCCAGCTCTCCTCGCGCCACGAGCTCACCCGCTGGGCGAACGACCGACGGCTCCTCTGATCCGGCGCCTGCTCTAGCCTCCTGCGCGTGACCGCCGTCCTGCCCGGCCTGCTGACCGGGCTCTCGCTGATCGTCGCCATCGGCGCCCAGAACGCGTTCGTGCTCCGGCAGGGGCTGCGACGCGACCGGGTCGGACCGGTGGTGCTCGTCTGTGCCCTCTCCGACCTCGTGCTGATCGGGGCCGGCGTCGCCGGGATCGGCGTGGTCGTCGAGCAGGCCGGCTGGGTGCTCGACGTGGTGCGCTGGCTCGGCGTCGCCTTCCTGGTCTGGTACGCCGTCTCCTCGCTGCGTCGCGCCGCCCACCCCGACGGCCTGGCCGCTGAGGGCCGCGGCACGCAGAGGGTCGTGACGACGGCGCTGCTGCTGACCTGGCTCAACCCGCACGTCTACCTCGACACCGTCCTGCTGCTCGGGTCGATCGCCAACACCCACGGCACGGACGGACGCTGGTGGTTCGCGCTCGGCGCGGGCGTGGCGAGCATCGCCTGGTTCACCGCGCTCGGGTACGGCGCCCGGCTGGCTGCTCCGCTGCTCGCCCGCCCGGCCGCCTGGCGGGTCCTCGACGTGCTGATCGGGCTCACGATGCTGGCCATCGCGCTCAAGCTGGCGCTGGGCTGAGCGCCACTAGGGTCACCGCATGGAGAACGTCCGCCTCGTCCTTCTGCTGGTCCACGTGCTCGGCTTCGCCGCGCTCATCGGCGGGCTGCTGGTGCAGGTGCGCGAGCCGGTCAAGCAGGTCAACGGACTGATGCGGGACGGCTCCGTCACGACGGTCGTCGCCGGCCTCCTGCTGGTCTGGGTGATCGAGGAGGGCGACTTCCCCACCGACGAGTCCTTCGCCGCGAAGACCGCGGTCAAGCTCGTCCTCGGCGTCGTGATCCTCGGCCTCGTCCTGGCCAATCTCCGCAAGGAGCGGATCCCCGCCGCGCTCTTCTGGGTGATCGGCGCGCTGACGGTGGCCGACCTGGCCGTGGCGATCTTCTGGGCGTCGGCGCACGGGCCGCGCTGACCGCCCCACCGGTGCCGACCCGATCAGTAGGCGATGCCGATGTGCTCGCGGGGATGCGCATGCGCCTCGATCTCGTCGAGGACCGCGACGGCCAGGTCGGGGCCGGAGATCTCCGAGCCCCCGTCCGCGTCGAAGAGCGCCACCTCGCCGCCGAGGCGATAGCGCCCGGTCCGCTCGCCGGCCGCCCAGGCGCCGTACCCGCTGGCCGGGCTGACGAACGTCCAGTCCAGGCCCTCGGGCGCCGACCCGGCGAACCAGGCGCGGATCGAGTCGCCCTCGAGCGCCTCGTCGCGGAACTGCTCGGGGATCTCGCCCTCGGCGAAGCGGGGCTCACCGGGCGCCGGCCGCAGCGACGAGAAGCCGCCGATCACGATCAGTCGTACGCCGGCCTCGGCCGCCGTGGCGGCGTACTCCCGGTAGAGCCCGAGCTGACGGCCCCGCTCGGCGAGCTCGCCACGCGGCGAGAGCGTCAGGACGGCGACGTCGGCGCCGGGCAGGATCGCGGCGGCGTCGGCGGCGTCGCCGGTCTCGTAGCGGACGCCGTCGAGCGGCTTCTCCGGCACCGACCGGCTCCACGACACCGCGTCGTGGCCGCGCGCGACGGCCTCCCGAGCGATGTTGGTGCCGGTGTAGCCGGTGCCGCCGATGATCGCGATGGTGGACATGCGCACTCCTCTTCTCGGTGGGTCAGCGCCAGCCGAGATCAGGCGCCACGTGCTTGATGATGCCCTCCAGGAGGTGCGCGTTGTAGTCCACGCCGAGCTGGTTGGGGACGGTGAGCACCAGCGTGTCGGCCGCGGCGATGGCCTCGTCCTCGCGCAGCTGCTCCACCAGGACGTCGGGCTCGGCGGCGTACGTCCGCCCGAAGACGGCCCGCGTGGTGGCGTCGATGTTGCCCACTTGGTCGCGCGAGTCGCCGTCGCCACCGAAGTACATCGCGTCGACGTCGGTGACGATCGGCATGATCGAGCGGCTCACCGAGACGCGCGGCTCCCGGTCGTGGCCCGCCTCCTTCCAGGCGGACCGGAAGACCTCGATCTGCTTGCGCTGCTGGACGTGGAACGGCTCGCCGGACTCGTCCTCCTTCAGCGTCGAGCTCATCAGGTTCATCCCGAGCTCGGCGGCCCAGCGCGCGGTCGAGTCGGACCCGGCGCCCCACCAGATCCGGTCGCGCAGCCCTTCGGAGTGCGGCTCGACGCGAAGCAGGCCGGGCGGGTTGGCGAACATCGGGCGCGGGTTGGGCCGGGCGAACCCCTCGCCCTTCAGCACCTCGAGGAGCACCTCGGTGTGGCGGCGGCCCATGTCGGCGTCGCTCTCGCCGTCGGCGGGGGAGTAGCCGAAGTAGCGCCACCCGTCGATGACCTGCTCCGGGCTGCCCCGGCTCACGCCGAGCTGCAGCCTGCCGCCCGCGATGAGGTCGGCCGCGCCGGCGTCCTCGGCCATGTACATCGGGTTCTCGTAGCGCATGTCGATCACGCCGGTCCCGATCTCGATCCGGCTCGTCCGCGCCCCGATGGCGGCGAGCAGCGGGAACGGCGAGGAGAGCTGCCGGGCGAAGTGGTGGACGCGGAAGTAGGCGCCGTCGGCACCCAGCTCCTCCGCGGCGACGGCCAGGTCGATCGACTGGAGGAGTACGTCGGCCGCCGACCGCGCCTGCGAGTGCGTCGACGGCGTCCAGTGACCGAAGGACAGGAACCCGATCTTCTTCACGACGGTTGAACCTTCAATCTCTCGGTGGCATTCCCCGACCGACGATGCCAGCAGGCGTCGCCCACCCGATAGGGCCGGATGGATCCGACCGATCGTCTGATGACTCGTCGCCGACGTGCGCGTTGACTCGGCTCTCATGGGAGAACCGCTCGTCTGGTCCTCGTTGGAGGGGCAACGCCCGCGCGGGCCGTGGCTGTGGAGCCGTGCCGTCGACACGGCGGTCGTCGGCAGTGGCGCGTCGCTGGCCTTCGCCGCCGTCGCCGTGGTCGCGTCGGCAGTCTCCTGGCGCACCGGTGACTGGCTGATCATCGCCTTCATGCACCTGGGCATCGCCGTGAACTACCCGCACTATGCGGCGACCTACCACCTCATCGTCCGTGAGCGGCACCTCAAGCGCCGCAGCTTCCACATCCTCCTGGCCAGCCTGCCCGTCGTGGCACTGCTGGCGGTGCTGGGCGCGGTCTACGAGCACACCTGGCTGGTCCTGCTGCTCCGGGTCTACCTCACCTGGTCGCCGTACCACTACGCCAAGCAGCACTTCGGCATCGCCTGCATGTACGCCGGCCGCAACCGGACCCCGCTCGCCCAGACCGAGAAGCGGTTGCTCGTAGCGGCGTTCGTGCTCCAGGCCGCCTTCATGATGATCGTGATCAACGCCTCGACGCTGGATCCCAGTGCCGGCGGCTCCGGCGTACTCCTGCTCGAGGCGATCCTCCCCAGTTGGACCTACGGCGTCGCCGTCGCCTGCTCCGTCGTCGGCCTGGGGCTCTTCGCGGAGGTCTGCCGTCGCCACCGTGCCCGGACCGGGGCGTGGCCGATGCGAACGGTCCTCCTGCTCTTCCTCGTCAACCTGGTCTGGCTGGTCGTACCCAACGTCTGGCTGCCGGGACAGGCCGGCCCGTGGGTGGGTCCGCGGATCGCGGTCTGGGTGCCGGTCGCCGTCCCCTTCTTCCACTGCGTGCAGTACCTCGCCGTGTCCGGACACCGCGAGCGGCTCTCCGGGCCGGTGCGGCCGATCGTGCTGATGGCGGGGCTGATGGTGCTCGGCTACACGATGTTCGAGGTGACCGCGCAGGGGCTCCACCACGGCCTCGGGCTGCCGCTGCCGCACGCCCTCTTCCTGATGAGCAGCCTGATCAACGTCCACCACTTCTGGCTCGACGGCATCGTGTGGCGCAGCCCGCGGCCCGCGCAGAAGCCGGCGCAGCCGTCCGCCGCCGAGCGGGGCCTGGTCGGGTCACCGCGCTAGTCCCGTCTCGTCATCACGGGCATTGCCCGACTGTCCGTGCGGGCGCCTAGGCTGGACGCCAGCATGAGCATCATCCCCGGCCTCGAGTCCTTCGCCACTCCACGCGAGGAGAAGCCCGCCCGCAAGGGTCCCTCGTCCGAGGAGCTCCTCGAGGGACTCAACGAGCCGCAGCGCGCCGCCGTCGTGCACGAGGGGGCGCCGCTGCTCGTCGTCGCCGGTGCCGGGTCGGGCAAGACGCGGGTCCTCACCCGGCGCATCGCCTGGTTGATCAGCCAGCGCAAGGCCCACCCCGGCAGCATCCTCGCGATCACCTTCACCAACAAGGCCGCGGCCGAGATGAAGGAGCGCGTCGAGGAGCTCGTCGGCGGCCGCGCACGGATCATGTGGGTCTCCACGTTCCACTCCGCCTGCGTGCGCATCCTGCGCAAGGAGGTCGAGCGGATCGGCTACAAGTCGAGCTTCACGATCTACGACGCCGCCGACTCCAAGCGGCTGATGGCGCTGGTCTGCGGCGACCTCGACCTCGACCCGAAGCGCTACCAGCCGGCGCAGGTGCTCAACTGGGTCTCGGACCAGAAGAACGAGCTGCGCGACCCCTCCGATGCGGAGAAGGACGCCCGCAACAGCCTCGAGGAGACCTACGCGTCGGCGTACAAGCTCTACCAGCGGCGGCTGCGCGAGGCCAACGCGTTCGACTTCGACGACCTGATCATGACGACCGTGCACCTGATGCGGGAGTTCCCCGAGGTGCGAGAGACCTACCGGCGGCGGTTCCGGCACGTGCTGGTCGACGAGTACCAGGACACCAACCACGCGCAGTACGCCCTCGTCCACGAGCTGTGCGCGGACAGCCCGGAGGGCGATTCGCTGGTCGAGCCTGTCGAGACCCAGCGGGTCGAGCCGGCCGAGCTGATGGTCGTCGGCGACGCCGACCAGTCGATCTACGCCTTCCGCGGCGCCAACATCCGCAACATCCTCGACTTCGAGCAGGACTTCCCCAACGCGAAGACCATCCTGCTGGAGCAGAACTACCGCTCCACCCAGACCATCCTCACCGCCGCCAACGCGGTCATCGACCACAACAAGGGCCGGCCGCCGAAGCGGCTGTGGAGCGACGCCGGCCAGGGCGAGCGGATCGAGGGGTACGTCGCCGACGACGAGCACGACGAGGCGCGCTTCGTCTCCGACCAGATCGACAAGCTCGTCGACGCCGGCCGGTCGGCGGCCGACGTGGCCGTCTTCTACCGCACCAACGCCCAGTCCCGTGTGTTCGAGGAGGTGTTCATCCGCACCGGCCAGCCCTACAAGGTCGTCGGCGGGGTGCGCTTCTACGAGCGTCGCGAGGTCCGCGACGCCCTCGCCTACCTCCGCGCGCTGGCCAACCCGGCCGACCAGGTCTCGCTGCGCCGGATCGTCAACACCCCCAAGCGCGGGATCGGCGACCGGGCCGTCGCGTGCGTCAACGCGCTCGCCGAGCGCGACGGGCTGACCTTCTGGGAGGGGCTGCAGCGCGCCGAGGCCGCCCCCGGTCTGGCCACCCGGTCGCTCACCAACATCCGCGGCTTCGTCGCGATGATGGAGGAGCTGATGTCGATGGTCGAGGCCGGCGAGCGGGCCGACGTCGTGCTGGAGTCGACGCTCGCGCGGTCGAGCTACCTCGAGGAGCTCGAGGCCTCCGACGACCCGCAGGACGCCACCCGGGTCGAGAACCTCGCCGAGCTGGTCGCCGTGGCCCGTGAGTTCTCCGACGACCCGGTCGCCGGGCCGTCCGCCGACCCTGCCGACGTGGACGCGGGGGTCGTGGCCCCCGGGCTCGTCGACTTCCTCGAACGGGTCGCGCTCGTGGCCGACTCCGACCAGATCCCGGACGACGGCGAGGGCGTCGTCACGCTGATGACGCTGCACACCGCCAAGGGCCTGGAGTTCCCGGTCGTCTTCCTCACCGGCCTCGAGGACGGCGTGTTCCCGCACTCGCGCGCCCTGGGTGACAGCACCGAGCTGGAGGAGGAGCGTCGGCTGGCGTACGTCGGCATCACCCGTGCCCGCGAGCGGCTCTTCCTCTCCCACGCCCTCGTGCGCTCGGCCTGGGGCGCGCCGATGCACAACCCGCCCAGCCGCTTCCTGGCCGAGCTCCCCGTCGACCTCGTCGACTGGCGGCGTACCGCCGCCGACCAGACCCGCTGGTCGCGCCCCGACGTCTCGTCGTCCTGGTCCTCGGGCGGGCTGTCGACACCCACCGAGCGCGGCCGCCGCAACTTCTCCTCCGCCGCCCTGCGCGCCGACGCGGCGGCCAAGTCGAAGCCGTCCGGCCCCGTGCCGTCCCTCGAGCCCGGCGACCGGGTCACGCACAACTCGTTCGGCCTCGGCACCGTCGTGTCCGTCGAGGGCGTGGCGGACAAGGCGGTTGCCTCGATCGACTTCGGCTCCTCGGGCGTCAAGCGCCTGCTGCTGCGCTACGCCCCGGTCGAGAAGCTCTGACACGCCTCCGCCTAGCGGCTCCGGCTACTCGACCACCGACGATCCGGCGCGCTCGGGCGGTCCGGCTCTACGGCTGCAGGCCGTGCTCGACCAGGGCGGGGTAGGGGTCGACCGGGTCGCCGCCACCGGGGCGGACCTCGACGTGCACGTGCGGCCCGGTCACGTGACCGGTCGAGCCGACGAAGCCGATGACGTCGCCGGCGTGGACCTCCTGGCCGGGCTCGACGCCGAAGCGCACCTGGTGGGCGTACCAGAGCTCGGTGCCGTCCTCGAGCGTCTCCACGGTCTTGTTGCCGTAGGCGCCGTCGTAGGCGATGGTCGCCGAGATCACGCCGTTGGAGATCGCGTGGATCGGGGTCCCGGTCGGCGCGGCGAAGTCGAGGCCGGTGTGGCAGTGCGACCAGAGGCCGCAGTCGCCGAAGCGGGCGGTCAGGTGGTAGACGCCGGAGGGGATCGGAAGGCCCCACTGGTTCTTCTTGAGCACCTGCGCCCAGCCGGAGGCCTTCTGGTTGATCGCGGCGAGCGCGTTCTCGTGCGCCTCGGCGGCGGAGTTGGCGGCGCCGCGGCCACCGCCACGGCTCACCGAGACGGTGCGGTTGCCGATCGAGGCGACGGCGCTGCTGCCGGTGAGAGCGCCCGCCTGGCGCAGCGGGCCGGCGTCGGCGCGGACCAGGTCCTGCTTGCCGGCCGTCATCGCGCCCGCGCCGGCGACCACGAGGGCGGCCGCGCCGACGAGGGCGGAGAGCGACGGCAGCACGCGCAACCGGGTACGCCGGGGGGCGACCCGGGCGCGCTTGCCGGTCTTGATGGCGGGCATCGTGGTGGTGGTGTCGAAGCTGAAGTCGGTCCCGGGGAGGTCCTCGATCCGCGGCATGCTGCCCGTGAACGCCTCGGTGAGTGCGAACGGCAGCTGGCCGGTGTCCTCGGGGGACTCGGCGGCGAAGAGGTTCCAGTCCGACCACTCGGTGGAGCGGCGCGGCGCGGGGACGTCGAGCAGCGCGACCGGGGCGACAGGCTTGACGAACGCGACGGCCGGCTCGGGGACCGGCTCGACGACGGGCTCGATGACCGGCGCGGGCATCATCTCGACACGCGGGCGGATGGTCGGCACCGGCGCCTCGATCGGCCGCGGCGCGGCCAGGTCGATCAGGTCGGCCGGGGCCGGGGCGTCCACGGCCGGGCGCGCGATGCGCTTGCCCACGTACGGCGTGGCGGGCGCGGGGATGATCGAAGCGGGGACGGTCGATGCGGGGACGATCGGCGCGGAATCGGCGACCGGACGGGCGGCGCGCTTGCCGACGTACGGCTGAGCGACCGGAGCGGGCTGCTCGTCGGGGGCGACGTCACGTCGGGCACGCTTGCCGACATAAGGGGTCACCGGTGCCGAGGGCTGTCGGTCGGGACCGACAATGTCCACTCGGGGGTCACTCACGTTTCATCGCTCCGCTGGTCGGGATTCAGACGGCGAGGCCCGACCTTAGCGGACGTCCTAGGACGTCTGTAAATCGGTGCCGGTCCCCGATTGTGGAGATTGCACTCCGTCGCGGAGACGCTTTCGTGCGGAATCGGGACTTTGGGCCCAAGGTGCCGCTGCGCGGGTGCATGACCGGTGCATGACTATGTCGTGCGTCACCCTGGGCGCCCCCGGGGTCGTCCTACCGCCCGGTCACGTCTAATGTGCCTCGAGGACATCCCACCGCCCGAGCCTCAGGACGCCGAGGCACTTCTCGGCTGAGCCATGGCTCCGACGAAGGACCGACCGTGGACGAGAACCGTTCCCTAGAAGCATTGGTGGATCAGTGGATCTGATGGAGTACCAGGCGAAGCAGCTCTTCGCCAAGCATGGTGTCGCGACCACCCTCGGTGTGGTCGTCGAGACCGCTGAGGCGGCCAAGGCGGCTGCCGAGGAGATGGGCGGCGTGACCGTCATCAAGGCTCAGGTCAAGGCCGGTGGCCGTGGCAAGGCCGGTGGCGTCAAGCTCGCCAAGACCGCTGACGAGGCTTATCTGCACGCCAGCAACATCCTCGGCATGGAGATCAAGGGCCTCACGGTCAACCGCGTGCTGGTCACGCCGGCCACCCCGCCGGAGGAGGAGTACTACTTCTCGTTCCTGCTGGACCGCTCCAACCGCCAGTACCTCTGCATCGCGTCGGTCGAGGGTGGTGTCGAGATCGAGGAGGTCGCGAAGACCAACCCCGACGCCGTCAAGCAGATCGGCATCGACCCCGGCAAGGGCGTCGACGAGACCAAGGCCCGGGAGATCGCCACCGAGGCGAAGTTCCCCGAGCCCGTCTTCGAGCAGGCCGTCGAGCTGATCCAGGCGCTCTACAAGACCTTCGTCGAGGAGGACGCCACCCTCGTCGAGGTCAACCCGCTGGCCCGTCTGGCCGGTGACAAGCTCGAGGCGCTCGACGGCAAGGTGTCGCTCGACGACAACGCCTCCGAGGTGCGCCACCCGGACCACGAGGAGTTCGAGATCCGCGAGGAGACCGACCCGCTCGAGGCGAAGGCGAAGGACCTCGGTCTCAACTACGTCAAGCTCGACGGCCAGGTCGGCATCATCGGCAACGGCGCGGGTCTCGTCATGAGCACCCTCGACGTCGTCGCCTACGCCGGCGCGGCGCACGGCGGCGTGAAGCCGGCCAACTTCCTCGACATCGGCGGCGGCGCCAACGCGCAGGTGATGGCCAACGGCCTCGACGTCATCCTCAACGACGACCAGGTCAAGGCGGTCTTCGTGAACGTCTTCGGCGGCATCACCGCCTGCGACGAGGTCGCCAAGGGCATCGTGGGCGCGCTCGACATCCTCGGCGACGAGGCGACCAAGCCGCTCGTCGTACGCCTCGACGGCAACAACGTCGACCTGGGTCGCCAGATCCTCAACGAGCGCAACCACCCACTCGTGACCGTTGTCGAGACCATGGACGGCGGAGCCGACAAGGCCGCCGAGCTGGCGAACGCCTGAGGCCGGGAAGAGACTGAAGTGAGCATCTACCTCAACAAGGACAGCAAGGTCATCGTCCAGGGCATCACGGGCGGCATGGGTGCCAAGCACACCGCCCTGATGCTCGACTCGGGCGCCCAGATCGTCGGCGGCGTCAACGCGCGCAAGGCCGGCACCACGGTGACCCACAAGGACCACGAGGGCAACGACGTCGAGCTGCCCGTCTTCGGCACCGTCGCCGAGGCCATGGAGAAGACCGGGGCCGACGTGTCGGTCGCGTTCGTCCCGCCGGCCTTCACCAAGGACGCGTGCATCGAGGCCATCGACGCCGAGATCCCGCTCCTGGTCGTGATCACCGAGGGCGTCCCGGTGCAGGACACCGCCGAGGTGTGGGCCTACCTGCAGGGCAAGAAGACCCGCATGATCGGCCCGAACTGCCCCGGCATCATCACGCCGGGCGAGTCGCTGGCCGGCATCACGCCGCACACCATCACGGGCAAGGGCCCGGTCGGTCTCGTGTCGAAGTCGGGCACGCTGACCTACCAGATGATGTACGAGCTGCGTGACTTCGGCTTCTCCACCGCCATCGGCATCGGCGGCGACCCGATCGTGGGCACCACCCACATCGACGCGCTCCAGGCGTTCCAGGACGACCCGGAGACCGAGGTCATCGTGATGATCGGCGAGATCGGCGGCGACGCCGAGGAGCGGGCCGCGGCCTACATCAAGGAGAACATCACCAAGCCGGTCGTCGGCTACGTCGCGGGCTTCACCGCCCCCGAGGGCAAGACGATGGGCCACGCCGGTGCGATCGTGTCCGGCTCGGCCGGCACCGCACAGGCGAAGAAGGACGCGCTCGAGGCCGTCGGCGTCAAGGTCGGCAAGACGCCGTCCGAGACCGCCGCGCTCGCCCGGGAGCTGCTCCAGAGCCGCTGACGCGACCTCCCCGGGGCTGACCGCTCCAACGTCCTGCGCCCTGGCTGCTTCGGCAGCCAGGGCGCACGACGTTTTCGGCCTGTATCGCGGGAAGGGGAGCGGGGACCGGGCCGGCGAGCCTCAGCCGAGCTGGCGCAGCCGCTCCGCCGCGCGGTCGGTGAGCGTGGCGAACACCGCGTCGGGGATCGTGGCCGAGCCGGACGGGACGAAGCCGACCTGCGCCACGTTGTCGCCCTCGCGGAGGATCGCCATCAGGAAGACGACAGTCGTCTTGTCGGACGTCTCGACCTGCACCCGCCACGAGGTCAGGTCGCGTGCCGGCGTCGCGACGTTCTCCAGCTGCGTGGCCTTGGTGCTCAGGTCGGTCTTCGGGCAGGTCGCGACGGCGTCCCGGGTCGTCGCGACCAGCTTGCGGGCCGCCCTGGCGGAGCCGAAGGAGCCGATCGTCTCGGTGAGGCCGAACTGCGGGGCCACCTTGGCCATCGGGATGACGTAGGAGCGGGTCAGGTCGCCCGACACGCCCTTGCGATGGAAGACGGTCTGGTCGCAGCGGGTCGCGGCCAGGTTGCTCGTGGCCGGCTTGGGAGCGGTCGCGGCCCAGGGCTGGGCCACCCCCTCGACGGGCGGCAGGTCGACCACGTCGAGCATGGCCGGGTGGTCGCCGACCGCGATCGGGGGCCGCGGCGTGACCTTGGGCGTGGACGTGCAGGTGCCGCCGTCGGGCAGCTCGCAGAGCCGTCCGACCGCCTGCGCGAGCAGCCCCGTGTTGGTGGCCACGGGCTTCTTGCCCGGCGCCGGCTGGGCGCTGACCACGGTCGTGGTGACGGAGCCGGTGCGGGCGATGCTGGCCACCACCGACCGGTTCGGCCGCTTCCAGTCGCGGAGGTCGACCAGCGTCGCCTCGTCACCGATTCCGGTCACCTGCCGGGTGGAGAGCAGCTGCAGGCGGGGCTCGCGACAGCCGGCGTACCACGTGAGGGAGGCGACGTAGGCGGCGTGTGCGGACGCGGGGCTCGTCGACACCTCCGTCGACTGGCCGACGGAGAGCGCCTTGCCGGAGACCAGCGTCCGCATCAGCGCCGCGCGCGGCGACTGGTCGGCGAACCGCTGCTGCTGGCACGGCAGCACCAGGCCGTCGCCGTCGGTGTTGTCCGAGGTCATCTGGGTGGTCCACACGCCGCCGAGGGCGCTGGTGACCTGGTCGGGGGAGATGAGGTCGTCGGTGGTGATCCGGGCGACCGCCGGCTCCGGGCCGTCGGACCCCGGGGTGTGCATGCTGAGCGCCTCGAGCGTCGGCCGTACGCCGTCGGCGTCGGTGACCAGCAGGCCGGAACCCGCGAAGCCCACGAGCGCGACGGCGGCAGCGATCGCGGTGTGCATCCGGCGCCGGGCGCTGCCCGCCCGGGTGAGGATGCTCGGCCGCGGCCAGCGCAGGTCGCGCAGCTCGGCGGCCATCGGCTCGAAGAGGCCGAGGATGCTGGTGGTCGGCACGTTGCGGGCCAGGGCGAACGCGGCCGTGGCGGCCTGCAGCTCGCGCTCGGCCCGCACCTGGGTGATGCCCGCCTCCCGGGCGAGCTGGTCCAGCGGCAACGTGGTGAGGTGCGCCAGCAGCAGCACCTTGCGCTGCAGCTGCGGGAGCTTGGCCAGCGCGGCGAGTGTGGCGCGGATCTCGTCGTCGAAGCCGCGTTCACGGTGGAACGGACGGGCCGTGTGACGGCGCAGCGCGTGCGACCACGCCTGAGGCCTGACGAAGCTCTCGGGGTCCTCGAGGCGGCTCACCTTGCGCCAGTGGTGCCACCCGATGACCAGCGCGTCGCGCACCGCCTTCTGAGCGGCAGGGAGGTCGCCGGTGAGCGCCCAGGTTTGGAGGAGGAGGCGTCCGCGGACGTCCTTGTAGAACGTCTCGAACGCGTGGGGGTCGGCCTTTTTCCTCATGAGCAACCGAAAGGCTACCCGCCGGTCGGTCGGCGCGCCGCACCCACGAACCACCCCCTCCCTCAGCGAAGATGGCCACGATGACTTCTCTGCTGCCCCGACCGACCCGGACCTCGGAGCAGGTCAGCGCCGACCTGCGCCACCGTCGGCCACTGGTCGTCGTGGCCACGGCGGGCGGGGTCGCGGCGGCCGCTGCGACGCTCCTGGTGTGCCTCGCGGTGGGGGTCGTCGGCTGGTTCCTCACCGACAGCGGAGCCCACGGCGCTCCCCGGGACG
This sequence comes from Nocardioides terrae, assembly GCF_900112345.1. GTDB lineage: Bacteria > Actinomycetota > Actinomycetes > Propionibacteriales > Nocardioidaceae > Nocardioides > Nocardioides terrae. Next base: position 102,781 of record NZ_FOLB01000010.1, read on the forward strand.
CCCTGCGAGCCGGGGCCACGGCCTGGTTGATGGCGCACGGGTCGGGCGTCCACGTGGAGGGTGTGGCGGTCACCGTGGTCCCGCTCGGCCTGACCCTGATAGTCGGCTGGGCGTTGTGGCGGATCGGCAACCGCGTCGGCGACTCGATCTCGGGCCACGGCCCCGACGCCGACCGGATCGCCGACGGCGAGCGCGACTGGACCGTGCCGCTCGCCTCGGCCCTCTTCGCGCTCGGCTACCTCGTCACCACGATCGTGACCGGCTCGGTGGCCGGCACGGTGTCGACGTCCCCCGACGTCGCCCGCGCCGCCGCCTGGGCCTTCCTCCTCTCCCTGCTGGTCGGCGGCACCGGCATCGCCGTGGGCGCGGGACGCGCGGCGGTCGCGGCGGCCTGGCTCCCGCCGACGATCCGGGCGGTCGCCCACGCGGCCCGCCTGACGCTGCTCGGCTGGCTCGCGGTGAGCCTGGTGGCGCTCCTGACCAGCTTGGCGCTGGACTTCAGCACCGCCGCCAACGTGATGTCGCAGCTGCACACCGACTCGGGCGCCAGCACGCTCTACACGTTCCTCACCGCGACGGTGCTCCCCAACGCCACGGCGTTCTCCGGCTCCTACCTGCTCGGCCCCGGCTTCACCGTGGGGGTGGGCACGCTGGTCAGCCCCGGTGCCGTCGTCCTCGGCCCGCTGCCGATGTTCCCGCTGCTCGCGGCGCTGCCCGACGCCGGACCGACGCCCGCCTGGACGTCGTGGCTGGTGCTGCTGGCCCCGCTGACGGCGGCGTTCGCCGCCGTCCGCGCCCGGCGTCGGCACCCCACCGCGAGCTGGCAGGAGGGCGCCGTCCGCGGTCTGGCCGGCGGTGTCTGCGCCGGGGTCGTCTTCGGGATCCTGGCCGGGCTGTCCGGGGGAGCGGTCGGCCCCGGCCGAATGGCCGACGTGGCGCCGTACGCGCTCGACGCGACGGTGCGCGCGGTCCTCGGCTTCGGCATCGGCGGGCTGCTCGCCGGCCTCGCGGCCGCCTGGGTGACCGGACGCCGGGAGCGCCGGTCGCAGTAGGCTCGCGGCCCGTGCGCATCGTCGTCCTCGTCTCCGGCTCCGGCACCAACCTGCAGGCACTGCTGGACGCAGCGGCCGACCCGTCCTACGGGGCCGAGGTGGTCGCCGTCGGCGCCGACCGCGACGGGGTCCTGGCCCTCGAGCGCGCCGAGCGGGCCGGCGTCCCCACGTTCGTACGCCGGCTGGGCGACCACGCCACCCGCGAGGAGTGGGACACCGCGCTGGCGGACGCGGTGGCCGAGCACGAGCCGGACCTGGTCGTCCTGGCCGGCTTCATGAAGCTGGTCGGCCCGGCGTTCCTCGACCGCTTCGGCGGACGCACGCTCAACACCCACCCCGCCCTGTCGCCGTCCTTCCCGGGCACCCGAGGCCCGGCCGACGCGCTCGACTACGGCGTCAAGGTCACCGGCTGCACCCTCTTCGTGGTCGACGCGGGCGTCGACACCGGCGCCATCGTGGCGCAGGCGGCGGTGCCGGTGGAGGACGACGACACCGTCGACACGCTGCACGAACGGATCAAGGTGGCCGAGCGGGCGTTGCTCGTCGAGAGCGTCGGCCGGATCGCGCGAGAGGGCTTCGTCATCGACGGCCGACGGGTTCGCCTCGGCCGCCCCTGAGTCTCTACGATGGACGCACACGACTGGCGCGGGTGGGGTGACCACCGGGGAGTGTGTGAGAAGGCATCGTCCGCCTGGGTGCCCCTCGTCGACCGTCCGACCGACCGATGAGGGAGTGGCCGCCATGGCTGGGCAGCAGGACAAGATCGAGATCAAGCGGGCGCTGGTGTCCGTCTTCGACAAGACCGGACTCGAGGAGCTCGTCCGCGGCCTGCACGACGCCGGGGTCGAGCTCGTCTCGACCGGCGGCTCGGCCGCCCTCATCGAGGGGCTCGGCCTGCCGGTGACCAAGGTCGAGGACCTCACCGGCTTCCCCGAGTGCCTCGACGGCCGGGTGAAGACGCTGCACCCGCGCGTCCACGCCGGCATCCTCGCCGACCGCCGTCTCGAGTCCCACGAGCAGCAGCTGGCCGACCTCGGCGTGGAGCCCTTCGACCTCGTGGTCGTCAACCTCTACCCGTTCGTCGAGACGGTCCTCTCCGGGGCCTCCATCGCGGAGTGCGTGGAGAAGATCGACATCGGCGGACCGTCGATGGTCCGTGCCGCCGCCAAGAACCACCCCAGCGTCGCGATCATCACCGACGGCGCCGACTACGGTCGCGCCCTCGAGGCCGCGCGCAGCGGCGGGTTCACCTACGAGGAGCGCAAGGCACTGGCCGCCAAGGCGTTCGCCCACACCGCGTCCTACGACGTCCAGGTCGCCTCCTGGATGGGCAACGTGCTCACCGACACCTCCGAGGGCAGCGGGTTCCCCGCGTGGACCGGCGCGACGTGGGAGAAGGCGGCCGTCCTGCGGTACGGCGAGAACCCCCACCAGCGGGCCGCGCTCTACCGGCACTGGCGCGGCGGCCTCGCCGGCGCCGAGCAGCTGCACGGCAAGGAGATGTCCTACAACAACTACGTCGACACCGACGCCGCGCGCCGTGCCGCCAACGACTTCGCCGAGCCGGCCGTTGCGATCATCAAGCACGCCAACCCGTGCGGGATCGCGGTCGGCGCCGACGTCGCCGAGGCGCACCGCAAGGCGCACGCCTGCGACCCCCTCTCGGCCTTCGGCGGCGTCATCGCGGCCAACCGCCCGGTCTCGGTCGAGCTGGCCCGCCAGGTCGCGGAGGTGTTCACCGAGGTGATCGTTGCGCCGGCGTACGAGGACGGCGCGGTCGAGATCCTCCAGGGGAAGAAGAACATCCGCATCCTGGTGTGCGCAGCGGACGAGCACCCCGACCCGATCGAGTTCCGGCCGATCAGCGGCGGGATGCTGGTCCAGACCGTCGACCACGTCGACGCCCCCGGCGACGACCCGTCCACCTGGACGCTGGCCACCGGTGAGGCAGCCGACGAGGCCACCCTCGCCGACCTCGCCTTCGCCTGGCGTTCGGTGCGCGCGGCGAAGTCCAACGCGATCCTGCTCGCCAAGGACGGCGGCGCCGTCGGCATCGGCATGGGCCAGGTCAACCGCGTCGACTCCTGCCGGCTCGCCGTCGAGCGGGCCAACACGCTGGTGCAGGCGCAGGAGCGGGCCCGTGGCGCGGTGGCCGCGTCCGACGCGTTCTTCCCCTTCGAGGACGGCCCGCAGATCCTGATCGACGCCGGGGTGAAGGCGATCGTCCAGCCGGGCGGCTCGGTGCGTGACGAGCTGACCATCGAGGCGTGCAAGGCCGCCGGCGTGACGATGTACTTCACCGGCACCCGCCACTTCTTCCACTGAGGACCACGATGACTGCACAGAGGCTGGACGGCACCGCCACCGCGAAGGCCATCAAGGACGAGCTGCGCGAGCGCGTCGCGACGCTTCGCGAGAAGGGCGTCCACCCCGGCCTCGGCACGATTCTCGTCGGCGACGACCCGGGCTCGCGGTGGTACGTCAACGGCAAGCACAAGGACTGCGCCGAGGTCGGCATCGAGTCCATCCGGATCGACCTGCCCGCCACGGCGAGCCAGGAGGAGATCGAGGACGCCGTCCGGACGCTCAACGACGACCCGGCGTGCACGGGCTACATCGTCCAGCTCCCGCTCCCGAAGGGGATCGACGAGAACCGCGTCCTCGGTCTCATCGACCCGTCGAAGGACGCCGACGGGCTGCACCCGACCAACCTCGGCTGGCTCGTCCTCGGCAAGGAGGCCGCGCTGCCGTGCACGCCGTACGGCATCGTCGAGCTGCTGCGCCGCCATGGTGTTGAGCTCGACGGGGCCGAGGTGGTCGTCGTCGGCCGGGGCGTGACCGTGGGCCGCCCGCTCGGGCTGTTGCTCACCCGGCGCTCCGAGAACGCCACCGTCACGCTCTGCCACACCGGCACCCGCGACCTGGCCGCCCACACCCGCGGAGCGGACATCGTCGTCGCGGCTGCCGGCGTGCCCGGGATCATCACGGCCGACATGGTGAAGCCCGGTGCGGCGCTGCTCGACGTCGGCGTCAGCCGGGTCGACGGCAGGATCGCCGGCGACCTCGCCGACGACGTCTGGGACGTGGCGGGCTGGGTGTCGCCCAACCCTGGCGGCGTCGGACCGATGACTCGTGCCATGCTGCTGTCCAACATCGTGATCAACGCAGAGAACACCGTGAAGGGTCTGGCTTGACGCTCGTGCACGACGGCGCGGAGTCCCCGGCGGAGCCGGGTGGCGTCCCCTCCCCGGAGGAGGTGGAGGCGGAGCTCGTCGCTGCTGGCGTGCAGGAGCCCGACCGCGACGAGCGGCGCTACCCCTCGACCCTCGGCGGTGCGTTCTACCTGGGCATCCTCGCCGTCGTCGCGCTGGGCCTCGGCGTCACCGCCGCCGGGCACTGGCGCGGGGGAGTGCACCTGATGGCAGGGGCGCTGGTCGGTGCCGCGGTGCTGCGGCTGGTGCTGCCGTCCCGCGATGCAGGGATGCTCGCGGTCAGGCACCGCGCCCTGGACTGCTCGCTGCTCGCCGTGGTCGGGTTTGCGCTGTGGTTCCTGGCGAGCACCATCCCCAACCAGCCGGTCTGACGTCCCCGCTCCCCGCCGCGCCCGGCAAGTGTCTGTGACACCGTGTAGCGTGTAACGCGACGACACGCCCGTGTCCTCGGCAGGAGGTCGAGATGGTGCTCGCGTACGAACGGTCCGGCAGTGGCGATCCGCTGGTGCTCGTCCACGGGATCGGCCACCGCCGGCAGGCGTGGTACCCGGTCCTCGACCGGCTCGCCGAGGAGTACGACGTCATCGCGGTCGACCTGCCCGGCCACGGTGCCAGCACGGACCGGCTCGACCCGGCACTCCCCGCGAAGGACGCCTTGAGCGCCTCGCTCCGGGAGACCCTCGACCACCTGGGCATCGACCGGCCCCACATGGTCGGCAACTCGCTCGGCGGCCTGATCGCCCTCGAGGCGGCCCAGGAAGGGCTGGCGCGAAGCGTCACCGCCCTCTCGCCGGCCGGGTTCTGGGGCGGCCCGCGCGAGTTCCTCTACGTGCGCGCGCTCTTCGCCACGATCATCGCCGCGGCGCGCGTCTCCCGGCCGGTCGCCGGACGCCTGCTGGGCACCAGGGCCGGCCGCGCGGCGATGTTCGCCTGGCTCCACGCGCGTCCGGGCGACCTCGACCCCGAGCTCGCCCGGGGCGACTTCGCCAACCTGCTCGATGCCCGCACGACGGTGAAGCAGCTCTTCGCCGCTGCCTACCCCTTCGCGCTCGCCGAGCACGCGGCGGAGGTGCCGACCACCATCGCCTGGAGCGAGCGCGACCACGTCCTGCTGCCCCGCCAGGCCCGACGGGCGCAGCAGCTCCTGCCGAACGCCCAGCACGTCACGCTCGCCGGCGTCGGGCACGTCCCGATGCCCGACGACCCCGAGCTGGTCGTGCGCACGATCAGGCAGGGTGCGCGGCCCGTGGACGGGCGGCTGTCCGCCCTCGCCTGACGCGCTGGTCAGACCAGGCCGAGCGAGCGGACCGCGTCCGCCTCCTCCTGGAGCTCCGCGACGGACGCGTCGATCCTCGACCGGGAGAAGTCGTCGATCTCGAGGTCCTGGACGATGCTCCAGCTGCCGCCACCGGTCGTGACGGGGAAGGACGACACCAGACCCTCGGGCACGCCGTAGGAGCCGTCGGAGACGACCGCCATCGACTGCCAGTCGTCGGCCGGCGTACCGAAGAGCCAGCTGCGCGCCGCGTCGATCGTCGCCGACGCCGCCGACGCCGCCGACGAGAGGCCGCGGGCCTCGATGATCGCCGTGCCGCGCTTGGCGACGGTCGGGATGAAGTCGCTCTCGATCCACTCGCGGTCGACGAGCTCGGTCGCGGGCCGACCGTCGACGAGCGTGTGGAAAAGGTCGGGGTATTGCGTCGCCGAGTGGTTGCCCCAGATCGTCATGCGCGTGATGTCGTGGGCCGGGACGCCCGTCTTGCGCGAGAGCTGCGCGATCGCCCGGTTGTGGTCCAGACGGGTCAGCGCCGAGAAGCGGTCGCGCGGGATGTCGGGGGCGTTGGCGGCGGTGATGAGGGCGTTGGTGTTCGCCGGGTTGCCGGTCACCTGGATCCGCACGTTGTCGGCCGCCGCGTCGTTGAGCGCGCGGCCCTGGGCGGTGAAGATCGCGCCGTTGGCCTCCAGCAGGTCCTTGCGCTCCATCCCGGCGCTGCGCGGGCGGGCGCCGACGAGGAGCGCGAGCTCCACACCGTCGAAGACTTCCTTCGGGTCGTCACCGATCTCGACGCCCGCGAGGTGCGGGAAGGCGCAGTCGTCGAGCTCCATGACGACGCCCTCGAGCGCCTTCAGCGCGGGGGTGACCTCGAGGAGCCTGAGCTCCACCTCGCGATCACCGCCGAGCGCGCCGGACGCGATGCGGAAGAGCAGGCTGTAACCGATCTGACCGGCGGCACCAGTGACGGCCACCTTGAGGGGAGTGCTCACCTTCAGCAACCTAGCGGAGGCGTGACGGAGGTGACAGGGCATCCTGGGGCGTGTGCGCGTACGACGGACACTGGCCGCCCTGCTCCTGCCGCTCGGCCTCGGCCTGACCGCGAGCGGGTGCGGGACGTTCGCCCAGTCCTACGACCCCACCGGCGTGGACGGGCTGACCATCCCGACGCCGAGCCCGCGCCCGCAGGACTTCGTCGGGACCGTCGACAACCCCTGGTTGTCGCTCGCCGAGGGCACCAGGACCTATACCGTGGTCCGGCCCGGCTCGCCGGAGACGACGCGGACCGTCGAGGTCCTGGCGGGCCGCGTGGAGGTGGCCGGCGTGGCGACGACGGCCGTGCGGAGGACGTCCGGCGCGGACGTCACGACGGACTACTACGCCCAGGACACCCGCGGGAACGTGTGGTGGTTCGCCCACGACGGGGCCGTCGGGGCCTGGCGGGCCGGCGAGGGTGACGCGCAGCCCGGCCTGGCGATGGCGGCGTCGCCCCGGCTGCGTGACGGCTACCGGACGGCGTACGTCCCCGGGGTGGTGGAGGACGTCGCCACGGTGGTGCGCCTGCAGAAGGATACGCTCGAGGTCGACGTGACGTCGTCCCTCGCGCCCCGAGGGGTCGTGCGGGAGACCTACCGGCGCGGCGTCGGACTGGTCATGCGGGTCGATGCCGCGACCGGGGCCTACGACGAGCTGCAGCCCTGATCGCCCGGGATGCGCATCAGGAGTCGGTCGGCGGGTCCTGCAGCGGCTTCCACTGCTGCGAGGCGTAGTCCCACTCCCAGCCGTCCTGGATGATCCGCGGCTGGGCTCCCGGGTCGGCGGCCGAACCTGCGGTGGATGCTCCGGTGGACGCTCCGGCGGAGTCGGTCGTCGAACCCGTCGTCGAGCCCGTGCTCGACCCGGTCATGGGGTGGGTCGTCTCGTCGGTGGCCGAGGTGTTCATCGGGGTGGTCGTGGTCGCGTCGTCCTGGTTCCACTGCTGCTGGAACGAGTCGGGCGCGCCGTAGCCGGGCACCGCGGCACCGGTCGCCGCGCGGGCGCCGAAGCGCAGCCCGGAGCCCGGGACCGGCTCGGTCGCGTGACCGAACAGCACCGGGTAGAGCAGGCCGCCGATCGCCCCGCCGGCGAGCGGGGCGAGGATGAAGAGCCAGAGCTGGACGATGTGGTCGCCGCCCGCGAACAGCGCCGGGCCGATGGACCGGGCCGGGTTCACCGACGTGCCGGTCAGCGGGATCGCGACGAAGTGGATCGCCGAGAGGGCCAGGCCGATCGCCAGCGGCGCGATCGCCGGGTGCTCGTTGCGCTCGTCGGTGACGCCGAGGATGACCACGACGAAGACGGCGGTCAGCACCAGCTCGACCAGGAAGGCCGCCCACCAGGCGATGTGGGACGAGGCGTGGTCGCCGAAGCCGTTCTGGCCCATGTGGTCGGTGCTGGTGAAGCCGGGGATGCCCTGGAAGACCACGAAGAGCACGAGGGCGGCCACGACGGCCGCGACGACCTGCGTGATGACGTAGGCCGGGACCTGCTTCCACGGGAAGCGGCCGCCGACCGCGGCGCCGACCGTCACGGCGGGGTTGAAGTGACCACCGGAGATCCGGCCGACCGCGTAGACGGCGATCAGCACCGCGATGCCGAACGCCAGGCCGGTCGGGGTCACGTCGCCGCCGGTGGCGATCGCCGCCCCGACGCCGAGCGTGACGAGGATGAAGGTGCCGAGGGCCTCGGCGGCCAGCTTCTGCATCTGCTCTGGGGCCGCGGTGCTTCGCGGCTGCTGCTGCGATGTCGCCATGGTCGGGACTCTAGTCCCAGGGTCTGTCTTCCGCCGGTTGCCGTGCGGTGCGAAGGTGAGCGAAGAACGCCCGTCAGGTATCTTGACGTCAAGCAATCTTCTCCCAGTTCCAGGAGTGACGCCGCAATGGCCGGTAACGCAAGGATCATCTACACCCACACCGACGAGGCGCCCCTGCTGGCGACGTACTCGTTCCTGCCGATCGTCCAGGCGTACGCCGCCAAGGCCGGCGTGGACGTGGAGACGCGCGACATCTCGGTGGCCGCCCGCATCCTGGCCCAGTTCGGCCTGGCCGACGACGCGCTGACCGAGCTCGGCGAGCTGGCGAAGACCCCCGCCGCCAACATCATCAAGCTGCCCAACATCTCCGCCTCGATCCCGCAGCTCAAGGCCGCGATCAAGGAGCTCCAGGCGCAGGGCCACGCGGTGCCGGACTACCCCGACGACCCGAAGACCGACGGGGAGCGGGAGGTCCGGGCCAAGTTCGACAAGGTCAAGGGCTCCGCCGTCAACCCGGTCCTGCGCGAGGGCAACTCCGACCGGCGCGCGCCGCAGTCGGTGAAGAACTACGCCAAGGCGCACCCGCACCGCAACAAGCCCTTCCCGGGTGGCTCCAAGACCGCCGTGGCGACGATGGGGGACCACGACTTCCGCGCGAACGAGAAGTCGGTGACGCTCGCGTCCGACGACACCCTCTCGATCGTGCTGGAGACGGCGGCCGGCCAGACGATCACGCTGAAGGAGGGCCTGGAGGTCCTCGCCGGCGAGATCGTCGACGCGACCAAGATGGACGTCGCCAACCTGCAGGCCTTCCTGCGCAACGCGCTCGCCAAGGCCGAGGCCGAGGACGTGCTGTTCTCCGTCCACCTCAAGGCCACGATGATGAAGGTCTCCGACCCGATCATCTTCGGCCACGTCGTGAAGGCCTACTTCGCCGACGTCTTCGACAAGTACGGCCAGGACCTCGCCGCCGCCGGCCTGTCGGCCAACGACGGCCTCGGCGCCATCCTCGCCGGCCTGGACAAGCTCGCGAACGGCGCGGAGATCAGGGCCGCGTTCGACGCCGCCCTCGCGTCCGGCCCGCGGCTGTCCTACGTCAACTCCGACAAGGGCATCACCAACCTGCACGTCCCCTCCGACGTGATCGTCGACGCATCCATGCCCGCGCTGATCCGCAACGGCGGCAAGCTCTGGGGTGTCGACGGCGGCGAGGACGACACCCTCGCCGTCATCCCGGACTCCTCCTACGCCGGGGTCTACCAGACGGTCATCGAGGACACCATCGAGCACGGACCGCTCGACCCGGCGACCATCGGCACCGTCCCCAACGTCGGCCTGATGGCGCAGGCGGCCGAGGAGTACGGCTCCCACGACAAGACCTTCGAGATCCCGGCGGCGGGCACCGTCCGGGTGGTCGGCGCCGGCGGCGACGTGCTCATCGAGCACGACGTCGAGGGCGGCGACATCTGGCGCGCCTGCCAGACCAAGGACATCCCTGTCCGCGACTGGGTGAAGCTCGCCGTCAACCGCGCCCGCGCGTCGCAGACCCCGGCGATCTTCTGGCTCGACGAGTCCCGCGCCCACGACGCCGAGCTGATCAAGAAGGTCGCCAGCTACCTGCCCGAGCACGACACCGACGGGCTGGACATCAAGATCCTCAGCCCCACCCTCGCGACGGCGTACTCGCTGGAGCGGATGCGGCGCGGCGAGGACACCATCTCGGTGACCGGCAACGTGCTGCGCGACTACAACACCGACCTCTTCCCGATCCTCGAGGTCGGCACGTCGGCCAAGATGCTCTCGATCGTCCCGCTGATCGCCGGCGGTGGCCTCTTCGAGACCGGCGCGGGCGGCTCCGCGCCGAAGCACGTGCAGCAGCTGGTGGAGGAGAACTACCTGCGCTGGGACTCCCTGGGCGAGTTCTTCGCCCTGGCGCCCTCGCTCGAGCTGTACGCCGAGCAGGCCGGTGCCCCGGCCGCCAGGGTGCTCGCCGCGACGCTCGACCGGGCGACCGGCACGTTCCTGGAGAACGACCGCTCGCCGGGGCGCAAGCTCGGCACGATCGACAACCGCGGCTCGCACTTCTACCTGGCGCTCTACTGGGCCGAGGAGCTGGCCAAGCAGGAGGACGACACCACCCTGGCGGCTGCGTTCGCGCCACTGGCCAAGGAGCTGCGCGAGAAGGAGCAGCGGATCGTCGACGAGCTCCTCGCCGTCCAGGGACAGCCCGCCGACATCGGCGGCTACTACTTCCCGGACGCCGAGAAGGCCTCCGCCGTGATGCGGCCGAGCACGACGCTCAACGAGGCGCTGGCCTCGCTCTGAGCCCGACGCTCGACTCCGACGCCCCGGTCGTCCGCGCCCGGGGCGTCGGCGTCTCCGAGCACGGCCGGACGAGCAGAAAACGGGGAGAGAAGTGTCGGCCATCGGACGTAGCGTCAGCACCCTGATGACCGACACCCTGGCTCCGCCCTCTCCGACCGACCGGACCGCTCCGGCCGCGTCGTCCGACGACCCCTCCAGACGCGTCGACTGGCGCCGGCTGCGCGGCCCGGTCACCGTTGCCGCCCTCATCGCGGCCGCGATCGCCTCCATCAGCGCCACCCTGGGCACGGTCGTCGCCGGCCGTCTGGTCGAGCACCCGAGCGGCCACCTCGTCGGCCTGCTGGCGCTGTGCGTCGTCGGAGCCGCCGTGATCGACACATCCGGCAAGGTCGCCTGGGTCGGCATCTCCGACCGGGTCGAGGGCAGGCTGCGCGAAGACGTCCTGCGCGCCGCGATGCGCCAGCCGCTCGCCGCGCTCAGCGAGCAGGCGGTCGGCGAGATCCTCGACCGGGTCGACGACGACTCCCACGAGGTCGGCAACCTGATGCGCTGGCAGTTGTGGATGATGTTCCGCTCGCTCTTCGGAACGGTCCCGATGTGGATCGTCGCCGGGCTCACCTGGTGGCCGGCGTGGCTGCTCTTCCCCCTGCTCGGAGCCGTCACCTGGCTGGCCATCCGTCGGCTGCTCCAGGAGATCGCCAGGCGCAAGGTCGTCGAGGAGATGGCGTGGACCGACCACGCCGCGGTCCTCGAGGAGGGGATCGCCGGCCGGGACGACATGCGCACCAGTCTCGGCCAGGCTCACGTCATCGCCCGCGTCGCGCGCCTGTCGGCGACGGTGCATGCCAGGTTCGTCGAGGTGGTCGACCTGGAGAGCAGGCTGGTCCGGCGGGCCGGCGTCCTCCTGCACGCCCTGCTAGCCGGCGTCGCCGTCGCGGGCGTCGCGCTCGCCGAGGGCGGCAGCCTGTCCCCGGCCCGGCTGCTCACCCTCTTCCTGGTCACCTCGACGTTCGTCGGCCAGATCGCGATGCTCGCCAACCACCTGCCGGACCTCCAGGCAGGGCTCGGCGCGGTGATCCGGCTGCGCCAGATGCTGGCCGTGCCGTCCGAGCCCGAGGGCGGCCTGCCGCTCCCCGACGGTCCGGCAGGGATCGAGGTGCGCGGGCTGGACTTCGCCTACGACGAGGGCACCTTCGGCTTGCGCGGCATCGACCTGACGGTCCCGGCGGGCCAGACCATCGCGCTCGTCGGGCGCACCGGCTCGGGCAAGTCGACGCTCGCCTCGCTGGTCTCGCGGGCGGTCGAGCCGCCGCGCGGCGCTGTCTTCGTCGGTGGCGTCGACGTCCGCGACCTCGACCTGCAGCGGCTTCGCGCGGCCGTCGGCGTGGTCACGCAGCGGACCGAGATCCTCGCCGGCACGCTCGCCGACAACATCTCCCTCTTCGACGACGACCTGCCACGGTCAGTCCTCGAGTCGGCCGTTGCCCGGCTCGGGCTCGACGGCTGGGTCGCCGGGCTCCCCGAGGGCCTCGACACGCTACTGGGACCCGGCGGGACCTCGCTCTCGGCGGGGGAGGAGCAGCTCGTCGCGTTCGCCCGGCTCCTCGTCCGCGACGTGAAGGTCGTCGTCCTCGACGAGGCCACCGCCCGGATGGACCCGCTCACCGAGCGTCGCGTGGTCGCTGCCTCCGACCGGCTGCTCGCCGGCCGCACGGGCGTGCTGATCGCCCACCGGCTCTCGACGATCGAGCGCGCGCCGCTCGTCGCCGTGCTCGACCACGGCCGGGTCGTCCAGCGCGGCTCGCGCGCCGAGCTGGCGGTCGTCCCCGGCGCGTTCCGCGACCTGCTCGAGGCGAGCCGCGACAGGCACGGCGACCCGGCCACACCGATCGACCACGCCGGCGACGACCGTGCGGGCGACGACCACGCCACGGACGCGCCCGCGGTGGACCCCGCCACGCTGGACCACGCCACGCTGGACCACGCGGCAGGCGTCGGCGGCCGCCGACGCTCCGGCCCGGCGCCGGTGGTGCCCGAGGTCGGGACCGGCCCCACGCTCGGCCGCGGGATCGCGCACGCCCTCGCCGTCCGCCCGGCCTGGGGCGTGCTCGGCGCCCTGATGTTCCTGCTCGCCTCGCTGGCCGGTGCGCAGGGCGCGGTCACCGGACTCGTCTGGGGCCGCATCATGGAGTCGCTCGAGGACGGCGGGACGCCGCGCCTGCTCGTCGCTGCCCTCGTGGTCAGCCTGATCGCCGCCCCGCTGATGCTCGCCGACGCGTTCTGGCGCTACCCGCGCTGGTGGATCGAGGTCATGCTGCGCGCCCGGATGGCCGTGCTCCACGGTCAGACCCAGCAGCACCGGCTGGCCCGCACGCCCGCCGGCGAGGTCGTCGCCCGGTCGATGGACGCCGACCGCTACGCCCGCTACGCCGACCGCTGGGTCGACTTCCTCAACGGCCTCATCATCGCGGGCGTGACGGCCCTGTTGGGTGGGACCTGGCTGGCCGGCACGGTCCTGCTCGTCGTGATGGTGTCCTCGGCGCTGGCCTCCAGCGTGGGCCGGCCGATCGCCGGTCGCTCCGCGGCCGCGTCGTCGACCGCCCGTGCCCAGTTCGGGCGGGCGCTGGTCTCCGCGCTCGAGTCGGCTCGCACGGTGAAGCTGGCCGCCGCCACGCCGCAGGTGCACGCCCACCTGCGCAAGGTCGACGGCGGCCGCGTCGCCGCGGCCGTCAAGGAGCACCGCGTGCAGGCCGTGCTCGACGGCGTCCCCGTCGTGATGGTGCAGTGCGGCGTCGTCGCCGCGTGGTGGTTCTACGTCGGGGGCGGCTGGCCGCTCGCGACAGCGCTGCTCGTCGCGAGTGCGGTGTCCGGCTTCGACTGGTTCGGTCGAGTGGCGGGCATGGTCGTCACCGAGGCGCCCGGCACGCGAGCCTGGCAGAAGGAGACCAGCCGCTTCGCCGGGGGAGCCGACCTCATGGACCTGCCGCCCGGCGTCGACCTGGTGTCCGGGCAGGCGCCGGCGCCCGCGCCGGTCGAGCCGGTGCCGCTGCGCCGGCTGAGCCTGGCCGGGTTCTCCGCCGTGCACGAGGACGGCACCATCGGCGTCACCGACGTGGACCTGACCGTCGAGGCCGGCGAGCTGGTGCTGCTCGTCGGGCAGGTCGGCTCGGGCAAGTCGAGCCTCCTCTCGTCGCTCGCCGGGCTGATCGACCACGGCGGCACGATCCGCTGGAATGACACCCCCGTCGAGGACGCGCAGGCGTTCCTGCGGCCCGGGCAGGTCGCCCACGTTGCGCAGGTGCCGCGGGTGCTCTCCGGCACCTTCGCCGACAACGTCCGGCTGGGCCACGAGCGCGCCTTCGACGGGCCGGTCGCCGACGCCCGGCTCGAGCCCGACATCGACGAGGCCGGTGGCAAGGACGCCCTCGTCGGGCACCGCGGCGTGCGGCTCTCGGGCGGTCAGGTCCAGCGCCTGGCGCTCGCTCGGGCGCTGGCCACCGACGCCGAGCTGCTGCTCGCCGACGACGTCTCCAGCGCGCTCGACGCGGCCACCGAGATCGAGCTGTGGCGGGCCCTGCGCGAGCGGCGGGCGACCGTGATCGGTGCGACCTCGAAGCGGGCGGCGCTGGCGCAGGCCGACCGGGTCGTCGTACTCGTCGACGGGGAGGTGGCCGCGACCGGGCCGTGGAGCGAGCTCGCCCCGGCGTGGGGGCACCTCGCGGGGTGACCGGGCCCGACCGGACCTCGTAGTGTCCCGCTGTGACCACCACTGCGGAGCAGCCGACGTTCGTCCGGTCTGACCTCGTGATCCTGGGGGGCGGAGGCGCGGCCGTCGTCCTGGCCGGCCTGTCGCACTACCTCGACTGGGGCGGGGTGCCGTCGTTCGTGCTGGCGGCCGTCGCGGTGACGCTGCTCGCCAGCATGGTCGGCCGGTCGGTCGAGCAGCTCGGGGACCGGTTCGGCCCGGGCGCCACCGGCGTTCTGCAGAGCGCGCTGGGCAACCTGCCGGAGCTGTTCATCTGCCTCTTCGCGCTCAAGGCCGGCCTCGTCGCGGTCGTCCAGGCCGCGCTGATCGGCTCGATCCTGGCCAACCTGCTGCTCGTCATGGGCATCGCCTTCGTCGTCGGCGGCCTCAAGCACGGCTCGCAGGCGATCGACTCCGCCCGTGCCCGCACCATCTCGGTGCTGATGCTCGTCGCGGTGACGGCGCTGGTGTTCCCCTCGCTCACCAGTCAGCTGCACACGCCTGCCGCAGGCCACGAGGGCGCGCTCTCCGCCATCGCCTCGGTCGTGCTGCTGGTGCTCTTCGCGCTCACCCTGCCGGCGTCGCTGAAGAAGGAGAGCTCGACCGGGATGAGCAACGACACCGCGGAGACCGAGGCGCCGCGGTGGCCGGTGCCGCTCGCGGTCGGGCTGCTCGCCCTGGCGGGGCTGCTCGCCGCCTTCGTGTCGGACTGGTTCGTCAACGCGCTCGAGCCGGCGATGGACTCCTGGGGCGTGTCCGACGCGTTCGCCGGTCTGGTCATCGTCGCGATCGCGGGCAACGCGATCGAGAACGTGGTCGGCGTCCAGCTCGCTGCCCGCAACCAGTCCGACTACGCCTTCCAGCTCATCATCAACTCGCCGCTCCAGATCGCGCTCGTGCTCGCGCCCGCGCTGGTGCTTCTGTCCAAGCTGCTCGGCTTCACGGCGCTCACGCTGGTCTTCAGCCCATTGCTCGTCGTGGCCGTCTTCCTGGCCGTGCTGGTCGCGGTGATCATCACGGTGGACGGTGAGTCCAACTGGATCGAGGGAGCCGCGCTCATCGGCGTCTACATCGTGGTCGCCGCGACCTTCTGGTGGGGCTAGTAGCGGAAGGTCGCCACCAGCTCCTGCAGTCGCGTCGACATCTCGGACAGCTCGCCGACCGCTGCGCTGATCTCGTGGACGCCGTCGGTGGTGGCCCGGGAGGTGCCCGCGAGGGTGTCGATGGCGGAGGCGATCTCGCCGGTACCGCCGGCCGCGTCCGAGACGCTGCGGTTCATCTCCTTGGTCGTCACCGACTGCTCCTCGACGGCGGCGGCGATGGTGTTCTGAGAGTCGCTGATCCGACTCACCACCTCGCCGATGCGGTCGATGGCCGCCACGGCGCCTCCGGCGTCGGCCTGGATGGCGCCGACGCGTGCTGAGATGTCGTCGGTCGCCTTCGCCGTCTCCTGGGCCAGGTCCTTGACCTCGTTGGCGACGACGGCGAAGCCCTTGCCCATCTCGCCGGCGCGGGCCGCCTCGATGGTGGCGTTGAGCGCGAGCAGGTTGGTCTGCTCGGCGATCGAGCTGATCAGCTTGACGACGTTGCCGATCTCCTGGCTGGACTGGCCGAGCTGGTCGATCGTGCGCCGGGTCTCGTCCGCCTCACGGACCGCCTCGTCGGCCACGCCGACGGCGTGCTGGGCGCTCCGGGCGATCTCGTGGATCGAGGCGCCCATCTCCTCCGATGCGACGGCCACGGTCTGCACGTTGGCCGACACCTGGGTCGCCGCGGCGCTCACGTCGGCCGCGCGCGCCGAGGCCTCGGCCGCCGAGCCGGAGATCGTGGCCGTCGTACGCTCGATGCCCGCGGCGGTGCCGCCGAGGCTGCGCGCGGAGTCCGCGAGGGTCGACACGATGCCGCGCAGTGACGCCATCGTCGCCTCGAACGCGGCGGCGAGCCGGCCGACCTCGTCGCGCTGGTCGATGCCCGGGGACGCGGTCAGGTCGCCGTCGGCGACCAGCGTCAGGGCGTGGATCGACCGACGCAGCGGACGGACGATGGACCGGGTGACGATCAGGCCCAGTGCCAGCGCCGCCAGCAGCGCGAGGACCGCGACGATGACGATGGTCGTCCGGGCGAGCCCGGCCGCGTGGCCGGCCTCGTCGGCCAGCGCCGTGTGCCGGGCGTCGAGCGACTTCATCACCTTGTCGGTGCTGTCGAGCAGGTTCGACCACGCGGTGTCGAGGTCGTTGTTGAGGATCTGGTACGCCGCCGCCATGCTCGCCGGCGTGCCCTGCTGGATCTTGGCGACCATGTCGTCGTTGATCCGGAAGTAGTCGTCCCACAGCTTGCGCATGTGGTCGAGCTCGGTCAGCTCCTTGGCGGTGTAGGCCTGCCGGTCGATGCCGTCCAGCAGCGCGTACGCGGCCTTGCGCGACTCGGTCAGGCCGGCCACGTTGGTGTTGTCGGGCGCCACCGCGCCGGCGGGGTCCTCGACGACGGCCTCGGCGTAGATGTAGCCCTGCCAGCCGCTGATGTCGGCGTCGAGGTAACGCAGCTGCTGGACGTCGTCGCGCAGGCTCTGCAGGTGCTGGATGTCCTGGAGCTTGTGCTGCTGGGTCAGGGAGGCGTAGATGCCGGTCCCGGCGACCACGACGAGCAGCAGGCAGACGAGGCCGAAGGCGGCCGTCAGTCGTCGTCCGATGGAGACATCACGCAGCAGGGTTCTCACGGCTGACTGGATCGGCGGGCCGGCGCCCGGTCTGAGGTCAACGCGTGTGGGCCCTCACACGTCGCGGTTCCGGGGAATACCCGGGTGGACCCACGGGGTTGGCGCAGCGTCCGCCTGGAACGATCGAAAGCGACGCGATGACCGTCACCACCGAGCTCACCGCCCCGCCCGAGCGGACGGCGAAGCACGCCGTGGTGGCCATCCTCGCCCTCGGGGTCGGCGGGTTCGCCATCGGCACGACCGAGTTCGTCACGATGGGCGTGCTGCCGCAGATCGCCGACGGCGTCGACGTCTCTGTCCCGACCGCCGGACACATCATCTCGGCGTACGCCCTCGGCGTCGTCGTCGGCGTCCCACTGCTCTCCTTCTTCGTCGCGCACCTGCCGCGCAAGGGCCTGCTGCTCTCCTTCATGGCGACGTACGCCGCCTTCAACGTCCTCTCCGCAGCGGCGCCGAGCTATCCGGTGCTGATGGTCGCGCGCTTCGTCGACGGCCTGCCCCACGGCGCCTACTTCGGCATCGCGTCACTGGTCGCCGCCGGCCTGGTCTCCGAGGAGCGGCGCGGCCGGGCGGTCGCCAGCGTGATGATGGGCATCTCCGTGGCCAACGTGGCCGGTGTCCCGGCTGCCACCTGGCTGGGCCAGCACGTCGGCTGGCGCGCGACCTACCTCGCCGCCGCGCTGCTGGCGGCGCTGACCGTGGCGTTGATCGGCTGGTCGGTGCCGCGCTCCCCGGGCAACCCCGGGGCCACCGGCCGCTCGGAGGCCCGCGGCTTCTTCTCCAACGCACAGGTCTGGCTGACGATGGCGGCGGGCGCCGCCGGGTTCGGCGGCATGTTCGCGATCTACTCCTACATCGGCAAGATCGTGCCCGACGTCGCCGGGCTCTCCGAGCACGTGGTGCCGGTCTTCGTGCTCGTCCTCGGCCTGGGCATGGTGGTCGGCACCCTGCTGGCCGGCGAGCTGGCCCGCTGGTCGGTCTTCCGCACCCTGCTGGCGGCCAGCTCCGGGTCGCTGCTCGTGATGCTGCTGACCTGGCTGGTGGCCCCGCACGGCTGGCTGCTGCTGCCGGCGGTCTTCCTGGTGACGGTCTGCGCCTCGATCCTCGCGGTCAACCTGCAGATCAGGCTGATGGACGTCTCCGGCGACGCGGTCACCCTCGGGGCGGCGATGAACCACGCGACCCTCAACATCGCCAACGCGGCCGGCGCCTACCTCGGCGGCGTCGTCATCGCGTGGGGCTTCGGTTACCGCTCGACGGCGCTGGTCGGTGCGACGCTGGCGGTCTTCGGCATCGCGCTGCTCGGCTGGAGCGCGGTGCTCCACCGGCGTACAGCCCGCTAACGGTCCGCGGCGATCTCCCAGGCCTCGCGCGGCTGCAGCGGCTCGCTGGCCAGCAGGGTGCCGACCCACGCGTCGCGCATCTCGCCGCGCTGCGGGAGCCACTGGCGCACGCAGCCGTCGAAGGAGAAGCCGACCTTCCAGGCCAGCTTGCGGGACGCCCAGTTGCCTGCGTGCGCCCACCAGATGACGGTGGTCAGCGACCGGGCCTCGAAGCCCCAGGCCAGCAGCAGGCGGAGCGCGCGCTCCATCGCGCCCGTGCCGCGGATGTCGGGATGTGACCCGAACGCCACCTCGGCGCGGCCCGGCCCCTCGTTGCGCAGCTCGACCGAGCCACCGAACCGGCGGTCCACCTCGACGGCGAAGGGCCACTCGGTGTCCTCGAGCCACGCCCTGGCCCGCGAGCCGATGTAGTCGCGCGCGTCGTCGAGCGAGTACGGCGTCGGGACCGTCGTCCACCGGACCGACTCGGCGTCGACCGACTGCTCCACGGACCGCTCGACGTCGGAGGGCCGGTGGGCGCGCAGCGTGACGGGGCCGTCGGTCAGGGTCGGGATCGCACCGGGAAAGGTCATGGGTCCATCCTCCCCGTGTGATGCGCGACACTGACACCGGATGGCCGACCCCCTGACAGGCACCGGAGGTGCTCGATGACCCTGACCTCATCAGTGACGCAGGCCCCCGTGGGGGAGCACAACCTGGCGGTGCTCGCCGAGCAGTGGCTCGACCGCGTCGGCGACTACGAGATGCTGCTCTTCGAGGGCACGGGCCACACCTCGGGACAGATCCTCGACCGGGCGAGGCGCGCGGCCGGCGGACTGCGGAGGATGGGCGTCGAGGCCGGCGATCGGGTCGTGGTGCTGACCATGAACACCCCCGAGGTGTTCGTGTCCTACCACGCGCTCTGGCGGGCCGGAGCGGTCGTCACGCCCGTGATCTTCCTGCAGACCCCGCCCGAGCTGCGCCACATCCTGGAGGACTCCGGAGCGGTGGCCGCCGTGGTCAGCCCCGAGCTGGTGCCGCTCATCGGCGCTGCGGCGCAGGGGCTCGACCTGCAGGTGATCGTCGCGGGCGAGGTACCCGACGGGGTGGACGCGATCCCCTTCATGCAGCTGGAGCGGGCCGAGCCGCTCCCGATCGAGCCGCGCGGCGACGACGACCTGGCGGCGCTGCTCTACACCGGCGGCACCACCGGCCGGGCCAAGGGCGTCATGCTGAGCCACCACAGCCTGTGGGAGGCGGGCAGCGGGCTCGCCGTGGTGGCAGAGTCGATGGACACCAGCCGGCTGCTGCTCCCGCTGCCGCTCTCGCACGTCTACGGGCTCAACGTGCTCGTCGCCGGTCTGCACTCCAAGCGCCAGCAGGTCTCGGTCATGCAGCGCTGGTTCGACCCCAAGGGCTGGCTGGAGCTGGTCCAGGAGCACCGCATCGACAACAGCCCGGTCGTCCCGTCGATGTTGCAGATGCTGCTCGACCAGCCGTACGCCGACTACGACCTCAGCTCGCTGCGGACCTTCGGCTCCGGGGGCGCCCCGCTGCTGCCCGCGCTGCGCGAGAAGGTCGAGAAGGCCCTCGGCGTCGCGATCCTGGAGGGCTACGGCTGCACCGAGAGCAGCTCGGTGGTCACCGCCTCCACTCCTGCAGCGAGCAAGGCGGGCAGCGTCGGGAAGCCGGCGCCGCACGCCGAGGTCGCGATCCTCGACCCGACCGGCCGGCCGCTCCCGGTCGGCGAGGAGGGCGAGATCTGCGTCCGGGGCGCGGGCGTGATGATGGGCTACTGGAACGAGCCGGAGCTGACCGCGAAGACGATCGTCGACGGCTGGCTGCACACCGGCGACGTCGGACGGCTCGACGAGGACGGCTTCCTCTACGTGGTCGACCGCGTCAAGGACCTCATCATCCGCGGCGGCTTCAACGTCTACCCGCGCGACGTCGAGGACGCGCTGCTGGCGCACCCGGCCGTCACCGCCGCGGCGGTGGTCGGCAAGCCGGACGAGAAGAGCGGCGAGGAGGTCGTCGCCCTGGTCTCGCTGCGCCCGGGCGCGAGCGCCGATCCCGAGGAGCTGATGGAGTTCGCCAAGGGGCGGCTCGCCCGCTACAAGTACCCGCGCGAGGTCCGGATCGTCGACGCCGTGCCGGTCACGAGCGTGGGCAAGACCGACCGCAAGGCTGTGCGCGTGATGGTGCGCTCGCTGGAGAGCTGAGATCTCGGCCGCGGTCGCCCACCTGCTCCGCCCCACCAAACCCGGTTGGGCCGGTCCCAGGTCCATCAGCGACAATGACCTCATGTCCTCCACCACCCCTGAGGTCCGGCCCCGGGTGCTCTCCGGCATCCAGCCGACCGCCGACAGCTACCACCTCGGCAACTACCTCGGCGCGGTGCGGAACTGGGGCATCCTGCAGGCCGACTACGAGCCGTTCTTCTTCATCGCCGACCAGCACGCGATCACCGTGGAGGTGGACCCGAAGGTCCTGCGCCGGCGCACCCTCGTCGCCGCCGCGCAGCTGCTCGCCGCGGGCGTCGACCCGGAGCGCAGCGCGATCTTCGTCCAGTCCCACATCCCCGAGCACGCCCAGCTCGGCTGGGTGATGCAGTGCCTCACCGGGTTCGGCGAGGCGCGGCGCATGACGCAGTTCAAGGACAAGTCGGCGAAGGGCGGCGAGGGCTCGTCGTCGGTCGGGCTGTTCGCCTATCCGATGCTGATGGCCGCCGACATCCTGCTCTACCGGCCGGCGTACGTCCCCGTCGGCGAGGACCAGCGCCAGCACCTCGAGCTCACCCGCGACCTCGCGCAGCGGTTCAACAGCCGTTACAAGAAGACCTTCCGCCTCCCGGAGCCCTACATCCTCAAGGAGACCGGGAAGATCTACGACCTGCAGGAGCCGACCAGCAAGATGTCGAAGTCGGCCTCGAGCCCGGGCGGCATCGTCGAGATGCTCGACGACCCCAAGGTGAGCGCCAAGAAGATCCGCAGCGCGGTCACCGACTCCGGCTCGGAGGTGCGCTTCGACGAGGCGGAGAAGCCCGGCGTCTCCAACCTCCTGCGCATCTACTCCGCGCTGACCGGCAGCACCATCGAGAAGCTCGAGGACGAGTACGCCGGCCGTGGCTACGGCGACCTGAAGAAGGACCTGGCCGACGTGGTCGTGGACTTCGTGACGCCGTTCCGGAACGCGACCCACGAGCTGCTCGACGACCAGACGCACCTCACGTCGGTGCTCGCGCAGGGCGCCGAGCAGGCCCGCGAGGTCGCGTCGCGCACCCTCGCCGACGTCTACGATCGCGTCGGCTTCGTGGCGCCCGCGGCACGGTAGTGTCGAACACCGTGCGGACGATCGGCGTGGCCGTCGCGATCCCGGAGCCCTGGGCGACCCAGCTCCAGGACTACCGTACGGGGCTCGGCGACGAGACCGCGACGATGATCCCGACCCACATCACCCTGGTGCCGCCGACCGAGGTCGACGAGGCCGTCGTCGGCGACATCGAGGCGCACCTGGAGTCGGTCGCGCGGACCCTGGCCGCCTTCGACGTGCACCTGCGCGGCACGGGCACCTTCCGCCCGGTCTCGCCGGTCGTCTTCGTCGCCGTCGTCGAGGGCATCTCCTCCTGCGAGCAGCTCGCCAACGCCGTGCGGCGCGGGCCGCTCGAGGTGGACCTCTCCTTCCCGTACCACCCGCACGTGACCGTCGCCCACGACCTTCCGGACGAGCTGCTCGACCAGGCGTTCGACGAGCTGGCCGGCTTCGAGTGCCGCTTCGAGGTCGACCGCTTCCACCTCTACGTCCACGACGACGAGGACGGATGGCGCCCGACCCGCCACTTCTCCCTTCCTGCGACCGCACGGCGCTGACCGGACGACGCCGGGGTACCGGCGCGCCATGCCCGGACTGAAGCAGCGCCTCGCCGACCTGCGCGACCGACGACCCCTCGTCGACCACGCCCTGCGCACCCAGGAGCACTACGGGGCGTCCCAGGCGGGGCAGCAGGCCGGTGCGGTGACCTACTTCGGCTTCCTGTCGTTCTTCCCGGTGCTCGCGCTCGCGGTCTTCGTGGTCGGTTGGCTCGCCAAGGTCTACCCCGACGCCCAGTCCGACCTCACCGACGCCATCGACCAGGTCATCCCCGGGCTGGTGGGCGGCGGTGCGGGCCAGATCTCCCTCGACGACGTGCAGCGCTTCTCGGGGGTGGCCGGCATCGTCGGCCTCCTCGGCGTGCTGTACGCCGGCCTCGGCTGGCTCGACGCGACCAGGACCTCCCTCCAGACGGTCTTCGAGATCCCGCCCCGGGAGCGTCCCGGCTTCCTGCGGGCGAAGCTGATCGACCTGCGCGGGCTGGTCGTGATCGGCGGCGTCCTCTTCGCGAGCGTCGTCGCAGCCGGGCTCGTGACTGGCTTCTCCAGCGACGTGCTCGACTGGCTCGGCCTCGACCAGGGGCTGTCCTGGCTGCTCTACGTCCTCGCCCGTCTCGTCGGCTGGGGGATCAACACCGTCCTCTTCTTCGTGCTGTTCCGCCTCGTCGGCCGGCCCGACGTGCCGGCCCGCTCGCTGTGGGTGGCCGCCGCGATCGGCGGTTTCGTCTTCGAGGTGCTCAAGGCCATCTCGTTCCTGCTGTTCGACGTCGCGCAGGGCAATGCGGCGTTCCAGGCGTTCGGTGTGGCCCTGGTGCTCGTCGTCTGGATCAACTACTTCGCGCGCGTGGTGCTCTACTCCGCGGCCTGGGCGCACACCTCGCCGGCCGCTCGCGCACTGCGGGACTCATCGCAGACCGCTGCGCCGGTGCAGGGCCCGCAGACGCCGCCGCTGGTCACGGCCGACGGTGTGGCGCAGGACTCCTCGGGCGGTGGTCGCAGCGTCCCGGTGGGGCCGTTCCTGGCCGGCGCTGGGACCATGGTGGCCGCACTCGGACTGATCAAGAAGGTGGGACGAAAGTGACGTTCTCGAAGAAGCACGCTTGGCTGCTGATCGGCGTCGGGATCTGGAACTTCTTCATCTGGATCACCTTCGCCAAGAACCTCTCCGCGGCGCACTCGCGCGGCGAGGACCACCCGTCGGGCTACTGGATCGCCCACACGGTGCTCATCGTGGTCGACCTGGTGATCGGCGCCATCCTCGCCACCGTCGGCCTGCGCGCGCTCCGGTCCGCCAAGAAGGCCTGAGAACGCCGAGTCGGCAGAGGTTCGCAGCGCTGCTGCGAACCTCTGCCGACTCGGCTCAGGATCAGAAGCCCTGCTTGATCGCGGTTCGCAGGTCCCTGTTGAGCTGCGAGATCACGTCGAGCGGGATCTCCTTGGGGCAGGCGGCGGCGCACTCGCCGATGTTGGTGCAGCCGCCGAAGCCCTCGTGGTCGTGCTGGGCGACCATCGAGGCGACGCGCGAGTAGCGCTCCGGCTGGCCCTGGGGGAGCTCGCCGAGGTGGGTGATCTTCGCGCCGAGGAACAGCGAGGCCGAGCCGTTGGGGCAGGCCGCGACGCAGGCGCCGCAGCCGATGCAGGTCGCCGCGTTGAACGACCGCATCGCCTTGTCACGTGGAGCAGGCACCGAGTTGGCCTCGGGCGCCGAGCCGGTGTTGGCGGAGATGTAGCCGCCGTTCTGGATGATCCGGTCGAAGGCCGTGCGGTCGACGACGAGGTCCTTGAGCACCGGGAACGACGACGCACGCCACGGCTCGATGGTGATCGTGTCGCCGTCCGTGAAGGAGCGCATGTGCAGCTGGCAGGTCGTGGTGACCTCCGGGCCGTGCGCCTGGCCGTTGATCATCAGCGAGCACATGCCGCAGATGCCCTCGCGACAGTCGGAGTCGAACGCGACCGGCTCCTCACCGGAGGTGAGCAGCTGCTCGTTGAGCAGGTCGAGCATCTCGAGGAACGACATGTCCGAGGAGACGCCGTCGAGCTCGTAGGTGTGCATCGCCCCTGCGGCCGACGCGTCGGCCTGCCGCCAGATCTTGAGGGTAAGTTTCACTTGTAGCTCCGGGCCTTCATCTCGGTGGCGGTGTAGATCAGGTCTTCCTTGTGCAGGACCGGCGCGCCGTCCTCGCCGCTCCACTCCCAGGCCGCGACGTAGGCGAACTCCTCGTCGTGACGCAGCGCCTCGCCGTCCTCGGTCTGCGACTCGGCGCGGAAGTGGCCGCCGCAGGACTCCCGTCGGTTGAGGGCGTCGATGCACATGAGCTCGCCGAGCTCGATGAAGTCCGCGACGCGGTTGGCCTTCTCCAGGTCCTGGTTGACGGAGTCCGGGGAGCCGAGCACCTTGACGTTGGTCCAGAACTCCTTCTTGAGCTCGCGGATCAGGCCGATGGCCTTGGTCAGGCCCTCCTTGGTCCGCTCCATGCCGCAGTACTCCCACATGATCTGGCCGAGCTCCTTGTGGATGGACTCCACCGAGCGCGCGCCGTTGACGTTCATCAACCGGTCGACGCGCTGCTTGACCGAGGTGAGGACCTCCTGGACGGCCGGGTGGGACTCGTCGAGCTTGTCGAACGGGCCGTCGGCCAGGTAGTTGGCGACGGTCTGCGGCAGCACGAAGTAGCCGTCGGCCAGACCCTGCATCAGCGCGGAGGCGCCGAGGCGGTTGGCGCCGTGGTCGGAGAAGTTCGCCTCGCCGGCGCAGAAGAGGCCGGTGATGTTGGTCTGCAGCTCGTAGTCGACCCACAGGCCGCCCATGACGTAGTGCACGGCGGGGTAGATGCGCATCGGCACCTCGTAGGGGTTCTCCCCCGTGATCCGCTCGTACATGTCGAGGAGGTTGTCGTACTTCTCCTCGATCTTGTCCTTGCCGAGCCGGTTGATGGCATCGGCGAGGTCGAGGTAGACACCGCGTCGCATCATCTTGACCGACCCGTCGGCCTGCTTCTCCTCGACCTGCGGTCCGACGCCGCGACCCTCGTCGCACATGTACTTCGCGGCGCGGGAGGCGATGTCGCGGGTGACCAGGTTGCCGTAGGACGGGTAGAGCCGCTCCAGGAAGTAGTCGCGGTCCTGCTCGGGGATGTCGCGCGGGTCCTTGTCGCAGTCGGCGGCGTTCTTCGGGACCCAGACGCGACCGTCGTTGCGCAGCGACTCCGACATCAGGGTCAGCTTCGACTGGTGGGCGCCGGTCACCGGGATGCAGGTCGGGTGGATCTGCGTGTAGCAGGGGTTGGCCATGTAGGCGCCCTTGCGGTGCGCCCGCCAGGCGGCCATCACGTTGGAGCCCATGGCGTTGGTGGAGAGGTAGAAGACGTTCCCGTAGCCGCCGGTCGCGAGTACGACGACATCCGCCAGGTGCGTCTCGATCGCGCCGGAGACCATGTCGCGGGCGACGATCCCGCGGGCCCGGCCGTCGACGACGATCAGGTCGAGCATCTCGTGGCGGGTGAACTGCTCCACCGTGCCGGCGGCGACCTGGCGCTCCATGGCCTGGTAGGCACCGAGCAGCAGCTGCTGGCCGGTCTGGCCGCGGGCGTAGAAGGTCCGCGAGACGAGTACGCCGCCGAAGGAGCGGTTGTCGAGGAGCCCGCCGTATTCGCGAGCGAAGGGGACGCCCTGTGCGACGCACTGGTCGATGATGTTGGTCGACACCTCGGCGAGCCGGTAAACGTTCGACTCCCGCGAGCGGAAGTCACCGCCCTTGATGGTGTCGTAGAAGAGCCGGTAGTCGGAGTCGCCGTCGCTCTTGTAGTTCTTGGAGGCGTTGATGCCGCCCTGGGCCGCGATGGAGTGCGCGCGGCGCGGGGAGTCCTGGTAGCAGAAGGACTTCACGTTGTAGCCGGCCTCGCCCAAGGTCGCGGCCGCGGCGCCTCCGGCCAGGCCGGTGCCGACGATGATGATGTCGAGCTTGCGCCGATTGGCAGGGTTGACCAGGCGGTTCTCGAACTTGCGAGTGGTCCAGCGCTGCTCGATCGGGCCGGTCGGGGCCTTGGGGTCGACCAGCTTCTCGCCGAGGGTGTAGTAGCCCGCGGCGTCGTCGGACTTCTGCACGGAAGGTTCGTTGGTGGGCGTGAGCCCGGGGAGGTAGTGAGTGCCAGCAGCCACGATCGGTCCTTACTTGTCGATGACGCCGAAGAGCGTGAACAGGGGCACCAACGAGAAGCCTCCCGCGATCACGATCGCGACGGTCCAGCCGAGGACGCGGGCGCGGGTGCGGGAGGTCAGGGTGTTGGTGAGGCCGAGCGTCTGCAAGGCGCTGAAGGTGCCGTGGTGCAGGTGCAGGCCGAGAGCCAGCATCGCGATCAGGTAGATCACCGTCAGCCACCAGGTGTCGAAGCTGTCGACCAGGAGGTTGTAGGGGTCGTTCGTGGCGCCACCGCTGACGTTGACCTTGCCGATCGTGAAGTTGATCAGGTGCCAGATGATGAAGAGGAGCAGGGTGATGCCGCCCCAGCGCATCGTGCGCGAGGACAGCGACGAGGACAGGTTCCGCTTGACCTCGTAGCGGACCGGCCGCGCCTTGCTCGCCCGCTGCCACAGCGCGACGGCAGCCGCGACGTGCGCCACGAGCGACACGATCAGCATGACGCGGAGGACCCAGAGCGCCCCGGTGCGGGGCAGGATCGGGGTGCCGATGGTGCGGATGTGCTCGGCGTACTCGTTGTAGGCGTCGTGGCCGGCGAAGGCCTTGAGGTTGCCGTACATGTGCACGAGGACGAACAGGATGAACACGATTCCGCTGGCCGCCATGAGCAGCTTCAGCGCGATCGTCGAGCGCGTCGTGCGCACTCCCTTGACGAGGTCGGTGGTTGCCACAGCGCAGCACGATACGCGCGGTGACGGGCGGCATGGCATCGGGGGCGGTGTGACATATGCCCGGTTACCGACGGGTTCCGGCCAGCTGCGGTCGAGCGACGGCTCGCGGCTCCGGCGACGGTTGAGGTGGCTACTGGTTGGAAACCTCACACTCGGTGGCGATCCTCGCCACCGGCTTCCTAAGGTGCCCCGCATGACCGACACGCCTGCGCATCTCGACCTCGCGCAGCCAGACGACGACCACAGCGTCTCCGAGTGGGAGACCGCGGCTGCGGGCGTGCTCCGCAAGGCGCGCCGGCTCAGCGACGAGGACGCCGACTCCGCCGTCTGGGACAAGCTGACCCGGACGACGCTCGACGGCATCGCCGTCACGCCGCTGGGCGTCCCCGCGGACCTGGAGGGACGCTCCACCGCCGGCCGGCCGACCCGGGTCGGCGCCTGGGACATCCGCAGCCACGTCGTCGACCCTGACGCCGGGCGCGCCAACGAGAGCGCGCTGCTCGACCTCGACGGTGGCGTCACCAGCCTGTGGGTGCGCTCCGACGCGGACACCGACCTCGCGACGACCCTGGACCGCGTCCTGCTCGACCTCGCGCCGGTGGTCCTCGACGCACCCACCGCACCACTGCAGGCGGCCCGGTCGCTGCTCGCCCTCCTCGCCGACAAGGGCGTCGAGCCGCACCCCGCCACCAACTTGGGTGTCGACCCGATCGGCGCGGTCCACCGCGGCCTGCGCGAGGGGCCGGGCTGGCAGGACGACCTGGTCGCCGTCGCCGGGCTGGCCGAGGAGCTCGGCGTGCTCGGTGTGGTGGTCGACGCGACCGCCGCGCACGACCTCGGCGCCAGCGACGCGCAGGAGCTCGGCTACGCGATCGCCGTCGGGGCGGCGTACCTCCGTGTGCTGGCCGACGCGGGCATGAGCGTGGCTGCGGCCGCGAAGCTGGTCGAGTTCCGCTTCGCCGCCACCGATGAGCAGTTCCCGACCATCGCCAAGCTGCGCGCCGCGCGCCGGCTCTGGGCGCGGGTGCTCGAGCTGAGTGGTGCGGAGGGTGTCCCGATGCGCATCCACGCCGTCACCAGTCGGCCGATGCTCAGCAAGTACGACCCCTACGTCAACATGCTGCGTGGGACGGTCGCGGCCTTCGCCGCCGGCGTCGGAGGTGCCGACGCCGTCACCGTCCTCCCCTTCGACAGCGCCAACGGCAGGCCCGAGGCGTTCGGCCGCCGGATCGCGCGCAACGTCAACCACCTGCTGATCGACGAGAGCCACGTGGCGAAGGTCGCCGACCCGGCTGGCGGCGCGTACGCCGTCGAGCGCCTCACCGACGACCTGGCCGTGGCCGGCTGGGCCGAGCTCGGCGAGATCGAGGAGTCCGGCTTCGACACCTTCCGCGGCCGCGTGGCCGCGATCGTGGAGCGTCGGGAGGCCGAGATCGCCGCCCGGAAGCGGCCGATCACCGGCCTGACCGAGTTCCCGAACCTCGAGGAGTCGCTGCTCGAGCGCGCCCCCGATCCCGCCGGCGGCGACGTCCGGCGCTACGGAGCGAGCTTCGAGGAGCTGCGCGACGCCCCGCCGGCGCAGCACGTCTTCCTCGCCACCCTCGGCACGGTCGCGCAGCACACCGCCCGCGCCACCTTCGCCAGCAACCTGTTCGCGGCCGGAGGCGTCGCGGTGGACGTCGCCGGCCCGACTGCCACGCCCGCCGAGCTCGCCGAGGCGTACACCGGCCAGCCGGTCGTCTGCCTGGCCGGCTCCGACCCGGCCTACCAGGAGTGGGGTGCCGAGGCGGCCGCCGCCCTGCGCGAGGCCGGCGCCCGGCGCCTGATCGTCGCGGGCAGACCGGTCGGCCCACTCGCCGACCTCGTCGACGACTCCTGCGCCGTGGGCGTCGATGCGCTCGCGTTCCTGCACCGCACCCGAGAGGCACTGGCATGAGCATCCCGGAGACCTTCGCCGGACTCCCGCTGACGAGCGAGGGCCTCACCATCGGCAACGCCGGCCTCGCGCTCGGCGGGGAGCCCTGGCACAGCCCCGAGGGGATCGAGGTCAAGCCGCTCTACACCGCGGCCGACCTCGGCGGCCTCGACGCCCTGGCGACGTACCCGGGCCTCAGCCCGTTCCTGCGCGGGCCCTACCCGACGATGTACACCACCCAGCCCTGGACGATCCGGCAGTACGCCGGCTTCTCCACCGCCGAGGAGTCGAACGCGTTCTACCGCCGCAACCTCGCGGCCGGCCAGAAGGGGCTGTCGGTGGCGTTCGACCTGGCGACCCACCGCGGCTACGACTCCGACCACCCGCGGGTGCGCGGCGACGTCGGCATGGCGGGCGTGGCGATCGACTCGATCTACGACACCCGGACGCTCTTCCACGGCATCCCGCTCGACGAGATGTCGGTGTCGATGACGATGAACGGCGCGGTGCTGCCGGTCATGGCGCTCTACATCGCGGCGGCCGAGGAGCAGGGGGTGAAGCCGGAGCAGCTCGCGGGGACGATCCAGAACGACATCCTCAAGGAGTTCATGGTCCGCAACACCTACATCTACCCGCCCGAGGCGTCGATGCGGATCATCTCCGACATCTTCAGCTTCACCGCCGAGCGGATGCCACGCTTCAACTCGATCTCGATCTCCGGCTACCACATGCAGGAGGCCGGGGCGACCGCCGACCTCGAGCTGGCCTACACGCTCGCCGACGGCGTGGAGTACATCCGCGCCGGGCTCGCCGCGGGTCTCGACATCGACGCCTTCGCCCCGCGGCTCAGCTTCTTCTGGGCGATCGGCATGAACTTCTTCATGGAGGTCGCCAAGCTGCGCGCCGCCCGCGCGCTCTGGTCGCGGCTGGTCCGCGAGTTCGACCCGAAGAACCCCAAGTCGCTCTCCCTGCGGACCCACTCGCAGACGAGCGGCTGGAGCCTGACCGCGCAGGACGTCTTCAACAACGTCGGCCGCACCTGCATCGAGGCGATGGCGGCGACCCAGGGCCACACCCAGTCGCTGCACACCAACGCCCTCGACGAGGCGATCGCGCTGCCGACCGACTTCTCCGCGCGGATCGCTCGCAACACCCAGCTCCTGCTGCAGCAGGAGAGCGGTACGACGGGCACGATCGACCCCTGGGGCGGCTCCTACTACGTCGAGCGCCTGACCCACGACCTGGCCGAGCGGGCGTGGGCGCACATCCAGGAGGCCGAGGCCGCCGGCGGGATGGCGAAGGCCATCGAGCAGGGCATCCCGAAGATGCGCATCGAGGAGGCCGCCGCCCGCACCCAGGCGCGCATCGACGCAGGAAGCCAGAAGGTCATCGGCGTCAACACGTTCCGGCTCGCCGCCGAGGACAAGCTCGACGTGCTCCGGGTCGACAACGACGAGGTCTACCGCCAGCAGGTCGCCAAGCTGGAGCGGCTGCGGGCCGAGCGGTCCGCCGACGACGTCGAGCGTGCCCTCGCCGCGCTGACGAGCAGCGCCGAGTCCGGCCGGGGCAACCTGCTCGAGCTCGCGGTGGACGCGGCCCGCGCCAAGGCGACCGTCGGCGAGATCTCCGACGCGGTCGAGAAGGTGTGGGGTCGCCACCAGGCGGTGATCCGTACGATCTCCGGCGTGTACAGGTCCGAAGCCCAAGGGTCGGGCGACGCCTCGGTTCAGGAGGTCCTGGACGCCACCGCCGCGTTCGAGGAGGCGGAGGGCCGTCGTCCCCGCATCCTGGTCGCCAAGATGGGCCAGGACGGCCACGACCGCGGCCAGAAGGTGGTCGTCACCGCGTTCGCCGACCTCGGCTTCGACGTCGACGTGGGCCCGCTCTTCTCCACGCCCGAGGAGGTCGCCCAGCAGGCCGTCGACGCCGACGTGCACATCGTCGGGGTCTCCTCCCTCGCCGCCGGCCACCTGGCGCTGCTGCCCGCCCTGAAGCAGGCGCTGGCCGAGCAGGGTCGCCCGGACATCATGATCGTCATCGGCGGCGTCATCCCGCCCGACGACGTACCGACGCTGAAGGAGATGGGCGCCGCCGAGGTGTTCCTGCCCGGCACGGTCATCGCCGAGTCGGCGCTCGACCTGCTGAGGCGTCTGCGCGAGCAGCTCGACGAGGTTGATGGTTGAGCAGGGCGCGCCGCGCCCCTCCCGAAGCCTCGACCTCGACACGCTGGTCGACGGCGTCTCCGAGAGTCGGCGGGCAGCCGTCAGCCGGGCGATCACGCTCGTCGAGTCGACCAAGCCGACACATCGCGAACAGGCGCGTGAGCTCCTCACCGCGCTGACGGAGGTCGAGCGGCCGGCCGCCGTACGCGTGGGCATCTCGGGCGTCCCCGGCGTCGGGAAGTCGACCTTCATCGAGGCGCTCGGGTCGCGGCTGACCGCCGCCGGCCACAAGGTCGGCGTGCTGGCGGTCGACCCGTCCAGCCTGCGCACCGGCGGCTCGGTGCTCGGCGACAAGACCCGCATGCCACGGCTCGCCGTCGACCCGAAAGCCTTCATCCGGCCCTCGCCGGCGGCCGGGACGCTCGGTGGTGTCGCCCGCGCGACCGTTCAGGCGATGGCCGTCCTCGAGGCGGCCGCCTACGACGTCGTGCTGGTCGAGACGGTCGGCGTCGGTCAGTCCGAGGTGACCGTTGCGGGCATGGTCGACACGTTCCTCTTCCTGACCATCGCCCGCACCGGCGACCAGCTGCAGGGCATCAAGAAGGGCATCCTCGAGATCGCCGACGTCGTGGCGGTGAACAAGGCCGACCCCGACGACCCGGCCCGTGAGGGCGAGGCCCGCGCCGCTGCGCGCGAGCTGGCGGGCGCGCTGCGGCTGGTCCGTGGCAAGGGGGAGTGGGCGCCGCCGGTCGTCACCGCGAGCGGCCTGCACGATGTCGGAGTCGACGGCGTCTGGGACCAGGTGCTGCGCCACCGCGAGCACCTCGGCGACGACGGGCTGCGCGACAAGCGGGCCCACCAGCAGCTCGACTTCGCCTGGGCGCTGGTGCGCGACGAGCTCGAGCAGCGGCTCCGCCACGCACCGGCCGTCCGGGCCCTCCGCGACGAGATCCGCGCTCAGGTCCTCTCCGGCGAGCTCCCCGCCACCGTGGCCGCCGACCGCATCCTCGAGGCGTACGACGGCTGACGGCCGTCGCGGGTGGGCGATCGAGAAGGGTTGAGGGCTTTTCGAGTTGTCCCGATCGCCCATCAGCGCCGGAAGATCGGAGCCTGTGGAGAGCGTCCGGCGACTGCGGCCGGACTCATCCATCCTGGCTGCATGACCCAGGTCGCAGCAGTGCTCGACGTCACCCGGCCCTTCTCGCGCGCCGAGGCCGCGGCGGCCGGCCTGGCCCTCGCCGAGCTGCGCCGGGTGACCTACCGCGTGGTGTTCCCCGGGGTCTACCTCGGCGCCGGCACCGAGCTCACACCCGCGCTCCGCGCCGAGGCGGCGCTCGTCCCGTTCCCCGCGAACGCGGTCGCGAGTCATGCCTCTGCCGCGCGGATCCTCGGGCTGCCGATCCCGACGCTTCCGGACGAGCACGTGACCGTGCTGCAGCAGAGGGACCGGCGCCACCGTCGTGGTATCCGCTGCCACCTCGCGACGACGACGTGCGTCATGAACGTGCGCGGAGTTCGCGTGTCGACCTACGAGCAGACGTTCGTCGAGCTGGCCGAGCTGATCCCGCTGGTCGACCTCGTCGTCGTGGGTGACCATCTCGTCCGCAAGGGTCAGACAACCATCGAGAAGCTGGTCGGGTTCTGCGCGACGAGCCCGCACCCGGGCGCGGCCGGCAGCCCGGGTAGCCGCGGGATACGTGCGCCGAGACGTCGACTCGCCCATGGAGACGCGGCTGCGGATGCTCATCGTTCTGGCGGGGCTGCCCGAGCCTGCCGTCAACCGCACCATCCGGGACGTCTACGGCCAGCGGGCATCTTCGAGCACCCCGAGCGCACGCTGGCCAAGATCCACCGGCTGCTGCAGGAGCGCGGCGAGCCGGGCGCTCCGCTCAGGCCCTCGGACGCCTGGCGACCGCACTTCCCCGGACGCTCCTGACTCGAGTGCTGATGGGCGATCGAGACAGCTCGAAACGCCCTCGACCCGTCCTGATCACCCACCCGCACTCGAGCGGCCGACCGCATCCTCGAGGCGTACGACGGTTAACCTGCAAAGGATGGACACCGCTGCGCTGATCACCCAGGTCGTCGACGAGAGCGCCGACGAGCTGATCGCGCTGCGCCGCGACATCCACGCCCACCCGGAGCTCTCGTGGGCCGAGCAGCGCACCACCCGGCTCTGCGGCCATCAGCTGGACCGGCTCGGCTGGACGGTGACGCCGATGTCGCGCTCCGGGCTCGTGGCCGAGCTCGGCCAGGACGGGATCACGCGTCAGCCGACCGTCGCGCTGCGCGCCGACATGGACGCGCTTCCGGTCCAGGACGTGACCGCCGACCCCTGGGTGAGCACCGTCGACGGGGTCGCGCACGCGTGCGGCCATGACCTGCACGTCGCCTGCCTGCTCGGCGCCGCCCGCGCGCTGGCCGAGCTGCATCGCAACGGCATGCTGCCCGGGCCGGTCCGGCTGCTGCTGCAGCCGGCGGAGGAGTCGATGCCGGGCGGCGCGCTGCACCTGATGAACCAGGGCGCCCTCGACGGAGTCGGGCGGATCTTCGCTCTGCACGCCGACCCGACCATCGAGGTCGGCCAGGTGGGCCTGCGCGGCGGCCCGATCACCAGCGCCTCGGACCACGTGACCATCCGGGTCAGCGGCGCCGGCGGCCACACCTCACGGCCGCACCGCACCGCCGACGTCACCTTCGCACTGGCCGTCCTGGCCACCCAGCTGCCCGCGGTGATGTCGCGCCGGCTCGATCCCCGCGCCGGCGCGAGCGTCGTCTGGGGGATGATCCGCGCCGGGTCGGCACCCAACGTCATCCCGCAGGAGGGTCTGCTCAGCGGCACCGTGCGCATCCTCGACGCGGTCGCCTGGGCCGAGGCCGAACCCATCGTGCAGGCCGCGGTCGCCGACCTCGTCAGGCCGTACGGCGTCGAGGCGGTCGTCGACTACCACCGCGGCGTGCCCCCGGTCGTCAACGACGACGCCTGCCACCAGGTGCTCGTCCGCGCGGTCGCCGACGTGCTCGGGCCGGCCGGCCAGGTGGCGACCCACCAGAGCCTCGGCGGCGAGGACTTCGGGTGGTACCTCGAGCGGGTCCCGGGCGCCATGTTCCGGCTCGGCGTCCGTACGCCGGGCGGGCCGACGTACGACCTGCACCAGGGCAACCTCCGGGTCGACGACCGCGCTGTCGCCGTCGGCGCGAAAGTGCTGGCCGCCGCTGCCGCCGAAGCACTTGCTGGATAGGGCAGATCTCGCCGAAAACCGGTAGGTAACAACTTGATTGCGGGCATGCGCCGGGGCCGTGAATCACCCTAGGGTGCCTCCCATGCGCCCTCGGTCCGGGGGCGTCCAGGAGGATCAGAGGAGGCGTCTTGCGACGCAGCACGAAGTTCGCGGCAGCGCTGACTGCCGGCATCCTGTCGCTCGCGCTCACCGCGTGTGGCGGCAGCAGCGACGACAACGGATCGGCCAAGGAGTCGACCGGCTCGTCGGGCGCCAAGTCCGACATCAAGGTCGGTCTCGCCTACGACATCGGTGGCCGTGGCGACCAGTCGTTCAACGACATGGCTGCGGCCGGTCTCGACAAGGCGAAGTCCGAGTTCGGCGTCAAGGCGTCCGAGTCCGAGGCGACCCCCGACGAGGCCGAGTCGGCCAAGGAGGACCGGCTCATCCAGCTCGCCGACGGCGGCTACAACCCGGTCATCGCGATCGGCTTCGCATACTCCGAGGCGGTCGGCAAGGTCGCCAAGCAGTTCCCCGACACCAACTTCGCGATCGTCGACGACACCGCGAACACCGACGCCAACGTCACCAACCTCGTCTTCGCCGAGGAGCAGGGCTCGTTCCTCGTCGGCGCGGCTGCCGCGCTGAAGTCGAAGACCGGCGACATCGGCTTCGTCGGTGGCGTCAACGTCCCGCTGATCAACAAGTTCGAGGCGGGCTACGACGCGGGCGCCAAGGCGGTCAACCCGAACATCAAGATCGAGTCGGCCTACCTGACCCAGCCGCCGGACTTCACCGGCTTCAACGACCCGGGCAAGGGCAAGACGGCCGCTGAGGGCCAGTTCGACGGCGGCGCTGACGTCGTCTACCACGCCGCCGGCGGCTCCGGCCTCGGCGTCTTCCAGGCCGCGAAGGCGGCCAAGGGCCTCGCCATCGGCGTCGACTCGGACCAGTACCTCACGGCTGCTCCGGATCTCCAGCCCTCGATCTTGACCTCGATGATCAAGCACGTCGACGTCGCGGTCTACAACTTCATCAAGTCGTTCAAGGACGGCGACCCGCTCACCGGCACGGTCACCTTCGACCTCAAGTCCGGCGGCGTGGACTACTCCACCAGCGGTGGCCAGGTCGACGACATCAAGTCGAAGCTCGACGACTTCAAGAAGCAGATCATCGACGGCACCATCACCGTGCCGACGACCGTCAAGTAACACACCTGCATCACCCGGGCCCGGGTCGCACGCGGTAGCGTTCGGCCCGGGCCCGGGCTGTCACCGGCCAGGCTTCCTCAGGACTGTCAGCACCGAACAGGAGGGTTCGTGAGCGAGCCTGACCTCATCGCCGTCCGCCTCACCGACATCGGGAAACGGTTCCCGGGTGTCATCGCGAACGACCAGGTCAACGTCACCGTCAGACGCGGCACCGTGCACGCCGTCGTCGGCGAGAACGGCGCCGGCAAGTCGACGCTGATGAAGATCCTGTACGGCGTCCAGAAGCCCGACTCCGGCACGAT
This sequence comes from Nocardioides terrae, assembly GCF_900112345.1. Lineage (GTDB taxonomy): Bacteria > Actinomycetota > Actinomycetes > Propionibacteriales > Nocardioidaceae > Nocardioides > Nocardioides terrae. The sequence continues at coordinate 138,769 of NZ_FOLB01000010.1, forward strand.
CGAGGTCGACGGCCAGGAGATGTCCTTCCACTCGCCGTCCGACGCGATCGCGGCCGGCATCGGCATGGTCTTCCAGCACTTCATGCTCGCCGACAACCTCACCGTGCTCGAGAACGTCGTGCTCGGGGCCGAGAAGCTCTACGGCAGCGGCGACCGGGCCCGCACCCGCATCCGCGAGCTCTCGTCGGCCTACGGCTTCGACGTGGACCCCGACCGGCTGGTCGAGGACCTCGGCGTCGGCGACCGGCAGCGCGTCGAGATCCTCAAGGTGCTCTACCGAGGTGCCCGCACGATCATCCTCGACGAGCCGACCGCGGTCCTCGTCCCGCAGGAGGTCGACGAGCTCTTCGAGAACCTGCGCGGCCTCAAGGCCGAGGGCCTCACCGTGCTCTTCATCTCCCACAAGCTCGACGAGGTGCTCGCCGTGGCCGACGACGTGACCGTCATCCGCCGCGGGCGGACGGTCACCACCGTCGACCCGAAGCACACGACCGCCCGCCAGCTCGCCGAGCTGATGGTGGGCTCCGAGCTGCCCTCGCCCAGCACCGAGACCTCGACCGTCACCGACGTCGTGCAGCTCTCCGTCCGCGACCTGTCGCTGACCGACCCGCTGGGTGGCCGCGACCTGCTGACCGACGTCTCCTTCGACATCCACCGCGGTGAGGTGCTCGGCATCGCCGGCGTCGAGGGCAACGGCCAGGCGGAGCTCGTCGAGGCGATCATGGGCATGCGCAAGGCCACCGGCACCGTCGCCCTCGGCGACGTCGACATCTCGGCCTGGTCGACCGCCCGCCGCCGCGAGGCCGGGGTCGGCTACATCCCCGAGGACCGGCACCGGCACGGTCTCCTGCTGGACGCGCCGCTGTGGGAGAACCGCATGCTCGGCCACCAGACCCAGGAGCCGAACCGCACGGGCCCGTTCGTCGACCGGCGCGGCGCCCGCAACGACACCGACCGGATCGTCGCCGCGTACGACGTCCGGACGCCGTCCATCGACACGACCGCCCGGGCGCTGTCCGGCGGCAACCAGCAGAAGCTGATCGTCGGCCGCGAGATGTCGGGGAACCCCGTGCTGCTGATCGCGGCGCACCCCACCCGCGGCGTCGACGTCGGCGCCCAGGCAGCGATCTGGGACCACATCAAGACCGCCCGACGGGAAGGCCTCGCCGTGCTCCTCATCTCCGCGGACCTCGATGAGCTGATCGGGCTCTCCGACAGCATCCAGGTGATGCTGCGCGGGCGCCTGGTCGGCAGCGTCGACCCGCAGACCGTGACCCCCGAGCAGCTCGGCTCGGCCATGACCGGTGCGGGGGTCCCCGCATGACGTTCGACCCCCGCAAGGCGGGCCTGACGCTCGCCGCGCCCCTGCTCGCGATCGTCTTCGCCGTCCTCGTCACCAGCATCGTGCTGGCGGCGGCCGGCGACCCGGTGGGCACGGTGTGGCAGACGATCTTCACCCAGCCCCGCCCGCGCAACGTCGTCAACATCATCAACGCCGCCTCGGTGCTCTACCTCTCGGCGCTGGCCGCGGCCGTCGGCTTCCGGATGAACCTGTTCAACATCGGCGTCGACGGTCAGTACCGGATCGCCGCCTTCGCGGCGGCCTACGTCGCCGGCGAGGCCTGGATGCCGGGCAAGCTCAACGTGCTCTTCAGCATCCTGGTCGCGGTCGTCGTCGGCGCGCTGTGGGCGGGCATCGCCGGCCTGCTGAAGGTGACGCGTGGCGTCAGCGAGGTCATCTCGACGATCATGCTGAACTCGATCGCGACGGCGCTGGTGGCCTACTTCCTGCGCCAGGTGGCCGAGAAGGGCAGCAACAACATCCACACCACGACCATCCCGGCGAGCAGCCAGCTGGCCGGCTTCAAGCTCGTCGGTGATGCCCCGAACGCGATCTACACGCTGTCGGTGCTCGCCGTGCTGGCCGGAATCTTCTACTGGCTGCTGCTCAACCGCACGGTGTTCGGCTTCAACCTCCGCGCGACCGGCATGTCCGAGTCGGCGGCCGTCGCCTCCGGCGTCAGCGTCAAGAAGATGGTCGTCGTGTCCATGCTCATCAGCGGCGGTGTCGCCGGCCTGATCGGCATGCCCCTGCTCTTCGGTGACGCCTACAACTACGGCCTGACCTTCCAGACCGGTCTCGGCTTCGCCGGCATCGCCGTCGCGCTGCTGGGCCGCAACCACCCGGTCGGCATCGCCCTGGCGGCCCTGCTCTTCGCCTTCCTCAACGAGCAGTCCAACTCGCTCCAGCTCAAGGCCGGCGTCTCCAACGACATCGTCAACATCATGCAGGGAGTCATCGTGCTCTCGGTCGTCATCGCCTACGAGGTGGTACGCCGCTACAACAACGCCGCCGAGCAGCGCCGGGTCGCCGCGCAGCTGGCGGCCTCGCGCCAGGCCGAGGAGGTCCCCGCATGAGCTCGACCGTGGAAGGGGCCCTGGAGAAGGCGGCGACGACCGTCCGCAAGGTACGTCCGACCTGGCCGGTCGTGCTGCTGGCACTCGCCGGCGTGATCCTGCTGCTCGCGCTGCTCCGCGTGATCACCGGCGCCGACGACGTGGCGTCGTCCGGCACCGTGCGCGCCGCCATCCGGGCGGCCCTGCCGATCGGTCTCGCCGGTCTCGGCGGTCTCTGGGCGGAGCGCTCCGGCGTCGTCAACATCGGCCTCGAGGGCATGATGATCATGGGCACCTTCGGCGCCGGCTGGGCCGGCTACCAGTGGGGCATGTGGGCAGGTGTCGCGTTCGCGCTGCTCTTCGGTGCGCTCGCCGGCGGCGTCCACGCCATCGCGACCGTGGGCTTCGGGGTCGACCACATCGTCTCCGGTGTCGCGATCAACGTGATCGCGCTCGGTGCGGCGCAGTACCTCGCCGGGCTCGCCTTCACCGGCCACCCCGGCGGTGGCCCGACGCAGTCGCCGCAGGTCACCCCGATGTCGACCTTCGACGTGCCGGGTGTCGCCGACGCCGCGCACTCGATCGCGGAGAAGAACTGGTTCTTCGTCTCCGACCTCGCCGGGATCGTCAACGGCCTCACCAGCCGCCTGACGGTGCTGACCCTGATCGGCGTGCTCCTCTTCGTGCTGACCTGGTGGGTGCTCTGGCGCACGACGTTCGGCCTCCGGGTCCGCTCGGTCGGCGAGAGCCCCGCGGCCGCGGAGTCGCTCGGCGTCAGCGTCTACCGCTACAAGTACATCGCCGTGATCATCTCTGGCGCCCTGGCCGGCCTGGCCGGTGCCTACCTGGTGCAGGACTCGACGGTCTATCGCGAGGGCCAGACCGGCGGCCGCGGTTACATCGGCCTCGCCGCCATGATCTTCGGCAACTGGCGACCCGGTGGCCTGGCCGCCGGCTCCGGCCTGTTCGGCTACACCGACGCCCTGCGGCTGCGGTCCGGCGGCGAGTCGGTGCACGCGCTGCTCCTGCTGCTGGCCGTGCTGCTCGTGGTCTTCGGCCTCGCGCTCTTCCGCAAGAACCGTCGCCAGGCCCTGGTCAGCGCCGGTGCCGCGGTGCTGCTCGTCGTGCTGTTCCTGGTCACCGACGAGATCGCCGGCGACTTCACCGGCATGACGCCCTACCTCACCACGCTGCTGGTGCTCGCGCTGTTCTCGCAGCGGCTGCGGATGCCGAAGGCCGACGGACAGGTCTACCGCAAGGGCAGCGCGGGATGACGGACGGCGACTTCGACTGGGAGGGCCTGCGGGAGAAGGCGATCGAGGCGGCGACCCACGCCTACGCGCCCTACTCCCACTTCCCCGTGGGGGTGGCCGGGATCGTCGACGACGGCCGACTCGTCACGGGCTGCAACGTCGAGAACGCGTCGTACGGCGTCGGGCTCTGTGCGGAGTGCGGGATGGTCTCCCAGCTGCACCTCACCGGTGGCGGCCGGCTGACCCACGCCGTCTGCGTCAACGGTGCGGGCGAGGTGATCATGCCCTGCGGCCGCTGCCGCCAGCTGCTGTGGGAGAACGGCGGCGCGTCGATGCTGCTCTGGACCGTCTCGGGCGTGAAGCCGATGAGCGAGGTGCTGCCGGATGCGTTCGGCCCCGACGACCTCGCTTGACCTGAGCTCAGCCGCCTTCGCCGCCGACCCCTACCCGTCCTTCGCGCAGGAGCGGCACCGCCACGAGATCGCGTGGTCCGGATCGACGGGGCCGGCCGGGACCTGGCTGACCTTCAGCCACGCCGCGGCCTCGGCGGTGCTGCGGGACCGCCGCCTGCAGCGGCTGTGGCGCGACCGCACCCCGGAGGACCAGCTCGAGCCGTTCAACCTGCTCCATCGCAACCAGATGATGGAGAACGAGCCGCCGGTCCACACGCGACTGCGCCGACCGGTCGCCGCCGCCTTCAACCGCGGGCACGTCGAACGGCTCCGCCCGCGCGTCCGGGCGCTCGCCGCTCAGCTGCTCGACGAGGTCGACCCGTCCGCCGGCTTCGACGTCATCGGGTCGTACGCCGAGCCGCTGCCCGTCCTCGTCATCGCCGAGCTTCTCGGTGTGCCGGCGACCTACGCCCCGCAGCTGCGCGACTGGTCGCAGGCGATCGTGCGGATGTACGAGGTGGCGCCGTCGCAGGCCACCATCGACGCGGCGGTCGCTGCCGCGGCCGACTTCGCGGGGCTCGTCCGCGAGCTGGTCGCCGAGCGGCGGACGCAGCCGGCCGACGACCTGATCTCCGACCTGGTGGCGACCGAGCTGACCGAGGGCCTCTCCGATGACGAGGTCGTCGCGTCCGTCGTCCTCCTGCTCAACGCGGGTCACGAGGCGTCGGTCAACGTCTTCGGCAACGGCCTGGTGTCGATGCTGCGCGCCGGCGCCCGGCCCGCGGATGACACCGCGCTGACCGTCGAGGAGATGCTCCGCCACGACTCGGCCCTGCAGCTCTTCGAGCGGACGGCGGTCGAGCCGGTCGAGATCCTGGGCGTGACCGTCGAGCCGGGCCAGAAGGTCGCCGCCCTGCTGGGCGCGGCGAACCGTGACCCCGCCGTCTTCGACGCGGCCGACGAGTTCCGGCCCGACCGGGACCCCAACCCGCACCTCGCGTTCAGCGCGGGAATCCACTTCTGTCTCGGGGCGCCGCTGGCGAGGATGGAGCTCACGGAGTCGCTCGCCGCGCTGTTCGCGCGGTTCCCCCGTCTGGCGCTCGCGGCCGAGCCGGAGTCGCGCGGGACGTTCGTACTCAAGGGTTATCGGAAGGTGGTTGTCAGTGGCGGAGCATGACGCGGTCGAGGTGATCCTCGCCAAGCGCGACGGCGGGGAGCTCAGCGACAGCCAGATCGACTGGGTCATCCGGAACTACACCGACGGTGTCGTCGCGGACGAGCAGATGGCGGCGCTCAACATGGCGATCCTGCTCAACGGGATGAACCGCCGGGAGATCGCCCGCTGGACCAACGCGATGATCGCGACGGGGGAGCGGATGTCGTTCGCGTCCCTGTCGCGACCCACCGCCGACAAGCACTCGACAGGTGGCGTCGGCGACAAGATCACGCTCCCCCTCGCGCCGCTCGTCGCTGCCTGCGGCGTGGCCGTGCCGCAGCTGTCCGGCCGCGGTCTGGGCCACACCGGCGGCACGCTCGACAAGCTCGAGGCGATCCCGGGCTGGCGCGCCGCGCTGTCCAACGAGGAGATGTTCGCCCAGCTCGAGGACGTCGGCGCGGTCATCTGCGCAGCCGGCACGGGCCTGGCGCCGGCCGACCGCAAGCTCTACGCGCTGCGCGATGTCACCGGCACCGTCGAGTCCATCCCGCTCATCGCCTCCTCGATCATGAGCAAGAAGATCGCGGAGGGCACCGGGGCGCTGGTGCTGGACGTGAAGGTCGGCTCGGGGGCGTTCATGAAGTCGCTGTCCCAGGCGCAGGAGCTCGCCCGCACCATGGTCGACCTCGGCACCGACGCGGGCGTCCACACCGTCGCGCTGCTCACCGACATGTCCACGCCGCTCGGCCTCACCGCGGGCAACGGCCTCGAGGTCGCCGAGTCGGTCGAGGTGCTCGCCGGCGGCGGCCCGGCCGACGTCGTCGAGCTGACCGTCGCGCTGGCGCGGGAGATGCTGCTCGGCGCCGGCATGACCGACGTCGACCCCGCGGACAAGCTCGCCGACGGCTCCGCGATGGACGCCTGGCGCCGGATGATCTCGGCCCAGGACGGCGACCCGTCGGCGCCCCTCCCGGTGGCGGCCGAGCAGCACGTCGTCACGGCGCCCTCGTCCGGCGTACTCACCCGGCTGGACGCGATGGCCGTCGGCCTGGCCGCCTGGCGCCTCGGCGCCGGCCGGGCCCGCAAGGAGGACCCGGTCTCGCCCGGCGCCGGCGTCGTCTGGCACGCCCGCCCCGGCGACACGGTCATCGCCGGCGCTCCGCTGCTCACCTTGCACGCCGACGACCCGGCCCGCTTCGAGCGGGCGCTGGCGTCCCTGGAGGGCGGTTTCGACATCGCCCCGGCCGGAACGGCCTTCACCCCTGACCCGCTCGTGATGGAGAGGATCGCCTGATGCCCACCTACGAAGAGATCCAGGCGGCGCCGAAGGTCGTCCTGCACGACCACCTCGACGGCGGCCTGCGCCCGGCGACGGTCCACGAGCTCGCCACGGCCATCGGCCACGAGCTGCCCGCCGACGACCCCGAGTCGCTCGGTCAGTGGTTCCACGAGGCCGCGACGTCCGGCTCGCTCGAGCGCTACCTCGAGACGTTCGTGCACACCATCGCGGTGATGCAGTCGGCGGAGAACCTCACCCGCGTCGCCCGCGAGTTCGCCGAGGACCTCGTCGCCGACGGGGTGGTGTACGCGGAGGTGCGCTGGGCCCCGGAGAACCATCTCGCCGGCGGGCTGACCCTCGACGGGGCGGTCGCCGCCGTGGCCGCCGGGTTCGCCGAGGTCGAGGCCGGCGGTCGGATCGTGGTCCGGCAGCTGCTCACCGCCATGCGCCAGTTCGCCCGCGCCCGCGAGATCGCCGAGCTGGCCGTCTTCTGGCGCGACAAGGGTGTCGCCGGCTTCGACATCGCCGGGCCGGAGAAGGGCTTCCCGCCCACCCGCTTCCTCGACGCCTTCGAATATCTCGCGGGGGAGAACCTGCGCTTCACCATCCACGCGGGTGAGGGCTTCGGGCTGCCGTCGATCTGGGAGGCGGTCCACCCCTGCGGCGCCGACCGGCTCGGCCACGGCGTCCGGATCGTCGACGACATCACCGTGTCCGCCGACGGCTCGGTCGAGCTCGGTCGGCTGGCGTCGTACGTCCGCGACCGACGTATCCCGCTCGAGCTCTGCCCGACGTCCAACGTCCAGACCGGCGCGGTCGGCTCGATCGGCAAGCACCCGTTCGGCTTGCTCGCCTCGCTCGGCTTCCGCGTGACCATCAACACCGACAACCGGCTGATGAGCGACACCTCGATGACGCAGGAGACCTTCCTCCTCGCCGAGGCCTTCGGCTACGACTGGGCCGACCTCGAGCGGTTCTCCGTCAACGCGATGAAGTCCGCCTTCCTGCCGTACGACGAGCGGGTCGAGATCATCCACAAGATCAAGGACGGGTACGCCGGCCTGCGCGGGTGAGTTCGGCGCCTCGGGTTGCGCTGGTCGGCCGGGACGGGCCCGTGGGCACCTGGTCGGGGTCGCGCTGCCGGGTGCGGTCGGTCCGTTGCGATGGCAGCGGTCGCGCGGCACTCACCTCGGCAGCACGACGAACCAAGGAACGTCCCAGCCGGCGACGTGAAGCGTCGCGTCGACGAACCAGTCGCGGGGGACGGTGACCAGGCCGCCGGATGCCGGGTCGTAGACCGACAGCCCGGAGTCGGACGAGCCGATCGCCAGCACGACGTGCCGGGGCAGCGTCGTCGACCCGATGTAGAGCGCGACGGGGTGGTGGGCGACGGCGGCCGAGACGGCCGAGAACGCCGACGGGCGCGACCAGCGGGCGAGGCGGGTGCGGTAGCGGACAACCTCGATCGAGCCCAGCGCATCGGCGACCGCCCACGGCGGAGTGCCGAGCGCAGCCGGCCAGGGCAGCTGCGCCCGACCGGAGTGGCCGACCGGCCGCACCAGCCGACGGTGCTCGGCGAGCACGTCATCGGCGAACGAGTCGGGCGAGTCGGGCGAGTCGGGCGGTGCGGGCGAGCGCAGCAGCCGTGCCACGACGACACAGGCCGCGCCGCAGGAGGTCTGGTCGGGCTGGCGCAGAGCAGCGCCGAAGGGCAGCGTCACTCAGACAGTCTGCAGCAGCCGCTGCACGTCGGCGTACCCCTCGTCGGGGGTGACCACGACGCACCCCTTCGCCACGGCGTCGGCGACGACGGCGTTCTGCCCGCGCGTCAGCGCCCAGCCGCGCCGGACGAGCATCAGCGGCGGCTTGCGGCGCTCCTTCAGGTCACGGAGCAGCCGGCGGACGAAGGTGGTGACGGGTCGCTGGTTGACGCAGTACGCCGCCGCGAGGATGCCCGACTCGCGGCACTCGCCGACGATGTCCTGGGCGAAGATCCCCTCGGCGACGAAGAGCGGGGAGCTGCCCAGGTCGAGCACCTGGTGCCCGGTCCGCCCGTTGCGGGCGATGTCGTAGACGGGGACGTCCGCGCACCCCGCGGCGCACAGCGACCGCAGGGCCGCGATGGCGTCGGAGGCCAGCCACGAGTCCGGGTGGTCCCAGTCGATCAGCCCGGCGTTGGGGCCGTCGACGATGCGCGGCAGCGTCGGGTCGCCGCCGTTCTTGTAGAAGTCGTCCAGCCGCAGCACCGGCAGCCCGAGCCGCCGAGCGAGGCGCGACTTGCCGGCCCCCGACGGTCCGGCCAGGACGACCACCCGCGCGTGACTCACAGGCCGATGGGGTGCCAGACCGTCTTGGTCTCCAGGAAGTCGGTCATCGCGCCGAGGTCCGGCTCGTCGGTCCAGTCCGGCTCGGCGGCCGGCGCCCGGCGTACCCGCTTGAGGTTGTCGGCGGCCGCCACCTCGAGCTCGGTGGCCAGCGCCGGACGACCCGCCACGCCCCCCAGGTCGATCGCGTTGACGTCCATGTGGCCGGCCAGCCAGGGGCCGACGGTGGCGGCGTCCCCGGTGAGGATGTTGACCACGCCGCCGGGGACGTCGGAGGTGGCGAGCACCTCGGAGAACGTCACGGCGGGCAGCGGCCGGGCGTAGGAGGAGACCACGACGGCGGTGTTGCCGGTCACGATGACCGGCGCGACCGTGGAGACCAGGCCGAGCAGCGAGGACCCCTGGGGCGCGAGCACCGCGACCACCCCGGTGGGCTCGGGCGTGGAGAGGTTGAAGAACGGCCCGGCGACCGGGTTGGCGTTCCCGAGGACCTGGGTGATCTTGTCCGCCCAGCCGGCGTACCAGACGAGCCGGTCGATCGAGGCGTCGACGACCTTCCCGGCCGGCCCGTCACCGATGCCCTCGGCACGGGCGACCGCGTCGACGAACTGCGGCCGACGGTCCTCCATGATCTCGGCGACGCGGTAGAGGATCTGCGCGCGGTTGTACGCCGTCCGGCCGGACCAGCCGCCGAACGCCTTGCGGGCCGCCACGACGGCGTCGCGGGCGTCCTTGCGCGAGGCGAGGGCGGCGTTCGCCACGAACCGGCCCTTGCCGTCGAGCACCTCGTAGGAGTGGCCCGACTCCGAGCGCGGGAACGCGCCGTCGATGTAGAGCTTGTAGGTCTTGCGGACATCGAGACGCGTCATCGCAGGTAAGCCTCCAGCCCGTGCCGGCCGCCCTCACGGCCGTATCCGGACTCCTTGTAGCCGCCGAAGGGCGAGGTGGGGTCGAACTTGTTGAACGTGTTGGCCCAGACCACGCCGGCGCGGAGCTTGTCGGCGATCTTCAGGATGCGCGAGCCCTTGTCGGTCCACACGCCGGCCGACAGCCCGAACGGCGTGTTGTTGGCCTTCTCGACCGCCTCGGCGGGCGTGCGGAACGTCAGCACCGACAGCACCGGGCCGAAGATCTCCTCGCGAGCGATGCGGTGGGCCTGGGTGACGCCGGTGAAGACCGTCGGGGCGAACCAGAAGCCGGTGCTGGGCAGGTCGCACGGAGCGGACCAGGCCTCGGCGCCCTCGGCCTCGCCGACCGAGCTGAGCTCGCGGATCCTGGCCAGCTGGGCGGCGGAGTTGATCGCGCCGACGTCGGTGTTCTTGTCGAGCGGGTCGCCGACCCGCAGCGTCGCCATCCGTCGCTTGAGCCGCTCGAGGACGTCCTCGGCGACGCTCTCCTGGACCAGGAGGCGCGAGCCGGCACAGCACACGTGCCCCTGGTTGAAGAAGATGCCGTTGACGATGCCCTCGACGGCCTGGTCGATCGGCGCGTCGTCGAAGACGATGTTCGCGGCCTTGCCGCCGAGCTCGAGGGTGACTCGCTTCCGGGTGCCGGCCACCGACCGGGCGATCGCCTTGCCGACCGCGGTCGAGCCGGTGAAGGCCACCTTGTCGATGCCCTCGTGCTCGACCAGTGCCTGCCCGGTGGCACCGGCTCCGGTGACGATGTTGACCACGCCCGGCGGCAGGTCGGCCTGCTGGCAGATCTCGGCGAAGAGCAGCGCCGTCAGCGGCGTCGTCTCGGCCGGCTTGAGCACAACGGTGTTGCCGCATGCCAGTGCCGGCGCGATCTTCCAGGCCAGCATCAGCAGCGGGAAGTTCCACGGGATGACCTGGCCGGCCACGCCCAGGGGAGTGGTGCCGAAGCCGGCGTACTCGAGCTTGTCGGCCCAGCCGGCGTAGTAGAAGAAGTAGGCGGCGACGAGCGGTACGTCGACGTCGCGCGACTCCTTGATCGGCTTGCCGTTGTCGATCGACTCCAGCACCGCCAGCTCGCGCGAGCGCTCCTGGATGATCCGGGCGATCCGGTAGAGGTACTTCGCCCGCTCGGCGCCAGACAGCTTCGACCAGACCTTGTCGTAGGCCCGGCGGGCCGCCTTGACGGCGCGGTCGACGTCCTCGGAGGACCCCTCGGCGACCTCGGCGAGCACCTCCTCGGTGGCCGGGTTGACCGTCTTGAAGGAGGCGCCGCCGCCGTCGACGAACTCACCGCCGATGAACAGGCCGTAGGACGGCTTGATCTCGACGATCGAGCGCGACTCGGGGGCCGGCGCGTACTCGAACACGTTGCTCATCAGGTCCTCAGTCCAGCGTGAAGTAGTCGGGACCGGAGTAGCGGCCGGTCGTCATCTTGGTGCGCTGCATCAGCAGGTCGTTGAGCAGCGTCGAGGCGCCGAAGCGGAACCAGTCGGGGTCGAGCCAGTCCTGCCCGGCGACCTCGTTGACCGTCACGAGGTACTTCACCGCGTCCTTGGCCGTGCGGATGCCGCCGGCGGGCTTGACGCCCACCATGCGGCCGGTGGCCTCGCGGAAGTCGCGGACCGCCTCCAGCATCACCAGCGTGACGGGCAGCGTCGCGGCCGGCTGCACCTTGCCGGTCGAGGTCTTGATGAAGTGCGCGCCGGCCAGCATCGCCAACCAGGACACGCGGCGGACGTTGTCGTAGGTCTGGAGCTCGCCGGTCTCGAAGATGACCTTCAGGTGCGCGCTGGTCCCGTCCGGGCGCGCGCACGCCTCGCGGACGGCCGCGATCTCCTCGAAGACCTGCAGGTAGCGGCCGGAGAGGAACGCGCCCCGGTCGATGACCATGTCGATCTCGTCGGCGCCGGCCTCGACCGCGTCGCGGGTGTCGGCGAGCTTGATGTCCATCGCCGCCCGTCCGCTCGGGAAGGCGGTCGCTACCGCGGCGATGTGCACGCCGGAGTCGCCCAGCACCTGCTTCACGTCGGCCACCATGTCGGGGTAGACGCAGACGGCGGCCACGCTCGGGCACGTGGGGTCGGCCGGGTCGGGCCGCATCGCCTTCGCGGCGAGCGCCCGCACCTTGCCCGGGGTGTCCTGCCCCTCGAGGGTGGTCAGGTCGACCATCCGGATCGCCAGGTCGAGCGCGAACGCCTTGGCCGTCGTCTTGATCGACCGGGTTCCGAGGGCCGCGGCACGCGCCTCGGCACCGACCTGGTCGACGCCCGGAAGGCCGTGGAGGAACCGGCGGAGGGTGGCGTCGGAGCGGGTCACGTCGGCGACGAGGCCGTCGAGATCGGCGCCCCGCGCCGGGTAGGTGGCTGTCACCGGAACAGCATATGGCCGCCCCTAGAGTGGTGCCTCATGGACGATGACAGCGTGACCTGGTTCGCGGTGACGAGCGGCCGTTTCACCGGATTCCTGGGTCTGGTCGCGGCGGCCATCGTCGGGGTGATCGGCGTCTTCGATGGTGCGCCCGCCGGTGTCGTCGCGGGCCTCCTCCTCGCCCTGCTGTCCTGGGTGGTCCTCCTGCGGCCGCGGGTCGGCACCCGGGGCTCGGACCTCCTCCTGAGGGGCATGGTCTCGACGGTCGTCATCCCGCTCGCCTCGATCGAGAGCCTGGTCGTCCGGCAGGTGCTGTCCATCGGCGTCGGCGGCCGCCGCTACGTGAGCGGCGCCGTCGGGCACGCGATGCGCGACCTGCACCGCACCCGCCGCGCTGTGGACAAGATGGCGTTCGGCACGGGGCAGCAGGAGATCCCACCTGCGCAGGACAAGTACGCCGACCAGGTCGGCGAGATGATCACCGAGCGCTCCCGTGCCGCCCGGCGTGACGGCGCCCCCATGGGACCGGCCCGGCGGGACTGGGCGTGGCTGGAGATCGGCGGCCTCGGCGTCCTCCTCGTCGCCCTGGTCGTCACGCTCCTGATCTAGATGCCGGCCGCCGCCTTGATGTCGGCCCGCAGGGTGTCGAGCCTCTCCGCGGCCACGATCCGCGCCGCGTCCACGCCGTCCTCCGCGTCGACGGGGACGACGACCTCGAGGTAGCACTTCAGCTTCGGCTCGGTGCCGCTGGGCCGCACGACGACGCGCCCGACGGTGTGCCCCGGACCGGCGGGGCCGGTCGACGGGTCGGCGAGCCGGTAGCGCAGCCCGTCGGTCGCGGGCAGGTCGGCCGATCCGACCGCGAGGTCGTCGACCCCCTCGACCGCGAAGCCGCCGAGCGACGTCGGCGGGGTGGCCCGCAGGCGGTCCATGGCGGCGCCGATCTCGGCCAGGTCGGTGACCCGGGCGGACAGCTGGTCGGTCGCGTGCAGACCGTGGGCCAGCGCGATCTCGTCGAGCAGGTCGACCAGCGTGCGGCCCTCGGCCTTGAGGGCGGCGGCCACCTCGCACAGCAGCAGCAACGCGGAGATGCCGTCCTTGTCGCGCACCCGGCCGGGGTCGACGCAGTAGCCGAGCGCCTCCTCGTAGCCGAAGACCAGCCCCGGGACGCGGCTGATCCACTTGAACCCGGTCAGCGTCTCGGCGTACGGCTGGCCCGCCGCGGCGGCGAGCTTGCCCAGCAGCGTGGAGGACACGATCGAGGCGGCATAGGTGCCGGTCGCACCCCGGGCGAGCAGCGCCGCGCCGAGGATCGCCCCGACCTCGTCGCCGCGCAGCATCCGCCAGCCGCCTCCGCTCGTCGAGGCGGCCGGGACCGGGACGGCCGCAGCGCACCGGTCGGCGTCGGGGTCGTTGGCGACGACGAGGTCGGCGCCGGTCTCGGACGCGAGCGCCATGGCGAGGTCCATCGCGCCCGGCTCCTCGGGGTTCGGGAAGGCCACGGTCGGGAAGTCCGGGTCGGGCGCGGCCTGCGCGGCGACGACGGTCGGGGCGGGGAAGCCGGCCTCCTGCAGCACGTGGGCGGTCAGGTCGCCGCCGACGCCGTGCAGCGGCGTGTAGACGATGTCGAGGTCGCGCGGGCCGCCACGAGCCACCCCGAGGACCGCCGTCGTGTAGCTGCTCACGATCGAGTCGTCGAGGACCGTGCCGCCATCGCCGAGCGGAACCTCGGAGAGCGACCCCACGGCGGCGATCCGCTCGGCGATCCCGGCGTCGGCCGGCGGGACGATCTGCGAGCCGTCGCCGAGGTAGACCTTGTAGCCGTTGTCCTGCGGCGGGTTGTGGCTGGCCGTCACCATCACGCCGGCCGCGCAGCCGAGCTCGCGGATCGCGAAGGCGAGGACGGGGGTGGGCAGCGGCCGCGGCATCACCAGCGCCGGGATCCCCGCGCCGGTCATCACCTCGGCGGTGTCGCGGGCGAACACGTCGGAGTTGTGCCGGGCGTCGAAGCCGATGACGACCGGCCCGGAGGCTCCCGTGTCCCGCAGGTACGCCGCCAGGCCGGCTGCCGCCCGGATGACGACCACCCGGTTCATCCTGTTCGGGCCGGCTCCGAGGGCGCCGCGCAGCCCGGCGGTGCCGAACTCGAGGGTCCCGGAGAAGCGATCCTCGAGCTCGGTGAGGGCGTTCGCGTCGATCAGAGCGGCGAGCTCGGAGCGGGTCTGGGGGTCGGGGTCCTCGGCGAGCCAGGCCCGCGCCTGCGAGAGCACGTCGGTCATGGGCGTCACGCTATCGGCAGAATGGGCGCATGTTCTTGTTCGAGGAGGAGTGGTGGCTGCCCGCGCCGCCCGAGGCGGTCAGGGACGTGCTCGTCGACCTCGAGCACTATCCGGAGTGGTGGCCGCAGATCCGCGCCGTCGCCTCGCTCGGCGCCGACGACGCCCGGGTGCTGTGCCGCTCGACGCTGCCGTACACGCTCGACCTCGTGATGCACGCGGTGAGCCGGGAGCTGCCGCTCCTCGAGGTCGAGCTCGCCGGTCACCTGAGCGGGTGGGTCCGCTGGCGGCTCGACGCGGTCGACGGCGGGACCCGCCTCCACCTGACCCAGCAGGTCACCGTGCACGGCCCGGTCGCTCCGTTCGCGGCCGTGCTGCGGCCGCTGGCGAGCTGGAACCACCGACGGATGATGGCCGGCGGCCGCGCCGGCCTCCGTCGCCGGTTGGCGGCGGAGGCCGTCGGCCGTCAGCCGTAGCGGATCGCTCAGCCGTCGATCGTGCTCATGTCGCCGTACCGCTCGCCGGCGACGGCCTCCCGCGGCACGGCGGCGGTCAGCTCCTCGAGCTCCTCGGCCGTCAGGGTGACGTCGGCAGCGGCGACGTTCTCCTCGAGGTAGCGGACCCGCTTGGTGCCCGGGATCGGGACGACGTCGTCGCCCTGCGCGAGGACCCAGGCCAGCGCCAGCTGACCGGCCGTCGCGCCCTTGCTCGCAGCCAGCTCGCGCACTCGTGCGACGAGTGCGAGGTTGGCGTCGAGGTTCTCACCCTGGAACCGCGGGAAGTACGCCGTCGAACGGCTGTCACCCTGCGCGAGCGTCTCCGCGGTGACGGCGCCGGTGAGGATGCCGCGACCGAGCGGGGAGTAGGGCACCAGGCCGATCCCGAGCTCGCGGAGGACCGGGAGCAGCTCGTCCTCCAGGTCGCGGGTGAACAGCGAGTACTCCGTCTGCAGGGCGGTGATCGGGTGGACGGCGTGCGCGCGCCGGACGGTCTCCGCGCTCGCCTCCGAGAGGCCGAGGAAGCGGACCTTGCCCGCCTCGACGAGCTCCTTCATGGCGCCGACCGTCTCCTCGATCGGGACGGTCTTGTCGACACGGTGCTGGTAGTAGAGGTCGATGTGGTCCACGCCCAGCCGGGCGAGGCTCGCATCGCACGCGGCGCGGACGTACTCCGGTCGGCCGTTGACGCCCACCCGGGTGCCGTCGGGCAGCCGCTCGTTGCCGAACTTGGTGGCCAGCTGGACGTCGTCGCGGCTGTGCGAGCTGGCGGCGATCGCCTTGCCGACGAGCTGCTCGTTGGTGAAGGGGCCGTACATGTCGGCGGTGTCGAGGAAGGTCACGCCGAGGTCGAGCGCCCGGTGGATGGTGTCGATGCCGCCCTGCTCGTCGGGGGTGCCGTAGAACTCCGACATGCCCATGCAGCCCAGACCGAGGGCGGAGACGGTCAGAGGTGCGGCGGTGCCGAGGGTGCGTCGTGGAAGGCTCATGTCTCCACTCAACGACCTGGAGCGCACTCCAGGTCAAGCCGGTGCTCTAATGATCGTTGACGCATCTATTCGAACACGTGTACGATAGACGAGACGACGACACAACCTCATCGCCCAACCGACAGCCGTCGCGCTGTCCTCTCGGAAGCTGTCGTGATCATGTCTCTTGCAGAGCCCCAGCAGCCGCCTCGGCCGGCTTCGGTGCGTCGCCATGCGCTGCACCGGTTCCTGGGCCGGTTGCACGAGGTGCTCGACGAGGTCACCACCGACACCGCGTGGGCGCTGACGCCGGAGGAGCTCGCCGAGTGCGTGGAGGAGGCCTACGCGGCGGGGGCTCGGATCGCGTCGTTGGCGTTGGGCCTGGTGGCGGAGGCCGATCGCGTCGACCTGCCCGCCGACGGCGCCGCTCCGAACATGGTGGCGTGGCTGCGCGAGCACGTCCTGCTGGCGCCCGCTGAGGCGAGGCGGCACGTCCGGCTCGCCGGCGCGCTGCAGGAGCATCCGCTCACCGCCGGCGCCCTCGCGGCCGGCTCCTTCCCGGTCGCGTCCGCTGCGGTGATCGTGCGTGCCTTGGACGGCCTGCCCGACGAGCTCGACGCCATGAAGGCCGCTGACGCCGAGGAGTTCCTGGCCGGTGAAGCCCACGTCCACGACACCGCTGCGCTGCGCCGCCTGGCCGAGCACCTGGATGAGGTGATCAACCCTGAGGGTGCGGACGCCCGGTTGGCCGAACAGCTGGCCCGGGCCGAGGAGAAGGCCGCGCGGGAGACGTTCCTCTCGCTGCGCCACGACGAGGCCGGCCAGGTCACCGACGGCGTCTTCCGGGTGCCGCTGATGCAAGGATTCGCGCTGCAACGCATGCTCGAGTCATTGACCAACCCCGGGCGGCCCGACCCGATCCCGCTCAACGACGCAGCCACCGGCGTGCGGCTCGCGCCCGAGGAGCGGCGGGGCCGAGCATTCTGCGAGCTCCTCGAGCGGCTCCCCACCAAGAAGCTGCCGAAGCTCGGCGGGTCCGACCCGGCCGTGGTCGTGACGATGGACCTGGCGTCCCTGATGGGTGGGCTCAAGGCCGCGCACCTCGACACCGGACTCGCGATCAGCGCAGGCCTCGCCCGCCGTCTGGCCGCCCGGGCCGGGGTCATCCCCGTCGTCCTCGGCTCGGACAGCGAAGTCCTCGACATGGGCCGCAGGTGCCGGTTCCAGAAGCCTCGGCAGCGCCTCGCCCTGGTGGTCCAGCAAGGCGGGACCTGCGCCGTCCAGGGTTGCGCCCGCTCCGCCGTCGGCAGTGACGGTGCCCACCTGACCGCCTGGAGCGAAGGCGGCCCCACTGACCTCGTCAACAGTGCCCTGCTCTGCTCCCGACATCACACCCTGGCCGACCACCCCGACTACCAGGTCACGCGCCTCCGCCCGGGCCGCATCGAGATCCACCGACGCTGCTGAGACGGAACGGGTTGCTGCATTTCGCCCAGATCGACGTGGCTGGCAACTTGGAATGAGACACCCACGGCCTGCCTTTCCGTTGAACTTCCGCACCCCGCCGAAGCGCACTTGATTTCTCGAGGCGTTTCAAGGGGCGGGGCTGAGCAGCGGATACCACTTCCGAGCATAGGTCTACCCGGGTAGCGGAGGGGAAACCTTATAGTAGAAGAAGGCGCGACCGTCCGAGCCACCCTCGTTGTACCTTCGGTACTCGGAGGGCTCTGGCCACATCGCGATCATTACGGTACAAGCC
Source organism: Nocardioides terrae (assembly GCF_900112345.1). Lineage (GTDB taxonomy): Bacteria > Actinomycetota > Actinomycetes > Propionibacteriales > Nocardioidaceae > Nocardioides > Nocardioides terrae. The sequence goes on from NZ_FOLB01000010.1 coordinate 156,354, forward strand.
GCGCCGATGTCGGCCGTCGCTACATTCCATGTAAGCGTGGTCTCGTTACCAGTTCCAGCGTCGACCCTTCGATGTCGAACGTGAAGGCCCCAGTGGAGCTCTCTGCCCTGCGCGTCCCACCCGACGACGTCGAACTGCACGCGTTCACTTGGCCTGACGGTTAATCCCGTCCGACAGCCGCCTATGCTGCCGGTGTCTTGCATCGGCCCGTTTACCTGATTTCCGAATGAGTCTCGAGCGGTCTCGATGCGAGCGAAATACTGACCGTCTTGGTCCTGCGTGCTCATGAAGATGGTCACTCTGTTCCTGATATCGCCTGCGATTCCAGCGGCAAGAGCATGCTCGAACGGAAGCAACGGTCTCCCGTGGGCGATTGCATCACGGAGTGTCTCTAACCGGCCAAGTAGGGGGATGAACGACCGCTGGCTGCCCAGGGCCGGCGCTAACGGCTCCCAGTGCGTCTTCAGAATGAGTATCAAGTCATATAGATTGGAATAATCGAGGAGGTTCTCAGGAACCGCCGCCACTCCGCGCACGGCACGCTTTTCTCGTTCGGCGTCTCGCCGGCGCTCCCAGGCTTCTAGTTTGCCACGGGGCACGATATTGGCCAGCCAATCATCGCCCCACCTCTGGCGGTACGACCATGTCATGAGTTGGCGCAGCGCGTTCTCAGCGGTTTCGAGCGCACTCTGCGACTCCACAGGAGCAACGTACGACGAACCGGCGCAGCGCGCGATGTATGAAACGTGGCGCAGTCCGATCGAGCACCACCTTTCCGTGTCGGCTCGGCACCTTCATCATGGGCGCGTTCGATACCTGCGTCCATCCGCCGCTGGTGCAGCGATACGGTACGGCACGCGAGCGAGAGCCGTGATCAGCTGATCGCGGCGGCGCTTTCGGCGCTGGTGCAGCCCAGGTCCGAGCTGCAAAGCAACTTGTGGGAGCTTTCGACACTGGCCGGGACTAAGGCTCCGAACGGTCCCGCTCCCCGCGCTTGTCGAGATCCTCCGACAACCAGATCAGTTCTCGCGTCCCGGCCTCGTAGCCCGGCTTGCCGAGGTTCTCGAACGGGTTGCTGCCGGGCCCGGGTAGGTGCAGCCGGTAGCCGTCGTTGTGCAACTCCCGACCCTCCTTGCCGCGGCGCTGGGCCTCGAGGATGGTCTCCAGCACCTCGGGCTTCACGCCGCTGAACAGCTTGCGTGTCTCCTCCAGCTCTTCCTCGGTGGCAGGCGGAATCTCCTCCGCCCACTGCGCCTGCTGCTTCGCCTCAATGTGCTCGCCCAGCCGTAGCTGCCAGCCAATCTGGTGAACGTGCCGGACGACGTCTGCCAGCGACTCCTCCTCGGCGACGTCTTGCGGGGCGACCGCATCTCCGTTGTCATCAAGGTCGACGTAGAAGCCCTGCTGTTTCAGGGTGTTGTGCCTCTCGGTCCACCGTTCGATGGTCCCCAGATAAGCAGCGGTCCCGTCGCGGTCGGGCTCGATGGTGTCGAACCAGTACGGCTCGTCCACCAGGAAGCTGTGGACTAGCCGAAGCTTCTTCGGGTGGCTGGCCCACAAGTGATTGAGCTGCTTCGTCACGAACGGCTCGCCCTCGGGGGCGTAGGCCATCTCGACCCGTCGCTCGTGGATCGCAATGGCCTTCCCGGACTCCTCCATGCCGAGGATCGCGAGAGACCGAGCAAGCCCGAAGCTTCCAAGGTCGAGCACCGCGAGGGCCGCATTGAGCAGCCGATCCGCATTGGCAAGCAGGGCGTCCTCCACCGCGACCACCTGCTCCGGCGACATGTCAGGGAGCTGCTTCCGTTGAGGCACGGGCACAGTTTGCCTTGTGGCTCGGACACACACATGGAGACCAATCAGGGGCTCCCCGCCCAGCGGGCGGCGGGAGCCCTCCGTCAAGGCCGAGCGTTGATGGCGCGGTCGTAAGGGTCTGCCCCGAGTTTGGTTGACACCTGACCTCTGAGGTTTCGGCCTCAGGCGGAAGGATGTCCCCGTGGCAAAGCCCTACCCCAAGGAGTTCCGCGACGACGTCGTGGCCGTGGCCCGCAAGGGCCAGGCGCCGCTGGCACAGATCGCGAAGGACTTCGGCGTCTCCGAAGGCTCGCTGACCAACTGGTTGAAGCAGGCCGACATCGAGGACGGCAACCGTCCCGGTATCACCGAGGACGAGCGCAAGCAGCTGCGTGAAGCGAACAAGCGGATCCGACTCTTGGAGCAGGAGAACGAGGTCCTCCGCCGTGCGG
>NZ_FOLB01000020.1 GCF_900112345.1 Nocardioides terrae
CGTGGTTCGCCGAACGTGGCGTCACCGTCCAGCGTGTTCTCAGCGACAACGGCAGCTGCTACCGCTCCTACCTATGGCGCGACACCTGCGCCGAGCTCGGCATCACGCCCAAGCGCACCCGGCCCTACCGGCCCCAGACCAACGGCAAGATCGAGCGCTTCCACCGCACTCTGGCCGAGGGCTGGGCGTTCAAGAAGTTCTACAACTCCGAATCAGCCCGACTCGCGGCCCTGCCAGGATGGGTCCACCAGTACAACCACCACCGGCCCCACTCAGCAATCGGCAAGCAAGCACCCATCACCAGGTTGGACAACCTGGCTGGGCATCACACCTAGCTGGCCCCCTCGACATACGGGTCGAGTACCGCCGCGAGCAGGTCGTTCACCGGAGTCGGCACGCCCAGCTCCCTGGCCATCGCGACCACGCTCTGTCCCAGCCAGGGCAGCTCCAGACGTTGCCCGTGGAGCAAGTCGTTGAGCATCGAGGACGTCATGCCGGGGGGCAGCGTGTCCACGAACTCCATCTGCCTGCCGGCGAAGTCGGAGGGCAACCGGATGCCGCGCGCGCGTGCGACCCGCACCACCTCGTCCATCGCATCGTGCAGCAGCTGTCGCGTTCGCTCGCGCCGGCGCAGCACACCGACCGGTTGGCGCGTGGCACTGGTGACGGATGAGAGTCCGACCAGGAAGACGAACTTCTTCCAGACGACCTCCGACATCGACGTCGAGAGCTCGGCGTCGACGCCTGCTCGGATGAAGGCCTCGAACAGCCGCATCGTCCGCTCGGTGCAGCGTCCGTCGAATTCGCCGAGGACCATCCTTGCCAAGGTCCCGTCGTGCTTGATGATCCCGGGAGCGGCGATCTTCGCGGAGATGTAGCAGACGGCACCGATCAGTGTCTGAGCCGGCAGGTATGCCCGCAGGATGTCGTCCTTGTTCACCCCGTTCTGGAGGGAGAGGACCGTGGCGTCCGGACGCAGATGGGGCCCGAGCCGTCGACCGATCTCGTCGGTGTCCCAGAGCTTGACGCCGATGGCAGCGACGTCGACGTCTCCGAGTTCTTCGACCGAGTCAGTGACGTCGACCGGGAACAGGTGTGCTGGCGCGCTCTCGCTCTCGATCCGCAACCCCGTCGTCCGCATCGCTTCCAGATGCCGACCGCGGGCCACGAAGGTGACGTCTTGACCATGCGCGGCGAGCTGGGCGCCGAAGTAGCCTCCGACACCGCCAGCCCCGATGATTCCGATTCGCATACGCCACCCTTCACTCGCGGGTCCGACGAGGGAATGCCTCGTCCTGTTGGATGCGAGCGGCCGAGGACTTCTTACCTGGACGCGCGAAGAAGCCTCCCGCGTGCGTCGGGTCCGCTCAGAGGTAGCGGCCTTCGAAGCGTGTCCCGCGGCGGGTCTCGATGAAGGTGAGTCCGGTGACCGCACCGCCGTCGACGCGCCAGCGGAGTGCATAGCTGGCCCTGTAGTCCGGTGGCCAGAAGGATGCGAACTCGCCGTCCCCCACAATCCACCAGTCACCTCGGGTGGGCCGGCGGTCCTCCGTGTACGTGGTGTGTCCGTCGGACGTGAAGACTTGCGTAGCCCCGTCCCCGAACACCAGTGTTCCGGCCGTCAGGGCGGCGCGCATGTGCTCGGCAGTGACGATCTCGTCGTGGGCCACCTGCAGTCCTTCGAGCGCTCGAGGCATGTGGACAAGACCTTTCTCGAGGGTGCGGTCCGCGGGTCGGCAGACCTTGGTCACGGTCGAGGACCACGGCAACGGTGGGTCGCTCATGACTTGGTGGCGCGTTGCGCGGTCAGCCTTTCGCCGCCGACTCGTCGGCCTCTCAAGAGGCCCCCATCCCCGCTATACTGGACTTTCTAGTCCACTCCGGACTAGCGTCGAAGAACCTCGCGTCACGCACGAGCTCGCTCAGAGGAGGGACATGATGCGTCCCGTCACGATCATCGGCCCCGTCATCACGACTGCCAGGTTGCGATTGCGTCCCTGGCGACCCGAGGACGCCGCCGATGCCCTGGAGATCTACGGCAGCGCAGAGATCGCCAGGTGGTTGACCCCAGCCTTGGAGCGCATGGAGGGCCTCGACCAGATGCGCGCCGTACTCAGTCGCTGGATCACCGACCCCCCGTCCCTTCCCGGCCGGCCGGCCGGGCGGTGGGCGATCGAAGAGATCGAGACGGCGCGCCTGGCGGGGTCCGGGCAGATCCTGCCGCTTCCTCCATCGGGCGTTGACCTCGAGCTGGGCTACCAGCTCAAGCCCTCGATGTGGGGCCGAGGGCTCGCCACGGAAGCAGGTCACGCCTTGGCCCATCATGCGTTCGCGCACGGCGAGGAGGAGGTCTTCGCCGTCGTCCGACCTCACAACTCCCGCGGTGCGCGCGCTGCCCGCCGCATCGGGATGGAGTGGGTCGGAGAGACCGACAAGTACTACGACCTTCGCCTCCAGGTCTTCCGATACCGCAAGGCCGACCTTGACATCTCGGCACTCGACCCGAGACCGGTCGAGCGCTGACTCGTCGCGTGCGCTTTACGAGGGCCGCACCGTGAGCCGCCAGTTCGAGGAGGTGAGATGAACACACCATTCGCCGGGGTACTGGCCACGGAGAGCGTGTGCCTTGCCGCCGTCACCGACGGCGCCACGCTGGCCGAGTGGCGGCATCGGGTCGTCAAAGAGGTCATGACTCCGCAGTCTCCTTACGCGATCGCGCTGCGTCAGGCGGGCGACGTCCGGGATCGCGCCGAGTTCCTGGCCCGATGGCGCCAGCTCATCGCCGATGCGATCGCCCGCGTCGTGCCCTGCGCCGCGGCACGACCTTCGGATGGCGCGACGGGCGAGTCCGGACCAGCGGTCGTCGACCCGCAGAGGACCGCGGTGTTGATCCTGGCCGCCCTTCACGGCGGATGCACCTTGAGCCAGCTCGCACAGGATCAATGGCCTCTCGACGCTGCTCTCGATGTCGCACTGACACCGTTCGCCGGGCCCGGCTCCCCGGCCGGAGCGGACACGAGCACTGTCCCATCTGGTCAGTAGCATGAGCCTGTGACGACGACCGCCCAATCCCCGAATGGCCGACGCCTCACGGCGCGCGGCTTGAAGACACGGGCCAGGATCGTCGAGGCAGCAGCCGATCTCATGTTCGTCCAAGGCGTGGGAGCAACCACACTCGACGACGTGCTGGCCGCGAGCGGCGCCAGCAAGTCGCAGTTGTACCAGCACTTCGACGGCAAGGACGCGCTCGTGCGTGCCGTCATCGATCACGTCGGCGAACGCATCATCCGGCGTGAACGTGACGCCCTCGGCCACGTCTCCACCATCCGTGGCCTCTATCGCTGGCGCGACGCGACCGTGCAACGCAACGCACTTCGAGACGGTGCCTACGGATGCGCGCTCGGCTCGCTGGCATCGGAGGTATCCGACCACGACGCCGCCGCCCGCGAGGCCCTCGCCCGGCTGTTCGGAGAGTGGCAGGAGCTTCTGGCGGCGGTCCTCCGGCGGGTTCAGGAGGCCGGCACTCTTCCAGCGGACGCTTCCGTGGACCAGCTCGCCACCGGCCTGATGGGTGCCCTGCAAGGCGGCTACATGCTGGCGCAGACGGCGCGTGACGTCACGCCGATGGCGACGTCCCTCGACATGGCGCTTGCGTACATCGAGAGCCGCACCATCAGCTGACCTCCCGGCGAACGCGCGGTCGGGCGCCGGACGCTCGCCCGGGAGGCCGTACGTCAGGTTGGGTCGCCCGCCATCACCAGTCGTCTACCCCGACCGGGTTGTACGTGTCCCCCATCGAGACTCCTGGGCGAGCGTTGTGGAGGTCCGCACGACCCATCCGCAGCACCTCCAGCCGAACGTCCCGGTAGGCCCAGTCGCGGGTGACGCCGTTCATCCCGAGACGCCTGGCTACGGCATGACTGGCACTGTTCTGCTCCGCCGCCACGACGAAGACCTCGTCGACCTCCTCGACGCTGAAGGCTTGATGGGCGAGCGCGTGGCCGATCGCACCGGCCACGCCGTGACCCCGGGCACCGGGCCGAAGATGCCACCCCATGACAAGGTCCGGATCGCGGCGGCTGAACGGGAGAAGGGTGGCACCGCCGAGAAGTCGCCCATCGTCGACGGCTTCGACCGCCCACAGGCCCTGTGGCACGGGAGCCTGCGACGACTGCAGGTTCCACTCCTCGAGCACACTCCTCATCTCACCGAGATCAGCAACCGGCTCACGTCGACCGATCGCCCGCACCACTACGGGGTCGCCGTAGATCTCGAACGCCTCGTGCGCGTCCTCGACCGACCACGGCCTCAGGACGACCATCGGGGTGAGGATGCGGTCGCGCTGGACGACGACGTGCTGCTGTTCCATTCCTCACCGCCCACTCTCGAGGCGGCGCGCGGTTCGCGAAGCCACCAGCGATGAGCGGTTGACGTCCACGACGTCCGTCCACTCCGGATGTGCGTCCACGTAGTCGGCGACGAAGCCGCAGTAGATGCCGGCCCTTCCCCCGCCCGCGCGCACATCCTCCAGCGCATACTTCGCGAGAGCCGACGCCACGCCACGGTGCCGCTGGTCCAGGTCGACGTAGGAGTGGGTGAGTGACACGCGTCCACCGGTCGTCTCGTAGGCCAGGTCACCCACGACATGGCCATCGATCAGCGCCTCGTACAGACGAGCGACCTCATCCTTGCGGATCTCGACAACGGCCTGATCCCGCTCCATACCTCGACCCGCCTCGCTCGTTCCAGTCACGATCCACCTGGACCGTGCTTTGCATTCGTGTCGGACTGGCCCGTCTGGCTTACGCCCGCACGCACATTGAATTTCGGGCTCTACGGCTCTTACTTGGACTATATCGTCCAGTCTGCCGGACGTGAAACTACGCCGGCACCTACGTCGAAGAAGTCGTCGATGAACCTCGTAGACCCCACACCGCCGCGCGATGAGCTGATCGACAACACCGACCGAGGTCGGTTCGAGCTTCATCGGGCAGGTGAGCTCTCCGGCTGGCTGTACTACAGCCACCTGAACCCGAACCGGTATGCCTTGCAGCACACAGAAGTCGAGCCTCGCCACCAGCATCAGGGGGTGGGCGCAGCCATGGTGCGTCGCGTCCTCGATGAGATCCGCGCGCGTGGCGGGACCGTCACGGCTATCTGCCCCTTCGTGGCTGAGTACCTCTCGAGGACGACGCAGGACGCCGACCTGATCGATCCTCGTCACCCCGGCTACGCCGACCGTGCCGCGGCTGAAGCCGCGGTCGCGCCGGCTCGTGAATGAGGCCGCGCGCATGCCCTTCAGGCGGAGCGAAGCGCGCTCACGCCGGGGAGGTGTCCGTTGGCCACCAGCGCCGCCCGAAGCTTCTTGCGGGCATCGAAGAGCACTTTGTACAAGGCGTTGCGCGTCGAGCCGAGCTCGTCCGCGAGAACCTCGATCGGCATGCCGTTGAGGACGGTGGCCACGAAGACCAGTCGCTGCCTCTCTGTGAGGGCGTCCTCCACTGCGGTCCTGACCGCCTGGGCGAAGTCTCGAACCTGCACCTCGTCGTCAGGGCTCAGGTCGAACCTCGAAGCAAGCCTGGCCCAGTCCTCTTGCTCGTAAGGAACCTCGTGCCGGCGCCAGAAGTGCCGGTTCATCTTGGTCGCCACGTTGAAGATGGCGAACTTGGTGGCCCACGTGGTGAACCGCGCTTCGCCACGGAACCTGTCGAGCCGCTCGATCACGGCCATCACGGCGTCCGCTGCGGCTTGGTGCGCAATGTCCTCGAGCTCGGGCCCCTGTAGCTCCAGCAGAGGGGCGCGGCGGCGCGCCTCTGACTTCGAGATCCGCACGAGCAGTGGATACAGCTCACCGCAGGCCGCTTCTCGTCGGGGGCCGGGCATGGACAGGTCGCATACCCACCGGCGGTTCTCTTGCTCAATGTCCGGGTCGTCCACAACAGCCTCTCTTGGCCAGAACCTTCACGCCGGGCCTGCGCTGGTCCCGTACCTTGCTGCTCGACGTCTTCTCACCATAGACCGGACTATTTAGTCCAATCAAGAGGATGGGAGCGCGCGCGGCAAATCTTTACTGGACTACCGAGACCAGTTTCATACGTCCATCGGGCGCAGTCCCCGGTCGCTCGACCCGTCGAGGCTGGAGCGAGACGTCGTCGCCGAGTACCGCAGCGGCGACGGGCGCTGTGCCTACCGGTGAGTCGCGTGCATGCCCTGGGGGACGCGTCTACGCGGACGGGTCGTCCCGAAGCGCGGCTAGGAGACCCTCCAGGTCCTGCCCGCACGCACCGCAGGCGAGCAGATGCGCATGCAGGACCGGGAACCGCTGGGCCGCGTCTTCTCCAGCAACGAGGAGCTCAGCGTAGATGTCGAGCACGTCCATGGTCGCGTCGCAGCCGGCGTCACGTGGATCGGTCCGCAAGAAGGCGTCGAGGCGTGCCCAATGATCGCTGGGACCACCGTCGGATGGACGACGTGCACCGCCGTCAGGCACGCCCCCACCTCGCGTAGCTCATTGACTCCAATGCCTCGTCCGAGTGTCTGCTCGGCGCCAATCTATCGCCCTCACCGGATGCGCGGATCACGACCGAGGCGATGCGTACGCGGGCGCGCGATGGGCTGGCTGCCTCGACAGTGGTCATGAGGGTGCTTCTCGTCCGAGCGTTCGCTCGTCAGTCGGCCGGCTGCTGCTGAGTCGGCAGCTGCCACTGCGGCCGGACGAAGTGGCACGTGTAGCCGTGGGGATGCTTGACCAGGTAGTCCTGGTGCTCAGGCTCGGCCTCCCAGAAGGTTGAGGCTTCGGTGACCTCGGTGACGACGGGGCCCGGCCACAGACCACTGTCCTGGACGTCCGCGATGGTCGCCTCGGCGACGTCGCGCTGCGTCTCGTCCTGGTAGAAGATGGCCGACCGATAGCTGCTCCCGACGTCGTTGCCTTGCCGGTTTGGCGTCGTCGGGTCGTGGACCTGGAAGAAGAACTCGAGCAGCTCGCGGAACGTGATCCGCATCGGGTCGAAGACGATCTCGACCGCCTCGGCATGCCCAGGGTGGTTGCGGTACGTCGGGTGGTCGTTGGAGCCTCCCGTGTAGCCGACCCGGGTGGAAAGCACGCCGTCCTTCTTGCGCAGGAGGTCTTCCATCCCCCAGAAGCAGCCGCCGGCGAGGACCGCGGTCTCCGGCTGATAGGCCACGCCACACGTGCTCATGCGAGGCCTCCCTCCTGCGTGGGCGTCTCCGCGCCACCGAACAGGTGCGCGTACTCGCCGTATCCCTCGACCTCGAGGTGGCTCGCAGCGATGAAGCGCAGAGACGCGGAGTTGACGCAGTAGCGCAGGCCACCTGCCTCATCGGGTCCGTCGTCGAAAAGGTGGCCGAGGTGGCTCTTGCCGTGGGCGGAGCGGATCTCGGTGCGCACCATGCCGTGGCTGGTGTCCGTGAGCTCGACGACGTTGTCGGGCTCGAGTGGAGTGGTGAAGCTGGGCCAGCCGCTGTGACTGTCGTACTTGTGCAACGAGGCGAACAAGGGTTCGCCGGAGACGACGTCGACGTAGATGCCCGGCTCCTTGGAGCCCCAGAACTCGTTCTGGAAGGGCGGCTCGGTGACGTCGTGCTGGGTCACTGCGCGCTGACGCTCGGTCAGCCGCTCGATCGCCTCTGGAGTGCGCTCATAGGTCCGTGCCACTGTTCTCCCCTTTGCTATCGGTATCCCGTGCCGCGAGCGGCGCGGGTGAACGGATCAGTTCCGGCCCGCCATGACACCGCCGTCGACGTTGAGGATGGCGCCGGTCACCCAGCTGGCCTCTTCGGAGAGCAGGTAGGTCACCGCCGAAGCGATGTCCTGGGGAGTGCCGACCCGGCCGAGCGGGTGGAAGCTGTCGAAGGTGGCCAGCGTCGACTCGAGCTGGTCCTGAGGGATGAAACCCTCGTACAGCGGCGTCGCGACGACAGCCGGGGCAACGGCGTTGACCCGGATCTTGTGCACGGCCAGCTCCATGGCGAGGTTGTGGGTGAGCGCGTGCAGCGCCGCCTTGCCCATGGAGTAGCCGGTGGCGGGAGTGGCAGCGATGGCCTGATGGGCCCACATCGAGCCGATGTTCACGATCGCTCCCCCACCGGCGGCGATCATGCCGCGGGTGACCGTCTGGGTGAGGAAGAAGGCAGACCTGGCGAGCTCGAGATAGGAGTCGTAGTCCGCGTCGTCGTAGTCGAGGTATGACTTCGGGATGAAGAAGCCGGCCGAGTTGACCAGGAGTGTGGCATCGGCGTGCTCGGACGCGAGCAGGTCTTGCACGCGCTTGACCACCGCGCGGTCGGCGAGGTCCGCGGTGATGCCCCACGCCTTGCCTCGCTGCGAGAGGGCGTCGACCGTGTCCTCGACGCGGGCCGGGTTGCGGCCGATGATGACGGCCGAGCCGCCGGCGGCGACCACGTCCTCTGCGCTCTGTCGTCCCATGCCGCTGCTTCCGCCGACGGCGATCAGCTTGCGGCCTTCGAAAGCACCCATGTCATTGACTCCTTGGTGAGGCGGCATCATGCCGCACGTTGCTCCTGCCGTGAGCCGGAGCTGGACGCCTGGTATGTGCCACGGCCGGTCGGCGTCTTACCTTGGCGACCGATCTGTGGCGGATGCGAACGTCAGCCGCTGGGTGGCCTCAGTTCTCGAGCCGGACCTGACGGGTGTCGAAGGCGACGTAGCCGCTGAAGTCGCGCCCGACACGCTCGGTCGCGAACCGCGTCAGGTGGGGATAGGACCATGCTCCGTCCTTGAGCACCGTGTCGCCCATGAGGACGTCGTGGTACTGCGCTGCGCCCTTCCACGGGCAGGTGTACGGCGTCGGAGAGTCGCGCAGGATGCCGGCTGTGATCGCGTCAGGTGGGAAGTAGGCGTTCCCCTCGACGCCGACGACCTCGTCGATGGGAGCCTCCGCGACCACGGTCTCGCCCACTACTGCCTTCATCGGTGTCTCCTTCTCGATCCCGCAGCGTCGATCGCCGCGCTGGTGACGGTGAGGCGTTGGTGTCGAGGAGGTCCAGGTTCTTACTCGTGTCGCGGTCAGGCTCGAGGCAGGGTCGCGGTCAGGCTCGAGCAGGGCGAGGAAGGAACAGCCACGAGCTGGAGCCGGAGATGTCCAGCCAGGTTCCCCGGGGTGTGCGGGCGAGGCGAGCGACGATCGCTTCGCACTCCCGGCACCGCAGGACCGTGCCGGGCCCGCCCAGGTAGGCGCGCAGCTGGGCGAATGCTTGGGTGGCGGAACACGTGCCGCAACGGACGGTCACCGTCGTGGGGTCATGGGCAAGGACGTCGGAGAACTCCCCGGCGGCGGCGTTCCCGTCCAGGACGAGGCCGGACCCGGCGTCATCGCCGGGCGTGGACGGGCTCGATACTTCAGTTGTCATCGGTCGGCTCCTGACGGTCCGAATCGTTCGGTGCGTATCTGGTGGTCGGCGTATCCCGCTTCGCGAAGCAGCGCGGTCGCGTGGTCGACGAAGCCGGAGGACCCGCACACGTACACGCGCGTGGCGAGCGGCTGCGCCCACGAGAGCGGCGCCTGGAGGTCGTCGGCCGACAGGTGGGCTGGCGGGCGGGGATGACCGTCGGGGATCCTGCGGGTGTAGACGAGGCGGATGTCGGTGTCAGCCGGCGTCGAGGCACGCGCCGATGCTGCGGTCATGCGTTGCAGCTCGGGGCCGTACATGAGGTCGCGCGGCCCGCGTAGCGAGTAGACGAGCATGGTCGGTGTCTTGTCCCGCGCCTGCTGTCGAGCTCGGAGCATGGTGACCAGCGGTACGACGCCGGACCCGCCGGCGAGCAGGAGCACGGGACCATCGCCGATGGCAGGGTCTCCCGGCTCCCACACGAACCAGCCGCCGATGGGTCCGCGTACGTCGAGCTCGTCGCCGATCTCCATCACGTCGACCAGGTAGGGCGAGACCTCGCCGTGTGGGAGGAGGTCGACGGTGATGGCGACACGGTCCGGGGTGGAGGCCTCGGCCAGCGAGTAGCTGCGTTGGGCCGTGTAGCCGTCGGCGGCGGTGAGCCGGATGTCGACGTGCTGACCGGGGAGATGCCCGGGCCAACCGGGAACCCGAAGCGCGAGCGTCCGTGCGTGCTGCGACTGGGAGTGCAACCCGATCAAGGTCGCCTTGTGCCACCGGTTGCGAATCCTCGGTGCGGCGCCGTCGCCAGCGGCGGACCTGGCGGTGCGGACCCCGGCCTCTGCGTCAGTCACCGGCGTGCCGTTCCTCGCGCCACGGGTCGCCGTAGTTGTGGTAGCCGAAGCCTTCCCAGAACCCGGGCTCGTCGAAGCGCTGCATCGTGATGCCGTTGACCCACTTCGCCGACTTCCAGAAGTACAGGTGGGGCACGAGCAGACGCGCTGGGCCGCCGTGCTCGACGTGCAGCGGGTCGCCGTCGTGCTCGTAGGCGACCCAGGCCTTGCCGTCGAGAAGGTCTTCGAGCGGAAGGTTGGTGGTGTAGCCGCCGTAGGAGTGCACCATCGCGTACTCGTAGTACGTCTCGACGTCCTCGAAGAAGGCGTCGAGCGGGACACCCCGCCACTTGGTGCCGAGCTTGGTCCACCGGGTGACGCAGTGGATGTCGACGGTGACGTCCTCGGAAGGCAGAGCCATCATCTCGTCCCAGGTCCATCGCGTCGGTGCACCGGACTCGGGGGTGATGGTGAAGCTCCAGTCCTCCGTGGCGACGGTCTGGGTCGGACCTGCGGTGAGCACGGGGAAGCCGCGCGTCAGGTGCTGCCCGGGCGGCAGGTCGACGGCCCGCGGGTCGTGATGCCCGAGGAACCCACGTGAGACCGTCATAGCGCTGGCTCTCCCTGGCCGCGGCCGTGGAGGTGATGCGGCCGGCGGGCAGCCTCGTCGACGGTGTGCTCGGCTGCGGGGTCCACCTCGAGTCGGGCGTCCGGGATCGGCTCGCCACTGTCCAGCGAGAAGCCGTACGAGCCGTTCGTGATGCGGTCCTGCGCGCGCTCGAGCGCGGCGAGCTGCTCGCGAAGGCTGCGCTCGATGGCGAGGTCCACTGATTCGTGCTCGAGCGGCTGGGCACCGTCGGCGTCCCCGTTGCCGGCGTCGCGCTCGGCTGCATTGTCCTCGGTGCGTGCCACCGCTGCTGAGGCCAGCAGCGTCTCGACGCGGTGTCGCTTGGCGTTGATCAGGTCCTGAGCACGTTCGAGCTCCATGTTTCCTCCTGGTCGAGTGAGGTGGGGGGTGCGGGTCCCGGGCGTCCGGGTTCGGTGATGGATGCGCGTGCCGTCAGCGCTGGGTGAGATAGGCGTCGACCCGACCACGGAGGTGGTTGCGAGCCACGCGGAGATCTCGCTGCAGGTCCCCGATGTCTCGCCCGAGAAGCCCGCTCGCGGTCGGGAGCGAGTGCCCCTCGATGTCCACGACGTACACCGCGTCGGCCATGCCGGCTGAGAGCTCCTCGAGGGCTTCGTCCACGACCGAGTAGAGCTCGCTCGTCTCCGCCTCGTCCTCCGGGCTGAGGATGCGCGAAAGCGTCGGCCAGGCAACCGGCGGGCTCGCCCACTCGCTGACGTCGGGACGGTCACCGTAGAGCTCGGGGAAGAGCAGCTCGGCCTGGTCCCCGTCGGCGTCCAGCGCGTCGCGATCGGCAAGGGCCCGCAGGTCGGCGAACGAAGCGGGATCGGCCGGCAGGTCAGTCTCGGCGAGGTCCGCGGGGTCATGCGGATGGTGGTCGATCAGGCTGGTGGCCCAGGCGTCACGGGCGACCTCATGGTCCTCGACCTGTCCATGGATCAGCCCCAGCAGGTGCTCGGTGAGCTGCTCACGCGTCGGTGTGGCCGCACCCCTGGCGTTCAGGAAGTGGTCCCAGGTCTCTTGGACCAGGTCGTCGGCGTGCGAGGGGTCGGCGGCGCGCGCGATCGCGGTCAGCGCGCGATGCGACTGGTGGATCGCCGCGTCCGACTCAATGGGCGCTGCATTCTTCGCGGCCGCCGTGACCGCGAGCGACATGGTCACTGTGCCGCGGCTCGCCAGCACAGCGGCGGTCGTCGCCAGCTGGCCGAGGTACGTCGCACATCCGTCGCACGACCTGGCGTGGCGGGCGAGGCCCCGCACGTCCTCGGCCGCGAGCGACCCATCGATCACGAGACTGCCCTGAGCGACAGTTCTGCTGCAGTTCACCACCGGTCTTGTCGGCATCCCCGCTGCCAGAGCACCGGGTCGATGCCGGACCTCCCCTCCGCCTCGTCTTGTCTGACGGCGGATTCGTGTCCGTCGGGATCTCAGTTCTTACGGGCTGAGGACCGACCACGCCCGGGATGGACTGGGTCGATGAGGTCGCCGTAGCCGGCGTTGTGCTCGATGAACGTCGACACGACCGGGCAGTAGTTGGTGATGGTCTTGCCCTGGGCGCGGACGTCGTCGAGTACGCCGCGGATCAGCTCCGCGGAGATACCCTTTCCGCGGTACTCCGGGAAGACCGATACTCCGAGCACGATGATCCGATCGTCGCCGGCCAGGTTGTAGGTGACGCCGCCCACGGCTGCGTCCCCGACGGTGGCTTCGTAGACGCCGGCCATCTCGTCGTTCACCAGCACGAGATCGGGCCTCCGGCCGCCGGCCGGGTCGGCGCTCTCGTCCATCAAGAGGCTGTGCCCGAGCTTGTCCACCTGGCCACGGTCGCTCGTCCGGGCCGGATGCTTGAGCGCGCATCGCGTCAGCGAGGATGCGGGGTGCTCCTGCGCATAGTCGGGACGCGGCTCCTGGGGACGCTGGTAGGCGAGCTCACCACCGCGGCGGCCACCGTACGGGCGCCCGTGATCAGCGAACTCATCACGAATGAAGATGAGCTGCCATGGGCCGGCAGTGAAGTGGGCGCCGGTCCGCAGCGTCTCGTTCGGCCCGAAACCGGTCGCACCGTCCCCGACCATGGTCAGCACGTACTCGTCCGCCGTGTCGTGCAGGATCGTGGCATGCAACTCGTCCGCTGAGGGCAGCTGCAGATCCGAGTCGGGTCCTGAACCGATGTGCGTCAGATCGCAGCTGATCTCATGCACATAGCGTTCGGACTCACCGGTGACCATGAGACGAGGATGGCCAGCACCCCACGCTGCGTGCGTCGTGGTGATCGTCGGTTGCCTCGCGGCCGGCTTCTTGTTCATTGCGTAGTCCTCGCTCCGTTTGGCCGTGCACCGTCTGGCGTCGCCGGGCAGACCGCCGATTGCGCCAGGACCACGGTGGGGCACCGTCACTTCTGGTGGGACGCAGCCGCAGTGCTCGTGTAGTTCTTCGGCTCAACCGGCACACCAGTCGATGACGAAGGGATCGACCCGTTCGGGTTTGTGACAGCAGCGCTCAGCGTCTTACCTCGGCTCCGAAGGAGCGTGCGTCACGCGCGCGAGGCGTGGGTCCCCGCAACCTGTGCCATGACCTTCGCCTCGTCTGTCCTTCGATGCCGACAGCGTGGCGCCAGACCGGGTCCGGCAATCCGCCTACCGAGCTTTCGTGACCGCAGCTGCTGAGGCGTCCCGATGAAGCCTGGACGCGCATCGGACCGCAGGTGCGCCACTCGGATCAGAGTCGCCGCGCACCGCCGCGTCCGGTCCGGGTCGCGGCACACCGCCACCTGAAGGTCACGATGGCCCGGCACGGCAGCGCGAGGCGTAGTCTCGAACTCGAAGCCACTCAGGCTTCCTCTCAGAGAGACACCCCATGAGCGACAAGTCGCCGCGCCAGAGCATGACCAAGAAGACCGGCAAGTCCATCAAGGAGAAGCGCGCCGACAAGCGCAACGAGGGATCGGCGGAGAACCTGTCCGACAAGATCCACTCGGGCAAGAAGAAGTGACGCTCGCGACGCTCGGCGTCATCGGTTCGTCAGCCAAGGAGAACGAGCACCGGCTGCCGATCCACCCCGATCACCTGCCTCAGCTCGATGCCGACCTCCGCAAGCGGATCACACTCGAGCATGGGTACGGCGCGCGATTCGGTGTCGACGACGCCTCCCTGCGGCAGTACGTCGCCGGGTTCGCGTCGCGCGACCAGCTGCTGGCGGACTGGGACGTCGTGCTGCTGCCCAAGCCGCAGCTCGCGGACGTCTCCGCGATGGGCCCGGGGCAGGTGCTGTGGGGCTGGCCGCATTGCGTCCAGGACGCCGACCTCACCCAGGTCGCGATCGACCATCGATTGACCGTGATCGCCTTCGAGGCGATGAACCACTGGACGCGCGAGGGTGCCGTCGGGCTCCACGTGTTCCACAAGAACAACGAGCTGGCCGGCTACTGCTCGGTCCTCCACGCGCTCCAGCTTGCGGGCCTGACGGGGGACTACGGTCGGCGCCTGAGCGCCGTCGTCATCGGGTTCGGTGCCACGGCACGCGGTGCGGTGACCGCACTCAACGCGCACGGTGTGCACGACGTCTCGGTGCTGACCAATCGGGGCGTGGCCGCGGTGGGATCGCCGATCCACTCGGTGCGCATTCGCCAGTTCGAGCACGACCAGGGCAGCGCGCACACGAGCGAGGTGATCACCGAGCGCGGACGCGAGCCGCTGTCGGCGTACCTGGCCGAGAACGACATCGTCGTCAACTGCACCCTCCAGGACACCGCCAACCCCCTCATCTATCTGCGCGACGACGACCTGTCGGCGTTCCGCCCGGGAAGCCTGATCGTCGATGTCTCGTGCGACCTGGGGATGGGCTTCAGCTTCGCCCGCCCGACGAGCTTCCACGAGCCGACGTTCGTGGTGGGGGACAACGTCCTCTACTACGGCGTCGACCACTCGCCGTCGTACCTGTGGAACTCCGCGACCTGGGAGAACAGCAACGCTCTCATTCCGTTCCTGCGCCGCGTGCTCGACGGTGGGCCCGCGTGGGACGCGGACGAGACGTTGAGCCGGGCGATCGAGATCCGTGACGGACGGGTGATGAATCCCGCCATCCTGACGTTCCAGGGGCGGGAGGCGGGCCCTCCACACCGGGTGGCGTGAAGGCGCGCACGTGAGCGCGTCACTCCGAGGTAGGCCAGCGTCCACCAGGACCGCTCACCGGCGGGCGATCGCCCCACCCAGGATGGCCGTACCGAGCGCGACGGCTGCCGCCGCGGTGAACGCCGCCGGGAACCCGCGACCCGACGAGAGCGCGATGGCGGTGAAGGTCGCGGTGCCGAGCGCGGCACCCACCTGGGTGGCCGAGCTCGCCAGGCCGGAGGCCAGTCCGGCGTGGGAGTCCGGCACCGCGGATGCGAGGACCATGGTCGTCGGCGTGAAGCTGAGCGCCACGCCCGTCGCGACGAGCAGGAGCCCGGGCAGGACCGCGACCGGGTAGCCGAGCGAGCCCGGTCCCCAGGCGAGCCAGAGCTGACCGGCCGCGAGGACCAGCAGACCACCCACCAGGCTGCGCCGCGGACCGATGGCACGCAGCACCTTCGGGAGCAGGGTGAGCGAGACGGCGAATCCGCCCACCGAGGTCGGCACCATGGCCAGGCCGGCGTGCTCGGGCGACAGGGCGAGCGCCTGCTGGAGGTAGAGGGCGACGAGGACGAACGTCGAGGCCCGGGCCGCCCCGCCCAGGATGGCGAGGGCGACACCGAGGCGGAGCACGCGGGACCGGAAGAGCTCCAGCGGCACGAGCGGGTCGGTCGCGCGTCGTTGCAGGAGGACGAACGCGGCCAGGAGGACGGCGGCGACGACGAAGGCGAGCACGGTGGGCGCGGTCAGGCCGCCGTCGGCGGCACGGAGGGCGCCGTGGACCAGGGCCACGATCGCGCCGGTGATCGTCAACGCCCCGGCCGCGTCGAAGGTGCGCCGTGCCGTGCGGGGGGAGTCCTCGAGGACGCGTAGCCCGAGGACGACGGCCGTGACGGAGGCCGGCACCGTCACCAGGAACACCGACGACCAGCCGAAGGTGCCGGTGAGAATCCCGCCGGCGAAGACGCCGGTGGCACCGCCCACCGCGGAGGCGGCGCCCCACAGGCTCATCGCCCGTGCGCGCCGGTCGCCGGAGAAGTTGAGCAGCAGCAGCGACATCGCCGCGGGGCTGAGCGCGGCGGCGCCGACACCCTGGACGATCCGGCCCGCGATCAGCATCCAGGCGCTCGCCGCGCTTGCGGCCAGCAGGGTCCCGATGGTGAACACGGCCGCCCCGCCGACGAACATGCGGCGGCGGCCCAGCAGGTCGGCGACGCGGCCCGGGAGCAGCAGCAGGCCGCCGAAGGCCAGTACATAGGCGTTGACCACCCAGCTGAGACCGGAGGGGCTCAACGCCAGGTCAGCCCGGATCGACGGCAGTGCGACGTTGACGATGGAGGTGTCGAGCATGACGACGAACTGCGCCGAGACCAGGAGGCCGAGCGCGATCGTACGGCGACGCTCGGCCCTGGTGCGGCTCGTCGGGAGGGACGCTGTCGCCGGGTCGGCGTGAGCGGGGGGCGGTGCGGTGACGGTCATGGTCCTCGCCTGTCTCGGGCGGTCTGCGGGCCCGACCACCGTCCCGCGGGCCGGGGCGCTCTCGCACCGGCGAGATCGCCGGGTTCGGCCGGCGTGTGCGCCCGGAGACCGGGTCCCGCCGCTCCCCGGGCGCCGCACGTGCCTCGCGCGGAGGGCGCTCCTCGGGCCACGACGACGCGGTCGCGACGCGTCGATCCCGGCGATTCCGCCGGCGCGAGCAGCCAGCGCTCGACGCGACGCTCGTCGACATCACCGGCAACCCGCCGGCTCCCGATCCGAAGGAGACCCTGATGTCCACCGAGCTGCACCACCCACCGTCGGCCGGCACCGCCGACCACGCGAGACCCGCCGTCGCTCACCACCACGGGCACGCCCCGCAGGCGGGGCACGGGCCTGACGCCGACGTACCGCGTCGTCCCTGGACCGTGCTCGCCCTGATGCTCGCCGCCCAGGTGATGGTGGTCCTCGACGTCAGCGTCGTGAACGTCGCCCTGCCCAGCATCGCCGCGAACCTGCACCTGTCCTCGAGCGGCTACCAGTGGACGGTGAGCGCCTACGTGCTCCTGAGCGGCGGCTTCCTGCTGCTCGGCGGCCGGCTGGCCGACCTCTTCGACCGACGTCGGATGTTCCTGACCGGACTGACCGTGTTCACCGCGGGCTCGCTGGTCTCCGGCCTCGCCGGCACCGCCGCCACCCTGATCCTGGCCCGCGGCGCCCAAGGCGCCGGCGCGGCCTTGCTGACTCCTGCGGCGATGTCCATCGTGATGACGACGTACGCCGGCCGGCAACGCGCCACGGCGCTGGGACTGTGGGGCACGGTGGCCAGCATGGGCATCGCCGCCGGCGTGCTCTTCGGCGGCATCCTGACCACCGTCCTCGACTGGCGCGCCGTCTTCTTCATCAACGTGCCCGTCGGCGTCGCCGTCCTGGCCGGCGTGCTGCGCAAGGTCCCCGCCTCCCCGGCGACGGCTGGACACGGCGGCCGGGGCCGGCTCGACGTCTCCGGCGCGCTGCTGCTGGTGACCGGGCTGCTCGCCCTGGTCTTCGCGGTGGAGTCGACGACCAGCCACGGCTGGGGCTCGTCCCGAACCCTGATCGCCGGCGCCGCCGCACTCGCCCTGCTCGGCGGGTTCCTCGTCAACGAGCGTCGGGTGGCCGCGCCGATCGTGCCCCCCGCCACCTGGCGCGTCCGGTCCCTGGTGTCCGCCTCCGTCGTGATGGCCGGCGTCACCGGAGCCGTCGTCGGCGCCATCTTCCTCAGCTCGCTCTACCTGCAGCAGGTGCTCGGCGACTCCGCCCTGGTCGCCGGTCTGGAGTTCCTGCCGCTGGCCGCCTTCATCACCGCCAGCGCCGCCGTCGCCTCGAAGGTGCTGCCCCACGCGGGCGCGAAGAGGCTCATCGCGGCCGGCCTCGTCATCGCCGCCGCCGGCGCGGTCGTCCTGGCCTCCCTCGACTCCGAGTCCGGCTACCTCACCGACGTGCTGCCCGGCTTCGCCCTGCTCGGCCTCGGCGTCGGCCCGATGTTCGTGGCCATCTCGGTGGCCGCGATGAGCGACGTGCCGCAGCAGCACTCCGGGATGGCCTCCGGCCTGCTGATGACGGGCCACGAGATCGGCGCCGCCCTCGGCGTCGCCGCCCTCACCGCCATCGCCGGCGATCTGACCACCCACGCCGGCATCGTCTCCGGCACCCACGACGCCTTCTGGGCGATCGCGGTCGGGCTGTTCCTCCTCATCGTCCCGACCGTCCTCCTGCCCGCCTCCGACCCGGCCGCTGCCGCCGGGCACGGACACGGGCACGGGCACGGCCACGGGCACTGAGCCCCGGCGGCTTCCCCGGTGCGACCGCGCGCCGGGGAAGCCGACCCAGAGCCCGCGGACCGCCTCGAGCCCGCGCGCACACGCCGCAGAACCATGCCACCCACGCCAACCACGCCACCCACGCCACCCACGCCACCCACGCCACCCACGTCAGGAGACGACCATGACGACCACCGCACCCCCGACCAGCTCGACCAGCCCGACCAACCCCACGCCCGGCGACGTCACCATCCGTCGGGCAGGGGTGCAGGACGCCGGCACCGTCCTGGCCCTGATGCACGAGCTCGCCGAGCACGAGGACTCTGCCGGAGCGGTCCGCTGCACCGAGGACGACTGGCGGCGCATGCTCGCGAACCGGTCGGTGCTCGTGCTGCTCGCCCACCTCGACGACCACCCGGTCGGCTATGTGAGCGGCGTCCGCCAGCTGAACCTCTGGATCGGCGGCGACCTCCTGGCCATGGACGACCTCTACGTCCGGCCCGGGGCCCGCAGCAGCGGCGTCGGCGGGCGGCTGATGGCGGCGCTCGCCGAGGCCGTCACCTCCGAGCGGCTGGTCATCACCTGGGGCGCGCGCGAGGACAACGAGGCCGGCCACCGCTTCTACCGCCGCATCGGCGCCAGCCTCCGGACCAAGGTCGTCGCCTCCTGGTCGCCGCACCAGTACGCCGCCTACCTCGACGCCCGCCCGACCGACCGCGCCACCCGATGATGCGCGACACGCCGCGCACCTTCGTCGGGTCGGTCGTGCTGCTCCTCGAGGCACCGGTCGGCCGGCGTACGGCCGAGGACCTGCCGGCCGCGATCGGCGCGCTGCCCGGGATCGTCCGGTGCGAGGTCGACGTCGCGGCCGCCACCCTCGTCGTCACCGCCGAGGACCCGGTGGAGCGCGCCGACGTCGTCGCGGCGGTGGAGCGGCTCGGGTGCCGGGTCCGCAGGTGAGCACGGCGGCTGCGACTTCCGCTCCCGGCCGGCCGGGAGCCTCTAGGGTGACGATCGTGCTGAGGGGCAGGGAGCGCGAGCAGGCGGCACTGCGCCGCCTCCTCGATGCTGCCCGCGCCGGCCGAGGCGAGGCGCTGCTGCTCCGCGGCGAGCCGGGCGTCGGCAAGTCCGTCCTGCTCGACGACGCTGTCGCGAGTGCAGCGGACCTCACCGTCCTGCGCACCCGCGGCGTGGAGTCGGAGGCACCTCTCCCGTTCGCGGCGCTGCATCGCCTCCTGCGCCCCGTCCTCGGCCGCCGCGACCAGATCCCGGCACCCCAGGCGACCGCGCTGAGCGCCGCCTTCGGCGAGACCACCGAGACCGTCGCCGACCGCCACCTGGTGTGCCTGGCGACGCTGAACCTGCTCTCCGAGGCGGGTGGGGAGCGCCCGGTCCTGGCCGTCGTCGATGACGCCCACTGGCTCGACGACGCCTCGGCGGCCGCGCTGCTGTTCACCGCCCGCCGGCTCGACGGTGAGGCCGTCGCCCTCGTCTTCGCGGTGCGCGAGGACGAGCGCGGCGGCTTCGACGATCCCGACCTGCCGGTGCTCGAGGTGGGCGGTGTCGGCGAGGAGGCGGCCGATGCCCTCCTCGCCGATCACGTCGGCGTCCCGGTCGCGCCGCAGGTGCGTGCCGAGCTGCTGGAGGTGACCCGGGGCAACCCGCTCGGACTCGTCGAGCTGACCCGTGCGCTGAGCGCCGAGCAGCTGTCCGGACTCCAGCGGCTCCCGGACCGGTTGCCGATCACCGAGGTCGTCGAGCGGGCCTTCCTCGACCGGTACCGCGGCCTGCCGGCCACCGCGCAGACGCTGCTGCTCGTCGCCGCTGCCGACGACTCCGGTCACGCAGCGACCGTCGTAGGCGCCTCTGACACGCTCGGCGCCGGCGCCGACGCGCTCGACGCCGCGGAGGAGTCGGGGCTGCTGGCCGCCGATGACGGCATGGTGACGTTGCGCCATCCGCTGGTGCGCTCGGCGATCTACGGCGCCGCCACCAGCTCACGCCGCCGCCAGGTCCACCGTGCGCTCGCCGGCGCACTGACGGGCACGCCGGACCAGGACCGCCGGGCGTGGCACCTCGCCGCCGCGGCCAGCGGGCCGGAGGAGGAGGTCGTCGCGGCTTTGGACGAGGCGGCCGAGCGCGCCCGCCGGCGCGGTGGCCACGAAGCGGCATCGGCGGCGTGGACGCGCGCCGCCGAGCTCACCCTCGACCCGCAGGCCCGTGCCCGCCGGCTGTACGACGCAGCCGCATCCAGCCTGGCCGCCGGCCGGCCCTCGGAGACCGATCAGCACGCCCGGGCCGCGCTGGCGGACACCGACGACGCGCTGCTGCGCGCCGACCTGCTCCAGCTGCTGGGCCAGGTCGAGTGGAACACCCGTTCCCTCGACGACGGCTACCGCATCGTGTGCCAGGCGGCTGCGACCGCGGCACCGCAGGACCCGGCCCGAGCACGCGTCCTCGCGATGCTGGCCGCGGCGCTCGCCTCCTTCGGCGCGCACCGCACGGACGCGCCCGACCCGGCCGGCCTGGTGCCGCCGCCCGCGCCGACCGCACCTGCGGAGGAGCACGTCGCGGCACTGCTGCTCGAGGGGTTCTCGGCCGTCGGGCGAGGCGACTGGCCGACGGCGGCCGACGCGCTGCGTCACGCGTGGGAGACGCCCATCGACCCGGGCGCCTCACCACTGCTGCACAACAACCTCGCCATCGCGACCCTCCACCTGGGCGACGACGCCCGGGCGATCGAGCTGCACGACCTCCAGCTCCGGCGGGCCCGCGACGCCAGCGCGGCGAACATGGTCGAGCACGCCCTCACCCGGGGAGCGCTCTTCCGCATCGCGACCGGCGCCTGGGGCGAGGCGACCTCCGCCGCCCAGGAGGCCCTCCTGCTCGACCGCAACCTCGGCCTCGACGAGCTCGTCACCTTCCCGCTGGCCGAGCTCGCCCTGGTCGCCGCCCTGCGCGGCGACCGCCACGCACCCCGGCTCCTCGCCGAGCTCGAGGCGGAGATGGACGCGCACCCGCCGCGCGGCGTGGTCACGGGGCTCGTCGCCGGCCTCGCGCACTGGGCGGCCGGACGCCAGCCCGGCCTCGCGCCGGCGTCCGCGCTCCACCACCTCGAGCAGATCGACCTGCCCGTCGTACGCCGGCTCGCCGCTCTGGACCGGATCGAGACCGCCGTGCGGGCCGGGCGCCGGGAGGTCGCCGAGGAGTGGCTCGCCGAGCTCGCCGCCTTCGCCGAGGGCACCGACATGGCCTGGGCACGGGCGGCCGTGCACCACGGCCGAGCCCTGCTGGGCGGTCCCGAGACCGAGGCGGAGCTGCGGCGCGCCCTGGTGTGGCACGCCCGCTCGCCGCGGGTGCCCGCCCGCGCCCGCAGCCAGCTCGCGCTGGGCGAGCACCTGCGGCGCGCACGCCGCCGAGCCGACGCACGCGGGCCGCTGCGGGAGGCGCTCGAGACCTTCGAGGCGCTGGGCGCCGTCTCGTGGGCGGACCGGGCCCGCCAGGAGCTGCGCGCCTCCGGGGAGACCGCGCGCCGCGGCGCGGCCCTCGTCGCGACCGAGCTGACCGCGCAGGAGGCGCAGGTCGCCGGGCTGGTCCGTCAGGGCCTGTCCAACAAGGACGTGGCCGGCCGGCTGTTCGTCAGTCCCCGCACGGTCGACTTCCACCTGCGCAACGTCTACGCCAAGCTCGGCATCACCTCCCGCACCGAGCTCGCCGCGCTCGCGACCGACCCGTCCTGAGCTCGGGGCGCCCGCGGTGAGCGGCGTGCTGCTCCGGAGCGCCGTGTGGAGCGCCGGCCCCAGCGGAGGTCGACGGACGCCGTCAGGAGTGCGCTATCCGGCGGCGCCGACGTGTCCCGGCAGGGCGCTTTTCGCCGCCATCGATCATTCGTCCGGGGACGGCAACGCACCACCGTCGCGGCATCTCTCGCAGGAACAGCCATGTCATCCGTACGTCACACCAGCCCGTTCCGCGTCCTCGTCACGCTGCTGACCGTCCTGTCCACCGCCGTGGGTGTCGAGCTCGGCGGTGAATCGCCCCGGGTCTGGTGGAGGCAGCCCAGGGCGATTCAGTCACTTCCGCGGTGACGCGTTGGACGCGAATCGGACATAAGGTCGGATCGACCGGGTCGTCATGGTTCGGAGTGCTAGCGGTCGGTGTGCTCTCCGGCTCGCATCGAGCCTTTTCGACACGCCCCACGCTGCGGCGATCTGCTTGATCGGGTCGTGTCGGAACCACATGCGCCAACCTTGCGAACGTGTGGCAGTCGGTCCTCGCGCACCCACACTGGCCGACCCGAACGAGGGAGAGTGGGGGCACTGCGGCGGAGACCCAACTACCCAGAGAACCGCCCACAGCCGGATCCGACCGGAGACGGCCGGACAAAGCGAACGAGGCTCTGACCGGCGTTTCCGCTGGTCAGAGCCTCGTTTGTCCCAGTGGTGGCGGGTGAAGGATTCGAACCTTCGAAGCTTTCGCGACGGATTTACAGTCCGCTCCCATTGGCCGCTCGGGCAACCCGCCTGGGATGTCGACCCGGTCTTGGACCCGGCACAACAGGACGGAACAATAGCGCAGGCATCACCGACGGGAAAAAACGCGGAAGAGGGGCATCCCATGGCCGACAGCTCGTTCGACATCGTCAGCAAGATCGACCGCCAGGAGGTGGACAACGCGCTCAGCCAGACCGCTCGTGAGGTGAGCCAACGGTTCGACTTCAAGGGCACCGGCGCCACCATCGAGTGGAAGGGCGAGGAGGCGATCGAGATCTCCGCCTCCGCGGACGAGCGCGCGAACGCCGTGCTCACGGTCTTCCAGGAGAAGCTGATCAAGCGCAATCAGTCGCTGAAGATCCTCGACGCCTCCGAGCCGCGCCAGTCCGGGCAGCAGTCGAAGATCTCCATCACGCTCAAGGAGGGCATCTCCTCCGAGGACGCCAAGAAGATCAGCAAGCTGATCCGTGACGAGGGCCCCAAGGGCGTGAAGGCGCAGATCCAGGGCGACGAGCTCCGCATCTCCTCCAAGAAGCGCGACGACCTGCAGGCCGTGCAGCAGCTCGTGAAGGGTCAGGACTACGACTTCGCGGTCCAGTTCACCAACTACCGCTGATCAGCCGCGCAGGTAGGCGAGCACCGCGCTGACCCGGCGGTCGCCGGCCGGGTCGAGCGGGAGCTTGGCGAAGATCGAACCGACGTGCTTGCGCACGGCGGCCTCGCTGACGACGAGCAGCTGGGCGATCTGGCCGTTCGTACGGCCCTCAGCCATGAGGGCCAGCACCTCCCGCTCGCGCTCGGTCAGCGCCGCGAGCGGCCCGTCGTCGCGGCGACGCCGCAGCAGCTGGCGCACCACGTCCGGGTCGACGACGGTCCCGCCGTCGGCGACCCGGGCCAGGCTGTCGAGGAACTCGCGCACGTGGCCGACGCGGTCCTTGAGCAGGTAGCCCACGCCGGCCGCGGGAGCGGAGTCGAGCAGCTCGGCCACATAGCTCTCCGCGACGTACGCCGACAGGACCATCACCGCGATGTCCGGATGCCCCGCCCGGATCGCGACCGCGGCGCGCAGGCCCTCGTCGGTGTGGGTCGGCGGCATCCTGACGTCCGTGATGACGACGTCCGGGTGGTCGCGGCGGACGTAGGCCTGCAGCGCGTCCGCCTCGCCGACGGCGGCCACCACGTCGTGGCCGGCGCGCTCGAGGATGCCGACCAGGCCCTCCCGCAGCAGCGCGGCGTCCTCGGCCAGCACGATCCGCAGCGGCCTCACCGGAGTGGGCACTCGACCCTGACCTGCGTCGGCCCGCCGACCGGGCTGGTGACGAGCAGCGTCCCGTCGAGCGCCTCGACGCGGGCGGCCAGCCCGGCGAGGCCACTCCCCTGCGCGGCGTCGGCGCCGCCGACCCCGTCGTCGGTCACGGTCAGCACGAGCACCCCGCCAGTCTGCTCCACCCAGGCGCGTACGTCGGCCCGGCCGGCCCGCGCGTGCCGGGCGACGTTGGTCAGCGACTCGCTGACGACGAAGTAGGCGGCGTTCTCCACCGGCGCCGGCAGCCGCTCCGGCAGCGCGAGGTCCACTCCGACCGGGACCGGGAACCGGTCCGCGATCTCGTGGACCGCGGCGACCAGCCCGTGATCGGTGAGCACCTGCGGATGGATCCCGCGCACCGTGGCCCGCAGGTCGGCCAGCGCGTCCTCGGCCTGTCGGTGGGCGGCGCGGACCAGCTCGAGCCCCGGCCCGTCCTCGACCTCCAGCTCGGCGCTGCCGAGCGTCATCGTGAGCGCGACGAGCCGCTGCTGCACGCCGTCGTGGAGGTCGCGCTCGATGCGGTGCCGCTCGGCCGCGAAGGCGTCGACCAGGCCGGAGCGCGACCGGCGCAGCTCGGCGACCGCCTGCTGCAGCCGCTCCTCGGGCGGGTCGAGCAGGAGCCGGGCGAGGGCGGCCTGACCGCAGGCGAGCCAGGTCAGCAGGTAGGCCAAGACCAGGAGCAGCACCGCGCCGACGGGCACCGCGAGCCACGCCTCCCCCACCGTGTCCACCCGCCAGCCGGCCACCTCCATCTCGCCGGGAGTGACCTGCCAGAACAGCGGCGAGGCGATGAGGACCACCGGCGCCGACAGCACGGCCAGCGCCAGCCCGTCGACGGCGAGGAGGACGGTCGAGAGCAGGACCGCGTAGCCGATCTCGCTCCATGCCACCGGCAGCGAGCGCCACGCGCGGAGCTGCTCCCGCCACGACGTGCGCCGCCCGGCCGGTTGCGGCTGGACCAGCCTGAGCCGCCACCGCTCGACCGCGGCGACGACCCGCGTGATCAGCGGAACGCGCAGCAGCGCCAGCACGCCGACGATCACAACGGCGGTCAACAGGCCGACGCCGACGACTGTGACCAGCACGACGAGCACGACGATGCCGACCGGGACCGTGCTGGCGACGTAGAGCACCGACCGCCACGGCCACGCCGACGCCAGGAACCGCCACGGCCGCCCCCGGACCGCCGTCCACGCGTCGGGGAAGGAGCTCACGCGTCGACCCTAGGGCGCGAGCGCGGCCCGCGGGGTAGCGCGTGCGCTACCTCAACCGTGGCGCACAAGCCCGTGCCCGCGCGGCCGTGCGCCGGTGGACTGGTGGCATGACAGTCCAGCAGGCGACCGCACCCGGCAGCACTGGGACCGACGTGGCCGTGACCCTCGACGGCCTCACCCGCAGCTACCGCTCGAAGGCCGGCCGGGTCGACGCCCTGCGCGGCATCACCCACGCCTTCCGGAGCGGCACCTTCACCGCGATCATGGGCCCTTCCGGCTCCGGCAAGTCGACGCTGCTCCAGCTCGCCGCCGGCCTCGACGAGCCCACGTCGGGACGGGTGCTGATCGGCGGGATCCCGCTCGGCGGGCTGGACCAGACCGAGCTGACCAAGCTGCGCCGCGACACGATGGGCTTCGTCTTCCAGGCCTACAACCTGCTCGACGCCCTCACCGCCTTCGACAACGTCGCGCTGCCCGCCCGGCTGGCCGGCCAGCGGGTCGACCGGGCAGCGGTCCACGACGCGCTCGCCCGCGTCGGCCTGCGCGAACTCGCCCGCCGCCGGCCGCCGGAGCTCTCGGGCGGCCAGCAGCAGCGGGTGGCGATCGCGCGGGCGCTGCACGTCCGCCCGCAGGTGCTCTTCGCCGACGAGCCGACCGGCGCGCTGGACCGCCACTCCGGGCGCGTCGTCCTCGACCTGCTCCGCACCACGGCCGACCAGGGCCAAACCGTGGTGATGGTGACCCACGACCCCCTCGCCGCGTCGTACGCCGACGAGGTGCTGTTCCTCGCCGACGGGATGGTCGTCGGCCGGCTGCGCGACGCCGACGCCGCGCAGATCGCCACTGCGATGAGCGAGCTCGAGCAGTGATGTTCCACGTCAGCCGCCAGAGCGTGCGGGCCTCCTGGCCGGCGTACGCAGGCGCCTTCGTCGCGCTCACCTTCGGCATCGCCCTGATCGCCGTGACCGCAACCCTCATCGGTGCGGTCGAGACGACCGGCACGCGTGCGGGCGTCAGCAGCGCGGAGCGGCTCCAGCTCGACGACCTCTCCTCGATGTTCGGCGTGATGTCCGGGGTGTCGCTCTTCATGGCGATCTTCGTCGTGGCGAGCACGTTCGGCTTCGTGGTCGCCACCCGCCAGCGCGAGCTCGGCCTGCTGCGACTGATCGGCGCGACCCCGCGGCAGGTACGCCGGCTTCTGCTCGGCGAGGCCGCCCTGGTCGCCCTGGCCGCGACCGTCGCCGGCTGCCTCGTCGGGACCGCGCTCGGCCCGGTCGCGCTCTGGGCGCTCCGCGCGATCGGCGTCACCAGCGTGCACCTCGTGGCCCCGCCGGCGTGGATCGCCTGGGTGTCGGCCGCGCCGTCCGGAGTCCTCGTCGCTCTCCTCGGGTGCCGGCGTGCCTCCAAGCGGGCCGCGAAGGTGCCCCCGACCGCCGCCCTGCGCGAGGCGTCCCTCGAGCGCCGTCGTCCGGGCGTCCCCGCCATCCTGACGGGCGCGCTGACCGCTGCCGCGATGGTCGGCACCCTCGTCCTGGCCGGACAGCTGTCGCTGCTGGCGGCCGTCATGGTCGCCGTCTTCCTGCCGGCGCTCATGGTCGCCGCGCTCACCTCGCTGGGGCCGCTCGTGGTCCCGCCGGTGGCGGCTCTGCTGGCCCGGCCCTTCGTCGAGCGCTCGGTCGCCGCGCGACTGGCGGCCGGCGAGCTGCGCACCGCCGTGCGCACGACGTCGTCGGTCGCGGCGCCGGTGACCGCCATCGCCGCGATGGCCGGCTCGCTCCTCCTGACGCTCAGCTTCACCGTCGACTGGTCCAGTGGCCAGGACCGGGCCCAGTTCGCCGCGCCGGTCGTGGTCACCGACCCCTCGGTCGCGGCGCGGCTCGCCGCCGATCCGGCCGTCGGCGTGGTCGACGTACGACGCACGGTGTCGCTCCCCGTCGGTGACGGTGACACCGAGGACGTCGACGTGGTCGACCTCGCCACCGCCGCCGCGGCCCGCCGCCTGCGCGCCGACGACGGGAGCCTCGCCGACCTCCACGGACGCACCGTCGCGGTCGCCCACACCTACCTCACCGACGCCGGGGTCCACCTGGGCGGGAAGGTGACCACCCGGATCGACGGCAAGCGGGTCCGGCTCCGCATCGTCGCGGTCGTCCCGGACGCGCCAGACCTCTACGGCAACCTCCTCGTCACCCCCGGGCTCGTCACCGGCGCGCCGACGCAGCTCTTCCTCACCCCGCGATCCGGGGTGAGCGACCACCGGCTCCTGAGGGCCGCGCAGGCGCTCGCCGGCGGCGCGGCGATGACCCGCGACGCGTGGATCGACGGCGTCACCGCCGACGCGCGTCGCGCGAACAACCTCGGACTGCTCGTCGTGCTCGGCCCGGCCGGGCTCTACGCCGGCATCGCGATCGTCAACGCCACGCTGATCGGTGCTGCGCAGCGCCGCCGCCAGCTGCGGCTGGTCGGCCTGCTCGGAGCGACGCCCGACCAGGTCCGACGTACCGCCCTCTGGCAGGCGGGCCTGACCACCGGCGCCGGCCTGCTGCTCGGCGGCACCACCGCGGGCTACGTCGGCTGGCTGATGCGGCAGGCGATCACCCGCGACCTGGCCGGACACCCGGCCGCGATGACGATCCCGTGGCTCCCGCTGCTCGGCGTGGCGGGGACCTGCGTCGGCCTCGCGCTCGTCGCGGCACTCGCGGCGGTCGGCGTACGCCGTCGGGCCAACGCCCACTCAGTCGCGTGAGTCGCCTACCTCGACCGTCTCACTCGACTCGTCTGCGAGACTGTGCTCCGTGCGAGTCTCTGCGAAGTCCGACTACGCCCTGCGCGCGCTCATCGAGATGGCCGCCCGCGAGGACGGCAAGGCCGTCAGCGCCGAGGAGCTCGGCCGGCTCCAGGACATCCCGCACGGCTTCCTGCAGGCGATCCTCGCCGACCTCCGCAAGGCCGGCATCGTGATCTCCCAGCGCGGCCAGTCCGGTGGCTGGCGCCTGGCCCGTACGCCGGACCGCATCTCTGTCGCCGACGTGATCCGCGCCGTCGACGGACCGCTGGTGTCGGTCTACGGCCTGCGCCCCGAGGCGGTCAGCTACAACGACCGCGCCGACGTCCTCCAGCACGTCTGGATCGCCGCGCGTGACTCCCTCCGCGAGGTCTTCGAGCACGTCTCCATCGAGTCACTCGCCGCCCGCGAGCTTCCCGAGAACGTCACCAAGCGGACCGCCAGCGAGGACGCCTGGCAGCCGCACTGAGCCGGCGCGGGGTCTCGATACGCTCGCTGGCGCTCGCTACTCGACCAGCGAAAGTGTTGTCTTCGCTGGTCGAGTAGCCCTCGCGAGGAACGAGCGAGGGCGTATCGAG
>NZ_FOLB01000002.1 GCF_900112345.1 Nocardioides terrae
GCCGGGGCCGCGACGAAGGGCAGCAGCACCGACATCCGCCACAGGGTGCTGCCCCGCAGCCGGTTGTCGAGCAGAGCCGCGATCACCACGGCGATGATCACCTGCGGGACCGAGGAGAGCAGGAAGATGCTGATGGTGTTGACCAGGGCCTTGGTGAAGACCGGGTCGCCCAGCACCTTGGAGTAGTTCTCCAGGCCCAAGAACGCGCCCTTGTGGGAAGCCAGCGGCTGCCAGTCGTAGAGGGACAGGTAGGCGGTGTAGCCCAGCGGGAACAGGCCGATCACCGCGAACAGGACGAAGAACGGCGAGACGTAGAGGTAGGGCGAGACCCTCACGTCCCACCGCGAACGTCGTTCACGCCACGTCGGCCGCAGCATCGTGGCGCGGCCTTCGTGGCGGATGTCGGGGATGCCCCCGGCCGGGGGCGCCGCGGTGGCGGCGTCCCCGGTCGGGAGTGTCGAATGCTCAGTCATGCGATGCGGGAGAGGTCGTCAGCTCACATCGCACCGACGGCGTCCTGGAACTTCTTCCAGGAGTCGTCGGGCTTGGCCGAACCCTCGTCCACGCGGTCGATGGCCGCCTGGAACTCGCCGAGGATGTCGGAGTACTTCGGGCCGTGGTGCGGCTGGACGGTGATCGCCTTCGCACGGTTCGAGAGGATCTGCCCGTAGGGCGCGTCACCGAAGAGCGGAGTGGTGAAGCCGGTGACGGCCGGGTCGTCGAGCGCCTTGACCTGGCTCGGGAAGTTGCCGGCAGCCTCGAACGCCTTGGCCTGCTGCTCCGGAGCGGTGATCCAGGCCGCGAACTCCTTGGCCTGCTCCTGGTGCTTGGACTGCGTCGGGACGGTCAGGTAGGAGCCGCCCCAGTTGCCGCCGCCGCCGGGGAAGGCGTCGGCGATGTCCCAGGTGCCCGTGCCGTTGGCGTTGGTCTCGATGTTGGCCCGCATCCAGCCCGGGCACATGATCGTGGCGAAGCCGTCGTTCTGGAACGACGCGGTCCAGTCCGCCTCCCAGATCTTGTTCCGGGTGGAGAGGTTCAGGTGCTCCTTGGTGACCGTGTCGTAGACCTTCCGGAGCTCCGGGCTCGAGATGTCGATCGTGTTGTCGGCCTTCTCGAAGGGGAACTCGACCTGGTTGAGCATCGCCTGGGCGATGCCGGAGGAGGAGTCGAACCACTTGCTCTTCGGCATGGCCTTGACGTACTTGTCGCCGAGGGCGAAGTAGTCGTCCCACGTCGTCATCAGCTTGGCGACCTCGGCGCGGTCGGTCGGCAGGCCGGCCTTGGCGAAGAGGTCCTTGCGGTAGCAGACGCCCTCGGGGCCGGCGTCGGTCGCGTAGCCGACCAGCTTGCCGTCGTCGGTGGTCGCGGCGTCGCTCTTGAACTTCAGCCAGCGGCCGTCGACGTCGGGGCCGCTCAGGTCGACGAAGCTGTCCGCGTTCTGCACGATCGCGGGGATCATGTCGCCCTCGACGGCGACGACGTCGGGCAGACCGTTGCCGGCCTGGAGCTTGGTGGTCAGCTCGACCTTCCAGTCGTCCCACTTGCCGATCTTGCGCTGCTCGACCTTGAACGGGTGGTCACCGGAGTTCCACTCGTCGATCAGCTTGTCGTAGCCGAACTCACCGAAGGTGGTGATGGTCAGCTTCTCGTTCTTGTCGAGGCTCTTCTGCGACGCCGACGAGTCGCCGTCACTGCTGCCGCAGGCCGCGAGGCCGACGACCATGGCGGTCGCCGCAGCGACGGCCAGGCCCTTGCGGGCCAGCGAGGACCGGCGGGCCGATCCGGGGTTTGGAATGCGCACGGGGTTTGCTCCTGCCTTGGTTCACACGGGTTCCCGACCGGCTTGGGCCTCGCTCCGTCCCGAAAGTGGGAGCGCTTCCATTTGGCGGGTCGGCGCACACCGTGACACGCGCCACCCGTGCTGTCAATCATCTGACGATTGAAAGTGGGAGCGCTTCCACAATGTGAGACCAGTCACGCTCTCTCTCGACCGGGCACTACGTTGGCGGCCCATGACCACCGAGCCCGTCCGCTGGGGCATCCTCGCCACCGGCGCCATCGCGCACGCCTTCGCCCGCGACCTCGTCGCCACACCGGGCGCAGAGCTCGTCGCCGTCGGCTCGCGGACGGCGGAGAGCGCCGCCGCCTTCGCCCAGGAGTACGCCGGCCACGGTCCGCTCCCCCGCGCCCACGGCTCCTACGAGGAGCTCGTCGGCGACCCGGACGTCGAGGTGGTCTATGTCGCGACGCCGCACGCCCTCCACCTCGACAACGCCCGGCTGGCGCTCGAGGCCGGCAAGCACGTGCTGTGCGAGAAGCCGCTCACGCTCTCCACCGGCGATGCCGAGACCCTCATCGCGCTCGCCGCCGAACGTGGGCTGCTGCTCATGGAGGCGATGTGGACGGCCACCCATCCGCTCGTGCGCTGCCTGCTCGCGGGCATGCGCGAGGGCCGCTTCGGGACACCCCGCCAGGTCCACGCCGACCTCGGCTCCCGCGTCGATGCGGATCCGACCTCGCGGATGTTCGACCCGGCCCTGGGCGCCGGTGCGCTGCTCGACATGGGCATCTACCCACTGACCTTCGCCCACCTCGTCCTCGGGCGGGCCGAGCGGCTGGTGGCCACGGGCGACGTCCGCCCAGGGGCAGGGGGCAGCTTCGACATGGACGTCGCGATCGCGGGCCGCTACCCGGCCGGGGCGGTCGCCGCGCTCACCGCCTCGATGAGCTCGTGGAGCCCGGGCACCGCCACCGTCGCCACCGACCTCGGCCGCATCGACGTCGACGTCGTCTTCCGGCCCACGCGGATCACCTTCACGCCGCACGGCGGCGACCCGGTGAAGCTGGACGGGGTGGAGCCGCTGATCGGCCAGGGCTACGGCAACGAGGCCCTCGAGGCCGGCCGGTGCGTGCGCGCCGGGCTGCTCGAGAGCCCGCTGGTGCCGCACGCGCAGACCCTCACCGTCCTCGGGCAGATGGACGAGATCCGTCGCCAGCTGGGTGTCGTCTACCCGGCCTAGCCACCCGGCCCGGGTGTCTCCCGGCGGGTCGCGACGCGGGCCGATACCTTGCCGCCATGACGCCGCCCCCGACCGCGCTGCCCCGGAGCGTCCGGGCCGGCTACGGCTCAGGATCGGTCGCGACCGGCGCGTTCGGAACCGTGCCGGGGCTGATGCTGCTGCCCTACCTGACCGACACCCTCGGCGTCGCGGCCCTGCTGGCCGGCGCGATCGTGCTGCTGCCGAAGGCGTGGGACGTCGTGCTCAACCCCTACGCCGGACGCCTCTCGGACCGGACCGTCGACCCGCGCGGCCCGCGTCGGCCGTGGCTGCTGCGCGGCGGGATCGGCCTGGCGCTCGGCTTCGCGCTCCTCTTCGCGGCTCCGACGATGCCGCTGGCGGCCGAGGCGGCCTGGGTGCTGCTGGTCTTCCTGGCCACCGCGACGGCCTACGCGTTCTTCCAGGTGCCCTACGTCGCCATGCCCGCCGAGCTCACCGACTCCTACGACGAGCGCACCCGGCTGATGACCTGGCGGGTCGCCATCCTCGCGCTGACCATCCTGGTGGCGGGCGGCACCGCGCCCGCGGTCCGCGACGCCGTGGGAGGTCGCGACGGCTACCGCGTGATGGGCCTGCTGATGGCCGGCCTGATGCTGGTCGGTGTCCTCTCGGCGTACGCCGGCACGCGCCGTGCCCCCGTCCGGACCGTGACCGCGGGCGCGGGCGGGCTGCGCGACCAGCTCCGCATCGTGGGCGGCGCCCGGGACTTCCGGCTGCTGCTCACCACCTTCGTGGTGCAGGCGCTCGCGACCGGCGCGATGTTGGCCGGCGTCGACTACCTCGCCTCCGACGTCCTGGACCGCAAGGCCGCCTCCACGGTGCTCTTCCTGTGCTTCGTCGGCCCGGCCCTCCTGCTCACGCCCGCCTGGGCGCGGGTCGGGGAGCGGGTCGGGAAGCGCGTCGGCTACTCGTGGTCATCCGTCCTGCTCGCGCTCGGCGCCCTGGGCACAGCGACCGCGCAGGTGGCGCCGCTGCCCGTCGTCTTCGCGTTCACCGCGCTGGCGGGGGTGGGGTACGCCGGCTGCCAGATGTTCCCGATGGCGATGCTGCCCGACGCCGCGGCCGTGGACGCCCGCCGCACCGGGTCGTCGCGGGTCGGTGTCTACACCGGCGTCTGGACCGCCGGCGAGACGCTGGGCCTCGCGCTGGGGCCGGGGCTCTTCGCGCTGGTCCTCGCGGTCGGCGGCTACCGCTCCTCGACGACCGGTGGCACGGCGCAGCCCGACTCGGCGCTCACCGCGATCACGCTCGGGTTCGGGCTGGTGCCCGCCGCGCTGGTCGTGGCGAGCCTCTGGTGGCTGCGGCACTACTCGATCACCGCCGACACGGTCGCCACCTCTGAGAGAGTCGGCCCATGACCGACCCGACGAGCGATCCGCTGGACCGTCTCCGCGCCCTGCAGGCGGCCGACCTGCCCGTCCACGGCGGCCGGACGCTCGCCTACGTCTACGACTCCGGCCTGCCCGACGTCGACGCGATCGGCCGGGAGGCGGTCGCCGCCTACGCCGGCTCCAACGGCCTGGACCCCACCGCCTTCCCGAGCCTGCTGCGCATGGAGAACGAGCTGGTCGGCTACGCCTGCACGCTGCTCGACGCGCCGGCCACCGCGGTCGGGACGGTGACCAGCGGCGGCACCGAGTCGGTGCTGCTGGCCGTGCAAGGCGCCCGCGACGCCTGCCCGGAGATCGCCCGGCCCCGCATGGTGATCGCGTCGACCGCGCATGCCGCCTTCCACAAGGCGGCCCACTACTTCGGCGTCGAGGCGGTCGTCGTCCCGGTCGGCGCCGACTTCCGTGCGGACGCCGCCGCGATGGCCGCCGCCATCGATCGGAGCACCGTCCTCGTGGTGGCCAGCGCGCCGTCGTACGCGCACGGCGTGGTCGACCCCGTGGCCGAGATCGCGGGTGCCGCCGCCGCAGCCGGCGTGCGCTGCCACGTCGACGCCTGCATCGGCGGCTGGGTGCTGCCGTTCGCCGCCCGGCTCGGCCGGCCGGTGCCGCCGTGGACCTTCGCGGTCGACGGCGTCACGTCGATCTCGGTGGACACCCACAAGTACGCCTACGCGCCGAAGGGCACGTCACTGCTCCTGCACCGCACGACCGCGCTGCGCCGGCCGCAGTACTTCGCCTCCGCCGCGTGGCCCGGCTACACGATGCTCAACTCGACGCTGCAGTCGACGAAGTCCGGCGGTCCGCTCGCCGGCGCCTGGGCCGTCACGCAGGCCATCGGGCCGGACGGGTACGCCGCCCTGGCCGCCCAGGTCTTCGAGGCGGTCGACCTGGTGGTGGCCGGCATCGCGCAGCAGCCCGCACTGCGGCTCGTGGCCCGGCCGGACTCCACCCTGGTCGCGATCGCCACCGACGACTCGCTCGACCCGTTCACGCTCACCGACGAGCTGGTCGCGCGCGGCTGGTACGTCCAGCCGCAGCTGTCCTTCGCCGGGCTCCCGGCCACCGTGCACCTGTCGCTCTCGGCGGCCACGCTGCCGCACGTCCCGGACTTCCTGACCGCGCTCGGCGAGGCGGTCGCCGCCGCGGTGGCGGCCGGGCCGGTCGCGGTCGACCCCGGCGTCGCCGGCTTCGTGCGGTCGCTCGACGCCGCGAGCCTGACCGACGAGGAGTTCGACGGTCTGCTCGCCTTCGCCGGCCTCGACGGCGGAGCGGGCGGCGACACCGCGCTCCCCGACCGGATGGCACCCGTGAACGCGCTGCTCGACCTCGCCTCGCCGGCCACCCGCGAGGCGGTGCTGGTGGCGTTCCTCGACCGGCTCGCCCGGCCGACGCGCTGACCCTTGAGCGCCTCGACCACCCAGGGGTGGCCGAGGCGCTCAAGGGTTCAGGCGAGTGCGGGGATGACCTCGCGCTCGAAGAGCTCCACGCCCGAGGTGTCGTAGGCGAGCTCCGGGAAGTAGCCGATGTAGTAGGCCATGCCGAGGTCGCGCACGGCGGAGAGCCGTTCGACGATCTGCTCGGGCGTGCCGGCCAGCGCGCCCGAGATCGCCTGGTCGGCGTACTCCTGACCGCGCTGCTCGCCGAGCGCCTTCCTGAAGTGGTCGGTGAAGCGCGCCTTGCGGTCGGCGACCTCGGCCTCGGTCGAGCCGATGAAGGTGTTGTAGTTGGCGGAGCGGGTGATCTCGCCGAAGTCCCGGCCGAGCGTCCGGCAGTGCTCCTCGAGCAGCGCCGACTTGTGCGCGAAGCCGTCCGGCGACCCGTCGAAGTTCGTGTAGTCGGCGTATTGCGCCGCGATCTTGAGGGTGACCTTCTCGCCGCCGCCCGCGATCCACAGCGGGATCCCGCTGGGCGCGGTCTGCAGCGGCAGCGGGCGGCAGATCGCGCCGTCGACCTGGTAGTAGTCACCGTCGAGCGTCGCGGTGCCGGTCGTCCAGGCCTGGCGGAAGATCTCGACGCCCTCGCGGAGCCGGCCGAGCCGCTCCTTGGCGCCCGGGAAGCCGTAGCCGTAGGCGCGCCACTCGTGCTCGTACCAGCCGCCGCCGATGCCCATCTCGATGCGCCCGCCCGAGACGTGGTCGACCGTCGCGGCGACCTTCGCGAGGTAGGCCGGGTTGCGGTAGGCCATGCAGGTGCACATCTGCCCGAGCCGGATGCGGGAGGTGTCGGCGGCGAACGCGGCCATCAGCGTCCACGCCTCGTGGGTGGCCTCGTCCGACGGCTCCGGTGTGGTGTGGAAGTGGTCGTAGACCCAGACCGACTCCCAGGCGTCAGCGCCGTCGAAGCGGCGCACCAGGTCGCGCATCGTGCTCCAGTGATCGGCCGGGTCGATGCCGACCAGGTCATAGCGCCAGCCCTGCGGGACGAAGACTCCGAACCTCATGCACCGCACCGTACCCATCCCGGCGGCGACGACTCGTCGGCCCCTCGGCCACGGCTCTCCGACCGGTCTGTGAACATCTCCTCGGACGTGTGGTGCCGAGGTGCGCTGGGCACTGTGCGTCCGGCAGGCTGATCCCGCAACGAACGCTCATCGACCTGAGAGGTGACGAGTGCCCGCCGTCCACCGCCGAGCCGTCCTGCTCATCGTCACCGGTGTCCTTGCGACCGTCCTCCAGCCGGTCTGGACCGCCCGTGCAGACGGCGCTCCGCGCGCCACCGGCACCTTCTTCTGGGCCAACGCGTGGGCGGCACACCACACGGAGGCACGCGGCGGAGCCGCGCCCGGCGCCGAGAGGATGCGACGGCTGGTCCGGCTCGTCCACCGCGACGACGTGCACCTCGGTACCCTCGCGGAGATCGAGCACAGCCAGGTCGCGGCCTTCCGGAAGGCGGCGCCGGAGTACAGCCTCCTCACCGCGGACCGCGGGAACACCGACGGCGTCTTCTGGCTGACGGACGGCTACGACGTCGTCGAGACCTACCGGTTCCGTGCCTTCACCTACGGCGGCCGCCGCTCGCCGGTTCCCGTCGCCGTCCTGCGCGACCGGGTGAGCGGTGCGCTGCTCGCCGTCATCGCGGTGCACAACCCTCGCGACCGCTGGCGCGACCGGGCGCTCCGCCGCGAGCTGGAGGAGGTACGTCGCCTGCGCCACGTCCACGGCAGCGATCTCTCCGTGTTCATGGCCGGCGACTTCAACGCCGGTGCCTCGGTCGCGTGCCGGGCCCATCGGGCACGGCTCTACTCGGCCGGCCACCGCCGCTGCGACAGCTACGCCCCGATCGACCAGCTCCTCGTCGACCGTCACGTCCGGATCCGTGCCTACCACCGCATGACCGGGGCGCGCGTCCACCGGATCACCGACCATCCCGCGGTCTACCGCGCCCGCTTCGCCATCGCCGACGCCCCGGTGCCCAGCGGGCGGCGACGGTGAGCGCGCTCGCCGGGCTGGTCGAGCAGGGCCTCGTCGCCGAGGACTGGGCCGCGGCGCTCGCGCCGGTCGACGAGCAGGTCGCGGCGATGGGCCGGTTCCTGCGGGACGAGCTGGCGCTGGGTCGGCCCTACCTGCCGGCCGGCGACCGGATCTTCCGCGCCTTCCAGCGCCCGCTCGGGTCGGTGCGCGTGCTCGTGGTCGGCCAGGACCCCTACCCCACGCCGGGGCACCCCATCGGGCTCTCCTTCGCCGTCGAGGCGCACGTGCGTCCGCTGCCCGCCTCGCTGCAGAACATCTACCGCGAGCTCGCCTCCGACCTCGGCATCACGCCGCCCGAGCACGGCGATCTCTCCGCCTGGGCCGACCGCGGCGTCATGCTCCTCAACAGGGCGCTCACCGTCCGGCCCGGCGCCCCGGCGTCCCACGCGGGGAAGGGGTGGGAGGCGATCACGGAGTGCGCGATCACGGCCCTCGCCGGCCGCGGCGGCCCGCTCGCCGCGATCCTCTGGGGCCGGCAGGCGCAGTCGCTCAAGCCGCTGCTCGGCGCCGTCCCGTGCGTGGAGTCCGTCCACCCGTCGCCGCTGTCGGCCCATCGCGGGTTCTTCGGCTCCCGGCCGTTCTCGCGGGTCGACGAGCTGCTCGTGCAGCAGGGCGGCGAGCCCATGGACTGGACCCTCTGACAGGTCAGCCGGTGATCTCGTCCAGCTCGGCGAGGTCCTCGGCGGTCGGCTCCCAGCGCAAAGCCGCGGCGTTGGCGCGCACCTGGTCGCCGGAGGTCGCACCCGAGATGACCGAGGAGACCCCGGGCTGCGCCGCGAGTCCCGCGACGGCGACGTCGAGGGGCGAGAGGTCCCGCGCGGCGGCGTACCTCTCGAACGCCTCGACGCGGTCCCAGTCCGCCTCCGCGAGCCACTGGGCCCGTCCCGCCTCGACCGCGAAGCGGCTGCCGGGCGGAGCGGCCTCGCCGCGCTTGTACTTCCCGGTGAGCAGGCCGGCCTCGAGCGGGAAGAACGGGAGCACGCCGAGGCCGAACCGCTCGGCCGCCGGGATGACCTCGTCCTCGATGTCGCGGGTGAGCAGCGAGTACTGGTTCTGCACCGACACGAACGCCTCGAGGCCGGAGGTCTGCGAGGTCCA
Source organism: Nocardioides terrae (assembly GCF_900112345.1). Taxonomy (GTDB): domain Bacteria; phylum Actinomycetota; class Actinomycetes; order Propionibacteriales; family Nocardioidaceae; genus Nocardioides; species Nocardioides terrae. The sequence goes on from NZ_FOLB01000002.1 coordinate 9,019, forward strand.
GGCGGCGTCGGCGATCTGCCACCCGGCGAAGTTGGAGCAGCCGAGGTAGAGCACCTTGCCCTCGCGGACCAGGTCGGTGAGCGCGGAGAGCGTCTCCTCGATCGGCGTCAACGGGTCGGGCCGGTGCAGCTGGTAGAGGTCGATGTGGTCGGTGCGCAGCCGGCGCAGCGATGCCTCGACGGCACGGCGGATGTAGCGCCGCGAGCCGCGGGCGCCGAAGTCCTCGCCGTTGCCGCCGTTCATGTCCATCCCGAACTTCGTCGCGAGCACGAAGTGGTCACGCTGACCGGCGAGCGCCTCGCCGAGCAGCTCCTCGGAGCCGCCCTGCGGGTCGCCGTAGATGTCGGCGGTGTCGAGCAACGTGACGCCGGTGTCGCGCGCCGCGGACAGGATGTCCTTGACCCCATCGAGGTCGACGCGACGGCTGAAGGCGTTGCAGCCGACGCCCACGGTGCTGACGATCAGGCCGGAGTCGCCGAGCGGCCGGTAGGTCATGGTCACCGACCGAACGTACCCGCTCCTAGGCGACGTTGGCGCGGAGCGGCAGGATGGCCGGGTGCAGATCCTCTCCATCCAGTCCCACGTGGCCTTCGGCTACGTCGGCAACTCCGCCGCTGTCTTCCCGGTGCAGCGGCTCGGGCACGAGATCTGGCCGGTCCTCACGGTCAACTTCTCCAACCACACCGGCTACGGCGAGTGGCGCGGGCCGCTCATCGCACCGGCCGATGTGTCAGCGGTCATCGAGGGCATCGCGGACCGGGGCGCCCTCCCGACGATCGACGCCGTCCTCTCCGGTTACCAGGGTGATCCCGCGGTCGGCGCCGTCGTCCTCGAGGCGGTCGCCCGGGTGAAGGCGGCCAACCCCGACGCGGTCTACTGCTGCGACCCCGTGATGGGCGACGTCGGCCGCGGCTTCTTCGTCCGGCCGGGCATCCCCGAGTTCATGCGCGACCAGGTGGTGCCGGCCGCCGACATCATCACGCCGAACCACTTCGAGCTCGACTTCCTCGCCAGGCGCTCGACGTCGACGCTCGAGGAGGTCCTCGACGCGGTCGACACGGTGCGGGCGACCGGGCCGCGGGACGTGCTCGTCACCTCGGTGGTGCACGGGGCGCTGGGCGAGCAGGAGATCGAGATGGTGGCGGTCTCGGACGAGGGCGCCTGGGCGGTGACCACGCCGCTGCTCCCGATCACCCCGAACGGTGGCGGTGACGTGACAGCGGCGGTCTACCTCGCGCACCTGCGCTCGAAGCGGTCTCCCGAGGCCGCCCTCGGCCTGACCGCCAACACGATGTTCGCGATCCTCGAGAAGACCCTCGCCTCGGGCCGACGCGAGCTGGAGCTGATCGCCTCGCAGGACGCGATCGCGACGCCGCCGACCAGGTTCGAGGTACGCCGGCTCCGCTGACGGTCTCGCGACCACCCAGCCTCAAAGCCTTCCGAGGAACTCCTGGATGCGCTCCATCGCGAGCGCGGCGGCGACCGGATCGAAGTCCTGGGTGCTGGGGTCGGCGAAGAGGTGCGTGTCGCCCTCGTAGACGAACAGCTCCGCGTCCGGCACGCGTGCCTCGAAGCCCTCCTCCGCCTCCTGCTCGCGCCACGGGTCGTCGGCGGTCTGGTGGGCCTGGGCGGGCACCCCGGCTGGCCAGCGCGCCTCCCACCAGGCCGGGTCGACGGCGCCGTAGAGGTAGAACGCCCCGCGACCGCCCGGGCGGGTCAGCAGCAGCTGGGTCGCATAGGCGCAGCCCATCGACATGCCGGCGTACACCAGGTCGGGCGGGAGCGACTCCACGGCGGCGCCGGCACGAGCGCCCAGCGTCTCGCGGCCCGTCTCGGCCGCGAACGCGACGCCGTCCTCGACGACGTCGAAGAGCCGACCCTCGAAGAGGTCCGGCGTGTGCACGGTGTGCCCGGCGTCCTGCAGGGCACCCGCGAACTCCTGCACACCGGACGTCAGCCCCAGCGCGTGGTGGAACAGCACGATCTCAGCCATGGGACGACCATACGGACCCGGACCGACAAGCGAAGGACACTGCCGTCGAGCCGCCTAGGGGACTTGAACCCCTAACCTTCACATTACAAGGGTGCTGCGCTACCAATTGCGCCAAGGCGGCATGGCCGCGAGCGGCCGGCGGTCATCCTACGGGGTGCGGAGCGCTGCGACGGCTCGGGTTCAATGGACCCATGACGGACCAGCCCGGTGACCTGCTCAGCCAGCCGCACCACGACGGGTCCCCGCTCTACCTCTCCGACGAGGCCCCGGCACTCGGCTCCACCGTGACGGTGAGCGTCCGGACGAGCGCCGACGACCCGATCGGCCGGATGTGGGTCCGGACGACCTTCGACGCCGAGCCGACGTACCACGAGATGAGCCGCCAGGAGCCGGGGTGGTGGCGGGGCGGGCTGCCGGTGCGCAACCCGGTCACGCACTACCGCTTCCTCCTCGAGCGGACGGACGGCACGCAGACGTGGCTGACCGCCGCCGGCGAGGTGTCGTACGACGGCAGCGACACCTTCGACTTCAAGGTGGTGTCCTACGACCCGGCCCCGGACTGGGCCCGCGACGGCGTGGTCTACCAGATCTTCCCCGACCGCTTCGCCCGCTCCGCGCAGGCCGACACTCGGGAGACGCCGCACTGGGCGGTGCCGGCGACGTGGGACGACACCGTCGTCTTCGAGGGCGCCGACCCGCGCACGCCGCTGCAGTTCTTCGGCGGCGACCTCGACGGCGTCGTGGACCACCTCGACCACGTCGAGGAGGTGGGCGCCGACATCGTCTACACGACCCCGGTCTTCCCGGGCGAGAGCAACCACCGCTACAACGCGAGCACGTTCGAGCACGTCGACCCGCTGCTGGGCGGCGACGAGGCCTACCAGCGGCTCAGCCGCGCCGTGCACGACCGCGGCTGGCGCCTGCTCGGGGACCTGACCTCCAACCACACCGGCGACACCCACGAGTGGTTCCGGCAGGCGCGGCAGGGCGGCCAGACCCGTGACTGGTACTACTTCCAGGGCGAGGGCTACGAGACCTGGATGGGCCACCACACCCTGCCCAAGCTCAACCACGCCAACGACGAGCTGCGCCGGGTGATGATCGAGGGGGCCGACTCGGTCGTCGGCCGCTGGCTGCGGCCGCCGTACGACGTCGACGGCTGGCGCATCGACGTGGCCAACATGACCGGGCGCCTCGGCGACATCGACGTCAACCACGACGTCGCCCGGATCATCCGGGCGACCGCCGCCGAGCAGCGCGAGGCGACGTTCGTCATCGGCGAGCACAACCACGACGCCTCGTCCGACATCGACGGCGACGGCTGGCACGGCACGATGAACTACTCCGGCTTCTCGTGGCCGATCTGGTCGTGGCTGCGCGCCGAGGCCACCGAGGCCCGGCCGTTCGGCCGCCCGGTGGCCGTCGCTAAGCGACCGGGTGGACTGGTCCGGCGCAGCCTCGACGAGTGGCGGGCGCGCTACGGCTGGCGCGCCACCACCCAGTCCTGGAACATCCTCAGCAGCCACGACAGCGCCCGGATCCGCACGATGGTCGGCGACCCCGCCGTTCACCGGCTGGCGGCCGGGCTGCAGTTCACGCTGCCGGGCGTGCCGATGCTCTTCGCCGGCGACGAGCTCGGCCTCGAGGGCGTCAACGGCGAGGACAGCCGCCGGCCGATGCCCTGGCACCGGCGCGAGGAGTGGGACACCGCCACCCTGCAGACCTACGGCGCGCTCGCGGCGCTCCGTCGCCGGCACGTCGCCCTGCGCCGCGGCGGGCTGCGCTGGGCGTACGTCGACGACGACTCGCTCGTCTTCGTGCGCGAGCACCCCGAGGAGACCGTCCTGGTCGCCGCCCGGCGTGCCGCCGGACCGGCGATCGCGCTCGACCTGCCCGCCGGCGACCTGCTGCTGAGCACGGCGGGAGACGAGCGCGGGTTCGACGGGAGCGTGCCGGACGCCGAATCGCCGGCCCTCTCCCTCTGGCGGCTCAGCTGACCGCCGGCGGGTGACACACTGAGGGCCGTGGCTCTCCGCATCGTCGCCAATCGCCCTGACCCGGCGATCCTGACGCTCCCTTGGGACACCCCGCTCGCGGAGTGGGCCGAGCGCCCCGACGCAACCGTGGTGCCGCTCCCGCGCGGCCTCTCGCGCCACGTGGTGAGGATCGTCCGGCTGCACGACCGGGTCTACGCGGTGAAGGAGACCCAGGAGGACATCGCGTTCCGCGAGTACCGCGTGCTGAGGGACCTCCAGCGGATGCAGCTGCCCGCCGTCGTACCGCAGGCCGTCGTCGCCGGCCGCCCCGACCACGACGGTGAGCCGCTCCCCGCGGCGCTGGTCACCCAGCACCTGCGCTTCTCGCTGCCCTATCGCAGCCTCTTCGAGCACGGCCTGGCGCCCGAGCAGGTGCCGAGCCTCGTCGACGCCCTCGTGGTGCTCCTCGTGCGGCTGCACCTGGCCGACTTCTACTGGGGCGACGTCAGCCTCTCCAACGTGCTCTTCCGCCGTGACGCGGGCGGCTTCGCGGCCTACCTGGTGGACGCCGAGACCGGCGAGCTGCGCCAGTCGCTGTCGAAGCAGATGCGCGAGTACGACGTCATGGTCGGGACCGAGAACGTCTTCGCCGAGCTGATGGACGTCATGGCCAGCGGCACCGTTCCGGTCGCCTCCACGATCGACCCCGACGCGATCGTCGAGCGGCTGCAGAGCCGCTACGAGCAGCTGTGGACCGAGCTCACCGCCGCCGAGACCTTCTCCGCCGACGACAGCTGGCGCGTCGAGCAGCGCATCGAGCGGCTCAACGACCTCGGCTTCGACGTCGAGGAGATCGACATCGTCACCGACGTCGACGGCGACGAGATGCGGCTGCAGCCGCGCGTCGTCGAGCTCGGCCACCATGCCCGCGAGCTGCAGAACCTCACCGGCCTGGTCGCCGAGGACGAGCAGGCGCGTCGCCTGCTCAACGACATCGCCGCCTTCACCTCCTCCCGCGACCTGGGCCGGCTGGACCGCGAGGTCGTCGCGCAGCGCTGGCTCCGCGAGGTCTGGGAGCCGCTGCAGGCACTCGTCCCGACCGAGCTGCGCGGCAAGCTGGCGCCGGCCGAGATCTTCCACGAGGTGCTCGTGCACCGCTGGTTCCTGTCCGAGCGGGCCGGGCGCAGCGTGCGGCTGCTCGACGCCGCCCGGAGCTACGTCGACACGGTCCTCACCCAGAAGCCCGAGGAGGCCCTGGCCGCCGAGCCGGAGGCGTGAGGCGCCTGGTGAGTGCCAGCGTGACCCTGGGGTCACGCTGGCACTCACAAGGCGCGCTCAGTAGGTGAGCGGCACGTAGGCGCCGACGCGGAACTCCCCGTTGGTCTCCAACCGGACCGGTTGGATCCCGACCGGCCGGCCGCCCGCGTAGGTGAGCACGGAGATCTCCGCCTCACGACGCGGCTTGCTCCCCAGCGCGAAGGCGTACGCCGCCCCGCCGGTCGTGCCGGTCGTGTAGCTCCAGCCGACCTTGCCGTTGGAGCCGACCACCCGGTTCGGCCCGACCTGCAGGTGCAGGTGGCCGCCGACGACCAGGTCGACGCACCCCCGGTCGAGCGCCGACCGACCCAGGTTGGCGTCGTGTACGAGGAGCGTGGAGATCCGCTCGGAGGAGTCGCAGGCGGCGTCGGCCAGCCGCGAGGCGACCTCCTCGAAGGTCAGTCCCTTCTCGTCGCGCCAGTTGCCGAGCCCGCTGGCGCGCGGGTCGGCGGTCCCGAGCAGCGTCGACCCGCCGGGGCCGTCGACCACCTGCCCGGACAGGACCGTCCAGCCGTGGTCGTCGAGGTAGCGCGAGACGAAGGTGCCGTTGTCGTGGTTGCCGGCGACGGCCCAGCGGTCGTCGATGTCGTCGAAGGCGGCGTCGAGGGAGTCCAGCGAGAACGCCTCCCACGACGAGCCCGTCGAGGTGTCGTCGCCTGCGTCGAGGACCGCGCTCGCCCCCGCCGCGTCGCCGACGGCCCGCGCGACCTTGTCCATGCCGACGTTGTCGTGTCGGTCCGAGACGAGCAGCACGGCCGTCTCACCCTTGCCCGGGCGACGCAGCTCGGGAGCGATGACGGAGACCCGCTCGGCGGCGGCGGTGTAGAAGACCTTGCTGTTGTCGTAGGTCGAGATCGCGCTCGAGAGCAGCCGCCGCGTCTGCGCGGTGGTCACGTCGCCGCGCACCTCCACCTCGTTCAGGTCGGTGGGCAGTGCGACCGCCGACCCGAGGAACTGCGACAGCGGCAGCCACTCCTTCTCCGCCGCCACGTCGCCGTCCGACGGCCCCTCCACCCACGGCTGCCAGAGCGCCACGCCGAGCCCGGCCACGACGACGACACCGACGATGCCTCGCCAGCGCGGCAGGTGCGCCAGCAGCTCGCGTCGCCGGCGGGCGCCGAGGGCCCGCCAGACCAGGAGGGGTAGCGCGGCGGCCGCCCCGCCGCGCAGCGCGGCATCCAGGACGAGGTCGCGCACGGTCGTCCGCAGCTTCGCCTCCTCGCCCTCCGGGGCACCGGCCAGGACGGCGTACCGCTGCATGAGGCCGCCGAGGGTCGACACGTCGGTCTTGCCCAGCGTGACGTCGAGCCCCAGTCGGCTGTGCGAGGGGATCCGGACGTCGGGCAGGACCGGGCCGGTGTGGATCTCGATGGCGCCGGTGAAGGTTGGACGCACCTGCGCGTCGTGGGAGAAGACGGTGACCTGTCGCGAGGACCCCGCCAGGACGATGAGGAAGGCGAGCGCGCTCAGGACGGCCCAGACCGCGACGTACGCCGCGATCGTGAGCGTCCTGCGCAGCCTCACTGAGTGGGAGCTCAGGCGCGGGCCCGCGCCACCGCGTAGAGCACGACGGACGCCGCCACCGAGGCGTTGAGCGACTCGACGGCGTTGACCATCGGGATGGAGACGATCTGGTCGCACGTCTCGGTGACGAGGCGGCCCAGGCCGGCGCCCTCGGCGCCGACGACCACGACGAGCGGGCCGTCGCCGAGCTCGAAGTCGGGCAGCGACACGTCCGACTCCATGTCGAGGCCGACCACCATGCAGCCGGCGTCCTGGTAGGCCTTGAGCTGCCTGGTCAGGTTCACGGTCTGGGCGACGGGGATGCGCGCCGCCGCACCGGCCGAGGTCTTCCACGCGGCGGCGGTCATGCCGACCGCGCGGTTGCTCGGGATCACGACGCCGTGCGCGCCGAACGCGGCCGCCGACCGGACGATCGCGCCGAGGTTGCGCGGGTCGGTGACGTGGTCGACGACGACGATGAGCGGCGGCTCGCCGGCCTCGTCGGCGCGGTCGAGCAGGTCGTCGGGGTGGGCGTACTCGTACGCCGGGATGCGCGCGGCCAGTCCCTGGTGGCCGTTGAACCCGGTGAGCCGGTCCAGCTCGGTCTTGGCGACCTCGAGCAGTCCGAGGCCCTGCTCGGAGGCGAGCTGGAACGCCTCGCGCATCCGGCCGTCGCGCTCGGCGCCCTCGGCGACGTAGACCGCGTTGACGGGCACGCCCTCGCGCAGCGCCTCGACGACGGGGTTGCGGCCGATGATCCACTCGGCGTCGGAGGTCCCGCGCTTGCGGGGGCCGCCCCGGCCGTCCCGCTTGGCCGCGGACCGGCCGGCGAGCTCGGCCGCCTTGTGCGCCTTGTGGTAGGGCCGGTCCTTCGCCTTCGGCGTCGGGCCCTTGCCCTCGAGCTGCTTGCGACGCTGGGCGCCGGAGCCGACCTGGGCGCCCTTCTTCTTGCCGGACTTGACGATCGCGCCCTTGCGCTGGCTGTTACCTGGCATGCGTCAGACGCTCCACTTCGGTCCGTCGGGGGTGTCGGTGATCTCGACGCCGGCCGCCTTCAGCCGGTCGCGCACCGCGTCGGCGGCGGCCCAGTCCTTGGCCGCACGCGCCGCGGCGCGCTCGTCGAGCAGACCGCGGACGAGGGCGTCCACGACCTGGGTGAGCTGGTCGTCCACGGCGTCGGAGCCCCAGACGGGGTCGGCCGGGTTGAGGCCCAGCACGTCGAGCATGAGCACGACCGACCCGAGCACGGCCTGGACGCCGTCCACGTCGGGGCGGCCGTCGGCGCCCGTCAGGAGGCGGTTGCCCTCGCGCACGGTGTCGTGCAGGACGGCGATCGCGGCCGGCGTCCCGAGGTCGTCGTCCATCGCCGCGACGAACGCCGTCGGCAGCTCCGAGCCCACGCCCGCGTCCTCCGGGCCGACGAGCTCGAGCGCACGCTGCACGAACGCCTCCAGCCGCCGGAAGGCGGCCGCGGCCTCCTCGAGCGCCTCGAAGGAGAACTCGACGTGCGAGCGGTAGTGGGCCGAGACGAGGTAGTAGCGCAGCTCGATGCCGCGGAACCGGGTCAGCACGGCCGGGATGGTGAGCGAGTTGCCGAGCGACTTCGACATCTTCTCGCCGGCGGTCGTGATCCAGGCGTTGTGCATCCAGTACGACGCGAACGGCCGTCCGGCCGCGCGCGACTGCGCCTGCTCGTTCTCGTGGTGCGGGAAGCGCAGGTCGAGGCCGCCGCCGTGGATGTCGAAGGCGGGGCCGAGGTACTTGCCCGCCATCGCCGAGCACTCGATGTGCCAGCCCGGCCGGCCCCTGCCCCACGGGCTCGGCCACGACGCGGTCGCCGGCTCGGACTCCTTGTGGCCCTTCCAGAGGGCGAAGTCGCGTGGATCGCGCTTCCCCCGCGGGTCGGCGTCGGCCGCGGCCTCCATGTCGTCGACTCGCTGGCGGGTCAGCTCGCCGTACGCCGGCCACGACCGCACGTCGAAGTAGACGTCGCCGGAGCCGTCGGTGGCGGCGTAGGCGTGGCCCTTCTCGATGAGCGTCCCGATCAGCTCGACCATCTCGGGCACGTGCCCGGTGGCCAGCGGCTCGTAGGTCGGCGGCAGCACGTTGAGGGCGTCGTAGGCCCGCTCGAGCGAGCGCTGCATGAGCTGGGCGTGGGCGTACCACGGCCGGCCCGCCGCCTCGGCCTTGGCGAGGATCTTGTCGTCGATGTCGGTGACGTTGCGGATGAAGGTCACCTCGAAGCCGCGATGACGCAGCCAGCGCTGCAGCACGTCGAAGTTGACGCCGCTGCGCACGTGGCCGACGTGGGGCTCGGACTGCACGGTCAGGCCACAGACGTAGAGCGACGCCTTCCCCTCCTCGAGGGGGACGAAGTCCCGGACCGCAGCCGTCGCGGTGTCGTAGAGCCTGATCACCCGGCAAGTCTAGGGATCGCACCCGCCACGGACGATTCGCGCTACGACACGTGGATCTCGACCGAGTGCCAGCCCGTCGCCCCGTCGGGCGCCGGCTCGGCCCGCACGCTTGTCTGCACCTCGCCGGCGGCGCTGGTCGCCCGGGCCCTGATCTGGTGGTCGCCCTTGTCGAGCGCGACGGTCGCGCGCCACTGCACCCACGTGTCGGCGCCCGGGACAGCGCCGAGCTCGGCCGCCTGCCAGCGGCCGCCGTCGACCGAGATCTCGACCTTGCCGATCCCGGTGTGCTGCTGCCACGCGGTCCCGGCCACCACCACGTCGCCCGCGTCCACGGCGTCGCCCGTGCGCGGCACGTCGATGCGGGAGGCGAGCTTGACCGGTCCCTGAGCGCTCCAGCCCTTGTCGGTCCAGTAGCCCTGGGCGTCCTCGAAGCGGGTCACCTCGAGGTCCACCACCCACTTCGTCGCGCTGACGTAGCCGTAGAGCCCGGGCACGATGACCCGCACCGGGAAGCCGTGCTCGACGGTGAGCGGCTCGCCGTTCTGAGCGAACGCGAGCATCGCGCCGCGGTCGTCGGTCAGCGCCTCGACGGGTGTCAGGCAGGTCCAGCCGTCGGCCGAGGTCTGCAGCACCCCGTCGGCGCCGGCCTGCACGCCCGCCTCGGCCAGCAGCGGTGCGATCCGCACCCCGCTCCACCAGGCGTTGCCGATCAGGTCGCCGCCGACGGTGTTGGAGACGCAGTTGAGCGTCATCCACTCCTCGGTCGCCTGCCGCCCGAGCAGTTCGTCGAAGGTGAGCTCGAGCGGGCGGTCGACCATGCCGTGGATGCGCAGCCGCCAGTCGCCGGGTTCCACCGCGGGCGGGACGATGGCGGTGTCGATCCGGTAGAACTCATCGGCCGGTGTCAGCCAGGGCGGCTGGTGGGCGACGCCGAGGTCGTAGGTCGGGTCGACCTGCGGCGGCGTCACGCCGCTCAGGTCCAGCGCGCGCCGGGCCGCGCCGACCTCCCGCCGGTGCCGACCGGCCACCCGGCCGACGTACGCAGCGACCACGGAGGCGGCCGCGACCCCGCCCGTCGTCGCGAGGAACCGGCGGCGGGACTCCTCGCCGAGCGGCGTCGCGATCGGGCGGGTGAGCAGCGCGAAGAAGCCGACCCACGCCATCCAGCCGACGACCGTGCCGAGCACCCCGGGTGCGTGCGGCGCCGGCTGGGCGAGGACCGCGGCCAGGCCGACGGCCGCCAGGACGCCGTACGCCGCCGCCGGCAGCGCCAGCCCGGTGTCCGTGCGGCGGGCGAAGAGCCCGACGAGCCCGCTCAGCACCGTCACGACGACGATGACGCCGGTCACCAGCAGCGGCTTGTCGGCGTGCCCGACGGAGCGGATCGCTCGCTCGGCGACGCCGCCGGGCGTCAGCCGGATCACCTGTTCGGCGACGGCCGCGACCGGTGACTCATCACCGCCGGCGAGCGCGGTGACGAGATAGCTGACGGCCAGGCCGGCGACTCCGGACAGCGCGCCGGACAGGGCCCAGGCACCGCGCTGCTCGCTCACCCCGCCATTGTGCCGCGGGGGTGTCCGGCATGATCACGGTGTGGAACCGCCAGCCCTCACCCCCCGCATCGGCATCGGCACCGACGTGCACCGGCTCGTGACCGGCACGCCTCTGCACCTGGCCGGGCTGGCCTGGCCCGACTCGGACGTCGGTCTGGAGGGGCACTCCGACGGCGACGTCGCGGCGCACGCCGCCTGCGACGCCCTGCTGTCGGCTGCTGGGCTGGGCGACCTGGGCTCGAACTTCGGCACCGACCGTCCCGAGCTGGCCGGAGCGTCAGGAGCACGGCTGCTGGGCGAGACCGCGGCGATGGTCCGTGCGGCCGGCTACGAGATCGGCAACGTCGCCGTGCAGGTGATCGGCAACCGTCCCAAGCTGAGCCCGCGCCGGGCCGAGGCGGAGGCAGCGCTCGCCGAGGCCGTCGGCGGTCCCGTGTCGGTGTCGGCGACCACCACCGACGGGCTCGGCCTCACCGGCCGTGGCGAGGGCGTCGCGGCGATCGCGACCGCCCTGATCCACCCCGCCTGAGCACACCCCTACCCTCACCTGTCATGCCCAGTGCTCTCGTCGTCCTCGCCGCCGGCAGCGGCTCCCGCGTCGGCGCGGACGTCAACAAGGTGCTGCTCCCCCTCGCCGACACGACCGTGCTCGGGCTGTCGCTGCGCGCCGCCCTCGAGGTTGAGGACGTGCGCCGGATCGTGCTAGTTGTCCGTCCCGGCGAGCAGGACGCCGTGGCCGAGGCGGTCGTCCCGGTGCTCGGGACCGGGGAGGTGCTCGTCGTCGAGGGCGGTGCGACCCGGCACGCCTCGGAGTGGGCCGCCATCTCCGCGCTGCGGGCCGACATCGAGGCCGGCGAGGTCGATGTCGTCGCCATCCACGACGGCGCCCGGCCGCTCGCGTCCCCTGAGCTCTTCTCCGCCACGATCGGCGTCGCCCGCGAGGTGGGCGGCGCCATCCCCGTCGCGCCGCTGACCGGTGTCGCGAACCGCGCGGGCCTGCGGCCGCACCCCGGTGTCGTCGGCGTCCAGACCCCGCAGGCCTTCCGAGCCGCCGATCTGCTCGGCGCGCACACCGCGGCAGCCGCGGACGGCTTCGAGGCGACCGACACCGCAGCCTGCCTCGCCGCCTACACCGAGGGCTCGGGGTTCCGCATCGCCGCGGTCCCCAGCTCCTCGCTCAACCTCAAGGTCACCTTCGTCGAGGACCTCGCCACCGCTGCGGCGCTTCTGGGGAGCTGACTCAGACCGGTCGGGTCTGGGCCTCGAGCAGCCGTACGTCGTCGAGCGACCCCACCCGGCGGCTCTCCGGGGGCGCCTCGACCGTGACGACCGGGAAGCGGGCGGCCAGAGCTGCGGCCAGCTCGGCGAAGTCGTACGACGGCAGCCCGTCGAGCGCCTCGACCACCTCCGGCGGCAGCACGATCGGCGAGGTGACGACGACCAGCGCGTCCCGGTCGATCGTCGAGCCGACGTAGCCGTCCTCGACCTGCTTGACCGTGTCGGTGACGGGCCGCACCCCGATGACGACAGCCGACCGCTCCTCGCTCGCCACGACGCACTCGGCGAGGAACGCGGCGGGCGTCATCGGGCAGAGCGCGTCGTGCAGGACGACCGGCTCGCCGGAATCGACGAGGCCCGCCCAGGTGGTGCCGAGATCGAACGGGGTGACTCCAGCCTCGCCGAGCGCCCAGGAGGCGCAGGCGACGAGCGCCTCGCCGTGGATGAGCGCGAACGGGAGCGAGCCGCGCTCGGTCTCGACGACGGTGCCGAGGGAGGGAGGCGGCGTGACGTCGTACGGATCGGTCGTCATGGCGACCCCACCGTATGACGTCCGGACATGACAACGGGCCCCGGGGCAGCAACCCCGGGGCCCGTTCCCACGTTCAGCTGGCGAGGACCTCGTCGAGCAGGGCCTCGGCCTTGTCCTCGTTGGTCCGCTCGCACAGGGCGAGCTCGGAGACCAGGATCTGGCGGGCCTTGGCGAGCATGCGCTTCTCGCCGGCCGAGAGGCCGCGGTCGCGCTCGCGGCGCCACAGGTCACGCACGACCTCCGCGACCTTCATGACGTCGCCGCTGTGCAGCTTCTCGAGGTTGGCCTTGTAGCGGCGCGACCAGTTGGTCGGCTCCTCGACATGAGCGGCGCGGAGGATCTCGAAGACCCGGTCCAGACCGTCCTTGTCGACGACGTCGCGGACGCCGACCAGGTCGAGGTTGTTGGCGGGGACCCGAACGACCAGGTCCTGCTGGGCGATGATCCGCAGGACGAGGTACTGGCGCTCCTCCCCCTTGATCGTCCGCATCTCGATGTCCTCGATGATCGCGGCCCCGTGGTTCGGATAGACGACTGTCTCGCCGACGGTGAAAGTCATATGTCAGGTACCCCTTCCTAGACAGCCAAGTCTACCACGGACCTGCAGTTAAGCCGATTCCGTTTGCGCAGGTCAGAGGCGCAATCACTCCATCCCCAGGGCTTGACAGAACCCGTGTTCGTGTGGTGGCGCCGTGCCTTCCCGTACGGCGACACGCTGAACGGGCCGCAGGATTTCTCGTGGCAGCGGGGGAGCCCGACACGGGGCGCCGGCCCATGCCGGATACTCGGGGCCATGTCCGAGGACCCCCCGGAGACCGTCCCGAGCGAGTCGAGCCCGCCCGCCCCGCCCGCCCCGGCCGACCCCGTGCGACCCGGGCGGCCGCACCGCCGGCTGCTGCTCGACTCGGTCCCCGTCCTGCTGGTCCGCGCCGCCCACCCGCGTCAGGCGCTGCTGACCGCTGCCGGGCTCGCGGCGGTGGCCGCCCTCGACGCGCGCCCGGGACGCGAGGTCGCGCTCGTCGCCGCGACGGTGCTGATCGGCCAGGTCGTCCTCGGCTGGCACAACGACCTCGTCGACCGCGTCCGCGACCGGGACCAGGAGCGCCCGGGGAAGCCGCTCGCCGACGGCCGGCTCGATCCCGGCACGACGTGGTTCGCCTGGTGCTGCGGCGTCCTCCTGCTGGTGCCGCTCGCCGTCAACAACGGCGTCCTGGCCGGCGCCTGCTACCTCGCCTCCGTCGCGGTCGGCCTGCTCGGCAACCTCGACAACGGGCTCGTGCGCCGCGGACTGCTCTCCTGGCTCCCCTGGGCGGTGTCGTTCGGCCTCTACCCGGCGTTCCTCTCCTACGGCGGCTGGGGCGGCCAGGCCGAGGGCGACCCGCCGCAGCCGGTGCTCCTCGGCCTCGCGGCGCTGGTCGGCGTGGGCGTGCACTTCCTGACCGCGCTCTGGGGCCTGGTCGCCGACGACGCCGAGGGGTGGACCTACCTGCCGCTGCGGGCCGGCCGCCGGCTCGGCGCCACCCGCCTGCTGGCGGTCACGCTCGTCTACCTGGCCGCTGCCGTGGCGGCCTTCGCCGTGGTGGCACACCAGCTCGGGCTGTCCCGGTAGCCGCAGGGCGGCGCATCACCCCGGCCACCTGATCGCCCGGCGTCCGGCGGCGGTAGGGTAACCGCCGTGATGACGTCTCTCCGCCGCCTTCGCACTCGGCGCGCGCTCGCCCTTGCCGGCCTCGTGGCTGTCGCGGCGCCGTTGGTCAGCTCCTGCGGCTTCGACTACGCCACCGACCGTCCGAACGTGATCGCCGACGGCGGCTACCACATCGACGGCGACGTGCACGTGCTCGCCGCACGCATCGTGGCGCCCTCCGACGGCACGGGCACGTTCGTCGCGACGATCTCCGTCGAGCCGAGCGCCGACGACGCCACCTTCTCCGGGTTGAGCGGCGAAGGCGTCACGGCCGGACAGTTCGAGCCCGTCACCATCCCCAGCAACGGGAGCGTCAACCTCTTCACCGAGGGCGGCGTCCCCGTCACGGGTGACTTCGCGGCCGGCGACAGCGTCCCGGTCACGCTCGACTTCGGCAGCGGGAAGTCGATCGACATCGACGCCCGCGTGGTCAAGCAGTGCGCGGAGTACGCCGAGGTGGCGACTCCCAGTCCGTCGCCGAGCAAGAGCCCCAAGGCCGGCGCCTCCGCGTCGCCGTCCGCCGAGGCGACCACCGAGCCCTACGACTGCTCCTACCCGACGGCTCCCGCCATCGGCGAGTCCGAGGGCGACTGATGACCTACACCCTCGTCCTCCTGCGCCACGGTGAGAGCGAGTGGAACGCGCTGAACCTCTTCACGGGGTGGGTCGACGTCCCGCTCAACGACAAGGGTCGCGAGGAGGGCGCCAACGCCGGACGCCTGCTCAAGGAGGCCGGCGTCCTGCCCGACATCGTGCATACCTCCCTGCTGCGTCGCGCCATCAACACGGCAGTGGTCTCCCTCGACGCCGCCGACCGGCACTGGATCCCGGTCAAGCGCAGCTGGCGTCTCAACGAGCGCCACTACGGCGCGCTGCAGGGCAAGGACAAGAAGCAGACCCTCGAGACCTACGGCGAGGAGCAGTTCATGCTCTGGCGCCGCTCGTTCGACGTACCGCCTCCGCCGCTCGCCGACGACGATGAGTTCTCCCAGGTCGGGCAGCCGCAGTACGCCGACATCCCCGACGCCGAGATGCCCCGCGCCGAGTGCCTCAAGGACGTCATCGAGCGGCTGCTCCCCTACTGGGAGTCGTCGATCGTGCCGGACCTGAGGGACGGCAAGGTCGTCCTCGTCGCCGCCCACGGCAACAGCCTGCGGGCGATCGTCAAGCACCTCGACGGGATCAGCGACGCGGACATCGCCGCCCTCAACATCCCGACCGGCCAGCCGCTGGTCTACCGGCTCGACGAGTCGCTCCAACCGACCGTCCCCGGTGGCGAGTACCTCGACCCCGAGGCCGCTGCCGCAGCCGCGGCGGCCGTCGCCAACCAGGGCCGCTGACCACCCGCTGACTCCCCCGAGGAGTCAATCCCTGCGCATCGAGGGGTCACCCCTGACGGCGCGAGGAGTCAATCCCTCAGCATCGAGGGGTCAATCCGCTGCGAGCGGCTGGCTTACATCCGATTGACCCCTCGGGCGTGAGGGATTGACCCCTCGGGCGTGAGGGATTGACCCCTCGGGCGTGAGGGATTGACCCCTCGGGCGTGAGGGATTGACCCCTCGGGCGTCAGGAGGGGGTCTCGCCGGTGACGACGAAGACGACCCGACTGGCGACGGAGACGGCGTGGTCGGCGATGCGCTCGTAGTAGCGGCCGAGCAGAGCCAGGTCGACGGCCGCCTCGACGCCGTGCTGCCAGTCCTTCGCGAGCAGGTCGGCGAAGGTCTGCCGACGCAGCTGGTCCATCTCGTCGTCGGCCGCGCGCAGCTGGTCGGCGGCCTCGATGTCGCGGGTCCTGATGATCTCGGCGGTCCGGCCGACCATCTCCTCGGCGATCTCCGCCATTCGGGCGATGGTGGGCCGGGCGGCGTCGGGGACGGCGTACCCGGGGGTGCGGAGGCGAGAGATCTTGGCGACGTGAACCGAGAGGTCGCCCATCCGCTCGAGGTCGCTCACCATGCGCAGGGCGGACACCACGACGCGGAGGTCGCCGGCGACGGGCGCCTGCAGGGAGAGCAGCGAGAGAGCGCTGTCCTCGACCTTCTCGCGCGCGTGGTCGATCTCGGCGTCGTCGCTGATGACCTGCTCGGCGAGGCTGGAGTCGGCCTCGAGGAGTGCCCGGGTGGCACGGGCGACAGCCACCTCGACCTGCCCGCAGATGGTGGCGAGGTCGTCGAAGATGCCGTCGAGCTGTTCGTGGAAGGCGTTGCGCATGAGGCGACGGTAGACAACCCGGGTGACCGACCGGGGCTGATCGGTGAACGGGACGTGAACGTTGCGCCGCGGGCCGTCCGCATGGCGAAGCCCGGGTGAACCGGGGCCCTAGGCTGGAGCCGTGAACCCGACGACCCAGGCGTTCCTCGCGGCGCTCCTCGGGGCCGTCGTCGCCGGGGCCGCGATCATCGCCTGGCACGCCAGCGAGCGCCAGCAGCAGCGCGTGCCGGTCACGGCGCCCCCGGTCGTTCCGCCCGAGGTGGCCACCGTCCTCTCCGTCCTGCGCAGCAGCGCGGTGATCGTCGGCGACGACGACGTCGTGGTGAAGGCCAGCGCGCCGGCGTACGCGCTCGGGTTGGTCAGGGGCAGCGCGCTGCTCTCCGCCGAGCTCGCCGACGTCGTCCGGCAGGTCCGCCGCGACGGGCAGATCCGGGAGACCGAGCTGGTCATGAGCCGGCCCGGCGTCCCGTCGCGCCACGTCACGGCGCGGATCGCCCCGCTCGGCTCCCGGCTCGTGCTCGCCCTCGTCGAGGACCGCACCCGCGAGCGGCGGGTGGAGGCGGTCCGGCGCGACTTCGTGGCCAACGTCAGCCACGAGCTCAAGACGCCGGTCGGCGCGATCCGAGTGCTGGCCGACGCGGTCGCGGAGGCCTCCGACGACCCGGTGGCGGTCAAGCGGTTCGCCGGGCGGATGCTGATCGAGAGCGACCGCCTCACCCAGCTCGTCCAGCAGATCATCGAGCTCTCCCGGCTGCAGGGCGACGAGCCGCTCGAGGCCCCCGTCGCGGTCGACGTCGACGAGGTCGTCGCCGCGGCGATCGACGCGGTGGAGGTCGACGCGGAGGGCAAGGGGATCACCGTGGTCACCGGCGGCACCAAGGGCCTGCACGTCTTCGGCAACGAGGAGCAGGTCGCCGCTGCGGTCAGCAACCTCGTGTCCAACGCCGTCGCCTACTCCGACCCCTCCTCGAGCGTGTCGGTCACCGCGCGCGCCGAGAGCGGCGCCGTCGAGATCTCCGTCGTCGACCAGGGCATCGGCATCCCGCAGGACGAGCTCGACCGGATCTTCGAGCGGTTCTACCGCGTCGACCCGGCGCGGCACCGCTCCACGGGCGGCACGGGCCTCGGTCTCTCGATCGTGAAGCACGTCGCCGCGACGCATGGCGGCGAGGTCCGGGTCTGGTCCGTCGAGGGCCACGGCTCCACCTTCACCCTCACACTGCCCCAACACCTGCCCGCGGTCGATGACCGGCTGATGCCGACGCCGGGCCCGAAGAACGCATGAAGCAACGAGGAGGACCTCCCATGAGCACCCCACCAGGCTCGTCGCCCCGTCCCCGCTCCTCGAGCGGTCGAACCGTCGGAGGTCGCGCGTGACCCGCGTGCTCGTCGTCGAGGACGAGGAGAGCTACAGCGAGGCGCTGTCCTACATGCTCCGCAAGGAGGGGTTCGAGGTCGCGATCGCGGAGAACGGCACCGACGCGCTCAAGGAGTTCGACCGCAACGGCGCCGACATCGTCCTGCTCGACCTGATGCTGCCCGGGATCCCCGGCACCGAGGTGTGCCGCCAGATCCGCTCCACCTCGTCGGTGCCCGTCATCATGGTGAGCGCGAAGGACGACGAGGTCGACAAGGTCGTCGGGCTCGAGCTCGGCGCCGACGACTACGTCACCAAGCCCTACTCCCCCCGCGAGCTGGTTGCGCGCATCCGCGCCGTCCTGCGCCGCGGCGCGGAGCCCGACCGGGCGCCGGCCACGCTGGAGGCCGGGCCGGTGCGGATGGACGTCGAGCGTCACGTCGTGACCGTCGACGGCCAGCAGCAGCGGCTGCCGCTGAAGGAGTTCGAGCTGCTGGAGATGTTCCTGCGCAACCCCGGCCGGGTGCTCACCCGCGGCCAGCTGATCGACCGGGTCTGGGGCAGTGACTACGTCGGCGACACCAAGACGCTCGACGTCCACGTCAAGCGGCTGCGCGCCAAGCTCGAGCCGGAGCCGAGCGAGCCGAAGTACCTCGTCACGGTCCGGGGGCTGGGCTACAAGCTCGACCTCTGACGGTCGGCCTGGTCAGCTCGCGGCCCGCCGACGGCTCCGGGTGATCGCGACGCCGAGCAGGGCGACGACTCCGCCGACGTACGCCAGGGCCGGTGGCGTCTCGCTGAGGAAGACCCAGGCGAGGGCGATGGAGATGACAGGCACGACGTAGGTCGAGATGCCGAGTCGGGACGCCGAGATGTGCTGGAGCGCGTAGCCGTAGGTCGTGAAGGCGATGGCGGTCGGGAAGACGCCGAGGTAGGCCAGCCACCCGATCTCGGCGGCCGAGGCGTCCCGGAGGTCGCCGACCAGCTGGCCGATCCACGGCAGCGTGACGACCGCGCCGATCGAGCACGCCAGCCAGGTCAGGTGCACGGCGGCGAAGCGGGTGGCGATCGGCTTCTGCAGGATCAGCGAGACCGAGTACGCCGCCACGGGGATGAGGCAGAGCAGGACGCCCGCCACCGACCGGCCGCCGTCCGCGGAGTCGCTCGAGGCGAACCCGATGATCGCCACGCCGGCGAACGCCAGCGCCAGCCCGACCCCGAGCTGGGCGGTGAAGGCCTCACCGAGGAAGACCGCGGCGAGCACGGCGATCACGATCGGTGAGAGCTGCAGGATCATCGACGCGGTGCCGGCGTCCACCAGGCGCTCGCCCGCGTTGAGGGCGAGCATGTAGACGGCGTACCAGAGCACGCCGATCGCCGCGATCACCCGCCACTCGGCGCCGCTCGGACGCGGCAGCGGACGGCGGCGCAGGGCCACGACGGAGAGGCACGCGGCGCCCACGAGCATCCGGCCCAGCGCCATCGCGCCCGGGTGGAAGACGTCGGAGAGGTGTCGGATCGCGACGAACGCGCTCGCCCAGAGCACCAGGGTCGTCGACACCGCGGCGACGGGGAGCCAGGTCTTGGTCAGGACGGTTTGATCGGTCGTCATGGTCGTCACCACAGAAGGCTAGGGAGCGCTCGTCGGCTGTGTCGCGCGGGTTTCGGTCACGGTGACGACGGAAGCGGCCAACATGCCCGAGACCGGGGTCAGCGCTCGAGCCAGCCGCGGAACGCCTCGAGGTTCTTCGTCGACTCCCCACGCAGGTTGCGCCACTCCCACTCCTTGCGGATCGAGGTCGCGAAGCCGAGCTCGAGAATGGTGTTGAACGACTCGTCGGCGTAGGTGAGGACCGACCCGAGCAGCCGGTCGAGCTCGTCGGGCGTGACGACCTCGAGCGGGAGCCGCCCGTCGAGGTAGATGTCGCCGTGGTGGTCGAGGGCGAAGGCGACGCCGAAGAGGCGAAGGTTCTTCTCCAGCAGCCAGCGGTAGACGCCCTCGAAGTTCTCGTCGGGCCGCCGGCAGACGAAGGCGTGCACCCCGAGCGCGTGCCGCCCCACGTCGAGCCGCACGGGCGTCTGGAGCTTGCGCTCGCCGGGCAGGGCGAAGGAGAAGGTGGTCTCCCCCGTCTCCGCGGCGGCCTCGGTGAACTCGATCTCGGTGGCGCTGAGGTGTTCGCGGACGACGTCGGCCGGCGAGCCCGCGGCTGCACTCGTCATGCGGCGCCCTCGTGGAGCGCGAAGCGGGCGTGCTCGTAGACCTCGAGGGTGCGCCGGGCGGTCATCTCCCAGGAGAAGGCCCGCGCCTGCTCGAGCGCCCCGGCCTCGAGCGAGAGGCGGAGCTCGTCGTCGAGCAGGACCCGCACCAGCGCGTCGGCCCAGCGCTCGGCTCCATGGCCGTCGACCAGCAGGCCGCTGTGGCCGTGCCGCACCGCGGTCGTCAACCCGCCGACCGCGGCAGCGACCACCGGCGTGCCGGTCGCCTGCGCCTCGATCGCGACCAGGCCGAAGGACTCGTTGTAGGACGGTACGGCGACCAGCGTCGCTGCGGCGTACCACTGCGCGAGCTCGGCCTGGGAGACCGGCGGCACGAACCTGACCACGTCGCAGATGCCGAGCTCGGCGGCCAGGGCGGCGAGGGACTCGGGCCGGTCCAGCCCCGAGCCGGACGGTCCGCCGACGATCGGGACGACGAGCCGTCCGCGTAGCGCCGGCAGCCGGCGCAGCAGCACCGCCACGGCACGCAGCAGGACGTCGGGCGCCTTGAGCGGCTGGATGCGGCCGGCGAAGAGCAGCACGGCGGCGTCGCGGGAGAGTCCGAGCGCCGTGCGCGCCGCGGCCTTGTCGTAGGGGCGGAACACGTCGAGGTCGACGCCCGGGTGAACGACCTGGACGCGACGCGGCTCGGCGCCGTAGAGGTCGATCAGCTGGCGTGCCTCGAGGTCGGTGTTGGCGACGAGGACGTCGGCTGCCTCGACCACCTGCTCCTCGCCGATCACCCGGGCGGCCGGCTCGGGGACGTCCCCGTCCGCGAGGGCGTCGTTCTTCACCTTCGCCATCGTGTGCATCGAGTGCACCAGCGGCACGCCCCACCTGTCCCGGGCGAGCGCACCGACCTGGCCGGAGAGCCAGTAGTGGCTGTGCACCAGGTCGTAGTAGCCGAGCGGGTGGGCGGCCTCGGCCCGGAGCACCTCGCGGGCGAACGTGCACAGCTGCCCGGGCAGCTCCACCTTCGTGAGTCCCTCGAACGGGCCGGCGTGCACGTGGTGCACCCGTACGCCGTCGTACGGGTCGACGAGCTGCGGCAGGCGGGAGGCGGTGGCGCGGGTGAAGACGTCGACCGCGACGCCCTGGTGGGCGAGCCGCTTCGCGAGCTCGAGGACGTAGACGTTCATCCCGCCCGCGTCGCCCGTGCCGGGCTGGTCGAGCGGGGAGGTGTGCAGGCTGATCATCGCCACACGCCTGATCGGCTCCACGCGCGACTCCTTCTGATCGGTCCTGCCCGAGGCGGCAACCACTGAGGTACCCACTGCATTCCCGATCCCTGCGCGCGCCACCCGGGCGCAGGCGTACGCCGGGCCGGTCGACGAGGCTCGACCGGCCCGGCGTTCTGGTGCGCTGCTACTTGCGGACCCGGAAGCCCTTGACCGCGTAGGCGCCGGCGCCCTTGGTGTTCACCGCTCGCACAAGCGCCTTGTAACGGCCCTTCCCCAGGCGCTTCGTCCGCAGGACGTAGGACCGGCGCGACGACGCCAGGTGCGCCGTCCGCACGACCTTGGCGCCCTTCTTCACGACCACGTCGTAGCGGAGGACGGGCGCGCCGCCGGTGCTGGCCGGAGCGGCCCAGGCGATCGTCCGCTTCTTGGCGCGGGCGCGGCCGGCGACGGCCAGGGAGCGCACCGACGACGGTGCCGTCACCACCGGGAGCGGGACGAGCGGGGCGTAGGTGTTGATCGCGTTGCCGGTGAAGTTGGCCACCGTCACGCTCCGGTCGGCGCCGACCCACACTCCCCAGGGGCCACCCAGCTGGCTGCTGCCGGCGGTCAGCACCCGACGCGGCGTGGCGTTCCCGTTCGCGCCGGCATCGAAGACGACGAGCTTCGCCCCGGAGTAGGAGGAGACGTAGACGTTCTCAGCACTGTCCACGGTGAGGGCGTAGGACTGGCCGAGGCTGGACGCGAGGCCACCGATCGTCCGCACGGGTGCGGCGTTGCCGTTGACGAGCTGCTCGTAGACGGTGACGTCCGCGGCACCCGCGTTGACGACGTAGAGCCGACCGCCAGGCGCGAACGCCAGACCGGCCGGGCTGCTGAGTCCCGTGGCCGCTCCGGCCAGGACGACGGTGGGCGCCACGTTCCCGCTGGCGGTCGGGCCGAACCTCTCGATGGAGTTGCCGGAGTAGTTCGCCACCGCGACGCTGCCGTCGGCCAGGACGGCGATGCCGAGCGGGCGCGACAGGCCGGTCGAGGCGCCCTGGATCGTCTTGACCGGTGCGACGTTGCCGTTCGCACCCGGGGCGAAGACAGTGATCGAGCTGGTGCCGTAGTTGGCGACGTAGAGGTAGCCGTTGGCGTCGACATCGGCGTCGTAGGGAGTCGAGATGCCCGTCGACGCTCCGCCGAGCGTGCGGATCGGCGCCGCGTTGCCGTTGGCGTCGGCGGCATAGACGGTGACGGTGCTGGTGGCGTTGTTGACGACGTACCACTCGCCGCCCGGGCCACGGGTGACGCCGGTCGGGAAGCTGAGGCCGGTCGAGGCGCCGGCGAGGACCCGCGTCGGTGCGGTACCGACCGTGTCGGCGTGGGCGATGCTGCACGACGTCGCAGGGACGGCGAGCGCGAGCGCCGCCACGAGTGCTGTGAGTCGAGTGATGATGCGCATGTCCTGCTCCTGTCCGCGGGCCGTGTCAGGCCCGCACTGGCAGAGAGGAGCGGGGGCCCGTCGAGGGAGATACCGGGGCCGGGTGAAGAATGCCGTCATGACGACAGCGGTGGTGACAGGCGCGAGCAGCGGCATCGGGGCGGCCACGGCTCGGCGGTTGGCCGGGGCCGGCTACCACGTGTTCCTGGCCGCGCGGCGCCACGACCGGATCGAGGAGCTGGCGGCCGAGATCGGCGGTACGGCGGTCGCGACCGACGTGACCTCGGAGGAGTCGGTCGCCGCGCTGGCCGAGGCTGTGGGGCCGACGCTCGACGTGCTCGTCAACAACGCGGGTGGCGCCTTCGGCTCCTCGCCCGTCTCCGAGGCGGCGACCGAGGACTGGCGGCGGATGTACGAGGTCAACGTGATCGGGCTGATGCAGGTGACCCGGGCGCTGCTGCCCGCCCTCGTCGCCAGCGGGGCCGGTGCCATCGTCAACGTCGGGTCGACGGCCGGCCGCGTCGCCTACGAGGGCGGCGCGGGGTACACCGCGGCGAAGCACGGCACCAAGGTGGTCACCGAGACCCTCCGGTTGGAGCTGTTCGACCAGCCGGTCCGCGTCATGGAGATCGCGCCGGGCATGGTGAGGACCGACGAGTTCGCGCTCGTCCGCTTCGACGGCGACGCGGAGAAGGCGGCGGCGGTCTACCGGGGAGTCGCGGAGCCGCTGGTGGCCGAGGACATCGCCGACGCGGTCACGTGGATGGTCACCCGGCCGGCGCACGTCAACATCGACGAGCTCGTGATCAGGCCGCGGGCGCAGGCAGCGCAGCACAAGGTCCACCGGGTCACGGACTGATCCGGCGGGCGGGTCGAGACCTCCCTGGAAGGGGTCGCGAGGATTCCTCGGCACGCCGACAGCGGTGCCAGACTGCCGCACATGCAGACGATCGGACTCGTCGGCGGGATGAGCTGGGAGAGCAGCGCCGCCTACTACGAGGGTCTCAACAAGGGAGTTCAGCAGCGGCTCGGCGGTCTGCACTCCGCCAAGATCGCGATGGTCTCGGTCGACCTGGCCGAGCTCACCGAGCTGCAGGAGAAGGGCGACTGGGACGCGGTCGCGACCATCCTGAGCGAGGCGGCCCGCGGCGTGGCCGCTGCCGGCGCGGACTTCATCCTGCTCGGCACGACGACCTTCCACCTGGTCTACGACCAGGTCGCCGCGGCGGTCGACGTGCCCGTCCTGCACCTTGCGGACATCCTCGCCGACAAGTGCAAGGACATGGGCGTCACGACGGTCGGCTTCGTGGGCACGAAGTACACGATGGAGAACACCTTCTTCGCCGAGCGGATCGCCGACCACGGACTCGACGTGAACCTGCCCGACCCGCTCCACATGGAGACGCTCGACTCGATCGTCTACGACGAGCTGGTCTTCCGGAAGATCAACCCGAGCTCGCGCAAGCGGCTGCTCACGATCGTCGACGAGCTGTGGGACAGCGGCGTGAGCGCCGTGCTGCTCGGCTCCTCGGAGCTGTCGCTGCTCGTCCGGCCTGAGGACGTCGAGGTTCCGGTGCTCGACGTGATCACGGTGCACGTCGAGGCGGCGCTGGACCGGGCGCTCGCCTGACGCCGGGGTCGGCAGAGCTTCTGACGACTCGGGGTCAGCGGAGGACGAGCTGGGCGATCCGGTGCAGGTCAGGGGTGAGGTGCTGCTCCGGAACGCGGCACTGCGCGCCGCACAGATCGAAGTCGTAGACGAACCGGTCCGCACCCGCCGTCCCACCGGAAAGGCTGGCGACGTCGACGCGGACCACGAGGTCCCGCAGCTCGCCGGCCCGCTCGTCGTCGCCGTCGAGGTCCACCACTCCCTCCTTGGTCAACCCGGCGAAGCCACCCGAGCGCTTGACCGCCACGGTGGTGCTGCTCGCACCCGGAGCCGGGCCGGCGCCTGACGAGGTCGACCCGTCGACCCCGACCTCCTTCCAGGCGCCGCTGACGACCTCGGCGTGGTCACCGGCAGCGGCGACCGTGGCAGCTGCGAAGGCCGCGAAGTCGGCGTCGGCGCCGACGTGTCCGCCGGTCAGAGCGGCGTACCAGATCCGGCCGGCGCCGTCCCACGACGTGCCGCCGATCCCGGTCGCCGCGAGCTGGAAGGCGCGGTTGGGGATGCCCGAGTTGGTGTGCACGCCACCGTTGTCGTCGGCCGTGTCCACGTAGTCGTCCATGTGGCCGACCTGCGGGTCCTTGCCCAGTCGCGGGTCGTCGTAGGCCGTCCCCGGGTGTGCCATGTCGCGCAGTGCTCGGGCCTGCACGCCGGGCAGGAAGATCCCCTCACCGATCAGCCAGTCGGCCTCGTCGGCGCGCTGGCCGAGCAGGCGCTGCTTGAGGCAGCTGCCGAACACGTCCGACACCGACTCGTTGAGGGCCCCGGACTGGCCCTGGTAGGTCAGCCCCGCAGTCCTCTCCGTCACCGCGTGGGCGAACTCGTGGCCGAGCACGTCGACGGGCTTGGTGAACCGCCCGAAGATCTCCCCGTCACCGTCCCCGAAGACGAGCTGCGTCCCGTCCCAGAAGGCGTTGTCGTAGCCCTGCTCGTAGTGCACGCTCACGCTCACGCTCGCGCCCTGACCGTCGAAGGAGCTGCGGCCGAAGACCTCCGACCACAGCGCGAGCGTGGCCTCGATCCCGGACGCCGCCTCGTCGACGGCCGCGTCGCCCGACTCGGGGTCGCCCGCCGAGCGCACCACGTCGCCGGGGAGCGCAGCGGTGTTGGAGCAGGTGTGCACCACCCAGGCGGCGCCGCCGACCGCTCCCTGCGGCGCGGTCCGCGGGCCGGCGGCCCGGGCGGAACGCAGCTGCCGGTCGCGCTCCACCAGCGGCGGTGGCTGCAGCCGCTCGATGAGGTAGGGAGGGATGAACTGGCAGTGGTGGCGGTCCCGAGTGGTCATGGGTCAAGCATTGCTCGGACCACCGACAAATGGTCTCGATACGCTCGCTGGCGCTCGCTACTCGACCAGCGAAGGTTCCGGCGCTACTCGACCAGCGAAGGTTCCGGCGCTACTCGACCAGCGAAGGTTCCGGCGCTACTCGACCAGCGAAGGTTCCGGCGCTACTCGACCAGCGAAGGTTCCGGCGCTACTCGACCAGCGAAGGTTCCGGCGCTACTCGACCAGCGAAGGTTCCGGCGCTACTCGACCAGCGAGGGCTCCGCGCTCGCTAGTCGACCGGCGAAGGCGCTCGGTCCGGAGGGAAGCCACCGGTCGCGATCGGGCCCCAGCGCTCGATCGTGATCCGGATCAGCGACTTGTCCTGCTTGCGCATCGCGGCGCGGTAGTCGTCCCAGTCCGGGTGCTCACTCGAGATGCAGCGGAAGTAATCGACGAGGGCGTCCTCGGCCTCCGGCATGTCGAGGACCTCGGCGGTCCCGTCGACCTGGACCCACGGGTCGGCGAAGCCGTCGCTGACCACCAGGACCGACGCGGCCGGGTTGCGGCGGAGGTTCACCGCCTTCGCCCGGTCGGGGTAGGTCGAGATGACCAACTGACCCTGGGCCGAGACACCGCCGGTGACGGGTGAGAGCTGCGGGCGACCGTCCTTGCGGGTGGTCGCCAGCATCCAGCTGTGCCGCGGTCGCAGGAAGTCGAGCAGCTCCTCGCGGGACGCCTTCGTGTTCGTCGCGATCTTCGCCATGGCGCCACCCTACGGCGGCGTGGCGGTCGGCCGAGCGGCTGAGGATGCGGGGCGGCCGTACCCCCGCCGATAGTCTGGGGAGGCAATCCCCCGAGCAGAGACGAGTGGCATCCGCATGTCCGAGACCAAGCAGTCCAACCTGCGCAACGTCGCGATCGTGGCGCACGTCGACCACGGCAAGACGACGCTCGTCGACGCGATGCTGCGGCAGGGCGGCGCGTTCAGCGCGCACCAGGCCGAGTCCGTGGCCGACCGGGTCATGGACTCCGGTGACCTCGAGCGCGAGAAGGGCATCACCATCCTCGCGAAGAACACCGCCATCCACTACAACGGGCCGAGCGCGCCCGAGGGCATGACGATCAACATCATCGACACCCCCGGCCACGCCGACTTCGGTGGCGAGGTCGAGCGCGGCCTGTCGATGGTCGACGGCATCGTGCTGCTCGTCGACGCGTCCGAGGGCCCGCTCCCGCAGACCCGCTTCGTGCTCCGCAAGGCGCTCAACGCCGGCCTGCCGGTCGTGCTCGTCGTCAACAAGGTCGACCGCGGCGACGCGCGGATCGACGAGGTCGTCGACGAGACCTACGAGCTCTTCATGGACCTGCTCGACGACAGCCACGCCCACGACGCGCTCGACTTCCCCGTCGTCTACGCCTCCGGCAAGGCCGGCATCGCCTCGCTGGAGAAGCCGGAGAACGGCACGCTGCCGCAGGGCGACAACCTCGAGCCGCTCTTCAAGACGATCCTCGAGACCATCCCGGCGCCGACCTACACCGAGGGCGCGCCGCTGCAGGCCCACGTCACCAACCTCGACGCCTCCCCGTTCCTCGGCCGGCTGGCGCTGCTGCGCATCCACGAGGGTGAGCTGCGCAAGGGCCAGCAGGTCGCGTGGATGAAGGCCGACGGCACGGTCAAGAACGTCAAGATCACCGAGCTCCTCATCACCGAGGGGCTCGACCGGGTCCCGGGCGAGTACGCCGGCCCCGGCGACATCGTCGCCATCGCGGGCATCCCCGACATCATGATCGGCGAGACCATCGCCGACGCGGAGAACCCTGTCGCGCTGCCGCTCATCACCGTCGACGAGCCCGCGATCTCGATGACCATCGGCACCAACACCTCGCCGCTCGTCGGCAAGGTGAAGGGCTCCAAGGTCACCGCCCGCATGGTCAAGGACCGCCTCGACACCGAGCTGGTCGGCAACGTCTCGCTGCGCGTGCTGCCGACCGACCGCCCCGACGCGTGGGAGGTCCAGGGCCGTGGCGAGCTGGCGCTGGCGATCCTCGTGGAGCAGATGCGCCGCGAGGGCTACGAGCTGACCGTCGGCAAGCCGCAGGTGGTCACCCGCGAGGTCAACGGCAAGGTGCACGAGCCGGTCGAGCGGCTCACGGTCGACGCCCCCGAGGAGTTCCTGGGCTCGATCACCGAGCTGATGGCCAGCCGCAAGGGCCGCATGGAGAACATGACGAACCACGGCACCGGCTGGGTGCGGATGGACTTCGTCGTACCGGCCCGTGGCCTCATCGGCTTCCGGACCGACTTCCTCACGCTGACCCGCGGCACCGGCATGTCGTCCTCGATCTCCGACGGCTACATGCCGTGGGCCGGCGAGATCCGCGCGCGCAACAACGGCTCGCTCGTGGCCGACCGCGTCGGCGCGGCGACGGCGTACGCGATGACGTCGATCCAGGAGCGCGGCACGCTCTTCGTCGAGCCGGGCACCGAGGTCTACGAGGGCATGATCGTCGGCGAGAACTCCCGCGCCGACGACATGGACGTCAACATCACCCGCGAGAAGCAGCAGACCAACATCCGCTCGGCGACGTCGGACAACTTCGAGAAGCTCATCCCGCCGAAGAAGCTCTCGCTCGAGCAGTGCCTGGAGTTCTGTCGCGACGACGAGTGCGTCGAGGTGACCCCCGAGATGGTCCGCATCCGCAAGGTCGTCCTGGACGCCAACGACCGCGGCAAGATCGCGAGCCGGGCCCGCAAGGCCAACAAGTAGTCGCGTTGTGAGAGTGGGAGTGACCCAGAGGTCACTCTCACACTCACAACGCGCTCAGGCGGCCGGGACGACAGCCCGGCCCGCTACCAGCTGCCAGACCCCGATCACGATCGCCCAGACGCCCAGCAGGCCGCTGACCGGGAAGAGTGCGTCGAAGCTGTCGGTGAACGGGATCGTCCCCGACGCGAGCGCGAAGGCGGCTCCGCCGACCAGTCCCAGGACGGCGGTGACCGGGTTGCCGATCGAGCGGGTGAGTCCGCCGACCGTCGCCAGGGCCGCGAAGGCGAAGCCCCAAACCGCGTCGACGCCGGTCTCGTTGAGCGTCGCGACGACCGACAGCAGGTTCGGCTGACCGTCCGCGAGGGTGGAGGCGCCGAGCGGCTCGAGGGTGTGCACGACCATGCCGGCGACGCTGACGACAGCCACCACCGAAACGGCGGCTGTCAGCCGCTGCACGGCGGGCCCTCCGCGCCCGCGCAGCGCCCAGGCACCGGCGGCGAAGCCGATGAACCCGACCAGCAGCAGCGCATGGGAGGAGTACCAGGCGTGGTGCACCAGCATCTCGTGCAGCTGGTCCGTCTTGCTGCCGGTGCCGTCGTCGGAGGGATGGGTGCTGCCACCGATGTTGAAGGCCACGCCGCCCACGGCGAGCAGGGCGAACGCGACGCGTGATTGCTGAACAGTCATGCGTCGACCGTCGCGTTCTGCCGGGCGGCGCACGGCGGGGCTGACCCTGCGACCGAGATTCAGGGAAAACCCTGCACCGGTTCGCGGCACGGCCGCCGCGCCGAGTGCCACGATGCGCGAGTGACCCCCTCCGGCCGGCGACTCGGCGACGACCTCGCCGCCCTCGGCGCCGTGTCCGCGGTGTCGACGCTCGTCGCCCTGGGCGCGAGCCGCGGGCTGTGGCTGTCCAACCTCCACAACGCCGCCCTGGCCGTCACATCGGCGCTCACCGGCGCACTGCTCCTCTCGCGCCGACCCGGTCAGCGCGAGGCCCGGCAGTTCCTGGCGATCGCACTTGTCAGCGCCGTCGTGTACGCCGGCCGTCAGGTCGGCCTCGACGGCGACGGCCGCGCCGCCGCGTGGTGGGGCTGGCTGGGCGTGTGGCCGACCGCGCTGGTGATCGCGCAGACGACGTTGCTGGTGCTCTGCTTCCCGGAAGGGCGCTTCCTGTCACACCGCTGGCGCATCGTGGGGATCACCGCGGCGACCGCGGCGATCATCAGCGCCACGCTGTCCGCGCTGTGGCCGGTCGAGTACGCCACCGATGCCATCGTGACGCCGTTCCCCTTCACTCTGCAGGGGTACGACGCCGCCGCGACTGTGTGGGACAAGCTCGCCCACCCGCTCTACGCCCTCCTGCAGGTCGCCTGGCTCGTCGGTCTTGCCGCCCGGTGGCGGGCGTCGGACTCTGCGGTGCGTCAACAGCTGTTGTGGCTGGTCGTGCTGGTGGCGGGCATCGTCACCGTGCTGTTCGCCGGACTGGCCATCGGCGGGACGCCGACGCCCGGGCTGCTGGCGGTCGGCGCGCTGCCGTTGGCGGTCGGGTGGATGCTCGACCGGCTGAGCCTCGCGCACGTCGTCGAGCTGGAGCGGGCGGCCGGGCGACTCGACGCGCTGACGCCTCGGGAGAACGAGGTCCTCGACCTGATGGCACGCGGTCTCTCGAACCAGGCGATCTCGGAACGCCTGCACCTCAGCATCAAGACCGTCGAGCCGGCGATCAGCTCGATCTTCCGCAAACTGGGGCTCGACGACGACCCGGCCAGCAACCGTCGCGTGCTGGCCGTTGTCCAGTACTGGCGCCGCTGACCCCCAGAAGTCGCCTTGTGAGCGTCAGCGTGACCCAGGGGTCACGCTGGCACTCACAAGCCGGAGTTGAACCGCGGGGGCCGCTTCTCCAGGAAGGCGCTGACCCCCTCGCGACCGTCGGGGGCGGCGGCGTTGCGGCGGATCGCGAGGGTCTCGCGACGCAGCGCCGACTCCGGTGCCGGCTCGGCGACCTCGCGGAACAGCCGCTTCACGTCGGCCTGGGCGGCGGCGGGGCCGGCGAGCAGCCCGGCGACGACGTGCTCGGTGACCGCCGCCAGCTCGGCGTCGGGGACGACCCGGGCGACCAAGCCGGCGGCGTGTGCCTCGGCGGCGGTGAGCACGTCGTTGAGCAGCGCCAGCCGCAGCGCGCGGTGCAGCCCCAGCGTGTGGACGAGCAGCGACGAGCCGCCGTCGACGGAGAACCCGAGCTTGGTGTAGCCGAGGGTGAACCTCGCCGACTCGGCGGCGAGCACGACGTCGGCAGCAGCGGCCAGCGGGAAGCC
This sequence comes from Nocardioides terrae, assembly GCF_900112345.1. Taxonomy (GTDB): domain Bacteria; phylum Actinomycetota; class Actinomycetes; order Propionibacteriales; family Nocardioidaceae; genus Nocardioides; species Nocardioides terrae. The sequence goes on from NZ_FOLB01000002.1 coordinate 39,719, forward strand.
GGCTCCGGCTGCGACGCCGTGCACGGCCGACACCACGACGGCGTCACCGCGGATCAGCTCGCTGACGATCCGGTGCAGGACCTCGGCCAGGTCGTCGATCCCGCTGGTGACGTCGGGCAGATCGGCGAACGTGCCGATGTCGCCGCCGGCCGAGAAGAACCGCCCGGTCGCCCGCAGGACGATCACGCGCGCCGACTCGGTCCGCGCCCGGCGTACGGCGGCCAGGAGTGCGTCGCCGGACTCGAGCGTCAGGGTGTTGCCCCGGTCGCCGTCGACGAGGGTGATCCGGGCGGCGCCGTCCCGCAGCTCGTAGCCGACCCGGTCGGTCATGCACCCAGCTCGCGCAGACCCGGCAACACCTCGTCGGCGAACGTCCTCATGAACCCGGTCTGGTCGTGGCCCGGCGGGTGGAAGACGAGGTGGTCGAAGCCGACGTCGACATAGCTCTTCACGGCCTCCACGACCTCCTCCGGCGAGGTCGCGACGATCCACCGCTTGGCGACCTGCTCGATCGGGAGCTCGTCGGCCAGCCTGGCCATCTCGGCGGGGTCGTCGGTGCCGTGCTTCTGCTCGGCGGTGAGCGAGAGCGGCGCCCAGAAGCGGGTGTTCTCCAGCGCCTCCTCGCGGGTGTGGGCGTAGGAGAGCTTGACCTCGATCATCCGCTCGGCCGCACCGACCGGCTTGCCCGCCGCCTCCTCGCCCGCGGCGACCGCGGGGAGCAGCTGCTCGGTGTAGAGGGCCATCCCCTTGCCCGACGTGCAGATGAAGCCGTCGCCGCCACGTCCGGCGTACTTCGCGACCGTCGGGCCGCCGGCCGCGACGTAGATCGGCACGCCACCCTCGGGGCGGTCGTAGACGGTGGCGTTCAGGGTCTTGTAGTAGTCGCCCTCGAAGGTGACCCGCTCCTCGGCCCAGAGCAGCCGGATCAGCCGCACCGCCTCGCGCAGCCGCGCGTAGCGCTCCTTGAACTCCGGCCAGGCGAACTCGCCCTGCACGGCCATCTCGTTGAGCGCCTCGCCGGTGCCCACGCCGAGCACGACCCGGCCGGGGTAGAGCGAGCCCAGGGTGCCGAAGGCCTGCGCCATCATCGCCGGGGAGTTGCGGTACGTCGGGGTGAGCACGCTCGTCCCGAGCGTGATCCGATCGGTGCGCTCGCCGACGGCGGCCATCCAGGCCAGCGAGTAGGGCGCGTGACCGTCGACGTGGCGCCAGGGCTGGAAGTGGTCGCTGACCCAGACGCTGTCCAGGCCGACCTCCTCGGCGAGGACGGAGTACTCCACCAGGTCACGCGGGCCGAACTGCTCCGCTGACGCCTTGTAACCGATCTTCATGTGTCTCCTCGAGAGCCAGAGGCTGAGCCGTCAGCCAGCCTAGCCACGCGCCCGCGAGTCGGCGGCGGGCGCCCAGCGGGCTCCACCGGGCTCAGACGTCGGCGGCGAGCAGGACCGTCCTACCGTCGGCGGCCCGCACCTCGACCGTGCGCAGCTGATCGACGTTGAGGTCGATCGAGCCGGTGGTGTGCGCCTCCTCGCCCGGCCCCGCCCACCAGGTCGACACCTCGTGCGCCTTGCCGGCGGCGTCGACGACGAAGAGCCCGTAGGCACGCCGCTCGTAGGACCCTTCCTCCAGGTCTGCGTAGCCGCAGACCATGTCGATGCGGGTGCCCCAGTCGGTGCGGGTCAGCTCGACGGACGCCGAGAGCGCGCTCGGAACGGTCTGGCTCAGCGTGACGCTGGCGGTCGGCTGCGAGTGAGGAGCATCGCGCAGGGCGATCGGCACGACGATCGCGAGCACGACGGCTGCAGCGGCGGCCAGGCCGACCGCGACGCGGGTGCGCGTCCGGCGCCACCAGGCGATGGGCGTCGGCGCCTCGGCGCGCGCGGCCGCGAGCAGGCGGCGCTCGAGGTCGGGTGGTGGCGCGTCGGGCGTCGAGCCCGCCAGCAGCTCGGCGCGGTCGGCCTCGTCGACGCGACCGAGCAGACCGGGCAGGGGCAGCAGGTCGGTCAGCGCCATGCGGCAGTCTCCGCAGACGGCGAGGTGCCGCTCGTACTCCTCCCGCTCGCTCGGGGTCAGGGTGCCGAGCACGTAGGCGGCGTCCCAGTCGGCGTACATGTCGTGGTCGGTCATCATCGGGTCACCCCCCTCTCCTCGAGCGCGAGCCGCAGTGCGTGCAGCCCGTAGTGCAGTCGTGACTTGACGGTGCCCGTCGGTATGCCGAGCTCCGCGGCGATCTCCGCTGTGGTGAGCCGGCCGAAGTAGGCCTTCACGACCACGTCCCGATGGTCGTCGCCGATCGAGCGCAGCGCATCGGTGACGACGAGGGAGTCGAAGAGCCGCTCGATCCGGTCCGGGTCGGGACGCTCCGGGAGGTCGTCGGTCGGCGCCTCGTGGCGGTGGCGGGCGCTGCGCGCGTCGTCGACGACCAGGTTGCGCGCCACGGTGAACAGCCAGGCGCGCGCCGAGCCCCGGGCGTCGTCGGAGACGTCGTGGCGCCAGGCGCGCAGCAGCGTCTCCTGGACGATGTCCTCGGCCTGGGCCCGGTCGCCGGTGAGCCGCATGACGTAGCCCCACAGCGCTGCCGCATGGGTGCGGTGCAGCTGCTGGATCGCCTCCGGCTCGGCCATGGTCACCTCCCTGACACGGAACAGCATGGCGGAAGGTTCATGTGAACCGGATCGCATTGCACTACGTTCCAGCAGTTGTGAGCACGATCAACGGCCTCCCGGCCCACCCCCTGCTAGTGCACGCCGTCGTCGTCCTGCTGCCGCTGGGTGCGCTGGCCGTCGTGCTCCATGTCGTGTGGCCGGCCGCCCGCGAGCGGCTCGGCATCGTGACGCCGCTGCTGTGCCTGGCTGCCCTGGCCTTCGTCCCGCTGGCCGTCTCGGCGGGCGAGAACCTCGCCGACTCCCTCGGCGGCAGCAACCCGCTCATCGAGCGGCACGAGGACCTCGCGAAGCAGGTGCTGCCGTGGGCCATCGCGCTCGCCGTCGTGGCGATCGCGCAGTGGGTGCTGGGTCGTCGCGCGCCGCTCTCGCTCGCCGTGCGGATCCCCGCGGGCGTCGTCTCGATCGCGGTCGCCGTCGTCGCCACCGTCGTGCTCGTGCGCGCGGGCGACGCGGGCTCGCAGGCGGTGTGGAGCGGCTTCAGCTCCTGACCGGACCCGACCCGCGCGGAGGGTCGATCAGCGGCTGGTCGCGGCGATGCGCGCGCGCGGCATCCGGCGGCTGATGCCGCGGACCGCGCGGAGGATGCCGCGACCGAACTGGAGGTCGCGGTGGCGGCGCAGGCGGTACGCCCCGTCGAAGGTGAGCAGCGGTCCGGCGTTGTCGGCGGCGTACAGGAACTGGTCGTTCGAAGGCATCTTTGCGCAATCTCCTTTGGTGTCAGTCCATTGAACCAAGGGAAAACAGGGCCTCATCCCAGATGCCGGGTGAGCCCGCCCACATACGCCCTCGAAGGACGTGTCTTCGGCCACAGTCAGACATAAGTCCGCCTGGGGGCGCTGCTCCGGAAGCCCGCCATGCGGGAGGGCGCGGCCCGTGCCAGGTAGCGCCAGCAGGCCCCCGCCGCGACCAGCGAGACGCCGGCCCCGACGCCGATGGCGACCCGGGCGCCGTACGTCTCCGACATCCATCCGATGAGCGGCCCGCTGATCGGCGAGGTCCCGTTGATCGCCATGATCAGCAAGGAGACCATGCGTCCGCGCACCGCCGGGTCGGACTCCATCTGCACGAGCGAGGTGGCCAGCGCGCGGAAGGTCGTGGCGACCGCCCCCAGGACGAACATGCCCATCAGGGCCATCCAGGTCGTGGGGGCCAGCGAGACCACGCCCAGGACGACGGCGAACACGGTCCCACTCGCCAGGAAGGTGCGTGGCGCCGCCACCAGGATCCCGGCCAGCGACAGGCTGCCGACGATCGCGCCCGCACCCATCGCCGCGAAGAAGTACCCGATCATCTCCGGTTTAGCGGAGAACTCCCGGGCCAACAACGGCACCGCGGTGTTCCACTCGTAGGCGACCAGGCCGGTGACGGTCATGAGCACCAGTGCCGTCGCGATCACCGGCGTGCGACGCGCGTAGGCGACTCCGGTTCGGAGCGCGCCGCGCTCCTTCGGGCGGAGGTCGCGCGGTCGGATCTCGTCGCCGCGGATCCGAATCAGCGCCACGACCATGATGAGGAACGAGAAGACGTTGAAGAGGAACGTCGCCGCCACTCCCACCGACCCGATCGCGATGCCGGCCGCTGCCGGCCCGAGCACCTTCCCGGCGTTGAACATGGTCGCGTTCAGCGCCACCGCGTTGGTGACGTCCTCGTCCGGCACGATGTCGGCGGCGAACGTGTGTCGGACCGGCTTGTCGAAGGCCTCGACGACGCCGATGAGGACGGCGAGCAGCATGATCGCAGGGACGGTCGCCCGATCGACCAGCACCAGGACGCCCATCCCTGCCGCCGGGACGGCAGCCGCCCAGTTGGTCCAGAGCAGCATCAGGCGGCGGTCGATGCGGTCGGCGATGATCCCGGCCCAGGGCGTCAGGAAGAGCGTCGGCGCCTGCTGCAGACCCACCGTGACACCGAGCAGCGTGCCGGACCCGGTGAGCTCGAGGATCAGCCAGGCCTGAGCGACCTTCTGGGCCCACGTGCCGACGGTTGAGACGATCTGACCGGTGAAGTAGAGCCGGTAGGCGCGGTGGCGCAGCGACCGGAACGTCGCCGTGAGGTAGCTGCTCATCGTGGGGCGCCGAGCTTGGCCAAGGCTTCGACGGCGTCGAAGAGGCGGTCCTGGTCGGCCGCGTCGAGCTCATCCACTCGGTCACGCAGGTAGTCGTTGGAGCGTTCCGCGAGGTGGATCAGCAGGGCCCGGCCGGCATCGGTGATGGCGACGATGCTGCTGCGGGCGTCGACGTCGTCCACGGCGCGGGAGACCAGACCACGGGCCTCCAGGCCGGCGACGAGCCGAGTGACGGTGGACTTGCCGATCTGCTCTCGCCGGCCCAGCTCGCTGAGCCGGAAGGGGCCATGTCGGTCCAAGGCGAACAGCGCCGAGTACTGCGACGGCGTGACCTCCCCCGACCCGGCGCTCTTGCGCAGCTTGCGCTCCAGTCGGATGACGGCCAGCCGCAGTGCGTCGACCTGCTCAGGAGCACGGGATGCCATGGTCCGATAGTACGCGTGGCGTACTAAATTGGCGACCGTTCGGTCCTATGGTTTAATGGTCCTACCATCAAGAGGGGTACGAGATGACTGATGCCGGAGTCCTGATCGTCGGGGCCAGCCAGGCTGGCGCGCAGCTGGCCGGCTCCCTGCGGGAGTTCGGGGCGACCTGCCCGATCACCCTCGTCGGCGCGGAGGAGCATCTGCCGTATCAGCGGCCGCCGCTGTCCAAGGCCTTCCTCTCCGGTCAGGTGGACGCCGACTCGCTCCTGCTCCGCTCCGCCGACTACTACGCGGATCAGGACATCGCGGTCGTCACCGGCGAGTGGATCGACCGGATCGACCTCGACGCGACCGGCGGCTGTGCGACCAGCGCCTCCGGACGCACCTTCGACTTCGACCGACTCGCCCTCACCGTCGGAGGAACGCCTCGGCGCCTCCCCGTCCCCGGCGCCGATCTGGGCAACGTGTTCTACCTGCGGGACCTTGCCGACGCCACGGCCCTGCGGGCCAGCCTCGATGCTGCGGAGCGCGTCGTCGTCGTGGGCGGCGGCTTCGTCGGCCTCGAGGCCGCTGCCGTCGCCAACAGTCTCGGCAAGGACGTCGTCGTCGTCGAGGCTCTCGACCGGCTGATGGCCCGCGCCGTTGCCCCGGTGGTCTCGCAGTTCTATCGGGAGGCACACGAGCGACGCGGCGTACGAGTCCTGCTCGACACCGGCGTCGTCGGGCTCACCGGCACCAGCACGGTCGCCTCCGTCGACCTCTCCGACGGCACCAGCCTCCCCGCCGACATCGTGCTCGTCGGCATCGGCCTGGTCGCGCACACCGGCCTGGCCGAGCAGCTCGGCCTCGAGGTGTCGTCCGGCGGCATCGTCATCGACGCCCACGCCCGTACCAGCCGCCCCGGGGTCGTGGCGGCCGGCGACTGTACGGTGCTGCGTTCGCACGAAGGCCTGCTGCGCATCGAGTCCGTCGCCAACGCGATCGCGCAGGGGCGCGCCGCCGCCGCCACCCTCGCCGGGATCGACGACCCGCTGAGCGCGGTCCCGTGGTTCTGGTCCGACCAGGGTGAGATCAAGCTGCAGATTGCGGGCCTGAGCGTGGGGTACGACGACGTCGTCGTGCGCGGCGAGCCGGACAGTGAGCAGTTCTCCGCGCTCTACTACGCCGCCGACCAGCTCATCGCGATCGACTCGGTCAACACGCCGCGCGACTACATGGCCGTGCGGAAGATCCTCGAGAAGGGCGGGTCGGTGCCGCGCGGCGCCGCGGCCGACCTCGAGGTGCAGCTGAAGTCGTTCCTTCCCGCGCGGGTCTGACCCCGCTCCCTCAGCCGGCTCTCCGGACGAGCGGGCTAGAGGGAGAACCCCAGCCTCTTGGCCAGCCAGAACGCCAGGCCCCCCATCGCGATGCTTGCCACCGACAGCATCGAGCCGTAGGCCGCCAGCGCACCGGCGGTCCCGTCCTTCCACATGTCCAGCAGCTGGGTGGCCACCACCGGCGTCGCCGCCGTGTAGAGCATCGAGGCGATCGAGACGTCGCGGACGGCATGGAAGAACACGTACAGCCAGGAGCCGATCACCGCAGGCATGACCAGTGGCAGCAGGATCTTGCGGAAGACGGTGACCTCCCCCGCGCCGGCGACGCGGCTTGCATCGTCGATGTCGGGGCTGATCTGCACCAGGGCCGGTTGCACGTAGCGCATGGCATACGGCGAGTAGTGGGCGATGAAGGCGAGCATGATCAGCCACAGTGAGCCGTAGATCGGCAGCGGCACCCGAAGGTAGAGGATCAGGAAGGCCAGGCCCAGCACGGTCCCGGGGATGACGATCGGCACCGAGAGCAGGTGGTCGAGGCTCTGTCGGCCCTTCACCTTCGAGCGGACGATGATGAAGGTGGCGACCAGGCACAGCAGCGTCGCCACGGTGGCCGCGCCGGCGCCGACGAGCACACTGTTCTTGATGCCGGTCCAGATGTTGCGGTAGCCGGCGACCTCCGAATAGTTGTGCCAGGTGAAGTCGCCGAGCCCGTCGCCGCGACCCAGCCGCGGCCAGAACGACGTCAGGATCATCGCCAGCACCGGCGCGAGGGTCAGCACGAAGGCGCCCGCGGCGAAGACGCCGGCGAGGTATCTCCAGGGGCCGAGATCGATCTCGCGGGCGCGGAACGCCTTGCCGGAGACCGTGGTGAACTTCGAGCTCAGCCGGGTCGCCCGGTGGTAGAGGTAGAGGCCGAAGGAGAGAAGGACCACGAGCATCGTGCCGAAGGCCGACGCGGTCGCGTAGTCCGGGATGAAGCTCTTGCGCAGGCTCGAGTAGATCTCGGTGGTGAAGGTGCGGATGCCGGCGGAGCTGCCGAGGAACAGGGGCATCTCGAAGGCCTGGACGGCACGCACCACGACCAGGATCAGGACCGCGAGGATGCTGGGCGCCATCATCGGCGCGGAGATCTTGCGCAGCACGGTGAAACGGCTGGCCCCCGAGGTCAGCGCGCTCTCCTCGAGGCTGGCGTCCATCGCCCGGAACGGTCCGACCAGCAGCAGGAAGACCATCGGCGCCCACGAAAGCGCCTGGATGACCACCAGGCCGAGCATGCTCTGGGCGACCGGGGCCCATCCGAGGACCGCCTCGATCGGCGGCCGCATCACACCGGCGCCCTTGCCCAGCAGGATGATCCAGCCTGTCGCCTCGATCATGCCGGGGATGGCGAAGTTCAAGAACACGCAGCCGTAGACGAAGCCCTTCCCCTTCATGTTGGTGCGCGCGACGAAGAAGGCCATGGCGCCTCCGAGCACGAGCGCGAGCAGGCTGGCACATACCGTGAAGATCGCTGTGTCGCCCGCGATCTTGCGGAAGTTCTCCGAGGCGAAGAGGTCTCCGTAGGCGCTGAATCCGAACGAGCCCGACTCGTCGATCGTTCCGCCCGGGGTGAAGCTCGTCCACACCATCAACGCGAGCGGCGGCAGCACCAGGATGCCCGCCACCACCGCCACGGTGAGGAAGGTGGCGCGCTTGCCGAACCGCGGCATCCGGAACGCGGAGAGCGCGTGCAGCAGGCCCGGGCCACGGGTTGCGGGGGTGGTGACACTCACGGAGAGACTCCTTCATTCGATGTGGTGGGGCCTCGGGGCGCGCGACCCCACCACATGGAGGTCGGTCAGCGGAACGAGGACTCGAAGAGGTCCTGCCAGGTCGTGAAGGCCTTCTGGTACTGCTCAGGGGTCTTGAACGTCTCGTCCGGGACCCACGAGGTGAAGCCGAGGTCCTCGTCGGGGCGCGGGTATTGGAGGCTGTCGAAGATCTCGGTGCCGGCGTCGCCGAGCAGCGTGTCGGTGAACAGCATCGCGGCGCAGGGGTGCTCGCTCTTCTTGAAGATGCCGGCGTAGCCGACGTTGGCCGTGACGGGCTCCAGCGGGACCCACTCGATCGGGTTGCCGTCCTCGGTCAGCTGGGCCACATGGTTACGGAAGACGCCCGGGGAGGAGTCCGCCTCGCCGGAGGCGACCATCCCGGCCAATGCCGAGCCGGAGACCGACTCGATCCGGATCTTCTGCGCGGCGAGCTTCTCGATGAAGGCGCGGCCCTTCTCGTCGCCCATGTTGGTCAAGATGTTGCCGAGCAGCCGGACACCCGTCGTGGAGTCGGTCAGCGCGATCTTGCCCTTGAGGGCCGGGTTGAGCAGGTCGTCCCAGGTCTTGGGGACGTCCTTCGCCGGGATCTTGTCCTTGTTGTAGGCGAAGGAGACGTAGGAGGCACGGTCGCCGATCCCGAGGATGCCGCCGTTGTCGTCCTTGAGTGTGAACCGATCCGAGTACTTCGAGCTGATCGGAGTGCTGAACTCGGCCATCACGCCGGTCGCGGCCAGCTCGCGGTAAGCGTCGGAGGAGAGCTCCATGATGTCGCCCTGCAACCGGCCGGCCTTGGTCTCCTCGACGACGCGGGAGGTGATGTCGGACTCGTCGCCGCGGTAGGTGTCCACCCGAACGTCCGGGTAAGCCTCGTTGAACTTGGCGATCATGTCGTCGATCACGTCGCCGGCCAGCGAGGTGTACCAGGTCAGGGACCCCTCCTTCTTGGCACAGCCGGCGAGATAGGCGTCGCGGTCGGAACCGGTGTAGTTCAGGGCCTTGCTGCTGGCGCCGGCCTCCTTCGCGGAGCTGTCGTTGCCGCCGCAGGCGGCGAGGAGTGAGACCGCGGCCAATGCGGCGGCCGCGGTCCGGAGGTGATGAAGGCGCATCGAAACCACTTTCCGTCTCGGGAGAAGGGTCGGGCCACAAGACGCGGCGTCTGCTTGGACCAACGGTCTAACCAGTTAACCCTGATGTGGTTTCTATCACCGGGTAGGTGTGATGTGAACCACGCGATTCCCGCCATTCCCCTATGCGGAATGCAGGCCTGATCTCGCTCGGCAAGGGTGTTCGGACTGCTTTTTGCCGTGATACACCTCATATGGCTGATGGTTAGTCCATCAGGCCCGCCGACCGTTTCGGCCGCTGAATCTCACGCCCGGAGGGACCCCATGTTGGAAGTTTCGCGTCTGCGCAAGACCTTCGAGACCGACGGTCAGCGCGCCCTCGGTCGCGGCAGGCGCACGGTGAACGACGTCGCGCAGGTGTTCGCCGTCAACGACGTCAGCTTCACCGTCGAGGAGGGTGAGATGTTCACGCTGCTCGGCCCGTCGGGCTGCGGCAAGACGACCACGCTGCGCTCGATCGCCGGCTTGGAGACGCCCGACAGCGGCTCGATCGCCCTCGACGGCCGCGCGCTCTTCTCCCGGCAGGCGGGCAAGAAGAAAGGCGCCGTCAACGTCGCCGTCAACAAGCGCGGGCTGGGCATGGTCTTCCAGTCCTACGCCATCTGGCCGCACATGAGCGTCTTCGACAACGTCGCCTTCCCGCTGCGGGTGGCGCCTCGCGGCAGGCGCGTCGGTGAGGCCGAGGTCAAGCGCCGGGTCACCAAGGTCCTCGAGACGATGGAGCTGGCGGCGTACGCCGACCGTCACGCCACCAAGCTCTCCGGCGGCCAGCAGCAGCGTCTCGCGCTGGCCCGCGCGATCGTCATCGAGCCGCCGCTCCTGCTTCTCGACGAACCGCTCTCCAACCTGGACGCCAAGCTGCGCGAGTCGCTGCGCTACGAGCTCAAGCGCCTCCAGCGCGAGCTTGGCATCACCTCGATCTACGTCACGCACGACCAGACGGAGGCCCTCGCGCTCTCCTCGAAGGTGGCCGTGATGCAGGCCGGCCAGGTCGCCCAGCTCGGGACGCCGCGGGAGATCTACCAGCGCCCGCTGACGAAGTTCGTCGCGGAGTTCATCGGCACCGCCAACTTCCTCGACGGCACCGTGAGGGCCCGCTCCGGCCAGGACTTCGCGGTCGAGACCGCCAACGGTGTCCTGACCCTCACCGCCGACGCCGACGTCACGGTCGGCTCCGCCGCCCTCGCCTCGATCCGGCCGGAGAGCGTCCAGATCAGTGTCGAGCGCCCCACCGACGCCCGCAACGTCTGGTCGGGAGTGGTCACGACGCGCGCCTTCCTGGGTGAGGCGATGGACCACATCGTCTCGGTCGGGCAGCACGAGATCAACGTCCGCAGCGGTCCGGAGATCTCGATCGAGCCGGGCACGCCCGTCTACATCCGGTTCGATCCGAGCAAGCTCTCGCTCGTCCCGATGAGCTGAGCGAGGCGACACCATGGACCGCACCCCGCACGCATCGGGCCCTGCGGGCCTCGACGGCGTGGAGCGGTTCATCCTCCACTCCGCGGGGCTCGACGTGGGTACGGCGACCTCGCACCTGACGATCTCGCAGCTGGTGCTCACCCGACCGACCGCCGCGCTCTCCAGCCGGCTGACCGTGACGGAGCGGACAGAGCTGTTCCACTCCGAGATCCGGCTGACCCCCTACGACGTGGACGGTCGCATCGACGCGGCCGGGCTGGCCGACTTCCTCGACAAGGCCTACGTCGGCAGCGGCTTCACGCCTGCCGACATCGACAGCGGCGTCGTCATCGTCACCGGCGAGGCGGCCCGCCGCGACAACGCCCCGCGGATCGCCCAGCTGCTCGCCCGGAGCGCGGGCTCCTTCGTCTGCGTCGCTGCCGGCGACCACTACGAGGCGGTCCTGGCTGTCCACGGCTCCGGCGCGGTGGCGCTCTCGGAGCAGGGCCGGCGTGTGCTCAACGTCGACATCGGCGGCGGCACCACCAAGCTGGCGATCGCCTACGGCGGCGAGGTCGAGCACACTGCTGCGCTGAGCGTGGGCGCCCGGCTCCTGGCCTGGGACGTCGACGGCCGGCTGACCCGGATCGAGCCGGCCGGACGCTGGTTCCTCGACCAGGTCTGGTCGGGCGCCGCCGTCGGGCACCACGTGAGCGAGAACGTCCTCGACGAGGTCGCGAAGGTGATGGCGGACCTGCTGGGCGAGGCACTCGGCACCCACCCCCGAAGCGCTCTGCTCGCCTCCCACTGGGTCACCGAGCCGCTCCCGCTCGCGGCCATGGTCGACATCGACGTGGTCACCTTCTCCGGCGGCGTCTCCGAGTTCGTCTACGGCCGAGAGGCCCGCGACTTCGGCGACTTGGGCGCTCGTCTCGGTGCGGAGGTACGCCGCCGGTTCGCCACTGACATGGTGTCCCTCGGCAGTCGCCTGACCGAGCCGACCGGTGGCATCCGGGCGACTGTGCTGGGGGCGGCCGAGCACAGCCTCCAGGCCAGCGGCGTGACCAGCCACGTCGACTCGGCGCTGCTGCCGACGTACGGCTTGAAGGCGGTGCGGGCTCGTGTTGTGGCTGCCCACGGCCTTGCGGACCGGCTGGCCGCCACCCGTGCCCGGTTCGAGGTCGACGGCATCGACCTGGCCTGCGTCTTCGCGCTCGCTCTCGACGCCGACCCCGACTACACCCTGCTCCGCGCGATCGGCGAGGAGCTCGTCCGAGCCGCCACGGAAGGAGCGCCGCTCTATGTGGCGGTCGACGCCGACGTCGCCGCAGCACTCGGTCGGATCCTCAGCCGGGAGCTCGGGTGGGCCGGTCCGCTGATCGTCATCGACGGCATCAGCGTCGGCGACTTCGACTACGTCGACATCGGCCGGCCGCTCGGAGCGGTCGACGCGGTCCCGGTGACCGTCAAGGCACTCAACTTCCTGCACCGCTGAACCCCGACCCGAAGGAGGCTGCGCATGAGCGGCGATCACGACCACGCGCATGACGCCGAACCCCGTGCCCGGTTCGTCTACGACGAGTGGATGGAGAGCACCGGAGTCCCGATCCACACCGGCTACTTCATCTCCGACCTGCGCACCGTCGACCTCGGGTGGTGGGAGCAACGTCGGTGCAACACCGCCTTCGTCCAGCTCGAGGGCCAGGAGGGGGTCAGCGAGACCCGGATCACCGAGATCCCGCCGGGCGCCACGCTGCCGGCCTACAAGATCGGCATCGACGAGATCGTCTATGTGTTGATGGGCAACGGCTCCACCCTCGTCACCGACGGAAACGACCACCAGGACGCCTTCGAGTGGTCGACCCGGGCCATGTTCCTCGTCCCGGCCAACACGACGCGCCGCTACCGCAACCTCGGCAACGAGCCGGTGCGGCTCGTCCACTACACCTACCTCCCGCTGGCGCTCTCCGTCGTCGCCGATCCGGCCTTCTTCCTCGACAACCCCTACCAGCTGCCGGCGCGGCACGCGGAGGGGACCGCCACCGATCCCTATTCAGCGGCGGTCACCTTCGACGGCGGCCAGGGCTACCGCTGGATCAACGGCCAGCGGGGCGACGGCGTCCCCTACTGGTACGGCCGGCTCTTCCCCGACATGTCGGCATGGGACGACTTCGAGGACAACGACGAGCGCGGCATCGGCTCCAAGAGCGTGCGGTTGCAGTTCGCCGGCACCGACATGAGCGCCCACATGTCGATCTTCGAGCCGCGCACCTACAAGAAGGGGCATCGTCACGGACCCGGCCGGGCGATCTTCATCCCCGGTGGCGAGGGCTACTCGGTGATGTGGCCCGAGGGCGGCGAGAAGGTCGTCATCCGCTGGCACGAGGGCTCGATGTTCGTGCCACCCAACCGCTGGTTCCACCAGCACTTCAACCTCGGCGAGAAGCCGGGTCGCTACCTCGCGATCCACCCGCCGATCCAGCTCCACGGCTACAGCGAGAAGGCGGTCAACAAGACCGACCAGATCGAGTACCACGCCGAGGACCCGGAGATCCGCGAGCTGTTCGAGAAGGAGCTCGCGGAGCGAGGCCTGACCTCCCTGATGGGCGACGACCTGTACGCCGCCCGCACCCGCGAAGGAAGTGTGGGCTGATGAGCGTCGGACTGATCGGACTGGGCGCGATGGGCCTGCCGATGTCGAAGAACATGGTGCTGCGCGGCCAGGACGTGGTCGGTCTCGACCTGGACCACGGACGGATGGCGATGGCCGAGCGGTCGGGCGTCAAGCCGGCCGACTCGCTGGCCGGCCTGATGGCCGCGTGCGAGGTCGTCGTCGCCTGCCTGCCCACCGACGAGTCGATGGTCGCCCTGGGCCGCGACCTCGCGACCCTCGCCCGGCCCGGCCAGCTGCTGATCGTCAGCGGCACCCACAGCCTCGCGGTCATGAAGACCCTCGACGACCTCATTCGGGCCGCGGGTGCGAGCGTCGTGGACGCGCCGGTCGTCTGGGGCGGGACCAACACCGAGGACGGCACGCTCGTCTCCCTGCTGGGCGGCACCGAGGCCGACGTCGAGAGGGCCCGTCCGGTCGCGCTGGGCTACAGCAAGGAGGTCGAGCACGTCGGCCCACTGGGCGCCGGCCAGATAGCCAAGGCCTGCAACAACTACCTGCACTGGGTTCACTCGGTCTCCAACTTCGAGGCTCTCGCGCTCGCCAAGCGCTACGGCATCGACGCCGAGAAGATGCGCCACGTCTTGATGAAGTCCCCCGGCGACAACCCGACCCTGCGCAACTTCGACCGCTACAACTTCACCTGGCACGAGAAGGACATGGACCTCGTCCTGGATCTCGCCCAGGACGGCGGGCTGATGATGCCGATGGCCGCACAGACCGACCAGCTGGTCAAGTCGATCACCAGGGCCGAGGTCAAGAAGCTGCTCAGTGAAGACTCCGCCGTCTACCTCGGCCAGACGGTCACCGCCCGCGAGTCGGGCGGCGTCGGGGACCTGTCATGACCGAGGCCGCTTCCGCCAGGCCGAGGAAGGTCCGAACCTTCGTCCGGGGCATGACCTCGGAGACCTACGGGCTCGACCAGCACCGTCTTCGCCAGCTCGCGCAGGACCGCGTCCGCGACTCCCAGGTGATCACCGATGACGGCAACGTCGCCCACTCGGGCAACTCCGCCACCTCGCACACCCGCTGGCGGGTCGCGCCGGGCGACGCGGAGTTCCTGACCCAGACCATCCAGATGCACTTCACCAACGTCGAGGGCCACGGCGCGAACACTGGTCACGGCCACCAGAACGAGGCCGCCTTCTACATCCTCGAGGGCGCCGGCTACGAGATCCACGACGGCGAGCGCTACGACTGGGAGGCCGGCGACCTGGTCTACGTCCACACCGACTCCGTCCACCAGCACTTCAACCCGAACGACGAGGACGCACTCGCCCTGGTCGTGAAGGCGAAGAGCACCTGGATGTTCCTGGGGCTGATCCAGCAGGGCAACCCGCACGCTCTGCTCGAACCGGAGCGGTTCGGACCGCGCGAGGAGTGGGGCCGGATCTGGACACCCGGCGTGCTGGATCGTCACAAGCGCGTACGAACCGGCGAGGTCGCCTGGGAGGACGGGCCGATCGGCCGGATGCGCGTCCTCGCGTCCCAGGACGTCCCCGAGGGGCGCATCTTCAGCATCGACGCCTTCCAGCTCGAGATCGAGGCCGGCGGCCACTCGAGCCGCTACTGGAAGATGGCCGACGAGGTCTACTACGTCCTCGAGGGTGGCGGCTACGCGCTCCAGTGGGAGGTCGCCGCCGAGATCGACGACCGGTACTACGCGCACATCGCGCTCGAGCCGAAGCGCTTCGACCTGGCCACCGACGACACCCTCTACGTGCCGCAGAACCACGTCTGCCAGCTCTTCGCCGCCGACGGAGCGCCGATGCGCCTCTTCAACGCGCAGAACCGGCTGTTCAAGCACCTCGGCTACGACGCCGTCCACGTGCTCGAGCCGGCCAGCTCCGCAGCCACCACCTGAGCTCTGCTCACCACACCAGGCCCTACCGAGACAACTCTCACGAAGGAGAACTGCATGTCAGAACGCAACCGCATCGCCGTGGTCGGCCTCGGCGAGGTGCATCCCCCGCAGGGCATGAGCCAGCGCATGTCCGCTTCCGAGGCGGCCCGCCTGGCGATCGCCGACGCCGGCCTTCAGACCAGCGACATCGACGGCGCCATCGACCTGCGCCGCACCGGTGGCGGCGGCGACCGCGCCAGCTACAGCGACACCTTCACCCGCTTCGGTGGCATCACCAACGCGCAGTTCTACTTCACGATCGGCCGCGGTGGCGCCCTCGCCGGGCTGGCCACCGCCGCCGCCACCGGCTTCCTCGACCGCGGGCTGGCGAAGTACGTCCTCTGCGTCGCGGCCGTCGACGACTGGTCGAAGGCCGAGGAGTCGAAGAAGCACGGCCACCGCGGCATGTCTCACGCCGAGAAGGAGGGCTACTGGGGCAAGGCGCTGGGCGACCTGCGCGCGGCCAGCCACCACTCCTGGATGGCGGCCCGCCACATGGCGGAGTACGGCACCACCAGCGAGCAGCTCGGTGCGATCTCCGTCGCGCAGCGCCAGTGGGCCTGCCTCAACCCGACGGCCAGGATGTATGGCCGGCCGATCACCATCGAGGACCACCAGAGCTCCCCGTGGGTCGTCGAGCCCTACCACCGCCTCGACTGCAGCCTCATCTCCGACGGCGCGATCGCGTTCATCCTCACCACCGAGGACCGCGCCAAGGACCTCAAGCAGCAGCCGATCTACGTCTCGGGCCAGGGCTTCGGCGAGGTCAACGACGGACTGTGGTGGGAGAAGAAGAACCTCACCCACATGGCCGTCCCCAAGGCGCGAGACCTGGCCTTCGCGCAGGCCGGCATCACCCTCGACGACATCGACACGGCGCAGCTCTACGACTGCTTCACCGGTGAGGTCCTCCTCCAGCTCGAGGACTACGGCTGGGCGGAGAAGGGCGGCGGCGGCAAGTTCGTCGCCTCGGGCGCCACCGCTCCGGGCGGTGACGGCATCCCGGTCAACACCGGCGGTGGCCTGCTCTCCAACTGGCACCTCGGTGACGCGGTCGGCTTCGCCGAGGCCGTCACGCAGCTGCGCGGCCACGCCGGCGAGCGCCAGGTCAAGGACGCCAAGATCGCCCTGTCCACCGGGCACGGCGGCGAGCTCGTCTCGCCCTCGATGTGCTCGATCCACACCACCACGATCCTCACCGCGGAGTGACCATGACCAACGAGACCGTGACGCCCTGGAACAAGCCCCGGCCCAACATCGACACCGACAGTGAAGAGTTCTGGGAGGGACTCAAGCGCCACGAGCTGCTGCTGTGGACCTGCAAGGAGTGCAACGCGTCGTACTGGCCGAAGAGCTTCTGCATCAACCACGACAACGAGCCCTTCGCGGCGAACTGCGAGTGGAAGGCGTCCAGCGGCTACGGCCGGATCTACTCGATGAACCGGCATGAGTACGCCTTCCACGCCGGCTTCAAGGAGGACGTGCCCTACTTCTACGCGCTGGTCGAGCTCGACGAGGGTCCCGTGATCAGCTCGACGATCGTGGGCGAGCAGCCCACCGACCCGATCAGGGACATCGGTCGGCGCGTGAGGATCGTCTTCGAGGACCACCCCGACGCCGGCTTCACCCTCCCCCGGTGGGAACTGGTCAGCGAGTGACCATGTCCCTCCAGACGCACGAGGCCGCCCCGATCTCCGACGTCCGAGTACGTCACGTGGTGATGCCCAAGGAGGACCCCACCTGGCGGTTCGCCCTGGGCGCTCGTGCCGACTCCGTCGGCGTCCTCCTCGAGATGGAGGACGCCGACGGTGTGGTCGGCCTGGGCTACGCCTCCGAGGTGCCGCACCTCGGCTACGACATCGATGTGCTCGAGGCGGTGGTGCGTGCGCGCACCGCCGTCGCACGCCAAGCTCCGGCCCTGGACCGTCAGGCCCTGGTCGGCTCCCCGTGGCAGCAGTCATTGCCCGCACCGGTCCGCTCGCTGTTCGACATGGCGTGGCACGACCTGGTCGCGAAGAAGGCGGGCGTCCCGCTCTACCGCCTGCTGGGCGGAAGGTCCGGCGTGACGCTGCGGGTGAACCGGATCCTTGCGCTCAAAACACCCGACGAGATGGCCGCGGTCGCGGCCGGGCTCGCTGCCGAGGGCTACGACCACTTCAAGATCAAGATCGAGTGCAGGCCGATGGCTCTCGACATCGCCCGGATCCGGGCGATCCGCGAGGCCGTCGGACCAGGCGCGGTCATGACCATCGACGCCAATCAGAGCTACACCGCCAAGGAGGCGGTCATCCTTGGCGAGGCGATCGCCGACACCGGCGTCCAGGTCTTCGAGCAGCCGGTCCCCCGCGGCGACATCGCGGGCCTGAGGTGGGTCCGGACGCGGTCCAACCTGACCATCGAGGCCGACGAGTCCGCCGACTCACTCGAGTCGGTCGCTGCAATGCTCAAGGCGGAGGCTGTCGACGCGGTCTCGCTCAAGCTCAGCAAGCTCGGCGGCATCGACGCGTTGATGATCGCCGCCAACCTGTGCGCAGCCCAAGGCGTCGGTGCCCGCATCGGAGCGCACGTCGGCAGCCGGATCATGAACGCGGCCGCCCTGCACGCGGCCTCCGCGCTGCCGCACATCGAGCCCTTCGCCGAGCTCGGCGAGTTCGCCCGTCTGACCAACGACGTCGCCCGAGGACTGGAGGTCGTCGACGGTGGCATCGCCGTTCCGACCCGCCCCGGCCTGGGCGTCTCGCTGGTCTGAGGCGCCCCACCAACATGAGAGGGATCTCCGTGACCACCACCCAGCACCCGGACCCGATGGCGCTCTTCGACGTGAGCAGCGCTGCCGTCGTCGGGGCCTCCCCTGGCAAGCACTACAGCAGCAGCGTGCTCGGCAACCTGCGCAGCTTCGGGCTGCCGATCGAGAAGGTCTGGGCCGTCAACCCGAAGTACGACGAGATCGAGGGCCACGCCTGCTACAGCGGGCTGGACGCGCTTCCGGAGAAGCCGTCCCTCGTGGTCTCCCTGGTCGGCGTCGACCGGGTCGACGCCGTCCTCGACGACGCGATCGCGGCCGGGGTGAAGGCGATGCTGGTCATTGCCGACGGCTACGGCGAGATGGGCGCCGAGGGGACAGCCCGGCAAGCGGCGCTGGCGGCCAAGGCGCGGGCGAACGGCGTCACCCTGCTGGGCCCGAACAGCCTGGGATACGTCGCCCCTTCGCGTCACGTCGCGGCGTGGGTCGGCGGCAAGGTCCCGGCCCGGCTCCGCCCCGGCCGGGTCTCCCTGGCCTTCCAGTCCAGCGGCATGCTGAACCTGGTGCTCAACCAGGTCGCCAACCGCAAGATCGGCCTCGCCGCGGCCGTCTCCGTCGGCAACGAGGCCGTCCTGGACCTGGCCGACTTCATCCGTGCCTTCGCCGAGGACCCGGAGACCGACGTGCTCGGCGTCGTCCTGGAGAGCACGTCCCGTCCACGACCGCTGGCCCAGGCGCTGCTCCACGCCACCGTCGCAGGGAAGACCGTCGTGGTCCTCTCGATCGGCAAGTCCGAGCGCGGCATGAAGAACGTTGCCTCGCACGCCGGCCGGATGGCGACCTCCGGCCGGGTCTGGTCCGCGCTCTTCCGCCAGACCGGTGCCCTCATCGTCGACGACCTGACCGACTTCATGGAGACCGTGGCGCTCGCCGCGGGGATCCCGGCGGAGGCGCGTGGCGCCGGTCTGGCCCTGGCGACCATCTCCGGGGGCGACTGCGGCCTGCTCAGCGACCTGGCGGAAGGCTACGGCCTGGAACTCGCCGAGGTCACCCCCCAGACCCAGGCCACCCTCGACCAGCAGCTCTCGCGCACCGACATCCTGGCCAACCCCCTCGATGTTCGGAACACGCGCACCTCCGCCCCGGACGTCTTCTGGGCCAGCCTCGCCGCACTCGCCGCGGACCCGAATGTCGACACGGTCGCACTACGGCTCAACCTGGCCCTGGCGCCGAGCGAGCAGCACGAGGAGATGTATCGCGCCGTTGCGGCGCATATCCGCGCCAACGGGGCCACGTGTGTCTTCCTCTCGCGGGTCACCGAGACGTCCTCGGACCGTTGGTTCGACCTGTTCGAGGAGCTCGGCACGCCGTACCTCACCTCCTACGACGGTGCCCTCAAGGCCTTCGCCAACCTGCAGAGGCACCGCCGCGACGAGCGCTTCGTGGTCGACGACGCGTCCTTCACCGCCATGCCGGACGAGGTCACCGACCTCGCGGAGACAGAGGTGCTCTCCTACGCCGACACGATGGCGTGGGTGGAGCGGTCGAAGGTGCCGTTCACCAAGACCGTGCAGGCGGCCGACACCGACGCCGCGCTCGCCGCCGCCGACGACATGCACTTTCCGCTGGTCGCCAAGGGCATCGTCCCCGGCGTCGTCCACAAGAGCGACCTCAAGCTCGTCGAGCTCCACATCGCTGACCGTCAGGACCTCGCCGAGCGCGTCGCGGCGCTGTTCGACCGGATGGCCGACATCTCGACCACGCCGGGCTCCGACGCCCCCGCGGTCGAGATCCAGGAGATGGCCTCGGGCGGCTCGGAGTTCTTCATCGGCATGCACTCCGACCCGATCCTGGGCCGGATCGTGTCCTTCGGGCTGGGTGGCATCTTTCTCGAGGTCCTCAAGGACGTCGTGTACGCCGTCCCACCGATCTCCGCAGCCCAGGCCGGCGAGATGCTCCGGCTGCTCAACGGCTGGGAGCTGCTCGACGGCGCCCGCGGCCAGGAGCCGCGCGACGTCGCGGCCCTCGCCGAGACGATCGCCTCCGTGTCGGCCTCGGTCGCGGAGCCGGACTCGACCATCGCCAGCTTCGACCTCAACCCGGTGCTCGTCATGCCCGCCGGCAGCGGCGTGCTCGCTGTCGACGCGCTCGTCGAGCAGACCATCTGACCAGGAGAAGACATGACCATCACCACCGCCGACAAGGTCGGCATCGTCGGACTCGGGGCCATGGGTCTGCCGATCGTGAAGTACCTGACCGAAGCCGGCTTCACGGTCCTGTGCCGCGACCTGTCCCAGGAGGCCCTCGACCAGGCCAGCGCGCTCGGCGGCATCTCCGTCTCGACGGCCGCCGAGCTGGCGCCGTGCCGCGCCCTGCTCGTCTTCGTCCCCACCGACGAGGACGTGGCCTCGGTGGCCAAGGAGTTCGCCGCCGTCGCCGAACCGGGCGCCATCTTCGTCATCCACGCCTCGGTTCGCACCCAGACCTGCAAGGACCTGACGGCCGAGCTCGCCCCCGCCGGGATCAAGGTCGTCGACGCGGCCCTCACCGGCGGTGTCCGCGGCGCGCGGGACGGCGAGATCAACCTGATGGTCGGCGGCGAGGCCGAGGACGTCGCCGCCCTCGCTCCGGTCTTCGCCCCGTGGACCAGCCACGTCAACCACCTCGGCCCGTCCGGCAACGGCCAGATCGGCAAGACGGTCAACAACATGATCCACTGGGGCGAGATCGTGACGATCATCGAGGCGCTCTCCCTGGGCCTGGAGCTGGGCATCAGCCCGGAGCAGATGCGCCCCGCGCTCGCCAACGGGCCAACCGACAGCCGGACCCTGCACGACCTCGAGGACATGCGGTTCACGTGGTACGAGAAGGACACCGACAACGCGCTCGCGATGGCCGACCAGATCGACCGGACGCTCTACTTCACCCCCATCGTCCGGGAGTTCATGCGCGGCATCAACGTCGAGAACGTCGCCGCACTCCTCGGCGGCAAGGACGTCGTGGAGCTCCGCGAGCTGCTGCTCGAGGACTGATCACCGTGCGTACGGCAGGAGCGTGCCACCTTCGACATTCCGGATGCGGCACGCTCGTCCGTGCGGCGCCGTCAGCCCGCCTGCAGCTCGACGAGGTCGGAATGGACCGCCCCGGCGGTCCTCCGCATCCGCTCGACCAGGCCGGGGACACTCGGCTCCTTGAACCGTCGAGTCTCGACCGCCAGCGTCAGTGCCGCGATGGCGCGTCCCGACGCGTCCTGGAGGCTCACCGCGAACGACGCGACCGGCGAGGCGGAGGAACGGTCGTTGACCGCGTAGCCAGCACGGCGGACGACGCGCAGCGTCCGGTCGAGCTCGAGCAGGCTCGCCTGGACCTCACGCCGGTCGCGCTCGGTGCCGCTCAGGCCGCGCGGATAGAGCGCCGCGAGTGCCTCGGGGGTCAGCTCAGCAAGGAGCGCCCGGCCACTGCCGGTCCGGTAGGCCGGATAGAGCATGCCGACGCGAAACGTCTTGCGGGAGTCGTTGGTGCCCACGGCGCCGAGCACGTACCGGACGCCGGTGCCTTCGAGCACGCCGATGTGACAGGTCTCCCCTGTCTCCTCGGCGATGAGATCGAGATGAGGTCGCAGGACCTCGGTGATCCGCTTGCCCTTGGAGGGAGTGCGCAGGCGGACCAGTGCGGGTCCGGCGTGGTAGACGTGGTGACCGTCCTGGACCACGAACCCCTGCTCCATGAGCGTGGAGAGCAGGCGGTGGGCGGTGGACCGGGCGACGCCGAGACGCTCGGCGACCTCGACTACGCGGATCGACTGGGCCTGCGCGACCAGCTCGACCACGCGAAGCGCGTTGCCGACCGATGACAGCGTGCCACCGTCCCCTCTCCGCATTCCTCCATTGAAGCAGAGGTAGTGACGTAAATCCTATAGATCGGTATGATGGACAGACCATTCGTGATGCACTGCGTAGCCGGCCGAAAGTGAGTCCATGACGACCAGCCCAGCCCCAGACGTCACCCACGAGTCCCTACGCCTCGACATCGCGGCGTGCAGCCGGCTCCTCGTCGCCGAGGACATCCTCAACTACAGCGGCCACGTCAGCGCCCGCCTTCCCGGCCGGGATGCCTTCCTGATCCAGCAGACGCACGACGTCCGCGCCTTCCTCGAGCCGGACCGGCTCCTCGTCGTCGACTTCGACGGCAAGGTGATCGAGGGTGACGGCAAGCCGCCGTCGGAGCTGTTCATCCACGCCGAGATCTACCGCGCCCGACCCGAGGCGCAGTCGGTGGCGCACTTCCACCACGACCCGACCACGATCTTCGCGGCGGTCCCGACCTGCCCCCTGGTGCCGGTCAAGAACCACTTCGCCCGGTGGGTCGGCGGCATCCCGGTGCACTACGACTCGTCGCACATCGACAACCCGGGCAAGGGCGAACAGGTCGTCGCAACACTCGACGGACGGGACGCCCTGCTCCTGCGCGGCCACGGGCAGGTGCTGGTGGCCGAGAGCGTCCGCGCCGTTTTCATCGACTCCGTGCACCTCGTCGAGAACGCGGGAGCACTCACCCTGGCCACCCAGCTGGGCGCCGTCGAGCCCCTGACCCCGGCCGAGCTGGACCGCTTCCTCGAGACCTTCGACCGCCCCAAGCACGTCAAGAAGCTGTGGAAGTACTACGCCCAGGTCGCCGCGGCGCGGAACGTGATCCCCACCGAGTGGATCTGAGCACGACGCGCGCACTGACCGTCGACGGGTGCACGCTGCGCTACCGGCTGGCCGGCGACGCGGACGGTCGCCCGGTGGTGCTGGTCCACGGCAGCGGCGCCCACGCGGGCTGGTGGCACGACGTCGCCTTGCGCCTGGCCGACCGGTTCCAGCTGCTGATCCCCGACCTGTCCGGGCACGGGGAGAGCGACCATCGGGCCGACTACTCCGGTACGCAGTGGGCGCGTGAGGTCATCGCCCTGGCGAGTGACGCCGCCTGGCCCGACTATGCGATCGTCGGGCACTCCATGGGCGGCAAGGTGGGGCTCATCGCCGCCGCCGCCGATGCCACCCACGTCTCGTCGCTCGTGCTGGTCGACACCGGCTCGCTGCCCGAGCAGGGCCCGTCGGCGTCTCGGCCGGCCACATCGTCGCGGCGCGAGCAGGGGCGCGCGCACCGCGCCTCCCCCACGCTGGCAGAGGCGCTGGCACGGTTCCGGCTCGCCCCCGGCGGAACGACGGCGTCCCCCGAGGTGATGCATCGCCTCGCCCGCCAGGGCCTGCGGCGAACGCCCGAGGGCTGGGTCTGGAAGTTCGATCCCGCCACCCGACGCCGGGTGGACCCGGCCGAGCTGGCGGCGGCGTACCCGCGCGTGCGCTGCCCGGTCGCGCTCGTCCACGGCGCGCAGAGCCCGGCCGTCGGGCCGGACGAGATCGAGCGCCTGGAGACAGAGCTCCGGCGGCCCGTCCCGCGGTTCCAGGTCGAGGGCGCCTTCCACCACGTGCCCGTCGACCAGCCGGAGGCGTGCGCCCGCGCGATCCGTTCCGCCCTCGACGCGGCACCGGGCCGCTGACGGAGGCGGGCGCCTCAGGCAGGGACGGCGGCCCCGTGCCCGGTCGCGAGCCGGGCCAGCGCAGTCACGTCGTCGGGCACCGCGTCACCGCGCCAGACGATGTGCAGGTCCGGCCGCAGCAGGTAGCGACTGCGGCCCTCGAGCACGCTGACCGCCTCGGTGTCGACCTGGAAGGTGGACACCGGCGCGCCGATCCGCGCGAACTCGGCGACGAGCGCCTTGTCGGCCGCCGTCAGGGCGTCGGTGCTCAGCAGCGTGTACCCACGCCCCAGGTGGTCCTGCAACGCACTGCCGTCACGCAGCCAGATGTGCGGGAAGCGGGTGCCCGGCCAGGTCGAGGGCGCGTAGGCGAAGGAGTCCGCGTCAGGCGCATCGCCCTCTTCGGCGACGACCAGCTGCGAGCCGTCGTACCGATAGCCGCACTCGATGCCGAGCAGCTCGTTGCTGATCCGGTGCGCCTCGTCGGCGACCTCGACCAGACGTGCACGGGCCGCCGCCCCCTCGGGGGTGTCCTCGGCCATGATCGGCTCGTAGAGGTCCCGCCACCTGCGCCGCCCGACGGTCGCCTTCGTGGAGGAGGCGACGTTGCGGGCGCCGACAAGGCGGCGCTCGGTCTCGTAGGAGTCGAGCAGCTCCGGGCCGCCCCAGCCGTGGAGGGTGCCGGCCAGCTTCCAGGCCAGGTCGACCGCGTCACCGGCGCCGGTGTTCATGCCCAGACCGCCGGTCGGGATCACCAGGTGCGCGGAGTCGCCGGCCAGGAGGACCCGGCCGGCGCGGTAGGAGTCGGCGAGCATCAGTCGCTGGGTCCATGTGCCGAGGTAGAGCGTGTCGTACTCGATCGGGGTGCCCGCGATCTGTTCGAACAGCGTCCCCATCTCCTCGGGCGGCACGGTGGCGTGGAGAGAGAAGTGCTTGGTGTCGTCCTGGACGATCAGGAAGGTGTTCCGGGCGTCGGCGAAGTGGTAGTGGCGTCCCTTGCCGACCTTGATCCGGTCGAAGAGGTCCTCGCAGCGGAACAGCGCCTGCGTCATCTCCAGTCGCGACTCGCCCCGGAGCTCGATGCCGAGCTCGCGGCGGACGGTGCTGGAGCCGCCGTCGCAGCCGACGAGGTAGTCGGCCTCGATCTCACGGGTGCTTCCGTCGGCGAGCTCCACCGTGGCGACGACGTGGTCACCGAGGTCCTTGAATCCGACCAGCTCGTTGCCGAAGGAGACCGTGACGCCCGGCAGGTCCTCGGCGGTCTCCTTGAGGATCGGCTCGAGGGTGTACTGCGAGACCAGCTGATAGGGCTCGAGCGGCAGGGAGCCGTCGTTGGTCCGGAGACCACGCGCCTTGAGCTCGTTGACGGACGGGTAGGGGTGGTGCAGCAGCGCCGGGTGCTGGAGCGTCTTGGTGCAGATGAAGACATCCATCGGCAGGTCGTTGTCCAGGCCGTTGGCGCGAATCCTCTCGGCGATGCCGGCCCGGCGGTAGTTCTCCATCGTGCGGGCGTTGCACCGCTCCATCTTGGGCAGCTTGCCCAGGGCAGGACGCTTGTCGATCAGCTCGCAGGCGACACCCTGCTGGCCGAGCTCGATGGCGAGCGTGAGGCCGACCGGGCCGCCGCCGACGATGAGGACCTGGGGACGGGCCGACGTGGTCACTTCGTCGCCTCCGCGAGGGTCTGGTAGTAGCGCCACATCGCCAGCGCTCCCGCCTTGCCGCCCGCGGACCCGAGCTTGCGATGGGGGTCGTCCATCGTCGAGATCTCGTCGGCCTCGGCGGCGGTGATGGTGCGCGGCGAGCCGATCAGGCGCGCGTTGTAGTTCATGTCCGCGACCTCCTTGAGCTGGAGGGTGCGGACAGCCGCCTCCTCGATGCTCTCGCCGACGACCGCGACCCCGTGGCCCCGCATGAGCACCGCGTTGCGGTCGCCGATGAACTGGGCGAAGTCCTTGCCGCGCTCGTCGTCGCGGATCGTCAGGCTGGAGTCGTAGACCGGGAGGCCCTGGACGGCCAGCCCGGCACCGCGCCCGTAGGCGCCGTAGATCGGCTGCACGTCGTACCCGCACGTGGTCAGGAGGACGGCCGACTGCGGGTGCATGTGGATGACGGACTGCACGTCGGGGCGCAGCTTGTAGAGCCAGGTGTGCAGGAAGCTCTCGCTGGGCGGCCGCAGGCCCTCGCGCCCCTCGACCAGCTCCACGTCGAGGCTGACCTTGATGATGTCGTCGGCCGAGGTGAACCGCAGGCCGACCTCGTCACGACCCTTGCCGCGGATCAGCATCGCATCGCCGTCGCGCACGCTGACATGCCCGAAGGTCGCGTGGGTGGCGTCGAGCAGGCCGAGCACCCGACACGCCCCGGCGACCCGCTCCATCAGTTCTGGATCCACGAGCTTTCCCCTTGTTCGTAAGCGACGAGGTGCGGGACATGCGAGGACGACCCGCCGCCGCGCAGGATTACGGGCGGCGGGTCGACGTCGCGACGACGGCGATCAGCCGATCGGGACCAGCGCGAGCTTGTCCACGGGCAGCTTGATGAACACCTGGGTGCCGGCCTCGAGGGAGAGGTTGGGCAGCGACCGCACCCGGATCTGGAGCTTGCCGACGTTGACGATGTGATCGACCGCGTCACCGAGGAACGCGCGGGTGCCGACGGTGCCCTCGAGGACGTTCCGCAGGTCGACCGGGCGTTGGGTGGTGAGCTCGACGGTCTCGGGTCGGATCGAGACCGACACCTCGGTGCCGGGGGGCATCTCGGCTGCGGAGGAGAGATGCAGCCGGCCCTCGGAGGTGTCGACCTCGTAGTCCTCACCGGTCCGGTGGAGGACGTGACCGGGAATGAAGTTCGAGCTGCCGATGAACTCGGCCACGAACTTGCTGGTGGGGTTCTCGTAGATGTCGCGGGGCTTGCCCAGCTGGACGACCTCGCCGGCCCGCATCACCGCGATGTTGGAGGAGAGGGAGAGCGCCTCGATCTGGTCGTGGGTCACGTAGATGGAGGTGATGCCCAGCTCGCGCTGGAGGCGCTTGAGCTCGTAGCGCAGCGACTCACGCAGCTTGGCGTCCAGGTTGGACAGCGGCTCGTCGAGCAGCAGCAGCTCCGGCTCGATGACCAGTGCGCGGGCCAGCGCCAGTCGCTGCTGCTGACCACCGGAGAGCTTGGTGGCCTGGCGGTCGGCGTACTGGCGCAGCTCCATGACCTCCAGGACCCGGTGCACGCGCTGTTCGATGTCGGCCTTGCCCGGACGGTGGCCACGGGGCTTGACCTGCAACGGGAAGGCGACGTTGTCGAAGACGCTCATGTGCGGCCAGATCGCGTAGGACTGGAAGACCATCCCCAGTCCGCGGCGGTTGGCGGCGACGTTGACCGGCTTGGTGCGGTCGCCAGCCTGGAAGAGCGTGCGGCCCTTGACCGAGATGAGGCCGGAGTCGGGGTGCTCCAGGCCCGCGATCGAGCGCAGCGTCGTCGTCTTTCCACAACCAGACGGGCCGAGCAGCGTGAACATCTCGCCCTGCTCGACGTGGAGGTTGACGTTGTTGATGGCGAAGACCCGGCCGCCCTGCGAGCCGCCCTTCTTGGCCTTCTCGCCGGGGTAGGACTTGATGAGGTTGCTGATCTCCAGCATGGGGGTGTCCTTTTCTCTTTCTTCGAAGACTCGAGGGTCAGTCCTGCTGGAGGCCGACCTTGGCCCCGAGCTTGTAGGCGATGGAGACGAGCACCATCAAGACGGCGATCATCACGACGCCCAGGGCGGCGAGGACGGTGAACTTGCCGTTCTCGAACTGCTCCCAGATCAGGATCGAGAGCAGCTCGTTGCCCGAGCTGTAGAGCAGGATCGAGCTGGAGAGCTCCCGGAACGACACCACGAAGATGTAGATCCAGCCCGCCATGAGACCCGGCATCAGCAGGGGGAGCAGCACGCGGCGGAAGATCTGCCACCAGGTCGCGCCGCTCACCGCCGCCGACTCCTCGAGCTCCGAGGAGATCTGCTGCATCGAGGTGACCGCGTACCTCATGCCGTACGGCAGGTAGCGGGTGCAGTAGGCGATCAGCAGGATCCAGATGGTGCCGTAGATGGCGATCGGGACCCGCAGGTAGACGAACTGCAGCGAGAGGCCGAGGACGAGGCCGGGGATGACCAAGGGGGCGAAGGAGAGCAGGTCGAGGATCTTGCGTCCCCGGATGCCGGAGCGGACCACGATCCAGGCGGCGATCGCCATGATGATCATGACCAGCGTCGCCGCCGCGAAGCCCAGGAAGAGCGAGTTCTTCAGCGCGGTGGTGGCCTTGGACATGTGCAGCAGCGTCGAGTAGTTGTCGAAGCTCATCGACTTGAAGGCCGCGGCGGAGGGCTTCTGGTAGTAGGGCAGCAGCGAGGTGTAGACCAGCAGGAGCAGCGGCAGCAGGACCGTGAAGACGAAGTAGCCGATGATCCCGGCGCCGGCCAGGGGGCGCCACTTGCCCAGCTCGATCGGGCGTGGGCGGAAGCCCTTGCCGGTCACCGTCTGGTAGGCCTTGGCTCCCCTGCTCATCAGGTGCTCGACCAGCATGCCCAGAGCGGCGATCGCGAAGAGGCCCAACGCGAGGGCGCCGGCACCGTTGAAGTCCTGCGGGTAGGACCGCAGCATGAAGTAGATCTTGCTGGTGAAGACGTAGATGCCGTTCTGCAGGCCCAGCAGCGCCGGCACCTCGAAGCTCTCCAGGGATCGCACCGTCATGATGAGCACGCTCGCCGCGATCGCCGGACGCAGCAGCGGCACGGTGATGCGCCGGATGACCGTCCAGCGCGAGGCGCCCGACATCAGGGCCGACTCCTCGAGCGAGGGGTCCTGGGCGCGGAACGCCGCGACCATGAAGAGGAAGGTGATCGGCGAGAGGTGCAGACCCTCGACCCAGATCATTCCCCAGACCGTGTAGATGTCGAAGACGTCCTTGCCGAAGATCGGCTGCAGCACGTAGTTGAGCAGGCCGATGTCGGGGCTGGCCAGGAAGATCCACGCGACGCTGTAGAGGATGCCGGGGATGACCAGGGGCACGATCGAGCCGGCGAAGAACAGGCCCTTGAACGGCACGTCGGTGCGGACGTTCAGGAACGCCAGCGCGGTGCCGACGACGAGCGAGAGCAGCGCCGAGCCGACGGCGAACCACACCGAGTTGCGCATCATCTCGATGGCGTTGTCATCGGTGTAGGCCCGCGTGAAGCCGCCCAGCGTGAAGGCGTTCGTGTTCTGGTCGAGGAAGGTGCCCTGGATCAGGAACCACAGCGGGACGATCGCCAGGTAGGCGACGATCAGCGCGACGACGCCGAGGATCAACGCCTTGGGCGTAGGGATGAAACGTCGCCAGACGGGGGGCGTCGCGTCAGGGGCGACACTCGGGGCCTGCTCCGGCGTGGTGGTGGCGACGCTCACAGAACCTCCATCAGCGCGTCCCGGAGGACGGGGGCGGGTGACATTCGATGCTCCTCAACGCGATGATCCGACTCTCACTGGAATAACGGTCAGACCATTAGCCGTATGTGTAGCACATCACATGCATGATGGGAAGACCGTCGCGGCCGGATTTTGCCTCTGCGTCCGGTCGGACGCCGCATGTGGACCTTGGGCGTTTCCGCTGGACAGGAACGCCATAACGGGCACAATGTGCAACAACCCGGCTATACGTTTGACCGTTAGTCCAACGGTCGTGCCCACACTACGTCTCGAGGTCCCCCATGTCCGATGCAGCAGCCGACACGGGTGCCGATCTGTTCAAGCGTGTCTCCGTCGATCGGGTCTCGCAGGTCATCGTCGATCAGATCAAGCTCCTCGTCCGCGAGGGCAAGCTCTCCAACGGGGACCGCCTGCCCAGCGAGCGCGACCTGTGCCAGCGCTTCGGTGTCAGCCGGGTCACGGTGCGCGAGGCGCTGCGGGTCCTCGAGGCCAGTGGCCTCATCGAGATCCGGGTCGGCGCCCGCGGCGGAGCGTTCGTCTCCTCCCCGACCAGGGAGCGGCTCGGCCAGGGGCTGGCCGACCTGATCACGCTTTCCTCGCTGACGCCCGCCCACATCACCGAGGCTCGCAGCGTCATCGAGATCGGCATCCTGCCGTTCGTCGTCGAGCGGGCCACCGGGGACGACATCGCCAGCCTGCGCCGGATGATCGAGGAGGGCCAGGAGGCTCTCGATCGGAACGCCTACACGATGAACATCTCGGCGGCGTTCCACGTCGGCGTCTCGGTGTGCGCCCACAACCCGGCCATCGAGACGCTCGTGCAGAGCTTCCACGGACCGATGCTGCTCTCGCTCCGCCAGGCGCAGCTCGTCGCGCCGGCGATGGGACGGCGCGGGACCGACGAGCACGCGGCGCTCGTCGATGCCATCGAGGCCCGCGACACAGAGGCGGCCATCGCCGTCATGACGACCCACCTGGACCGGACCGCCGGCCTGGTCCGCGACATGCCTCCTGCGGCGCCCTGAGCCTCTCTCGCGTTCAGCGCGCCGCGGCGCGTGGTCGGACCCACAGGCCGACCGGTGCGGCCATCACCACGCCGGTGACGACCATCGCAGCGCCGATCGGCGCCACCGCGACCAGTGCCGCGGTGACGAGAGGCGAAGCGAACAGCGAGGCCGCCCGCCAGACCCCGGTGGCGGCGATCGCCTCGCCGCGCTCCTCCGGATGCACCGAGTCGCTGGCCAGCGCCGGACCGAGCGTCTGGAGTGCCCCGGCGGCGATCCCCGACACCGCCAGGGCGAGCCCGGCGAGCACGTTCGAGCCGGCGAGGAGTCCCATCCCGGCCATGGCCGCACCTGTGACCGGCGTACCCCACCGCATGACCTGGAGCGCGCGGCTCTCGTCGTCGATGTGTCGCACCAGCCACGAGCCGAGGATGGCCGTCGCGTTGGCGACGGCGACGAGCACGCCCACGGTCGCCGAGTGGTGCCCGGCATGGACGAGCGCGATGGGGACGTAGGAGCCCAGCAGGCCGCGCCACGCGCCCGCGGTCACGCCGGCGTAGCACCCCGGCCAGACGCCGTCCCTCGCCCACAGCCGGCCGGGCGGCCGGTTCTCGACCTTCCGGAACGGCGGGAGCCGATCGAGGCGCGCCGTTGGGACCAGCGCGAGGAGCGCGACCGCCGCCGCGACGAGGAGCGCCGTGTGGGCGTTGTCGCCGATGAGGAACCCGGCGACCACCGGCCCGGCGAGCAGCCCGAGGTTGCCGATCAGGTTGACCGAAGCGAGTGCCTTGACCGACGAGCCGTCGCCGCGCACCACATGCGTCTGAGAACCGGTCCAGAAGTACGCCCGCGCCACGCCCTGCAACAGCTGGGCGACGACGAAGGGAACCACCGCGCTGCTGATCACCACGATCGTGCTCGAGAAGGCGAGCACGGCGCACGCGACCGCGATGATCACCCAGTCGGGCACGAGGCGCATGATCCGGCCCAGCGACATGCGACTGGTCATCTGCGAGATCGCCGAGATGGCGGTGAGCACGCCGACCGCGACCGGCCCGTAGCCGGCGGCAACCGCCTGCAGGGGCAGTGCGACCGAGGCGGCACCCAGCGCGAAGGAGAAGCCGGCGTTGGCGCCGCCGACCCACGCACCGTCGGCCTGGAACCGGGGTCCGATCTGCAGCCGTGTCATGCAAGGTGCTCCTTCGGGCAGGCACTGCAGGCGGACGTGGGTGCGCCCCGGCTCGAAGTGGATCGAGCCGGGGCGCCGGGGGTCATGCAGTGCGGGTCATGCAGTACGGGTCATGCAGTGCGAGTCGTGCTGAGCAGGCTCGGCACGATCACTGCTCGGTGACCTCACCACCCGCGAGGATCTTCGCGTAGAGGTCGTCCCACTTCTTGGCGTTGTTGAGCATCTCGTCCTCGTCGACCTCGATGGTCTTGAGGCCGGCGATCGGGTCGTTGGCGCCCGGCACCGAGCCCACGCGGTAGGCGTCGGCGATGTCCTTCTGACCGTCGGTCAGCAGGTAGTCCATGAAGAGCATGGCGGCGGCGGGGTGCTTCGCGGTGGCGAGCAGGCCGGCGCCGTTGGGCCGGATCACGAGCGGCTGGGCCGGCGGGTTGGCGGCGGTACGCCAAGCGATCGGGCGACCCTCCTCGGTGCCCTCCTGGACGGAGTGCGTATACATCGACGTACCGACGGCGAACTCACCGGCGGAGAGCAGCTCGGCCTGGACGGTGTGACCCTTGACGACCTTGGCGTTCGAGGCGATCGCCTTGAACATGTCGGTCACCTCCTGCTCGGTCTTGCCCTGCTCGACGTAGTAGTTGAACATCGCGGAGAACCAGTCGATGTCGCCGACCTCCATGGAGATCTTGCCCTTCCACTTCGGGTCGGCGAGCTGCTCGAGGGAGGTGGGGCGGTCCGCCGGCTTCACGAGGTCGGTGTTGTAGGCGATGGTGAAGACGTTGAAGCGGTCGGCGGTCCAGGTGTCCTTCTGGCCCTCGGGACGCACCGCGTCGCGGTACTCGCCCTTGTAGGGGTAGAAGAGGCCCTCCTGGCCGATGACGTTGAGCTCACCGGAGTTGGTCTCGATGAGATCCGCGCCCGCGAAGCCCGCCTTCGACTCCTGCAGGATCCGCTGCAGGACCGACTCGGAGTTGCCGCGGTAGACGTTGACGTCGATGTCGTACTTGTCGGTGAAGCCGTCGACGATCGCGTCCATGTCGGTGTTGGAGGTGTAGAGCGAGAGCTCCCCCTCGTCCTTCGCGGCCTTGAGCAACGCGTCCGTCCGCTCGGTGCCGGTCATCCCGTTGTACTTGTCGAAGATCTCCTTGGCGTGGCTGTCGACCTTGGGCTTGCTGTCGCCGGACGTGGCGGTCGGGCTGCCGCAGGCGCTGAGGATGGCCGTCAGCAGCGCGACCGGGATGATCAGGGCCTTCTTCTTCATGGTTTCTCCCAGAACGGATCTCCGAGGTCGGGGAAGGCCGACTCGGCGGGACTGATGGGGACTGATGGTTAGTCCACCACGAGATGGATATCACAGTATCGGGCGAATGGTTAGACCTTAGTCCGAGATTCTTACATTGGATCGTGCCAATCGACCTCTGGCGGGCCGCCCCGGCCAACCAACTCGGTTGCCAGACCCGCGGCGACGGCTGCCGGCAGCGACTGGTCCGAGAGGGCGGCGAGGGCCTGCTCGACCCTTTTCCGACCGGCGGGGACCGCTTCTCGGAAGGCTCGCCTGGTCCTGACGACAGCCGAGGCGGGGTCTGTGTGTCCCAGCCCGCGCAACTCGTGCGTCCAGGACGCTCCGTCGCGACCGGCGACCACCGGCAGGCGCACCTGCAGGGGCTCCCGAGGTTCGGCGCCGAACGCGCCCCAGACGTGCGCGGCACTGCTCGCGAGACCACCCCGATCTCGCACCAGGTCGCGGATCGCGTCGCGGAAGGCTGCGGCGCCCACGGAGTCCCGGAGCGACCGGAATAGCTCGGCGTGCTGGGTCGGGCCGGCGACCTCGGCCAGTCCAGCGGTGTCGGCCCGTGTCCGGAGCTCGACCCCGGGTACGAGGGCGAGCGGCGCGGGCCGACGTCGGTGGCCGAGGTAGTCGTCGGCGGCTCCGCCGAGCAGATCCCGGCAGGCGAGCTGCCCGAGCAGCTCGGCGAGCCCCTCGATGACGCCGAGGTCGGGCCAGGACGCCGGCGCAACGAGGTTGCCGATCCATTGATGAGCTGCCTCGTGAGCCAGCACCGCGACGCGGCGCGCGGGGTCAGCGGTCAGCAATCGCTCCGAGAGGAGCACGCAGCCTGGGTGCTCCACGGCGAGCCACGGCGCGTCCGGCACCAGGACCTGCACGTACTCGCTCCCCCAGGGCGCGTCCCCGCCGAAGAAGTCGAGCATCCAGCCGAGGGCGGCCCCTGTCTCGGCGAGCGGGGTGCTCAAGCCCGCATAGCTGGACCGGCGCCGGTAGATCGCTACGCCGTCCCGGGCCGCCCGCCGCCAGGGCCCCGCCGCGAAGCCGAGGTGATGGCCGGCGAGCAGGCTTCCCGGCGGAGGCACCACGCAGATCGGCGGGTTGGCGGTCTCACCGAGGACCCGAACGGTGACGGTGGTCGGAGTCAGATCGGCGGGACCGCTCGTCTCGCCGAGGAGGTCGGCCGCTCCCCCCAACGCACCGCTGAACACGACGTACGCCGAGCCGTCGGCCGGGTCCACCCAGCGGGTGAGCCCCCAGGGACCGTCGGCGCGGTAGGCCACCCGACGCTCACGGCGCTCGCCGTCGACCTCCACCTGGACGTGGGCGTGCTCCTCGGCCAGCTCGACCTCGATGGTGCGCACCGGTCCATGGTCGCTCAGGCAGTCGCCCGGGCGTGCCACGGGTCCGGCGGAGAGTCACCCAACCTCGACGGGCGAGCGGTTCGGGCCGGTGTAGCGCCGGACCGGGTTGTCCCGCGCCAGCATCGCGGTGACATAGCTCAGCGTGATCCCGGCGCCGATCGTGAGAGCGGCCGCCGGGCCCAGCACCCCGGCGAGGCCACCGACGAGTGCGTCGCCCATCGCCGGACCGCCGCGGGAGGAGATCTGGTAGATCGAGGAGACCCGGCCGCGGAGCTCGTCGGGAGTCTCGATCTGCACGGCGGCGTGGCGGATCGAGGTGGCCAGGGCGTCGGCGACGCCGAGCCCGAGTGCGGCCAGGATCGTCAGGGCGAACCATTGCGAGTGTGCAAGGACAAGGTCGGAGACCGCGAACCCGCCGGTGGCGAGGAGCAGGATCCGACCGAGCCGGCGCGAGCGGCCGAGCACCGACACTATGCTGTAGGTCGCGAGGAGGGCACCGGCCGAGGGCGCGGCCGCCAGCACGCCGTATCCCGTCGGGCCGACCTCGAGCACGTCGAGCGCCAGCGCCGGCAGCAGCACGCGGTAGGCGCCGAAGACCATCGCGGACAGGTCCAGCGACATCAGTAGCAGGATGATCGGCCGGTGCGTGAGGTAGCGCGCGCCCTCGATGATCGCGCCGAAGATCGGCTTGTGCTCCCGGTCCAGGTGTCTGGTCGGTGCCTTGATGAAGAAGAGCAGGGCGATCATGGCCGCGTATGTGACCGAGTCGAAGGCGTGGACCACGCCAGGGCCCCCGACCGCGATCAGCACGCCGGCGAGACCCGGCCCGACCAGGACCGCGATCTCGCGGCACGGGTTGACCAGGGCGAACGCCTGCGGGAGTTGGCGCGCCGGCACCATCGACCCGATCAGGGCGGTCCGGGTCGGGTTGTCGAAGGTCGTCGCCCCCATGGACAGCAGGGAGGCCAGCACGACGTGCCACGCCTGGGCGTGGCCGGTGAGGGTGAGGACGGCCAGCCCCAGCGCGACCAGGCCGCCTGCGCCCTGGGACACCTGCAGCAGGCGGCGCCGGTCCATCCGGTCAGCGAGCGCTCCACCCACCGGACTGAGCACCATCACCGCGATCCCGCCCGCGGCGCCGACCAGACCGGTGGTCGCCAGCGACCCGGTCAGGTCGTAGACCTGGTAGAGGCTCGCCGCCATCGCGCCGCGGGTGCCGATCTGGGAGAGGACGACGCCGAGGAGGTAGTTGACGAAGGATCTGTTGCGCAGCACCTCGGCGACGTTCATGCGGTCCTTCCGGTCAGGAGAAGAGGAGCGACTTGATCACCACGGGCACCACGCCCGGCGGCGTCAGCACTTCTCCGATGTCGATGAAGTCGAGGTCGTTGAGCTCGACGCCGTCCACTGAGACGACCCGGCGGTCCAGCCCGACGTCGACGCCGAGGATGCGGCCGACCAGCTGACCGACGTCGCCGTCGATCACCAAGGTCAGCGGTTGCTCGGACGCGCCGGCGCCGTCCGCGATGCCGAGGGCGAGCTCCTCGAGTGCGTCGTACGCCGGCAGGCCGGTCCACCCGAAGCCGAGCGCGACCGCGACGGTGACGTCCGCGCCGCGGATCCCGGCGCCGCGCCGGATGGCGGTGGCGACGTGCTCGCGGTCGACCGTGGCCGCGTCGATGAGTCCGAGGTGGATCACCGGCAGGTTGTGGACCGGGAGCACCGACTGATCGCTGACGTGGATCGTCTTGCCGCTCACCTGCACGGTGTACTGCGAGGCGCCGATGACGGTGGCCCGGATCCGCTGGCCGGCGTCGATCGCCGGGATGTCGGCGCGCTGGCCGAGCTGCCGGACGATGTCCCCCGCCAGGTCGCGGGCGATGTCGCCGTAGTCGCCGGGCTCGGAGCCGAAGATGTACTCCGAGACACCGCCGGAGAAGGTCAGGTACGCCGGCGCGACGCTGCGCTCGATCGGACGGGTCAGCTGCAGAGCCTTGCCGAGCGGCGTCGGCTCGGCTCCCAGGATCTCGTCGACCGAGACCTCGGCCAGCCGCTCGCAGATGCGTCGACGGACTTCCGGGTCGGCCGCCGTGGCGGGGGTCAGGCTGATGCCGAGGTCGTCGGCGACCAGCCGGGCCGAGTCGTCGATGCGGGTCCAGGCGCCGTCGGCGTCCTGGGCGAGCAGGCGGCCGCCGACGGCGTACGCGGCGACGTCGAGCACCTCGCCGCCGTCGAGCAGCGCCAGCTTGGTGGTGCCGCCGCCGATGTCGACGTGGAGGCTCGCGCCACCGCGCTGGCTCGAGAGGCGGGTGGCTCCCGACCCGTGCGCGGCGAGCAGGCTCTCCAGCTCGTGGCCGGCGCTGGCGCAGACGAACTTGCCGGACTGGCTGGCGAAGAGCTCGTCGATGGCGCGCGCGTTCGGTCGTTTGATCGCCTCACCGGTGAGGATGACCGCACCGCTGTCGATGTCCTTGGCCGTGAACCCGGCGGCGGCGTAGGCGTCGGCGATGAAGTGGGACAGCTCGTGTGCGTCGATCATCCCGTCCACCTGGAACGGGGTGTGGATGATCGGCGAGGTCCACACGACCTGGCGTTCGACCACCTCGAACCTGCTCGACAGGTCGTTCGTACGCCGTCGCAGCACGACCTTCGCGAAGAGCAGGTGCGAGGTCGAGGAGCCGATGTCGATGCCGACGGTCAGCAGCTCGAGGGTGTCCTGCTCCTCGATGAGCTGCTTGATGGCCGCGGCCTCGTCCTCGGTGATCCCGAGCTCGTGGTAGTGGT
Source organism: Nocardioides terrae (assembly GCF_900112345.1). GTDB lineage: Bacteria > Actinomycetota > Actinomycetes > Propionibacteriales > Nocardioidaceae > Nocardioides > Nocardioides terrae. The sequence continues at coordinate 76,429 of NZ_FOLB01000002.1, forward strand.
CGAAGTCCAGGTCGTGCACAGATCAGACCGCCGGGCCGTCGAACTGCGGGTTGCGGATGACCCCCGTCAGCTCGGACTCCGGGATCGCCAGGATCGCCGGCTCGTCGAAGATGTCGCCCATCTGCGAGGGCACACCGGTCTTGGCGCACTCCTCGAGGAACTTGCGGTGGATCCGGTTGTCCTGCTCTTCGTACTCGATCTGGCGGCCGCCCTTGGAGACCGAGACCGCGCCCTGGCCCTCGGCGCTCTTGCGACGCAGCGAGATGAAGGGGTAGCGGCGGCTGCCCAGGCTCATCGCGACGTAGCGGGCAGGCTGGGCGGCGGTGTTGAAGTGCTGGTGGAACATCCAGAACGGCGGGGTGTACATGATGCCGTGCCGCCACGGGAGCTCGACGAAGTCGGAGTCGCCGTCGTACCAGAGCAGCGAGTAGCCCGAGCCGTCGACCGCGTGCACGTGGGTGCCGGCGGCGTGGCGGTGTGCCTTCTTGTAGCGACCGACCGGCATCTGCGAGACGTGCGAGTGCATGGTGCCGTCGGCGAGCACGAAGTTGACGTTCATCGAGCCCTTGCCGCGGCCGTCGAACTCGTAGAGCTTGAAGCTGGTGAGGTCGTTGACGAAGTTGGTCTCCCAGATGTTCTGGACCTTGACCGACTCCTTGTTGTACGTGTCGAGCCGACCCTCGCCGTCGAAGTACTTCGGGTCACCGACGCGGTCGGCGAAGTCGTGCTGGTTGTCGAACACGAAGTCGAGGTCGTGGTAGAGGTTGATCGTCAGCGGGGCGTCGTTGGTGACCGAGAGGCGCACCGGCTCCGAGCCCGACCCGTTGAAGATCTGGTACTTGCAGTTGAGCGGGATCGCGAAGAGCGCCTTCGGGCCGAACTCGAAGGTCCGCTGCGTGCCGTCCGGCAGCCATACGACCGCCGAGCCGTGGCCGGCGAGGACGAAGAAGAACGCTTCGTAGAGGTGGCGCACGACCTCGGTGTTCTTGCGCGGCTCGACCTCCAGGACGTAGTTGGCCATGAAGTCGCCCATGCCCTTGGTGTGGGCGAAGCAGCCCTTGGCGCCGTAGCGCTCCCAGGGTCCGGTCTCCAGCGCCAGGAGGTCGTGACCGAAGTCGAGGTGGATCGGGATGCCCTCGCCCTTGGCCCAGTCCATGTAGGGGTCGACCAGGTAGCCGGGCTGGGACGGGGCCTGCTCGACCTCGTGCGGCCGGGGGGCGGATGTAGTCGTCGTCATGTGAGCCATGACCTCCTTAGGCGCTGGGGTGCGAGGCACCGTCTTTGGGCAAACTATCAGACCATTCGCGCCCGAGAGCGGCGGTGGTGGGGAACACCAGCGACTTGATCACCACGGGGACGGCGCCCGTGGCGGGCAGCATCTCGCCGATGTCGATGAAGTCGAAGGTCTGCAGCGTCAGCCCGTCGATGGAGACGACGGGGAGCGGCAGGTCGAGCTCCTCGTTGACGTGGATGCCGATCAGGCCGCCCACGTCGCCGTCGCCGACGAGCACGAGCGGCTGGCCGTCGGCGGTCCACTCGGCCATGCCCGCGACCACACCGCGGCAGAAGGCGTCGAGCCGCCCGAAGGTGGCCGACCCCTCCCAGCGGTAGCACAGCGCGACCGGCTGGTCCTGGGGCATCGAGTCGAAGTGCTTCAGCTCGTCGCGGATGGCGGAGGCGATGAGGTCGGCGTCCAGCTCCTCGTCACCCAGAGGCAGCTGTGGCATCAGCACAGGCACGTTGCGCAGCGGCAGCAGCGCGGTCGGCTCCACGAAGATCGTGGTGCCGCTCACCTGCACGGTGTACTGAGAGGCACCGACGACCGTGGCCCGGATGCCCTGCTCGGCGATCTGCAGCTCCGGTCCCCAGCCCTCCACGCGCCGACGGATCGCCTCGGCCAGGCGGGGGCCGAGGTCGCCGTGGTCGCCGTGGTCGCGCCCGTAGACGTACTCGGCGACACCGCCCGAGAAGGAGATCGCGTCCGGTACCGGACCTGCCGGCAGGGGCTCCAGGCGCAGCAGGTCGGCGGTCGACGCGGCCGGCGTACCGCTCTGCATGGCGGCGAACAGGTGGTCGGCCATCACGTCGATGAGCCGCGAGAGCCCGTCCGCGTCCGGCACCTCGCCGATGGCGAGGGTGAGGCCGGCCTCGGCCGCGAGCCGTCGAGCGGCCTCCTCGATCCGGGTGACCCTGCCGTCGGCGTCGAAGGCGACGATGCGTGCGCCGACGTCGATCGCGGTGAGCGCCTGGATCTCGCCGTCGCAGCAGACGGCGATCTTGGACGTGCCGCCACCGACGTCGATGTTCATCGTGCGGTTGCGGTTGCGCTCGGAGCGTTTCACCGCGCCCGACCCGTAGGCCGAGAGCTGCGTCTCCAGGGCGTCGCCGGCGCTCACCGAGACGAACTTGCCCGCGATCTGCGCGAACACGTCGCCGATGATGCGGGAGTTGGTACGCCGTACCGCGACGCCGGTCATGATCAGCGCGCCGGTGTCGATCTGCTCCGGCAGTACGCCGGCCAGGGCGTACTGCCGGTCGAAGAACTCGCGCAGCGCGTCCCCGTCGAGCGTGTTCGCGTCGCTGTAGGGCGTGAGCAGGACCTCCGACTCGTGCGTCACCTCGCGGGAGGTGACGTGGTAGCGGTTGTCCTGCCGCTTCAGCACGATCCGCGACAGCACCATGTGCGTCGTGGACGAGCCGATGTCGACGCCCACGCTGACGAGCCGGATCTCATCGTCCTCCAGGATCAGGCTGCGGCCGCCACTGGTGAAGATCCGGCCGCCGGCGTGGCCCAACGGCGTGAGCTCGGCGGGGTCACTGAATCCCATGGCAGGCTACTGGATCCCCTCGGCCATCGTGCGGCTGTCGTAGTCCCACTCGATGCCCTCGGGCTTCTCGTACCAGGCCGGGTCCATGCGGCACTCGACGCCGTTCTCCTTCAGGAGGCACTCGTACTCGTTGCGGACGTGGGGGTCCTCCTGCCAGTACGCGATCGCCGTGCCGCCCTCGTGGAGCTCGCGGGCCGTGTAGTCGGTGTGCTTGGAGCCGGGCGCGCCCGGGTCGCGGCCCGGGTTGTGGGGACCGAACCAGGCGCTGAGCCGGAACGGCTCCTTGGAGACCGAGAAGTGCTGGTGGTACCAGCGCTGGCCGCCGGGGGCAGCGGTGATGAAGCCGAACTGCTCGTAGTCGAGGCGCTGTACCTGGTCGCCGTTCCCGTCGGCCCACGGAGTCGGGCCGAGGTTCTCGGGCCAGGTGTGGGTGTAGCCCTTGCCCTTGAGGCAGATCAGGATCGCCGCGGAGGTGTGCGCGTGCGCCTTGGAGTAGCGGCCGTTCTCGTGCTGGGCGATCCAGAAGTAGAACTGGTTGTCGGTCATCATCGGCTCGACGCGGCGGTAGCCCGGCGAGCGACGGTTGTCGAGCGGCAGGTCGCAGTTGACGACGTCGGGGATGAAGTTGGTGCGCCGCATGGCGAGGCCGCGGACCGGGTCGGGCTCGACCTCCTCGCGGTACTTGTAGAAGTCGTCGGCGCCGCTGAAGCGGTCGCGGAAGATGAAGTCGTTGTTGAAGACGGCCTCGACGTTGTTGAGCTGGTTGAGCACGTTGGGCGCGGTGTTGCCGGCCATGAGAACCGCGGGCTTGGAAGTCGCGTTGACGATCCGGAACCAGGCGTTCATCGGGATCGAGAACATCGAGCCCCGCTGCCACTCGAAGACGTGCTTGTTGACGTCTCCCTCCTGCCAGACCTCACAGGTGCCGCGACCCTCGACGGCGAGGTAGATCTCCTCGAACAGGTGCTTCTCGGGATTGAGCGCGCCGCCCGCGGGGACCTCGACAACGAAGTGGCCCCACTTGGTCTCGGTGCCGTAGGTCTGGATGTAGCTGCCGCGGCCGCCCTTGCGCTCCCAGTCCTCCCGCGGAAGGTCGAGAACGGTGCGCACACCGAGCCCGCGCCAGACCGGGATGCCCTCGGAGTCCATGAACGAGTCGTAGGGGGTCGGCTGCTTCTTGAAGTCACCGAACCCGGCCCGAGCGTGCCCTGTCGGCTCCTGCCAGACCTTCTCGGTCGTCTCGTCGATGGACATCAGTGAGGCCTCCAGTGGGTACGCGAGTGGGATATGGTCCAAAGGTTAGACCAAAGGATTGGGAGTGGCAACCATCACTCAGATGACGAAGCTCTCCAGGGTTTCCGGGGCGAACAGGTCCTCGGGCCGCAACGGCGCCGGCGAGAGGCCCTGGGCGTGGTGGTAGCCGAGGAACGTGTCGAGCACCTTCCGGTTGGGCTCCAGGCCGTAGGACCAGAAGTCCTCGCCGAGCATGGCGCGGTCCGCCTCGGCATGCTGGATGAGCCAGGGTGACATGAAGCGCAGAGCCGAGGCGTCGAGGAACGACTCGTAGGCCAGCTGCTTGGCCTCGGTGAAGGCCTTGTGGAGCGACTGCGCGATCCAGCGGTCGGCCTCGTAGACCTCGCGACGGATGGCGACCACGTGCATGATCGGGAAGATCCCGGTGCGGTCGAAGTAGTCCTTCTCGGCTGCCACGGGGTCGACGAACAGGCGCTGCACGCGGCCGTCGCCGGCATAGAAAGAGCTGGGGATCCGCGGACCGTAGAAGGCGTCGATGTCGCCGGTGTGCAGCATGTCTGCGAGGGTCCGGCCGTCGGGGATCGCGGTGATGTCGAAGGGCGTGTCGATCGTCCCCTTCTCGATCCGGCCGGGCGTCTCCTGGCCACCGGTCAGATAGCTGATCGAGTCGACCGGGACGTCGTACGCGTCCTCGAGGATCCCGCGGATCCAGACGTTGGCGGTCAGTTGGAACTCTGCGTTGCCGACCCGCTTGCCCACCAGGTCGGTCGGCTTCTCGATGCCGCTGGCGGTGTTGATGAAGATGCCCCCGTGCCGGAACATCCGCGAGGTGAAGACCGGGATCGCGACGAACGGTGCGGGCCGTCCCTCGGCGGCGGCCCGGCTGAGCGAGGCGGAGTACGACGACAGCGACATCTCCGCGACGTCGAACTCGCGGTGGCGGACCATCCGGAAGAAGGTCTCCTCGACCGGCAGCCGCAGATAGGTCAGGTCGATGCCGTCGGGACGGACCGTGCCCTCCCAGAGCGCGCGGGTGCGGTCGTAGTCTCCGCAGGCCAGCGTGAGCGCTCGACGATGCATCGTTCCTCCGGTGCCAGATGGGTTCAGCGGCCGAGGCGTGCGGCCAGCCTGGGGTACACCTTCAGCGCGTTCTCGGTCATGACCTTGGCGCGCTCCTCGTCGGTGAGCTTGGCGGTCTCGAGGTAGCGGAGCGTGTTGTCCCACTCGATACCGGTGGCGGGGTCTGCGCCGCGGACGGCTCCGAGCATCTCGGAGGCGAACAGGACGTTCTCCTTCGGGACGACGTCGAGCAGCAGGTCGATGCCGGGCTGGTGGTAGACGGCGGTGTCGAAGAAGACGTTGCGCCACAGGTCGGCCGGGTCCTGCCAGTCGTTGCGCATCGCCAGGCCACGGAAGCGGCCCCAGTGGTAGGGCACCGCGCCGCCACCGTGCGGGATCAGCAGGCGGAGATCGGGGAAGCGCTCGAAGAGGTCGGACTGCAGCAGCTGCACGAAGACCGACACGTCGGCGTTGAGGTAGTGCGCGCCCAGGGTGTGGAAGTTGGGGTTGCACGCGGTCGAGACGTGGATCATCGCGGGCGCGTCGAGCTCGGACAGCGCCTCGTAGACCGGGAACCAGGACGGGTCGGTGACGGGGAGACCGGCCCAGGTGCCCGATGGGTCGGGGTTCAGGTTGACGCCGACGAAGCCCAGCTCGCCGACCGTCCGCCGGATCTCCGCCACGACGCCGTCGATGTTGCCCTCGGGGGTCTGGGGCAGCTGCGCGACGGGCGCGAACGTCGTCGGGTAGAGCGCGGAGATCCGGTGGACCAGGTCGTTGGACTCCCGCGCCCAGGCGGTGGCCACGGCGGCGTCGGGCACGTGGTGCTCCATGCCGGAGGCCTTGGGCGAGAAGATCATCACGTCGCCGCCGCGCTCCTTGAGGATGCGGAGCTGGTTGTCCTCCACGCTCGCGCGGAGCTCGTCGTCGCCGATCGGCGTCATTGCGACCGTCGAGGCGTCCGACCCGGAGGCGAGCGCCGCCAGCTGGGCGGTGCGGAAGGCCTGCAGCTGGGCGGGGGCGGTCGTGTAGTGACCGTGGATGTCGATGATCGGTGCGGTCACTGCCGGCTCCACTCCTCGTAGGACACGTGCTGGACGCCGGCCTTCTCGAGCAGAGGGCGCATGTTGTTGACGTCGAGGGCGATCTCGCCGGCCAGGTAGCGGTCGCGCGCCCTCGCCTCCTTCTCCTCGCGGGCCCGGGCCGCTTCGACGACCTCCGCGGCCTCGAGGCGGGGCACGACGACGACACCGTCGTCGTCGGCGAGGATCACGTCGCCGGCGTGGACGATGCGTCCGGCGATGGTGATCGGGACATTGACGTCGCCGAGGTTGCCCTTGCCGCAGCCCTCGGCGGACACCGCCTTGGACCAGACCGGGAAGCCCATCTCGTTGAGGTCGGCCACATCGCGCACGCCGGCCTCGATGACGAGGCCGCGGACGCCGCGCACCCTCAGGGTGGTGGCGAGCAGGTCGCCGAAGTAGCCCATGTCGCACGGCGCCGTCGGCACGGCGACGAGGAGATCGCCCTCCTGGCACTGCTCGACCGCGACGGCGATCGTGGTGTTGTCACCCGGTGCGACGGTCACGGTGACCGCATTGCCGGCGACGCGCACTCCGCTCTGCCGCGGCCGGATGTGCGAGCCGAGCAGGCCACGGCGGCCCTGCGCCTCGTGGACGGTGGCGACGCCGTACGCCGACAGCGCGTCGACCGCTTCCCTGTCGGCGCGCGGCGGGTTCGTGACGACGACCGGCATCAGCGGACCGCCCCGCCGGGCTCGCCGATCATCGAGGGCATCATCGACACGTGGATGGCATCCTCGTCGGTCTCGCCGGCGAGGACGCGGATGGCGTGGTCGACCTGGTCGATGCCATAGCGGTGGGTGGCGAGCTTCTCGAGCGGATAGCGGCCCGAGGCGAGCTGGGCGACCGCGAGCTCGCAGGCGTTGAACGAGTGGCCGCGCGCGGACTTGATGGTGATCGCCTTCTCGGTGACCTTCTTGACCGGGAAGTCCGGGAAGGCGGCCAGCTCGCCCTGGATGAGCAGCGTGCCCTCGCGGCGCTTGAGGACGTCGACGCCGAGGAGAACCGGGGCAGTGCCGGCGCGCGAGGTGCAGTCGAGCACGAAGTCGACGCCGCGACCGTCGGTCAGGTCCATGACCTTCTCTCGCGGGTCCTCGGTGAGCACGTCGATGACGTCGTCCGCGCCGAGCTCCATGGCAAGGTCGAAGCGCGCCTTGTCCCGCGTCGTGCCGGACATGATGATGTTCGAGGCACCGGCCTGCTTGGCGGCGACGAGCTGGGACAGGCCCTGCTGGCCGGGGCCCTGGATGAGGACGGTGTCGTTGTAGCCGATGCCGGCGGTGAGCAGCGCCCACTCGATGCCGTTGGACAGCGGCATGACCAGGCCGGCCTGCTCGGCGGTGACGCTGTCGGGGATCTTGTGCATGACGGCGTTCCACGGCAGGTAGATGTATTCCGAGAAGCCGCCCCAGAGGGTGCCCTCGAAGGCGGCCGAGGTGTAGCCGAAGCGTCGGGCGTCGGCGTTGGTACGCCAGTCGGTGGCCTCGCAGTGGCGGTACTCGCCGATGCGGCACCACTCGCAGTTGAAGCAGCCGACATAGTGCTCGAGGAAGATGCGGTCGCCGATCTCGACGTTGTGGCGCTGGAGGAACTTGTCCCCGGCCTCGGCGATCACGCCGACGTTCTCGTGCCCCATGATGACCGGCCCCTGGGTGGCGGGGTTGCTCGGCGGGTTGCTGTAGAGCTTGACATCGGTGCCGCAGATGCCGGCGACCTCCACCTTGAGCAGCGCTGAGTCGGCGTCGATGCGAGGCTTGTCGAACTCGCGCATCTCCGTCGTGCCGGGCGCGGTACGGACCGCTGCGAGCACCTTGTCGGTCATCAACTCTCCATCGATCGGACATGATTGGCAGAATGGTCTGACCAACATATCATCGGCGCGTGAGGTGGGTCACGACCCTGTGTCGCACCGCACCCTCCGTCCCGTCCCTCGCTTAAGGAGCGTCATGCGAGACCTGCTCACCTTGACCCGTGCCCAGGGCGCGAACCGCGCGCTGATCAACAGGGAGGTGGCGCCTGCGGGCTATCGGCTCTCGTTCGCCGACGAGCCGGTCCTCGTCAAGGGCTTCCGGAAGATGGTCCGGGGACTGGAGTACGACGTCGCGGAGATGGCCCTCACGACCTACCTCACCGCCAAGGAGCACGGCGCGAGGTTCACCGCGCTCCCCGTCTTCCTCGTGCGCGACTTCCACCACGGCGCCGTCCAGGTGCTCCGCGACGGACCGGTGTCCACCGCCAAGGACCTGGCCGGCGGCCGGGTCGGCGTCAACCGGGGCTACACCGTCACGACCGGCGTCTGGGGCCGGGCTGCCCTTGCGGATGCCGGGCTCGACCTGGACTCGGTCACCTGGGTGCTCTCCGGGGACGAGCACGTGGCGACCTACGTCCGTCCCGCCAACGTCGTCTCGGCTCCGGAGGGCACCAGCCTGGAGGACCTCCTCCTCGCCGGCGACCTCGAGGCCGTGATCGGCGCCTCGATAGACCACCCCGACGTCACTACCCTCTTCGCCGACCCGGAGGAGACCGCGATGGGGGTGCTGCGCGAGCGCGGCGTGTTCCCCGTCAACCACCTCGTCGTGGTCCGAGACGACCTCCTGGCCGAGCAGCCGGCGCTGTCGGTCGCGCTCTTCGAGGCGTTCGCCGAGGCGAAGCGACGCTACGTCGGCCGCCTGCGCAACGGGCTGGAGGAGACCAAGCAGGACAGCCTCCTGCGCCGGGTGATGACGACCACCGGACGCGACCCGCTGCCCTACGGTCTGGAGCCCAACCGGGCCACCCTCGAGGAGCTGATGCAGCACGCCCGCGACCAGCACATCCTCGTCCGGCCGGTCGCGCTCGAGGACATCTTCGTGGCCAACACCCTCGCGCTGCACGACTGACCACGCAGCTCACCCGGTGCGGCGCAGCAGGCCGTCGGCTTCTTCCAGCAGCATGGGCGCCCCGGTCGCGATGTCGAGCGCGGTCGCCTGGGCGTCCGTGAGTCGGCAGACGATCTGGATGAGCATGCGCAGCGCGTTGCCGTGCGACACCACCAGCACGGTCCGGCCGGTGTCCAGGGCAGGCAGCAGCACGTCGTCGACGTACGGCTGCAGTCGGCGCCGTACGTCGGCGAGGCTCTCCGCGCGGCCGTGCGCGTCCCGCGGCGGCTGCTCCGCGATGCCGCGCCGCCAGCGCGCGACGTCCTCCGCGCCGTAGCGCGCGACGGCCTCGTCGCGACGCATCCCCTGGAGGGCTCCGTAGTGCCGCTCGTTGAGCCGCGAGGTGCGCATCAGCGGCACGTCGCTGCGCCCGCAGGCGTCGAGCATGAGGTGGGCCGAGCTCACCGCCCGTCGCAGCGCCGAGGTGTGCGCCACGTCGGGCAGCACGCCCTGGGCGAGCAGGAACCCACCGGCCTTACGCGCCTCGTCGCACCCCTTCTGGGTGAGCGCGATGTCGGCCCAGCCGGCGAACCTGTCGCCGGCGTTCCAGACGCTCTCACCGTGGCGGACGAGGACCAGCACCGGCGGGCCGACTAGTGCCGGTCGAGGAAGTCCAGGACCCGCTGCTGCGAGGCCTCGGGCGTCTGGTCGGCCACCGGGACGTCCCAGTAGTCGGTGTGGGGCAGGCACTCCTGCAGGTAGCGAGCGGCCGACCGCGTGTGCGAGGCGTCCTCGCCGGGCACGATGAGTGCGGGTACGTCGAGCACCGCCAGGTCCTCGGGCTCCACGCCCGGCACCGTGTCCCGGTCGAAGAGCACCCGCGACGTGCCGCTGACGATCGTCACGTAGCGGCCGAGGTCGGCCTCGGCGTAGGCCTTGGCGAACGCGTCGTCGCTGCGGAGCGCGCCCGCCCACGGCCCGACCCGGGGATCCTTGCTGAACCCGGCACCGGACTCGCGGGCCAGCTCGACGACGGCCGCGAGACCGTGCTCGGTCACGAAGCCGATGTGCTGGTGGAAGCGCCGGTGCTGGGCGGCGCGGTAGGTGTAGCCGCCGGCCGGTGAGAACAGCACCATGCTGCTCACCCGGCCGGGCTGCGCGACGGCCAGCGCGGCAGCGGTCGAGCAGCCGACGCAGCCGCCCATGGCGTGGGCCCGGTCGACGCCGAGGTGGTCGAGCAGGCCGATCGCCTGCGCGACGTACTTCTCCCAGGAGAGACGCTCGAGGCGGCCGCCCGACCGTCCCGACTCGCGGCGGTCGAAGACGATGCACGTGTAGCGCTGGGAGAGGGCCCCGACGAAGCCGAGGTCCTTGTAGCGCCCGAACGAGGTCCAGTTCTCCAGGCTCGAGTCGAAGCCGCCGGGGCTGAACATGAGCACGGCCGGCCCCTCGCCGAGGGTCTCGTAACGGGTGGGAAGTCCGTCGAGGTCGACGATCGGCACGGCTGCTCCTTGCTGCTGGGGTGATGCCTTACTTCTGGCCGCGGAGCTTCCTGGCTCCGCGGATGTCCGACGCGCACTCCACGAGGGCGTCGTAGGCCACCTTGGCCACGTTCGCGTAGGTGTCCGGCTCCTTGTCGACGTTGCCGGCGTTGTAGCCGATCGCCGCGGTGACCATCCGGATCCGGCCGTCCAGCCAGGGGCCGCCGCCGAAGCCGCCGAGCACGGGGATGCCGACCGCCTCCACGACCGCCGGGCCGACGACCGGGCCGGAGTTGGTGAAGTTGAGGGCCACGGCGCCGGCCGACTCCAGCCGCTTGGCCTCGGTCACCAGCTCCTCGAGCAGCTCGTCGGGCACCTGGGCGGTGCTGGCCGCGGAGTACTCGATGCCGTACTTCAAGGACGTCTGGGGCGTGATCCCGAACTGCGGGAACACGGGGATGCCGGCTCGGGTGATCGCCTCGACGGCCACCGGGTGGTCGGAGGCGCCGTCGAGCTTCACCAGGTCGACGCCGGCATTCTTGACCAGCCGGATTGCCGCCTTGACCGCGCTGGCCGAGCCCTCTTGCAGCGGGCCGAAGGGGAAGTCGGCGCTGACGAGGGCGCGGGTGACGCCTCGGCGTACGGCCTTGGCGACCACCATGATCTCGTCCATGGTGATCTCGAGCGGGTGCGGCTGACCCCACAGGTTCACCCCGACGGTGTCCCCCACCGAGACGATCTCCGCGCCGGCTCGGTCGGCCAGCTGGGCCATCTGGTAGTCCCAGGCGACGAAGCAGACACTCTTCTCGCCGGCGGCCTTCATCGCCTGGAGCGCCGGGATGGTGACCTTGGTCGTGCTCATCGGGGCGGTCATGCCCGGGTCGCCCAGAGCAGCTCGACCAGGTCGTCGGGCTCGGCCGGCACCAGGAGCACGCGAGCGTGCGGACGCAGGTTGTGGAGCGCGTCGCTGTCCAGGTTGCCGGGCGTCATCGCCAGGCCGGCGGTCATGATTCCGCGGTTGTAGCAGACCTCGCCGAGATGGGCCATCGCTGCGGCGTTCTCACCGGAGGCAGACACCATGACGATCGTGTTGGACTCGGCGATCTCGCCCTCGAGCGACACCGTCCGACCGTCCATCGTCACCAGGTCGGTGCCGGGGTCGCTGGTCTCGTAGAAGCGGGCCTGACCCCACTCGAGCTCCGAGGCCCCGCGAACGATCGCCGCCGCCTCGGAGTCGAGCGCGATGATCCGCGTGTTGCGGGCCGCGGGCAGCGGGTAGTCGATCCGGTACGCCGCCTCCTTGGCGGTGGTCGCCTCGGCGCACGAGCTGGGCCCGACGGGGATCGAGAGGTTCTCGAACATGGCTCGGACCCTAGACCGACGTGTGGGGCTTGCCGGGCTCGGCCTTCATCGCCTCGCCGATGCCGTCGACGAAGGCCTGCTCACGCGGGAGCACCGTGGCGACCGAGCGGACCTTCTGGTCCTGCGGGCGGTTGCCGACCGGGTCGACGCCATCCTGCAGCGCGAGCACGGCCTTGCGGAGCTTCTGGCGGGCCTTGATGATGCCGGCGTCGGTCGCGACGAGGCGCTCCTTGGTCCGGTCGACGATCGGGCCCATCGACTCCTGCAGGGAGGAGTCCTGCAGCGCGATGCCCTCGATGCCGGAGTAGGTGACCCCGCGACGCTGGGCGTCACGGTCCATCAGGTAGTCGTTGTCCTTGTTGGCCAGCGGGCGGTAGGCCGCATCGTTGGCGCTGTGGACGCCCTTGCCCGCACGCATCGCCTCGAGCTCGGTCTCGGTCAGCTGGCGGGTGGGGTGGTAGTCGAAGCTGTAGGCCCAGCAGTTCTCGTCGTCGATCGGAACCCAGAAGTGGCCGTGCACCGGGTGGTCGCCACGAGGCGGGACCATGGTGAAGTTGGGGAGGACCCACGGCGTCACGCGCCAGTAGTACGTCTCCTCCTCGGCGTTGCGTCGGGCGCCGATCAGCAGGCCGCCCTCGTAGTCGACGACCTCGAAGAACGGCTTCAGGTCGCCCTTGTTGTACTCGTTGCCCTTCGAGCCCTTGAACAGCGGATCGGTGTCGAGGTTGCCGCCGTGCAGGAAGGTGACGTGGCTGGAGTCGATGCCGCCCTCGAGGGCCTGCAGCCAGTTGCACTCCTGCAGACGCTTGGAGGTGAAGACCTGGCCGTCGGGAACGGTGTAGGCCTCCCACTCGGGCAGCGGCGGCTGCTTGTCCGGGTCGCCGAGGTAGGCCCAGAGGACGTCGCCGAGCTTGACCGTCGGGTAGGACTTCAGCTTCACGCTGGCGCAGAAGTTGCCGTTGTCGGCCTCGCTCGGAACGTCGACGGCCTGGCCGGTGACGTCGTACTTCCAGCCGTGGTAGGGGCAGCGCAGGCCGTTCTCCTCGTTGCGGCCGAACCACAGCGACGCGCCGCGGTGCGCGCAGAACTCGTCCATCAGGCCGTAACGGCCCGAGCTGTCACGGAACGCGACGAGGCGCTCGGAGAGAACCTTGACCCGCACGGGCGGGCAGTCGTTCTCGGGGAGCTCCTCGGCCAGCAGCACGGGCTGCCAGTAGCGCCGGAAGAGGTCACCCATCGGCGTACCAGGGCCGGTTTGGGTGAGGAGCTCGTTGATCTCGGTGCGAAGCATCGTCGTTCCTTCCAGGACTTTCCAAGCGTGGGGGTTCTATCAGACCTCTGCGGCGATCGCGCTAGGTCAGCGGCGTGAACCGTCGGTCCTTCAGTTCTGATGGGCGGGGACGTCGACCGTCAATCCGTCGAGCTCGTCGGTGATCTTGATCTGGCAGCCCAGGCGGCTGCAGTCCTGTCGGTCGCTGACGCCGAGGTCGAGCAGGTCGTCCTCCAGGTCGTTCGGACCGCCGACCGCCTCGGTGAACTCCTCGCGGACGAAGACGTGGCAGGTCGCGCAGGAGTTGTTGCCTCCGCACTCGCCGATGATCCCCGGAACACCGTTGCGGATGGCCGCGCTCATCACGCTCTCGCCGACAGCGGCGTCGATGACCCGCTCATCTCCGTCACTGCCTACGTACACGACCTTCGGCACCGGCCAGTCCCTTCATTCCGTCAATGGCCTAACCATTATGCCTCAGGTGTGACGCAGGTCAACACCGGAGCTCAAATTGAGCGCCGGGTCAGGCGGTCCGCCCCGTGGTTCGCGGTCGGCCCACACGGCGGATCGCCCTAAGGTGTGGGCCATGCCCGAGCTCGACCCGATCCGCGAGGCCCGCCGGCAGTGGGTCTCCCACGGCTGGGACGAGGCGGCCCCGGGGATGGAGATGGTCACCTCCCTCGTCCGCGTCCACCAGCTGCTCATGGAGCGGATCGATGCGGTGCTACGGCCGCACGAGCTCACCTTCGCGCGCTACGAGATCCTCCGGCTGCTCGCCTTCACCCGGACGGGTGCGGTCCCGATGACCCGGCTCGGGTCGCTGCTCCAGGTGCACCCGACGTCGGTGACGTCGGCCGTCGACCGACTGGAGAAGCAGGGGTTCGTCCGCCGGTCCCGCGGCGAGGCCGACCGCCGGGTCGTCCTCTGCACGATCACCGACGCCGGTCGCGCCGTCGTGGAGGAGGCCACCCACGAGCTCAACAAGGTGGTCTTCGCGGCACCCGGCATCGAGGACGGCGACGTCACCGACCTGACCGCGCTGCTCGGCCGGATCCGCGCCGACCACGGCGACCGGGTCGACTAGGCCGGGCCCCTCGCGGGCCGCTCAGCCGCTCAGCGCCGGCCGACCCGCACCGCCGCGCCGCCGCAGGCCGAGCACGAGGTTGTCGGCCAGCAGGAGCAGCAGCGGGTAGTAGCTGAGCGCCGGGACCGCGATGCTCAGCACCGCCGCGGCGATCAGCAGGCCGACGTTCACCCAGGCGCCGGTGACCCGGGCGGCCGCGGTCCCATCGCCGATGTCGACGAGGTCGGGGTTGCGCCGCATCGTCATCTCGATGACCGCGACGCAGGCCGACGCCGCGGTGATCGCGCCGAAGTAGAGCACCTTCGTCGTCCGGTCGTCGGGGGCCGCCGCGACAAGCTCGGTGAAGAACGGCAGGAGCACGATCGCGAGCAACCAGAGGAGCAGCATCCGCATCACCAGGCCGTTGAGCGCCACGAGCGACCGCAACGCGCGGTGCTGGAGGAACCAGATGTTCGCGATGACCAGGAAGCTGAGCAGGAACGACCAGATCTCCCCCTTGTGCTCCCCCAACAGGTCGGCCACCGACTGGTCGTCGGCCAGGTCGGCGCCCAGCTCGGTGAGCGGCAGCACCAACAGGGTGATGGCGATGGCGACGACCGCGTCGACGAACGTGAGGTAGCGGTCCAGGCCGCGATCGCGCTCGCGCGGCGCCTCGGCGAAGCTCATGGCGCCACCCTAGGGGCGAGCGTGCGACCGAGGACGTGCCTCAACAACCTGGACGTCCTACTATTGAATTGCTAGGACTTCCAACTATTCCCCGGAGTCGTCGTGCCTGACCTCTACGTCCCCCAGCACCACGTCCGCATCGTCACCGCGTCGAGCCTGTTCGACGGCCACGACGCGTCGATCAACATCATGCGGCGGATCCTGCAGTCCCAGGGGTGCGAGGTGGTCCACCTCGGGCACAACCGCTCCGTCCAGGAGGTCGTCGACGCTGCGATCGAGGAGGACGCGCACGCGGTCGCGGTCAGCAGCTACCAGGGCGGTCACGTCGAGTACTTCGAGTACCTCGTGCAGTCGCTGCGCGAGCGCGGCGCCGGCCACATCAAGGTCGTCGGCGGCGGTGGCGGCGTCATCGTCCACGACGAGATCGCCCGGCTCCGCGAGTCCGGCGTCACGATCTTCTCCCCCGAGGACGGCCAGAGGATGGGCCTGGTCGGGATGATCAACTCGGTCGTCCGCGACATCGACGCCGACCTGTGGGCCCAGCGCGAGGTCGGCCTCGACGACATCCTCTCCGGCGACCGCGTCGCCATCGCACGCGCCATCACCGGCGCCGAGCAGGGACGGCTGCCGGCCGACGTACTCGAGCGGGTGCGGGAGCACAGCGACGCCCCCGTCCTCGGTATCACCGGCACGGGCGGGTCGGGCAAGAGCTCCCTGACCGACGAGCTCGTACGCCGGCTGCGCGTCGACCAGCAGGACAAGCTGCGCATCGCGGTGATCGCCGTCGACCCGACCCGGCGCAAGGGCGGCGGCGCGCTGCTCGGCGACCGGATCCGGATGAACTCGCTGGCCGACCAGACCTACTTCCGCAGCCTGGCCACGCGCGGCGCCCACGAGGTCCCCGAGCACCTGGCCGACGTGATCGCCGTGGTGAAGGCGGGCGGCTTCGACCTGGTGATCGTGGAGACCCCGGGCATCGGCCAGGGCGACGCGGGGATCCTGCCGTTCGTCGACACCAGCCTCTACGTGATGACGCCGGAGTTCGGCGCGGCCAGCCAGCTCGAGAAGATCGACATGCTGGACTTCGCCGACGTCGTGGCGATCAACAAGTTCGAGCGCCGCGGCGCGGCCGACGCGCTGCGCGACGTGTCCCGCCAGCTGGTGCGCAACCGCGAGGCGTTCGGGACGCCCCCGGAGGACATGCCGGTCTTCGGGACGAGCGCCGCCCACTTCGACGACGACGGCGTCACCGCGCTCTACCAGCACCTGCGCGGCCTGCTCGCCGCCCGCGGCCTCCCCGTCGCGGAGGGCACGCTCGCGCCGGTGTCGACCAAGACCTCGACCGGGCTGCACGCGGTCGTCCCGCCGGAGCGGACCCGTTACCTTGCCGACATCGCCGACACCGTCCGCGGTTACCACGCGCAGACCGCCGAGCTGGTCGAGAAGGCCCGCCGGGCGCAGGCGTTCGAGATCGTCGCCGGCGAGCTGGTCGAGGTGGCCGACGCGGCGAAGCAGGCCACTGCCGACGTACCCGCCGACGTACGCCAGCAGCTCGAGCAGTGGCCGGCCACCGTGGCGTCGTACGCCTCCGACGAGGGCAAGGTGTCGCTGAGCGGCAATCGCGTCCCGCGGGTGGCGACGCCGCGCTACACCGACCACGGCGAGCTGGTGTCCTTCCTGCGTCGCGAGAACCTCCCGGGCTACTTCCCCTTCACCGCCGGCGTCTTCCCCTTCAAGCGGACCAATGAGGACCCGGCCCGGATGTTCGCGGGCGAGGGCGACCCGTTCCGCACCAACCGCCGCTTCAAGCTGCTGTCGGAGGGCCAGCCCGCGACCCGGCTCTCGACCGCGTTCGACTCGGTCACCCTCTACGGCCGCGACCCCGACGAGCGGCCCGACATCTACGGCAAGG
Organism: Nocardioides terrae; assembly: GCF_900112345.1. Taxonomy (GTDB): domain Bacteria; phylum Actinomycetota; class Actinomycetes; order Propionibacteriales; family Nocardioidaceae; genus Nocardioides; species Nocardioides terrae. The sequence goes on from NZ_FOLB01000002.1 coordinate 93,285, forward strand.
TCGGCACCTCCGGCGTCAGCGTGGCGACGCTCGACGACATGAAGGCGTTGTACGACGGCTTCGACCTGCTCTCCCCCACGACCTCGGTGTCGATGACGATCAACGGGCCGGCCCCGACGGTCCTGGCGTTCTTCCTCAACACCGTCATCGACCAGGCCCGCGAGCGCGGGATCGACCCGGCCGATGCGATCAGGTCGGTCCGCGGCACGGTCCAGGCCGACATCCTCAAGGAGGACCAGGGCCAGAACACCTGCCTGTTCTCCACGGAGTTCTCGCTGCGCTGCATGGCGGACATCCAGGAGTGGTTCATCGCCCAGCAGGTCCGCAACTTCTACTCGGTGTCGATCTCGGGCTACCACATCGCCGAGGCCGGGGCGAACCCGATCAGCCAGCTGGCCTTCACCCTCGCGAACGGCTTCACCTACGTCGAGGCCTACCTCGCGCGCGGCATGGACATCGACGACTTCGCGCCGAACCTGTCCTTCTTCTTCTCCAACGGCATGGACCCGGAGTACTCCGTCATCGGCCGCGTCGCGCGCCGCATCTGGGCGGTGGCGATGCGCGAGCGCTACGGCGCGTCCGAGCGGTCGCAGAAGCTGAAGTACCACGTCCAGACCTCCGGCCGGTCGCTGCACGCGCAGGAGATGGACTTCAACGACATCCGCACCACGCTGCAGGCGCTGTGCGCGATCTACGACAACGCGCAGTCGCTGCACACCAACGCGTACGACGAGGCCGTCACCACCCCCTCGGCCGAGTCCGTCCGCCGCGCGCTGGCGATCCAGCTGATCATCAACCGCGAGTGGGGCCTGGCGATGAACGAGAACCCGCTCCAGGGCTCCTTCATCATCGACGAGCTCACCGACCTCGTGGAGGAGGCGGTGCTGGTCGAGTTCGACCGGATCTCCGAGCGCGGCGGCGTCCTCGGCGCGATGGAGACGGGCTACCAGCGCGGCCGGATCCAGGACGAGTCGATGCTCTACGAGCACCGCAAGCACGACGGCACGCTGCCGATCATCGGCGTCAACACCTTCCTCCGCCCCGCCTCGGGCGACGGCACGCCCGACCACGTCGAGCTGGCCCGCGCGACGGACTCGGAGAAGGAGTCGCAGCTGCGCCGGGTGCGCGACTTCCAGGCGGCCCACCGCACCGAGGCCGAGGCCGCCCTGGAGCGGCTCAAGGCCGTCGCGACCTCGCAGGAGAACGTCTTCGAGGTGCTGATGGACGCCGCCCGTGTCTGCACGCTCGGCCAGGTCACCGAGGCGTTCTTCGAGGTCGGGGGCCAGTACCGCCGGAACGTCTGAGCGCCACCGGCGATGCGCGTCGTCAGCCTCGTCCCGTCGATCACGGAGGCGCTCGCCTCCGTGCGTCCTGACGCGCTCGCCGGCGCGACGGACTGGTGCACGCACCCGGCCGATCTGGACGTCACGCGGGTGCGCGGCACGAAGAACCCCGACCTGGCGGCCATTCGCTCGTTGCGCCCGGACGTCGTGATCGCCAACCGGGAGGAGAACCGCGAGCTGGACGTACGCCGGCTCCGCGACTCCGGCATCCGCGTCGAGGTGACCGACATCAGGACCGTGCCGGCCGCGATCGAGGCCTACGAGCGGCTCTTCGACGAGGTGCTGTCCTGGCCGCGCCCGGAGTGGCTCGCGGCCGCGCGCGAGCTGTGGTGCGGGCCGCTGCCGCCGGTCACCCGGACCGTCGCGGTGCCGATCTGGCGCGACCCGTGGATGGTGGTCGGGAGCGACACCTTCACCGGCGACCTGCTGCGGCGGCTCGGCTGGGACAACGTCTTCGCGGGCGCTGCTGGGCGCTACCCCCACGTCACCGTCGAGGAGATCGAGGCGGCCGGCCCGGACGTCGTACTCCTGCCCGACGAGCCCTACGTCTTCACGCCCGACGACGGACCCGAGGCGTTCTCGCGTCCGTGTGAGCTCGTCAGCGGGCGGCTGATCACCTGGTACGGGCCGAGTCTGGTGGAGGCCGCGAGTCTGCGTACCGATCGGGGCTGATGGGGCCGTTGAGGTGGATTTCCGCCTCGCTAGCCCCTTCGGCCCCGATCGGTACGCGCCGACCCGCCGTCCTGGCGTACCGATCGATGCGCAAGTGATCCGTGTCGACGATCCATCGCCACACCCACCACGCCAACCCCGATCGGTACGCGCTGACCCCGAAGAGCAGAGGGACGGTCAGCGGAAGGCCGGCTTCTCCTTGGCGAGGAAGGCGCGGACGCCCTCGGTGAAGTCGGGGCCGGTGTAGACGGAGTGCAGCAGCGCGTCGTCGTCGTCGGGAGCCGCCTCGAGGTCGGCGGCGCGGGCGAGCAGCTGCGACTTCGTGGCCCGCAGCGTCACCGACGACAGCGCCAGGACCGCGTCGACGAGGGCGGCCAGCTCCTCGTCGAGCGACTCGACGACCGACGTCAGAGCGCCCACCGAGTACGCGCGATCGGCGGAGACGAGGCGCGCGGCGAGCAGCATCTCGCGGGTCACCGGCTCGCCGAAGACCGCGGCGCAGCGATAGACGAGGGGTGCGGCGAGCGCATTGCCGAGCGTGCGGGCGATCGGGTAGCCGAAGCGCGAGTGCGGGGTGGCGATGCGCAGGTCGCAGTGGGTGGCGACCGCCAGCCCGCCGCCGACGCAGACGCCGTCCACGGCCGCGATCGTCACCTGGGGCAGCGCGAAGAGCTTGCCCAGCAGTGCCCGGATCCAGTCCTCATAGGCGACGGCGTCCTGGGAGAGGAAGTCGGAGATCTCGTTGCCGGCGGCGAACGCCCGGCCGCCGGCGCCACGCAGCACCAGCACCTTCACCGACGGGTCGGACGCGAGCTCGTCGCACAGCTCGTGCAGGGCGGCGTACATCGCCTGCGTGAAGGCGTTGTGCCGCTCCGGCCGGTCGAAGGTCACCTCGACGGCCCCGGGACGGCGGTCGACGGAGAGCTCAGCAGTCGTCACCCGGCGAGGATAGGAGCCGGGCGGCCGGCGCGGCTCAGTCCGCGAGATGTCTCACAACCCGCCACCGCGCGAGCAGCGTGCCGTCCGCCTCGACGAGCGACGACAGGGTGAGGGGTACGCCGCCCGCCACCAGCGGCCCGTCGACGATGCGCTTGCCCCCACCGCCGACGAGCAGCGGCGCGACCGTCGTGCACAGCTCCTCGACCACGCCGGCCCGCAAGAGCCCAGCGAGGAGGGTCGGCCCGCCCTCGCAGATGACGTGGTCCAGCCCCTCGGCGTAGAGCCCGTGGACGAGCTCGCGCAGAGCCTGCTCGTTCCCGCCGGAGACGAGACGGACGCCCGGCGCGCCCTCGAGCGTCGGCGGCAGCGACCGCCCCACGACGATCATCGGCTGCGGAACGGGGCCGTAGCCCTCGGCGCGCGCCGTGCCGGCGCCGACGAGCAGCGCGTCAGCGGTGCTCCGCAGCCGGTCGAAGACGACCTTGTCGGCCTCGTTGTTGATCGAGCCGGTGAGCCCGTCGGCCCCCTGGGCCGCGCCGTCGGCGCTCGAGATCATGTTGACGCGCAGCCACGGGCCGTCGGGCCAGGCGTAGAGCTCGTCGACCGACCCGTCCCCGATCAGCGTCCGCATGCGACGGGAGGCTACCGGCGCAAGTAGTGGGAGATGCCGGCGACCAGCGCCCGGGCGTAGCGCTTCCGGCCCGCGGCCGACGTCATCCGGCGCGCCTCGGTCGCGTCGCGCATGTTGCCGAGCTCGACCATGGCGACCGGAACGTCGGAGAGGTTCAGCGTCCCGAGGTCGGAGCGGACGTCGAGGCCGTCACCGCCGGCGATGTAGTTGGCCCGCGTGAAGTGTGCGCGGCTCAATGCCGCGCGCAGGGTGAGCGCGAGGCGTCGCGACGGGGCGGCGATGTCGTCGGTCCAGCCGCGCAGCGAGGCGGGCGCGATGACGTGGAAGCCACGGGCGCCGCGGGCGAAGGAGCCGTCCGCGTGGATCGACACCTCCAGGTCGGCGTGCGCCCGGGCTCCGGCACGGCCGCGGGCGTCGACGCACGGCCCCCACGCGGCGCGACTGTTCGAGGAGCGGGTCAGGACCACTCGCGCCCCGGCACGCTGCAGCGACCGCCTCACGACCTGCGCGACGCGCCACGTGAAGGTGGCCTCGGGATAACCGCCGTTGGTCGACGTACCGGTCGTGTTGCACGCCTTGCGGCTCGGGCCGGCGGTCACCAGGTGGTTGATCTGAGCGAGGTGCCGGCTGTTGCCGAGCTGGTGGCCCGGGTCGAGGACGACAGTGCGCCCCTCCAGAGGGTGCGGCACCGGTCGCGCTGCGAGAGCCGCTCCTTTCGCCCAGCCGGAGCCGGTGATGCCCGGCGGATCTGCGGTCACCGCGTCGGCCGCCGCCGGGACCAGGAGGGCCAGACAGGCGACGGCGGGAAGCAGGCGCTGGCGCATCGGTCGATGCTACGACCGGTAGCGTGGGCGGTCCCAAACGTGGAGAAGGAGCCTTGATGAGCTGGTTGGTGACAGGTGGAGCGGGCTACATCGGCTCACACGTCGTGCGTGCCCTGCAGGCGGACGGCCTCGCGCCTGTCGTCGTCGACGACCTCTCCAGCGGGTTCGAGCGCTTCGTCCCGGAGGGCGTGCCGTTCGTCAACGCCACCATCCTGGACCAGGCCGCGCTCGAGACGGCGATCAAGGACCACGGCGTCGAGGGCGTGATCCACCTGGCCGGGTTCAAGTACGCCGGGGTCAGCGTGCAGCGCCCGCTGCACACCTACGCCCAGAACGTCCAGGGCACCGCCACCCTGCTCGAGGCGATGATGGCCACCGGAGTGGGCAGCATCGTGTTCTCCTCCTCCGCCGCGACCTTCGGCACCCCCGACGTCGACCTCGTCACCGAGGACACCCCCACCAACCCCGAGAGCCCGTACGGCGAGTCGAAGCTGATCGGCGAGTGGCTGCTGCGCGACGTCGCCACCGCGCACGGCCTCGGCCACACCAGCCTGCGCTACTTCAACGTCGTCGGCTCCGGCACCCCGGAGCTGTTCGACGCCAGCCCCCACAACCTCTTCCCGCTGGTCTTCGACGCGCTGGCCAAGGGCGGCACCCCGCGGATCAACGGCGACGACTACGCGACCCCGGACGGCACCTGCGTGCGTGACTACGTCCACGTGGCCGACCTCGCGCACTCCCATGTCGTCGCGGCCCGCAAGCTCGCCGCCGGCGAGACCCTCGAGCGGGTCTACAACCTCGGCTCGGGCGACGGTGTCAGTGTCCGGCAGATCATGGACGCCGTCCGCGACGTCACCGGCATCGACTTCACTCCCGAGATCGCGCCCCGGCGTCCGGGCGACCCGGCCCGGATCGTGGCCACCGGCGAGCTCGCCGCCCGCGACCTCGACTGGGCCATGCGCCACGACCTGCGGTCGATGGTCGCCAGCGCCTGGGAGGCCCGGCAGAACGCTGGGGTGAACTACCCGAACTGATCCTTTCGGATGGTTTCACCTGATTCCCCTCAGGTGCCTTTCCGCCGTCTCTTAGGTTAAAAACCCGGCTGTTGCTGCCGGTTTCCGGGCAAGCAGCAGCCCCAGGGACGACGACAGCAGTGGGGGCAGAAGCGCGTATGACCATCCTGACGGACCGGGGGACTCGGCCCGCCGTCGCGAAGCCCAGCAGGGCTCTGCAATACCTTCCGGTCACCGCGTTCCTCATCGATCTCAGCGCGATCCTGATCGCGTGCATCGCGGCCGTGCTCGGCCGTGGCCACCTCGGCTTCTTCGACGAGCCCGCCCACCTGGCGGCGACCGCCGGCGACCTCGCGCCGCTCCTGGCCGCGGGCTGGCTCGGGATGATCGCCGCGCTCGGCGGCTACCGGGCCGACGTCTTCGGCGCCGGTGTCGACGAGCTGAAGCGGGTCTTCACCGCCAGCACCACCACCGGCGCCCTCGTCGGCGTCGGCTGCTACCTCCTGAAGTACTCGCTCTCCCGGGGCTTCTTCGTGCTCGTCCTCGTCATCGGCCTCGCCCTGCTCCTGGTCGGCCGGCTCGTGCTGCGGCGGGCGCTGCACTCCGCCCGCCTCCGCGGTTCACTGCTCCAGCGGGTCGTGCTCTCGGGAGGTGCCGCCCAGATCGACGACGTGGCCGCCGTCCTGCGCCGCGAGAAGTGGCTCGGCTATCAGCTGGTCGGCGCGCTCGTCCCCGACGGCGTCCCCGGGACCGAGACGAGCTCCGGCATCCCGGTCCTCGGCAACGCCGACGACCTCGACGACGTCACCCGGCTCGAGGGCATCGACGCCATCTTCTTCACCGGTGGCTCGAGCCGATCGGCCGCCGACCTGCGCCGGGTCGTCTGGCAGCTCGAGGAGAAGTCGATCCAGCTGGTGATGGCGCCCGCGATGACGGACTTCTCGGCCGAGCGGGTCCGGACACGTCCGGTCGGCGGGCTGCCGCTGATCCACCTCGAGCCGCCGCGCTGGGCGTTCGCCTCGCGCTGGGCCAAGCGCTCCTTCGACGTCGCGGTGACCTCGCTGCTGATCGCGGCGTGCGCACCGCTCATCGCCTACGCCGCGCTGTGCATCAAGCTGCACGACGGCGGCCCGATCTTCTTCCGGCAGACGCGGGTCGGACGTCACGGCGAGGAGTTCGGCTGCTTCAAGTTCCGCACCATGGTGGTCGACGCGGAGTCGATGGTCGCACAGCTGCAGGCGGAGCTCGGTGTCGACGCGCTGCTCTTCAAGATGAAGGACGACCCCCGGATCACCAAGCCGGGCAGGTGGCTGCGCCGGTTCTCGGTCGACGAGCTCCCGCAGCTGTTCAACGTCGTGCTGGGCGACATGAGCCTGGTCGGACCGCGGCCGCAGGTCCCCCGCGAGGTCGCGCTCTACGACGATGCACTGCGCCGCCGCCTCAACGTGCGCCCCGGCATGACCGGTCTGTGGCAGGTCTCCGGCCGCAACGACCTCTCGGTGGAGGACTCGGCCCGGCTCGACCTCTACTACGTCGACAACTGGTCGATGATGCAGGACCTCAGCATCCTGGCGAAGACAGCCGGCGCGGTCCTCAGCAGCCGCGGCGCCTACTGACCGACGTCAGCGCTCGTCGAGCAGGCTGAGCAGGTAGGTCCCGTAGCCGGACTTCACCAGCGGCTTGGCCAGCTTCTCGAGCTCGGCGTCGCTGAGCCAGCCCATCCGCCACGCGACCTCCTCGGGCGCGCCGATCTTGGTGCCCTGGCGGTGCTCGATGGCACGGATGTAGTTGGCCGCCTCGTTGAGGTCCTCGACCGTCCCGGTGTCGAGCCAGGCGGAGCCGCGCGGCAGTACCTCGACCTGCAGGGTGCCGGCCTCGAGGTAGATCCGGTTGAGGTCGGTGATCTCCAGCTCGCCGCGCGCGCTCGGCTTGAGGTCGCGGGCGTGCTCGATGACCGAGTTGTCGTAGAAGTAGAGGCCCGGGACGGCGTACGAGCTCTTCGGCTCCGCCGGCTTCTCCTCCAACGAGACCGCGCGGAACTCCGAGTCGAACTCGACGACGCCATAGGCGGTCGGGTCGCTGACCTTGTAGCCGAAGACGGCCGCGCCCTCGAGGCTCTCGAAGCGGCTGAGCTGGGCGCCGAGGCCGACGCCGTAGAAGATGTTGTCGCCGAGCACGAGGCCGACCCGGTCCTGGCCGTCCTCCTGGAGGAAGCCGGTGTCGGCGCCGATCGTGAAGGCCTGGGCCAGTCCGTCGGGCGACGGCTGCTGGGCATAGCTGATATTGACGCCGAGCTGCGATCCGTCGCCGAGCAGCCGCTCGAACGCCTCGGCGTCGTGCGGAGTCGTGATGACGAGGACGTCGCGGATGCCCGCCAGCATCAGCGTGGTGAGCGGGTAGTAGATCATCGGCTTGTCGTAGACGGGCATCAGCTGCTTGCTGACCGCGAGCGTGATCGGGTGCAGACGCGAGCCGGTGCCACCGGCGAGGATGATTCCCTTCACGCTGCGGCATCCTACGGAACTTGGGCTGGCGGCAAAGACTCCCCGTAGACTCGCGCACCGTGCGCAACCTCCTCGTCACCGGCGGTGCCGGCTTCATCGGCTCGAACTTCGTCCACTACGTGGTCGAGAACACCGACCTCCATGTGACGGTCCTCGACAAGCTGACCTACGCCGCGAGCAGGGAGGCGATCGAGTCCCTCCCCTCGGAGCGGGTCTCGCTGGTCGTCGGTGACATCGCCGACGCCGCAGTGGTCGACCCGCTGGTCGCGTCCCACGACGCCGTGGTCCACTACGCGGCCGAGTCGCACAACGACAACTCGCTGAACGACCCGAGCCCGTTCGTGCAGACCAACATCATCGGCACGTTCACGCTGCTCGAGGCCGTCCGTCGGCACGGCGTCCGCTTCCACCACATCTCCACCGACGAGGTCTACGGCGACCTCGAGCTCGACGACCCGCAGCGGTTCACCGAGTCGACGCCGTACAACCCCTCCAGCCCCTACTCCTCGACGAAGGCGGGCTCCGACCTCCTCGTCCGCGCATGGGTGCGCTCCTTCGGCGTCGAGGCGACGATCTCGAACTGCTCGAACAACTACGGCCCGTGGCAGCACATCGAGAAGTTCATCCCGCGCCAGATCACCAACCTCATCGACGGTGTCCGCCCGAAGCTCTACGGCGCCGGGCTCAACGTCCGTGACTGGATCCACGCCGACGACCACTCCTCGGCCGTGATGACGATCCTAGAGAAGGGTGCGATCGGCGAGACCTACCTGATCGGCGCGGACGGCGAGGTGAACAACCTCGACACCGTCAAGCTGATCCTGCGCCTCATGGGCCACGACGAGAACGACTTCGAGCACGTCACCGACCGGGCCGGGCACGACCTGCGCTACGCCATCGACTCGACCAAGCTGCGCACCGAGCTGGGGTGGACGCCGCGGTTCCAGGACTTCGAGTCCGGGATGTCCGACACCATCCGGTGGTACCGCGAGAACGAGGCCTGGTGGCGCCCGAAGAAGGCGGCCATCGAGGCCCAGTACGCCGCCCAGGGTCAGTGAGTCGCGGATGGCCGACCTGACCCTCGAGCAGACGCCGATCCCCGGGCTGCTCGTCCTGCGCGTCCCGCTGCACGGCGACTCCCGCGGCTGGTTCAAGGAGAACTGGCAGCGCGCGAAGATGACCGCGCTCGGCCTGCCCGACTTCGGGCCGGTCCAGAACAACATGTCGCTCAACGCCGCCCGCGGCGCCACCCGGGGCATCCACACCGAGCCGTGGGACAAGTTCGTCTCGGTAGCGACGGGCCGCGTCTTCGCGGCCTGGGTCGACATGCGCGAGGGCGAGTCGTTCGGGGCGACGTACTGGACCGAGATCGGGCCCGACGTCACCGTCTTCGTCCCGCGCGGCGTCGGCAACTCCTACCAGGCGCTCGAGGACGGGACGGTCTACTCCTACCTCGTCAACGACCACTGGCAGCCCGGCCCGGCCTACCCGGCCGTACACCTGGGCGACCCTGCGCTCGCGATCCCGTGGCCGATCCCGCTCGAGGACGCCGAGGTCTCGGAGAAGGACCAGAACAACCCGCTGCTGGCCGACGTCACCCCGATGCGGCCCAAGAAGACGCTGATCGTCGGCGGCAACGGCCAGCTCGGGCGCGCGCTCGCCGCGGCCTTCCCCGACGCGGAGGCCGTGACCCGCGCCGAGCTCGACATCACGTCGGCGGAGGCGGTCGCCGCCTGGCCGTGGAACGAGTACGCCGTCGTGCTGAACGCGGCCGCCTACACGGCCGTCGACGTCGCCGAGACCCCGCAGGGTCGCCGGGACGCGTGGGCCGCCAACGCGGTGGCTCCGGCCCTGCTGGCGCGCGTCGCGACCGAGCACCGGCTCACGCTGGTGCATGTGTCCAGCGACTACGTCTTCGACGGCACCCTCGGCTCGACGGTCGAGGAGGCGCACACCGAGGACGAGCCCTTCGCGCCGCTCGGCGTCTACGGCCAGTCCAAGGCGGCCGGCGACATCGCGGTCGCCAGCACGCCCCGACACTACGTCGTGCGCACCTCGTGGGTCATCGGCGAGGGCGGCAACTTCGTCCGCACCATGGCACGCCTGGCCGGTGACGGCGTCTCGCCGTCGGTCGTCGCCGACCAGGTCGGCCGGCTGACCTTCACCGACACGCTCGCCTCCGCGATCGCGCACCTGGTGACGAGCGGGGCGGCCTACGGCACCTACAACGTCTCCAACGCCGGCGACCCGATGTCGTGGCAGCAGATCGCCGCCGCGGTCTTCGAGCTCAGCGGCCGCTCGGCGTCCGACGTCTCGCCGACGACGACCGAGGACTACTTCGCCGGGGCCATGGCCGCGGGCAAGCAGGTGAGCCCGCGCCCGCTCGGCTCGGTCCTCTCCCTCGCCAAGCTGGAGGCCACCGGCTTCACGCCGGAGGACCAGCTCGACGTGCTGCGTCGCTACCTCGCCACCGACTGACGGCTCGACCAGCCGCATCGATGTGACCGCTCGACCAGCCGCATCGTCGTGACCGCTCGAACCAGCGGCATCGTCGTGACCGCTCGAACCAGCGGCATCGATGTGACCGCTCGACCAGCCGCATCGATGGTCGAGTAGCCCGAGCCGCTAGGCGAGGGCGTATCGAGACCACCTGATCGCTGGTCGAGGAGGGCGCGCAGCGCCCGTCTCGAAACCAGGCGTCAGCTGCGTGCGAGCAGGTCCCGCTCCAGCAGATCGGCGACGAACGCCAGCACGGCCGGCCGTACGGTCTCGACCGTCTCGCCGTAGTGGTCCGCGACGTCCTCGACCAGCGCATCGACGGTGAGCGGCGTCGCGAGCCGACCCCACATCAGCTGACCGGACCCCTCGAGCACCACCGGCGGTCGCGCCAGCCGGTCCAGGTCGAGGAGCACGGCGCGCTCCTCCCCGTCGACGAACGCGACCCCAGGCCGGTGGACGACCGTGACGCCGCCGTCGAGCGGCTCAGGCACCCGGCTCGGCGACCGGCTCGGCCGACTGCGGGGTGCGGTCGCGCCGGTAGCCGTAGTAGGCGTAGGACCCGGCCCGGTCGTGCCGCGCGGAGACCCGGTTGAGCACGACGCCGAGCACCCGTCCGTTGACGGTCGTGATCGAGCCCAGGCAGGTCTCGAGCTCGGCGTCGACGGTCGCTCCCGAGGAGATGACCAGCATGACGCCGTCGGTGGCAGTGCTCAGCAGGGCGGCGTCGGTCACCGGCAGCAGTGGCGGCGCGTCGAGGACGACGATGTGGTCCTGCGCGAGCTTCTCGACGAGCGTGCGCATCGCGCGGGAGCCGAGCAGCTCGCTCGGGTTGGGCGGGATCGCCCCGGCCGCGAGCACGCGCAGCGAGGTGAAGCCGGCCGGCGTCTGCAGCGCGTCCTCGACGGACACCTGCCCGGTGAGGACATTGGTCAGGCCGACCGCGCCGTCGACCGCGAAGGAGGCCGCCACGGTGGGCCGGCGCAGGTCGGCGTCGATGAGGATCACCGGCTGGCCGGTCGACTCGAGGGCAGCGGCGATGTTGGCGGCGACCGTGGACTTGCCGTCACCGGGTCGCGGGCTGGTGATCACCAGGCTGCGCGGCGGGTTGTCGACGTCCATGAACATGAGGTTGGTGCGCAGCTTGCGGAACGCCTCGGCGGCGGCCGAGCCCGCCTCGTCGGTGTCGTGCAGGGCCAGTGTGGCGGCGGCGCCGGGCTCGTGACGCAGCGTCGGGGCGGTGGGGATGCTCGCGACGACCGGGATGCCGAAGTGGCTCTCCACGTCGTCGGCGCTGCGCAGCCGCCGGTCGAGGGTGCTGCGCAGGACGGCGTACCCGAGCGCGAGCAGGCAGCCGAGCACGAAGGCGATCGCCAGGTTGCGCTCGGGGCGCGGTGAGGCGGGCGAGCCCGGCAGGGCGGCGGACTCCTGCGGGACGATCCGCGGGGTGCCGTCGCTGGGCGGGCCGGCGGGCGACTCGATGGCCTGCACCTGGACCGCAAGCGCCGCCACCCACGCGTCGGCGAGCTGCTGCGCCTCCTTCGGGCTGGCGGACTCGGCGACGATGTTGAGGTAGACGGTGTCGACGGGCTGGCTGACGGTGATGTGCGAGACGAGCGCCGACGGCGTCGTGTGGAGACCGAGCTCGTCGATGACCGTCTGCGCGGTCGCGCGGCTCTTGGCGACGGCGATGTAGGACGTCGCCCGGGACTTGGCCAGCTGGTCGGTCACCGAGCCGAGGGCGGCGTTGTCGGAGGAACCCGTTCCGACGAACCCGGCCGCGTTGGCCGCGTAGACAGGCGTCTGCAGCGCTGTGAAGAGCGCCCCGGCCGCGCACGTGCCGACGATGAGGAGGAGCACACCGATCCAGTGGTTGCGAACAGCGCGCCAGTAGTCCTGCAGTTCCAAAGCCCGGGGCCCCTCTGGTGAGAAGAAGAAGAGCGGCGCAGTCCCGAGTTCTCCGGTCAGCCGCGTGGGCAATCCTTACACTTCCAGCATGCCGCCGGGGTGGACTCCGCCAGATTGGGAGTCCCGACACATCGATCTCCTCGCCCTCGGCGTCCCGGTCCGCCTCCGCTGCTGGGGCGACGAGCCGGACGAGGTCGCGAAGCATGTCCGGCGGGCCTGGGCAGCGGCGATCGCCATTGCGCCCGCCGCTCCGTCGGTCGTGCTGGATGTCGTCGTCACGGCGGACGAGCAGGTCCGTACGACGGCCTCAGCCGCCGGCGCGATCGCCGATCCCTCGATCGAGATCGTGCTGCACATCCTCTCCGGTCGCGTCACGCTCGCGGCGATCGACCAGCAGGCCGGCCGGCTGTGGATGCTGCACGGCGCCGCCCTCGCCGACCCTGTGACAGGAGCCTCGGTGGCGCTGGTCGCCCCCTCGGGAACAGGGAAGTCCACCGCGGCGCGGACGCTCGGGCGCCGGTTCGGCTACCTCACCGACGAGACGACCGGCATCGGCGCCGACCTGACGATCCATCCACACGCCAAGCCCCTCTCCATCGTCCGGTCCGGCACCTTCGTCAAGGAGCAGGTCGGCCCCGCCGAGGTGGATCTGCTCCCGGGGCACGCGACGCCCGCGCTGCGGGCGATCCTGCTCCTCCGCCGTGACGGCACCCGGACGGTCGGGGTCGAACGCCTGCGCACGTCCATGGCCATCGCCGGGCTCGCTCCGGAGACGTCCTACCTCGGCCGCCTGCCCCGACCGCTCTCGTTCGTGGCGGGGGTCATCGAGCGGACCGCCGGGGTGTTCGACGTGCACTACGACGAGGCTGCGGACCTCGAGCCGGTCGTCGCCGATCTGGTGAGCCGATGAGGATCGTCCGCCGCCCGGTCACCGACGAGCTGCTGATCGACGGCGAGCTCGTCGTGCTCATCGATGACCAGGTGCTCGTGCTCAGTGAAGTGGCATCCACAGCCCTCCACGGCTTGGTGACAGACGTCTGGACCAGCTCGGAGGACCTCACCGCCTGCCTAGAGGCGTCCGTCGGGCTGCCCGAGGAGGGCGAGTCGGCGGTGTTCGCGCTGGTCAGCTCGCTGGAGAGCGCTGGGCTGGTCGACGTCGACCGCTGACCAGAGGCGACTGTCACCCGGGGAAACGTTCCTCCACAGGACCGCAAAACGGCTCAGGTGAGGTCTTGTCACGGCGGAGAGTCATCCCCTAGACGGGGTAATTCTGCGCCCCGCGGACCATCATGCGGTGACCTCGGGGCCCGCGAGGAGACCCTCCATGCGCAACACGTCGTCCGACGTCCCGAAGCAGCACACGACCCGCCGGGCGGTCCTCAAGGTCGGCGCCAACGCCGCCTGGGCGATCCCGGCGATCCAGATCGCCGCCGCGACGCCGGCGTTCGCCACGTCGACGACGTCCAGCCTCACGATCACAGTGACAGGCCACTCGAAGAACGGCGCCAACGGCACGATCAACTTCACGGTGACAGCAGCGGACTTCGCTGCCAGTGGCGTCACCGTGACGGCCACGGGGTCCATCCTCGCCGCCTCGTCCTACACGGCAACGGTCGGCTCCGTAGGAAAGGGCGCCTCAGTTGTCGGATCGCTCAACGTCAAGTTCGCCACCGGAAACGCGACCGGTCCGGTGACGCTGCAGGCCAAGGGGACCTCGGTCGCGTCACCGGTCAGCGTGGCTGCCCCCGGCAACGCCGTCGTGACGTTCTGAGATCATGAGCGTCGCAACAGTGGCGACGCTCGAGCTCGCCGAGGCCGTCGAGCTCGGCTACGTGCTGGTCGCCCGGGTCGCCGACAACGTCGGTGCCCGGGCGCTGGCCATCAAGGGACGCGTCAACGAGGCGCACGGACTGCGGGCTCCTCGAGCCTCGGCGGATGCGGACGTGCTCGTCGAGCCGACCCGACTCGACGACGTCGTCACCGGTCTGCTCGAGCTCGGGTGGCGCAAGGTTCCTACGCCGTCGGCACCCGCCTTCGCCTACCACTCGGTGACGCTCAATCATCCGCAGTGGCCGTGCGAGCTCGACGTCCACGACCGGTTCCCGGGCTTCCTCGCCGAACCGGACGTCGTCTTCGACGCGCTCTGGGCCGAGCGGACCGACCTGGCAGCGGCCAACGTCGCGGTCCCGGCCACCGGGATCTACGGCTCGACACTGGTCATGGGTCTGCATGCACTCCGCACGCCTAGCGATCAGCGCAACGGACGGGAGCTTGCCGGCCTGGTCGAGCGCCTCTCGTCCGAACGACTCAACCTCGCGCGGCTGCAGGATCTCGCCTCCGCGACAGGCTGCCTGGCCACCGCCAGGCCCCTCCTTCATGAACTCGGCGTCATGGTCCCCCACCACCCGAACGGAGACCGCCGGATCGTGGAGTGGGAGGTGCGACGTTCGACTGCGCAGACACGGAACCTCGGCTGGCTGCTGGCGGTCCGCCGTACGCCGCCATGGCGCTGGCCCGGGATCGTCCTCCGGGCCGTGCTCGCCGACGAGCCATATCTACGCCACTTCTACCCGCAGGCGCCGACTGGCAAGCGCGGTCTCTGGCTGGCCCGCTGGTGGCGTCTCAAAGTCGCGTTCCGCGATCTACCGGGTGCAGTCGGCACTGCTCGGCGCTTGCCGGGCACCGGCAGCCGCTGACGAGCTGATTGCCTCAGCCACCGCTCACCGGGGAAATCTTCATCCACAGGTCGGCAAATCCGGCTCCGGCGCGACGGGCGGCGACGCACGCTTGACCTGCGGCGGCAGGGGGCCTGACCGCAATCGCAGGTCGACTCGGGTGGACATGCACGACCCGGGGGGATCACGTGTCAACGAAGCCAGTCGACGAGCCGAAGCAGCAGCCCAGCCGGCGCACTGTGTTGCGCGCGGGAGCGCACGCCGCGTGGGCGGTGCCGGCCATCCAGATCGCGGCGGCCGCGCCCGCCTTCGCCGCTGGGTCCGGCGTCTATCCGACGTCCCAGCTCGGCCTCTCGGTGCTGGGCCACACCCGGCGCTCGGACGGCAGCGGCTTCATCATCGTGGAGCTCAGCGCAACCGGCGCGCCCGCCAAGAACGTCGTGGTGATGGTGAGCGGCTACAGCCGGCAGGGAGCGCCCGTCACGAGCGGCCCCTACGCGGTCGCGCTCGGCGACAAGGTGCGGGCGACGATCCCGCTGTCGTTCGGCAACCGTGCCCGGACGTTGACCGTCGTCGCCACCGGAACCACCAGCAACCTCGGCGGCGCGGCGGCAGGCGGCAAGACCGTCACCTACTCGGTCCCGACCACGGTCCAGAGCACCGTCAAGACGGCCGTGCTCAGTCTCGTCAAGCCCAGCGCGCCCCGGGTCACCTACGACTACGCCAACTGGCCCGCCGCATCGGCGATCAGCGCCACCGCGACGATCAGCACCGACCTGGCCGTCAAGAACGTGGTCTGGACGATGACCAACAGCGCGGGCGCCGTCCTCGCCACTGGGACCATCCCCAGCATGGTCGCCGGCGGGAGCGTCCAGGTGAGCGCGTCCGGCACGGCGGCGTGGTTGGAGACGCTGACGTTCTCCGCGAAGGCCACCACGAACGACACGCACGCCTATCCGGCGAGCCCGGCCACCGCCACGGCCTCCGCGTACTGAGCCGCGCGGCGCCTGCTACGCCTCGGCGCGGCCGAAGTCGTCCTCCAGCCGGACGATGTCGTCCTCGCCGAGGTAGGAGCCGCGCATGACCTCGATGATCACGAGCTCGGTGTCGTCGGCGTTGCCGATGCGGTGGGGTACGCCGACCTCGATGTCGATGCACTGGCCGAGCTCGGCCACCACGGTCTCGCCGTCGATGACGCAGGTCGCCCGGCCCTTGGCGACGACCCAGTGCTCGCCGCGGTGCTCGTGGGTCTGGTAGGACAGCCGCGAGTTCGGCCTGACGGTGATGCGCTTGACCTTGAAGCCGTCACCCTCGTCCAGCACCTGCCACGTGCCCCAGGGGCGAGTGTCCGTCTCTCCGATCACGGCGCCACCTTAGGCGAGCGGCGCAGCTTCGCGGGAGCCGGCCGGAGAAGTCAGCGGCGACGCAGGCCCGACAGCGCAGGGCGGACGTCGGCGAGGTAGACGAACGCGGCGATGGTGAAGGCGAGGTTGATGAAGGTCAGGGGCATCAGGCCAGGGATCGCCTGCAGCAGGACGGCGAGGCCCAGCACGATCGTCCAGCCCTGCTTGCTCCACTTGCCGGCCGCGCGGTAGTGGTCGGTCGAGAAGGTCAGGGCGCTGACGAACGCGAACAGCTTCACGGCGAGCAGGACGACGTAGACGACGACCATCACGGTGCCGGGGATGCTGAGCACGGACATGGTCTCGATCCTACGGGAGATGCACGAGGACCCGCCGCCGTCCGGAGGGACGAGGGCGGGTCCTCGAGTGGGCGATCGATGCTCAGGCGTCCTGGGCCGGGGTGGCCTTCCGGGCCGGAGCCTTCTGGGCCGGAGTCTTCTTCGCAGCCGGCGCCTTCTTGGCGGCCGGGGCCTTCTTCGCAGCCGGGGCCTTCTTCGCAGCCGGCGCCTTCTTGGCCGGGGCCTTCTTGGGCGCGGCCTTGCTCTCCGGCGCCGGCGCGGTGCCCTTGACGCTGACCGTCACCTCGGACGGTGCGGAGCCGCGGAGCTTGGCCACGAGCACCTCGCCGCGCTTGGCCAGGTCCTGGTAGGCCTCCACGGCGTCCGAGCCGGTCGCCTTGTAGAACGAGGTGACCTTGGCCGGGAGCGCCAGGGCGTCGGCCTGGATGGCCGCCACGCGGGACTCGGCCGCCGACCGGCGGGCCAGGGCCTCGGCGGTGAGGGAGATGACGCCGGCGGTCGCCTTCGACACAGCGGCATCGGCGAACGCCTTCGGCTCGAAGCCGATGACCTGCTTCTGGTAGCCCTCGACCCGCTTGGACACGGTGTCGACGGCGCCCTTGACGACGTCGACGGCGAGGTTGGCGACACCGGCGCCGGCGTACAGGGGCTTGGGCACGTCGACCTTGGGCAGGTCGACCTTGAGCTTGGCGATCTCGAACTTGGGCATGTGACTTCTCCTTAGGGGAGGGAGCTCAGGACTCGTCCGCGGAATCGGGCGGGCCGTCGTGACGGGCGTTGAGGGCGAGGAAGGACGCATACACGTCGAGCAGCGACTGCTTCTGTCGCTCGGTGAGCTGGGTGTCGCCGAGGATGGCGAGCTCGACCGAGCCGCCGACGCCGTCCTCGGGGTTGAGGATCCCGGCGTGCACGTAGAGCTGCTCGGCGGAGATCCGCAGGGCCTTGGCGATCTGCTGCAGCACCTCTGCCGAGGGCCTGCGCAGTCCGCGCTCGATCTGGCTGAGGTAGGGGTTCGAGACCCCCGCCTGGTCGGCCAGCTGACGCAGTGACAGCTGGGCCGAGACCCGCTGCTCCTTGAGGTAATCACCGAGGACACGCGCGGTCTGCGTGACCTTCTCCTTGCCTCTGACCATGCTTCCCAGCGTGCTAGCAGGTGCTAACAATTGCAAGCAGAGGTGGGCGGTGTCACAGCCTCCCGCGCACGACCAGCCAACCGGCGAGAGCGAGTCCGGTCAGCCCGACCAGGTCGGCGGTGACCAGGCCGTGGCTGGGCGTGACGGCGACGAGGACGCCGCCCTCCATCCGGTGGTCGAGGAGGAGCCACAGCACCGACAGCGCCCCGATCACGATCCCGCCCGCCCGGCCCAGACGCGGTGCGAACGCCGCCGCGATGACCAGCAGCGCCAGCACGATCCCCGTCCACGCAGCAGGGAACACGTTGTGGGTGAGGAGCGGCGGAAGCATCAGAAGGAGGCCCGGATCCCGCCGACCGGAACCCCGCCGCCGAGCAGCGAGTGCGTCCCGATGGCGTCGACCTCGGTCGACTCCACACCGATCCGTCGCAGCGCCTCGGCCATCACGACCGGGCGGGCACGGTCGCCGCCGTCGTCGATCTTCAGGGCGACGGCGCGCCCGTCCGGCAGTGCCACCGCATAGACCGCCTCGGCGCCCAGCTTGCCGATCGCGCCGGGCAGCGCCCGCAGGAGGCGCAGCTCGTCCCGCGCGGCACCGGAGACGTACTCGGGGAACTCGCGGATCGCGTCGGCCACCCGGCGCTCCGGTCCCTCGGTCGCCAGGGCGAGGGTGCGGAACGCGCCCGCCAGCCCGGTGAGCGACGCGGACAGCACGGGGGCGCCACATCCGTCGACTGCCACCTGCGCCGGCTCACCCGTGAGCGCCTCGAAGCGCCGCTGGATGAGCACCTGCAGCGGGTGGTCGGTCTCGACGTAGCCGGCGAGCTGCCAGTCGCGCACGACGCAGGTCGCGATCATCGCGGCGTGCTTCCCCGAGCAGTTCTGGGCGATCTTGCTCGGACCGCGGCCGTCCCGCAGCCACCGGTCCCGCACGCCCGGGTCGAAGGGGAGGTCCGCGATGTTGCCGAGCGCCTGCTCGGTGAGGCCCGCGGTCCCGAGGATCTCGCGTACGCCGGCCAGGTGGATCTCCTCGCCGGAGTGCGACGCGGCGGCCAGCGCGAGGAGCCGCGGCGGCAGGTCGAGCCCGAGCCCGACCATGGCGACGGCCTGGAGCGGCTTGTTGGTCGAGCGCGGCAGGATCGGCGAGGTCACGTCCCCGACCGACCACGCGACCCGGCCGTCGGCGTCCAGCGCCACGACCGATCCGTGGTGGCGCCCTTCGACGAACCCTGAGCGGACGATCTCGGCGACGGCGACAGACATGGGGGCAAGGCTATGCGGCCCCTGACCGGCCGCTCCGCCTAACCCTGCGCCGAGGCGGAGGTGCGCCCGGGCAGCATCAGCGCGAGCGCGGCGGCGAGGACGCCGAAGCCCGACGCCCACCAGAAGGCGCGGTCGAAGCCCGCGGCCGGGCCCAGGCCGGAGGTGGCGTGCTGCAGGATCACGGCGAGCAGGGCGACGCCGAAGGAGCCGCCGAGCTGCTGGGCCACCCGGGTGATGATGCTGGCGTGCGGAACCTCGGCGCGCTCGAGGCCGACATAGGCCGCCCCCATCATCGGCACCATGACGGCGCCCATCCCCAGGCCGCGCACGAACAGCGCGGCGCCGAGCAGCCAGTAGCTCGTCGAGGCGTCGGAGAAGGCGAACGGGACGGTGGCCGCGGCCACGACGAGGAAGCCCGCGACGGCCACCCAGCGCGGCCCGACCTGGTCGGTCAGCCGCCCGGCCGTCGTCCGTGAGACGAGTGCGCCGACACCCTGAGGGATCAGCAGCAGGCCCGCTGCCAGCGCCGTGCCGCCGCGTAGCTGCTGGTAGTACAGCGGGAGCAGCAGCATGGCGCCGTAGAGCACCGCGCCGGCGAGGAACATCAGCGCCGACGACGCGGCGAGGGGCCGGTGGGAGAACAGCCGTACGTCGACCAGCGCGTCGCCCTGCCGGCGTACGGCCCAGGCAAGGAACGCGAGGAGCAGGGCCGCGCCGGCGACGGCCGGAGCGAGGACCGAGGCCTGGCCGAAGCCACCGTCGGCGACGTTGGACAGGCCGTAGATGATCCCGACGACGGCCGGTGAGATGAGCAGCAGGCCGACCCAGTCGAGCCTGACCCGGCGGACCGGGCCGTCGGGCTCGAGCACGCGATAGGCGGCGAACAGGCCGACCAGGCACAACGGCACGTTGACGAGGAAGAGCCACCGCCAGTCGCCCCAGTGCAGGATCACGCCGCCGACCACCGGGCCGAGGATCGGGCCGAGGGCGGTGGGGAGGCTGACCGCGGCCATCAGCCTGCCGAGGTTCTGGCCGTGCGCGGCCTGCATGATCATCGTGATCATCAGCGGCATCATCACGCCACCGCCGAGACCCTGGACGACCCGGAACGCGATGAGGCTGCCCACGTCCCAGGCGAAGGAGCAGAGCACCGAGCCGAGCAGGAAGAGCGTGAGCGCGGCCAGCCAGAGCCGCTTGCCGCCGAAGCGCTGCTGCGCCCAGCCGGCGACCGGGATGGCGACGAACATCGCGAGCAGGTAGCCGGTGCTGATCCACTGGATCGCGTTGACACCGGCATGCAGGTCGGTGCCCAGCTCGTGGAGGGCGACGCTGACGATGGTGGTGTCGAAGATGACCGCGATCCCGCCGACGATGACCGCCATCGCCGTTCGCAGGACGTGCGGGTCGAGCTTGTCCGGCGCCTGTTCGACGGTGCTGGTCATGGCTGCTCCTGGAAGAAACGTTTTGGTTTCTTAGAACGATAGGCCGCTGCGATAAGATACGCAAATGGATCTTGTTGAGCCGCAACGCCGCCGCCGGGGATCCGAGCTCGAGACGGCGATCCTCGACGCGGCCTGGCAGCTGCTCGCCGAGCACGGCTACGGCGCTTTCACGATCGACGCCGTCGCACAGCGTGCCGGGACCAGCAAGCCGGTGATCTACCGCCGCTGGAAGGACAAGCACGAGCTCGTCCGCGCCGCCGTGCGGCAGGCCTCCCGCATCTCCCGGCGGCCGATGCCGGACACCGGAAGCCTGCGTGGGGACCTGTTGGCGCTGGCGGACCATGCCAACCGGGAGCGACTCCCCCTCGCCGCCATCATCACCGTCCACCTCGGCAGCTACTTCGAGGAGTCGGGCACCAGCCCCGCCGACCTGCGGGACGTCATCCTCGACGGCGGCACGACGGTGATGGACGCGCTGCTCGACCGGGCCGTCCAGCGCGGTGAGATCGATGGCGCACGTCTGACGCCTCGCATCCGCGACCTGCCCTTCTCCCTCTTCCGGCACGAGGTGCTGATGACGCTGCGGCCGGTGCCGCAGAAGGTGATGGAGGAGATCATCGACACGATCTTCCTACCGCTGGTCACCGACGATGACCGACCCTGATCCCCGGGTGGTCGTGGTGGGAGGATGTCCGGCGTGCCCGCGCCGCAGTTCCACCCGACCCAGCCCGAGCTCGACGACCTGGAGCTGATCGCCTCAGGGGCGCTCCCCGGGCCGCTGTCGCTGCAGCTCCCGGCCGAGGTGGAGGCGGCCGCCGTCGACGCCGGCGCGGTCGAGCTGGTCGACCCCGAGGGGCTGCCGCTGGCCTCGGTGGCGTGGCCGTCGGGCGAGGTGAGCGCCCTGGCCCGGCCGGCGTACGGACCCTTCCGCCGGCTCTACCTGACCCCCGCGGAGGCACGCGAGCAGCACCCGGACGGGTTCACGGCGGTCCTCGTCGGCGGCATCGCCGACCGCCCGTCGGTCCTGCGCGCGGCGCTGGCCGAGCACGGGAGCGTCGTGGCGATCCCGGTCGAGCCGAACGACCCGCGGCTGCCGCAGGTGCTCGAGGCGTACGGCGGCCCGGCGATCGCTCCTCCGGTCCTGCTGCCCGGCCCGAAGCCCGCCGAGCAGGGCCTGGTCGTCTTCTTCACCGGCCTGTCGGGCAGCGGCAAGTCGACCCTGGCCCGCGCGCTGGTCGACCTCATCCTCGAGCAGGGCGCCCGATCGGTCACGAGCCTCGACGGAGACGTCGTGCGTCGCAACCTGTCGGCCGGGCTGACCTTCTCCAAGGAGGACCGCGAGACCAACATCCGCCGGATCGGTTGGGTCGCGGCCGAGATCTCGCGCCACGGCGGGGTCGCGATCTGCAGCCCGATCGCGCCCTTCGACGCGACCCGGCAGGACGTGCGCTCCTCCGTCGCCGACGCCGGCGGGGCGTTCTTCCTGGTCCACGTGGCGACGCCCCTGGAGGAGTGCGAGCGGCGCGACCGCAAGGGGCTCTACGCCAAGGCACGGGCCGGCGAGATCCCGGAGTTCACCGGCATCTCCTCCCCCTACGAGGCACCGGCGGACGCCGACGTCGTCGTCGACACCACCGGCCGCTCGGTCGAGGACGCGCTCGGGGACGTGCTCGCCGGGCTGCGCTCGCGGGGCTATCTCGACCTGGCGAACCCGCTGGTTGAGGAGGTGGCGCAGCAACCGTCTCGAAGCCAGCGGTCGAAACCGCTCGAGGTGCTCTTCGTCTGTACCGCCAACATCTGCCGCTCGCCTTTCATGGAGCTGACCGCGCAACGCCTGGTGCCGGACGAGACCGACATGGTGTTCTCGAGCGCCGGGACGCGCGGGTTCGACGCCGCTGGGATGGACCCCGCGATGGCGGCCCGGGTCCAGGGCGACACGACCGCGTTCCGCAGCCGTCCACTGACCCGGGAGCTGCTGGACCGGGCGGACCTGGTGCTGACCGCCGAGGCGAGCCACCGGACGTTCATCCTCGACGAGCAGCCGGGCCTCTTCCGCAAGGTCTTCACCCTCGGTCAGCTCGCGGCGGCGATCCAGCGCCAGGAGACGGGTCTACCTCGGGAGGAGCTGCTGGCCCGGCTGGCTCAGTCCCGCGGCAGCGCCGACCCGGCCCTCGACGTGACCGATCCCTATCGACGGGGCCCCGAGGCTGCGGCGCACGCGGCGGCGCGGATCGAGCGACTGCTCGACGTCATCCTCCCGGCGCTGGCCCGTCAGCGCGAGTGACGCTCGACGTGCGGGCAGCGGTCGGCGTACTTGCGACGGCACCTCGCCGCCCGTCTCCATCGTCTCCATAGGCGCACAGCGGCACGCTAGGACGCCGAGTAAAGAGACGTCGGCGTTACCGGAGGTTTGTGGAGGAACCGTTCACCAGACGGCGCGGCTGGTCTGGACCGGGATGTCCAGCTCCGGCAGCTCGCGCTCGGGAGAGGCCTCGAGGTGACGGTCACCCGCCGCGAAGATGCGACCGACGACGAGCCCGACCACCACGGAGCAGATGCACCACCCCAGCAGCCCGAGGGTCAGCGTCAGCGCAAGTGTCGTCACAGCCCCCCCTTCGGCAGGTCCAGGTCACACCTGAGGAGTCCCGCCTTTCCGCTCCCATTCTTCCCACGATCCGGTCGACACAAACGTTCAGGCGGACCCCTGGCAGGATGGCGCCACCATGCACGACCTCTTCACGACCGACGCGCTCTCGGTGCTCATCGTCAGCTTCGGGGTCGGCATCGTCGTCGGTCTCACCGGGATGGGCGGGGGCGCTCTCATGACGCCGGCGCTCATCTTCCTCGGGATCAACCCGTCCGCTGCGGTCGCCAACGACCTGGTCGCGGCCGCGGTCAACAAGTCGGTCGGCGCCGGCGTCCACTGGCGGCAGGGCTCCCCCAACCTGCGGCTCGCGCTCTACCTCATCGCCGGATCGGTGCCCTTCGCGCTGGCCGGTGGCTTCATCGTGAAGTACCTCGGCGGCGACGACACCGAGACGTTCCTGACCTACGCGATCGGCGTGGCCCTGCTGTTCGCGGCGGCGTCGTACACCCTGCGGATGTACCTCCAGCTGCGGATCATCTCCAGCGGCCGCAAGACCAGCCCGAACATCGAGGTGCGCCCGGTGCCGACGGTGCTCGTGGGCGCGCTCGGCGGATTGCTGGTCGGCATCACGTCGGTGGGCTCCGGCTCGCTGATCATGGTGGCGCTCCTGCTGCTCTACCCGACGCTGTCCGCGGTCAAGCTCGTTGGCACCGACCTCATCCAGGCCGTGCCGCTGGTGCTGGCCGCGGCGATCGGACACGTCGCGACCTCAGGCGTGGACGTCGGCGTCCTGGTGCCGCTCATCATCGGAGGTACGCCGGGCACGTTCCTCGGCGCGCGCGCGGCCCAATGGGTCGGTCAGTCGGTGATCCGCCGCGGCATCGTCATCGTGCTGTCGCTGACCGGGCTGAAGATGCTCGGCGTCTCGCCGACCTGGGTCGGCATCATCGGCGCGGGCCTGCTGCTGCTCGGACCGCTGGCGTGGGGGCTCGTCCGGCAGACGGCCGGCCTTCCTGCCTTCGACCCGAACTCGGGCGCCTGGCAGCTCGGCCGGGACCGGGAGCAGTCGGGGAGCTCCGGGGCCGAGGAGCGCTAGACCGCCCGGTCCGCCGGTACCCCACATTGGGGATGCCGCGATTCTTCACCCACAGCGCCGTCGTCCCGACCGCTGCAATGGCGGCATGCAGAACCACACCATCGAGCCGCACCCCTGCCCCGACTGCGGGCACCTCGTGTATCGGCCGCTGGTGGCCTCGGTGTGCCATCCGCAGCAGACCTGTCGCGCGGTGCTCCACGATCCTGATGACAGCACCCATCGGTGCGACTGCCCGAGTCCGGTCCATCGGGTGCCGACGTCCAGGCCCCGGCACCGGATCACCGACGCGGCCGCCAGCTGACCCGAGGCGTCACTCGATCCCGTGACGCTCGATGAACTCCAGGATCGGGCCGGCCAGCTCGGGACGGCACACGACGACATCGGGCAGGTAGGGGTCGGCGCGGTTGTAGACCAGCGCTGAGCCGTCGACCCGGGACGTGTGCAGCCCGGCGGCGGCCGCCACGGCGACGGGCGCGGCGGAGTCCCACTCGTACTGCCCGCCCGCGTGCACGTAGCCGTCTGCCACGTCCCGCACGACGCTCATCATCTTCACGCCGGCCGAGCCCATGGGGACGAGCTCCGCACCGAGAGAGTCGGCCAGGGCGGTCACGAAGGCCGGCGGCCGGGAGCGGGACACCGCGATCCGCGGTGGCAGGCCGGCGCGGTGCGAGCCCGCTCCGAGGCCGGGTACGACGGGCGGGCGGCCGGTGTGGAAGGTCTCCCCCAGCGCCGGCTGCGCGACCGCCCCGGCCACGAGGGAGCCGGCGGACCACAGCGCGACGTGGACCGCCCAGTCGTCGCGCGGCGGCTCGGAGAACTCGCGGGTGCCGTCGAGGGGGTCGATGATCCACACGCGCGAGGCGGTCAGCCGGCCGGAGTCGCCATGGGTCTCCGCGGACTCCTCGGAGAGCACCGCGTCGTGGGGCCGGTGGATCCCGAGGAGCTCGGCGAGCAGGGCCTGCGCGGCCGCGTCGCCCGCGTCCTTCAGCTCGCGACCCTCGAGCCCGGAGGTCGCCCGGACCTCCAGCAGCCGGGCCCCGGCCTGCTCGGCCAGCCAGGCGGCGAACTCGTGGTCGTCAGTCGGCGCAGTCACGCCGGGCACCCTACCGAGTCTCGATACGCTCGCTGGCGCTCGCTACTCGACCAACGAAAGCTCCGCTGGTCGAGGAGCCGTCGCGAGGAACGGGCGACGGCGTATCGAGACCCAACCCGTCAGTCGCGGCCGTAGATGTCGCGGGTGTAGACCTTCGCGGCCACGTCGTCGAGGACGTCGGTGCGACGGTTGGCGATGATCACGTCGGAGATCTGCTTGAACTCGTCGAGGTCACGGATGACGCGCGAGTTGTAGAACGTGTCCTCCGTCAGCGTCGGCTCGTAGACGACGACCTCGACACCCTTGGCCTTGATGCGCTTCATCACGCCCTGGATGGAGGACATCCGGAAGTTGTCGGAGCCGGCCTTCATGATGAGCCGGTAGACGCCCACCACGGAGGGCGAGCGGCGCAGGATGTCGGTGGCGATGAAGTCCTTGCGCGTCGTGTTGGCCTCGACGATCGCCGAGATGAGGTTCTGCGGGACGGCGCGGTAGTTCGCCTGCAGCTGCTTGGTGTCCTTGGGCAGGCAGTAGCCGCCGTAGCCGAAGGACGGGTTGTTGTAGTGCGTGCCGATCCGCGGGTCGAGGCCGACGCCCTCGATGATCTGGGCGGAGTCGAGGCCGTGCATGGCGGCGTAGGTGTCCAGCTCGTTGAAGTAGGCGACGCGCAGGGCGAGGTAGGTGTTGGCGAACAGCTTGATCGCCTCCGCCTCGGTCGACCCGGTGAAGAGGACCGGCACGTCCTTGTCGAGGGCGCCCTCGACGAGCAGCTCGGCGAACGCCTTGCCCCGCTCGCTCGGGTCGCCGACGACGATGCGCGACGGGTGCAGGTTGTCGTGCAGCGCCCGGCCCTCGCGCAGGAACTCGGGCGAGAACATGATCGACGCCCCCGGGTGCTCCGCCCGCATCCGCCGGGTGAAGCCGACCGGGACGGTGGACTTGATGACCATCGTGGCGGTCGGGCTGACCGCCAGCACGTCGGCGATCACCGCCTCGACCGAGGAGGTGTTGAAGTAGTTGGACCGCTCGTCGTAGTCGGTCGGGGTCGCGATGACGACGAAGTCGGCGCCGTCGTACGCCGCCTGCTTGTCCAGCGTCGCGGTGAGGTTCAGCGGCCGGTTGGCGAGGTAGTCCTCGAGCTCGACGTCCTCGATCGGGGACCTGCGTGCGTTGACCTTGTCGACCTTCGCGGCGTCGAGGTCCAGCGCCCACACCTCGTGGTGCTGCGCCAGGATGACGGCGTTGGAGAGGCCGACGTACCCGGTGCCGACGATCGCGATCTTCATGGCAGCAGCGTACGGGCCATGGACCGCCCACGCTCTGGCGTGGGTTCGGCGGGGGCGGCGCAGCCGTCTACGATGAGGGCTGCCCTCCGGGGCTGGACCCACCGTGAAAGGGAACCATGACCCAGACCCACACCGACTACCGGCTGAGCCAGCTGGATCAGCTGGAGGCGGAGTCGATCCACATCTTCCGTGAGGTCGCCGCCGAGTTCGAGAAGCCGGTGCTGATGTTCTCCGGCGGCAAGGACAGCATCGTGATGATGCGCCTGGCCGAGAAGGCGTTCTACCCCGCGAAGATCCCGTTCCCCGTGCTGCAGGTCGACACGGGCTACGACTTCCCCGAGGTGCTCTCGACCCGCGACAACTGGGTGAGCCGCCTCGGCGTGAAGCTGATCGTGGCGAGCGTCGAGCAGGCCATCGCCGACGGCATCGTCGTGGACGACGGCAAGACCCCGCGCAACCGGCTCCAGATCGGCACCCTGCTCCACGCCCTCGAGGAGGGTGGCTTCACCGCCGCCTTCGGCGGCGGCCGGCGCGACGAGGAGAAGGCCCGCGCCAAGGAGCGCGTCTACTCCCACCGCGACGAGTTCGGCCAGTGGGACCCGAAGAACCAGCGCCCGGAGCTGTGGTCGCTCTACAACGGCCGCCTGCACGAGGGCGAGCACATGCGGATCTTCCCCATCTCCAACTGGACCGAGCTCGACATCTGGGACTACATCGGCCGCGAGGGCATCGAGATCCCGTCGATCTACTTCAGCCACCAGCGCCGCGTCTTCGAGCGCGACGGCATGCTGCTGACGGAGTCGGAGTTCAACCCCTGCCGCAACGGCGAGACCGCGTCCGAGCGCACGGTCCGCTTCCGCACCGTCGGCGACCTGACGCTGACCGGCTGCGTGGAGTCGACCGCGAGCACGGTCGACGAGATCATCGCCGAGGTCGCCATCGCCCGGGTCACCGAGCGCGGCGCCACCCGAGGCGACGACCGCTTCAGCGAAGCCGCCATGGAGGACCGGAAGAAGGAGGGCTACTTCTGATGGCCACGATCTCGACAGGCTTGGTCAGCGAGGGCCGCAAGATGGACCTGCTGCGCTTCGCGACCGCGGGCTCGGTGGACGACGGCAAGTCGACCCTCATCGGGCGACTGCTGCTCGACAGCAAGGCGATCTTCGAGGACCAGCTCGAGGCGGTCGAGCGGACGTCGGAGGCCAAGGGCCACGACTACACCGACCTCTCGCTGCTGACCGACGGCCTGCGCTCCGAGCGCGAGCAGGGCATCACGATCGACGTCGCCTACCGCTACTTCGCGACGCCGAAGCGGAAGTTCATCATCGCCGACACCCCTGGCCACGTGCAGTACACCCGCAACATGGTGACCGGCGCCTCGACCGCCGACCTCGGTCTGGTCCTGGTCGACGCCCGCAACGGTCTCACCGAGCAGTCACGCCGCCACGCGGTGCTGCTGTCGCTGTTGCGCGTGCCCCACCTCGTGCTGGCGATCAACAAGATGGACCTCGTCGACTTCAGCCAGGAGGTCTACGACCGGATCTCGGCCGAGTTCACCCAGTTCGCGACCAAGCTCAACGTGCCGGACCTGGAGATCATCCCGATCTCGGCGCTGCAGGGCGACAACGTGGTCGAGCGCTCGACCAACATGGCGTGGTACTCCGGCCCGACGCTGATGCACCACCTGGAGAACGTCCACGTGGCCTCGGACCGCGACCTCGTCGACGTCCGGTTCCCGGTGCAATACGTCATCCGGCCCAAGTCCGACGACCACCACGACTACCGCGGGTACGCCGGCCAGGTGGCCGGCGGCGTGCTGAAGCCGGGCGACGAGGTCGTCGTACTGCCCTCCGGGATGACGTCGCGGATCGCCGGCATCGACCTCTTCGACCGCGAGGTCACCGAGGCGTTCCCGCCGATGTCGGTGACGGTGCGGCTCGAGGACGACGTCGACGTGTCGCGCGGCGACATGATCGCCCGCGTCAACAACGCCCCGACGCCGAGCCAGGACATCGACGCGATGGTCTGCTGGATGACCACCACGCCCCTGCGGCCGCGTCAGAAGCTGGCGATCAAGCACACCACCCGGTCGGCGCGCGCGCTGGTCAAGGACGTGCAGTACCGCCTCGACGTCAACACGCTGCACCGCGACAACGGGACCAAGGAGCTGGGCCTCAACGAGATCGGCCGCGTCCAGCTGCGCACCACCGTGCCGCTGCTGGTCGATGCCTACTCGAAGAACCGCACCACCGGGTCCTTCGTCCTCATCGACGAGGCCACCGGCGTCACCGTCGGCGCGGGGATGATCAACAGCGCCAGCTGACCTCGCCAGCCCCGAAGCCCCGCTCGACCCACCCGGTCGGGCGGGGCTTCGCCGTGTTGGCCACTCGATCGGAAGCGATAACCCAACGAACTCATTCAGGATCGCCACGCCGGGCCCGAATGTAGAACGTGCGATCCAAGGCGTCCCGGGTACCGGTCAGGATGCTTGCCGCCTTGGCGCTGGCTCTCATCACCACCGTCTCGGACGTCGGCGGCGGTGCGGGGAGCGCCGTCGAGGCGGTCCCCTCCGGGCCCGTCAGGCCCGAGAGCGCGGTGATCGCCGCGGTCGCGGAGCCCCCCGTTCTGGCCGAGGCGCAGCGGTCTTCGCGTCGCGTGGTGAAGACCAAGCACGCGCTCCCGCCGAGCGCTGTGCGACGCCTCTTCAACACGCCGTTCCACAAGTTCAGCCGGCACCACGGCAAGCGTCCGTGGTGGAACACCCGCAGCGGCATCTCGGGCGCCGACTGGGTCTACCCCTACTTCCCGACCGCCTGCTACCAGCGTGACCGCGCGGCGGGCGGCACCAACGCCTCGGCCTGGCAGGTCCTCTGGGTCCACCCCGACGACCAGCCGAGCGCGGCCGCCCGCCACACGCGCGAGGTCCGCCTCATGGTCCGCGGTGGCCAGTCGCTCTTCGCCGCCTCGGCCGGCCGCTACCTCCGCAACCGCCGCCAGCTCTACACGCGCTCGCTGGCGCCACGGTTCGTCACCACCCGCGGCTGCCAGGCCGACGTACACGATGTGGCGGTTCCGGCCGGCGTCTACAACACCGGACACGTCTGGGACGGCTCGACGTCGGCGACGCCCTTCGGCTCGGGCACCCTCACCGAGTGGCTGCAGACGCACGGCTACAACGCCCCGAACCGGAAGTACGTCGTCTTCCTGCAGTCGAGCCCGTTCTACGCCCACGGCTGGACCGGGATCAGCGAGGACCTGGCCAACTCGGCCCAGTCCGGCGCGAACGAGACGCCGACGCTGGACAACCCCGCGAACTTCTCGTCGTTCTCGTACGTCGACCTCTCCTGGTTCCTCGACGGCAGCGGCGACCTCGGCGAGCTGTCGTATCCCACCCAGGTGATGGTCCACGAGATGATCCACGGTCTCGGCGCGATGACGCCATCGGCTCCGCACGAGAGCGCGACGAACCCGCTGCACCCGACCGACTGCTGGGACCTGCTCTGCTACAACCCGCCCACCGGCGGGCAGACCTACACCAACGGCTGCGGCAACGCGTCGGGGTGGAAGGAGTGGCGCCTCGCCCGCGGCTACATGCGGCTCGACTGCAACCGCGACGACTACTGGGCGCCCGCCACCGACACCGGCCTCGCCGCCGCGGCGTGGACGAAGAAGCGCTGGGCGGTGTCCTCGAGCAGCTTCCTCTACGGCAACCCGCAGCCGAGTGAATCGCAACTCGCGACGAACCTGCGGTGACGCAAGACCCTATGCAACCAACGACGACCGGATCGCCTGCAATCGGTGGAACTCGACTTCGGCGTCCCTGAGGCTTGCTCATAGCACGAGCGGTCGAGCCGCAGCGAAGCCATCTTTCGTACTCCGTGCGACACGGCCCCGCGCCTACGGCGAGGAAGACCCTGCCCTAGCGCATCCCTCGTGTCAGAGTGCCGGCGTCAGATGGCGAGACCCCACAAATCACCGAGCTTGCGGTCCCACTCGATCCGCTCGAATGGCTCCATCCCACCGCCGCTAGGCCCACGGGATGCGGCTCCGTGTCTCGGTGAAACCTTACCGCCGAGTCGTAACGACTGCCTTGGTGTTCCGACTGCTCTTGGCGGAAAGGGCAGTGAAGTGCCCGCGCCGGTGGAGCTCTCGATCAGCGTCCGAGCATGACGGTCGCAGGGGCGCGCCGAATCATCCGCTCCGAGCGAGCGAGCAGGGAGCAGGGAGCAGGGAGCGCGTGACTCCAGATCGGAAGCAAGGAGCGGCCCGTCCTCAGGCCCGCGAGGAGAGAAAGTGCGCCGAGATGGCTTCACGGAGCAAGGCGGGGCCCGCGCCGGAAAGGCACGGGGCGCACGTGCAGGGGTAGCTGAACGTCCGTATCCACTCCGACCGCATGCTCGGAGTCCGGTGGTAAACCCGTCGGATTTTACAAGAACGCTGCCCCTGTGGAACGTGGCGACTAGCCTCTGAGGTGGGCTCAACGCTGGCGAGCAGGGCCATCGACTCGGTCGCCCCTAGGAGAAGCAGTTGAGCGCACGGCGCGCCGTCCTGACGACGACGATCGGCAACTTCGTCCCGCCACTCATCAGTCTCGTCTGCGCGCCGATGCTCGCACGAGGTCTAGGCATTGATGGTCGAGGCGCTGTTGCAGCGGCGCAGGCTCCTTTGATTCTTGCGGCCGGCCTTCTAGCGATCGGCCTGCCAGATGCACTGACCTACTACATAGCGCAGCACAGAGTCATCTCGGCTGCAGTAGCGAAATCCTCTGCGTCGGCGATCGTCCTGGTCGGTGCTGTCGGCATGGTGGCGATCATCGCGCTCTCGACACCGATGAGCCATCGAACGCCGTCGATCGCACACTTGATCACCATCGGCTCTCTGCCCCTTATCCCAACACTTTGGCAGTTGCTGGTCAGAGGGGTTGCGGCTGGGATGGGAGAATGGAATCGGCTCGCCGCGGATAACCTTATTGGCGGGATAGCGAAGCTCGTAGCGATTGTCGTAGCTTTGAGCATAGACGCCCTCTCACCACTTGTTGCGACCGTGATCGTCACCACATCCAGCCTCGTGGGTCTTCTGGCCTACTTACCTGGGAAACCCCTCGCTCGAGGCCTTCGGAACGACGACGAAGGGCCGAAATCGAAGGAGGTTCTCAGTTACGGCACGCGCGTTTGGTCCGGATCCATAACGGGAGTTCTCCTCATTTATCTCGACCAAGTGTTGATGACGCCGCTCTCGTCCAGCACGGAACTGGGCATCTATGCGGTCGCCGTGAGCATCAGCCAAGTCCCGCTCGTCTTCAACGCGGCTGTCCGCTCAGTGACGTTCGCTCGCGAATCCACAGCACCCAACCTGCAACGCATGGCTCAGAGCGCTCGTATCTCGACGGCTATCACGGCCGCGGCAGCAGGAGCGGTTTGGCTGGTGTCAGCCCAATTGGTGCCGCTGCTCTTCGGACATGCTTTCGCCCGGTCCGTGGATTGCATTGGCATCCTGGTGGTGGCAGTAGTCGCAGGCAGCCCGGGCGTCATTGCTGGGGCAGGTCTGGGAGCGCTGGGGCGACCGGGACTACGGAGCGCAGCCCTCGCCATTGCTTGCGTAGCGAACGCAGTCGCGATCATCCTCCTGGTACCGCCTTTCGGCGCCATTGGCGCAGCATGGGCGACTGTCATCGGAAACGGCTTGGCGGCGTTCGTCACCATCTTTTGGATGCGCAAGGCTTTTGGCCAGCCAGCGCTGGAATATCTCGGCTTTACGCGTGCTGATCTGTCCCGACTGGCGGACCTCGCTCGAGTCCGGGCTCGTCCTGAGACCGCTGAAGCCTCCTAGACGCTAGCCGCTACCTTGCCGAGATCGCCGCCACCTACGCGCGGACGGCTTCGACGTTGCCGGGCAACTCGGCCCAATACTGAGCGCGCACATAGTCAGGGTCGACCAGTGAACCGAGCCTACGTCGCGCCTCTGAGCCTACCCGCGCAACTGTCTGCGGCTCGGCAGCTAGGGTGCGCAGAAGATCGTCTAACCGCGTCCACGGCGTCTTCCCACCGAGGACCCAGCCGGACACTCCATCGACGATCAGTTCAGCCGCCGCAGCGGAAGAATCTACGACCGCTGGAATACCTAACAGCGCCGCTTCAAACACCGTGCGCCCGAACGCCTCGCCCTGTGCGGGCGTCACGAGAACGTCGCTCCGTGACATGTGCTCCAAGGCCACGTGACGGCCGACCGACCCGAGGAACGAGCCTTTCGGGTGCAAGGCAGCCATCGTCGCACTCATGTTCTCAGTCGCGGTGGACTCTCCAACCACCGTCACGCTCAAGTGGTCGAACCCAACTCTTTCGGCGCTTTGCAGCAATAGATGCACTCGCTTTTCCGGGTCAAGGCGGCCTACGTATATCACCCGTAGCGGTCCTTGGGGAGCGGTAGTCGCCTTGGCCGCGACCAGGCTTTGCGGAACCTCGATTGGGCGGTGAACGACTGGGTGCTTGCTTGGACGTTCGGAACCAATAACGGCTCGCCCATTCGACTGACTCACAAAAATCGACCTGTCGGCTAACTTCACGGACGCCCGCTGGACGAGGCGACCGGGCCCACTAAAAGGACCGTCGTGCATGTCCAATACCAGGGGGGTGGACTTGCCGAAGGCAGCAAGCGCGAGAGCGGGGTTGAGCCACTGGCTGAAGCTGATCACCGCGCGCTTGTCCCAAATTGCCATCGCCCTGAGACGCTGGCTGCCGCGCCAGATGGCTTGACCGACTTCGAGAGGGCTTCGAGATTGGCCGATCTTCTTGAGCGCCAGAATCTCAGCCTCGACGATCTCGCGGGTGTCGAGGCCGGCCGCTGTTGCGTGTTCCAACAGCGGCCCCATCGGCGCCACGATGGAGGCTGGCATGCCCTTGCACAACGACAACAGACTCAACTCTGCCCCGTAGAGCTCAGTGCTCAGAGAGACGAAGGCGACCAAATCACGGTCAGGCGGCATCAGACGCTCCCGCTCCACGCAGACTGGCGCGGACTGGAGAAGTGGCCCGAGTTGGACGGACATCCACGTCCCGAAGGTCGGACGACGACCCAACAGCGGGGCCGGGATGCGCCAGAACGACTCCGTCGCCCTCCGCTCGCCAATGCGTGGCGACAAAGAACAGCAGGGCCACGATCGGTGCGTTCAGAAGGGCCTCAGCGGGCACCAACCAGGCCGCGAGGAGCGCCAAGGTCAACATCGCCGGCGGACGACTTCGGTAGATCGCGTAAGCGGTGGCAACAACGAACACCGACACGCCCGCCAGACCGTACTCCACCATTGCCTTCGCGAACGTCGAGGCCTGAAGGCCAGTGACCGCCAGCTGGTCCAGCAAATCGCTCGCCACACCCGGCCCTAGACCGATTAGCGGGTTCCGGTCTGCGAAGGGAAGCAGGAGGTGATACGGCAGCGCGAGCCTCAGACCGGTGCTTGAAGTGGGCCCGAAGCCCTCAGTCGCCTTCGCGATCAGTCCGTCGAGGGCGCCCATGCGCCAGGCGCCCAGTGCGAGGCAGGCGGTGGCCAGCGTGGTGGCGGGGCGCATCGGCAGTCGACGGAGGGCTGGTATCAATCCGAACGCAAGCACTGGGAGCCCGCTTGTAGACATGCTGACCGTGATCGCAACAGCGAAGGTCAACGCCCAGACGGCATCCCTGTATCGAGGACTGCGTCGCCCGAAGAAAAGCCCGTGGACCAGGCATACAATGCCGAAGCCACAGTAGAGAGATACGAATGACGGTTCCAAAAACAAGATGCCATTGGGCTTGTAATGCAGCCCATACGTGACGTCGACATATTCGAGCGAATAGACCGAGTTGAATCCGTGAACTTGCATGCTCAGCGGGACAAATCGGCCCACGGGATCCCAAAGGCTCGGGGATCCAGCCCATTGGACGGCTGCCTGAAGGATCGCGAGCACGGCCCCACACTTTATTGCGGTGATGGTGCCGACGAGGAATGCGCGACCGACCCCCACGAGGCGTTGTTCTCGGGCCGGAAGTAGCAACCACGGCACATATGTTAGGAGCATAAGCATCAGGCTGGTGACGTGCGCCGCCGGATTGGCGAGCGCCGATAGTCCGCAGGTCGCTCCGAGCGCCAGCCATAACCCCGTCCCGACAAGGCTAAGCCCGCCGCCGGAAACCAAGAGCCGTAAGTAAAACCCGGCCAAGACGATGGTCGAAAGCGGAATGCTTGTATCACCGAGATTGACGCCAATCCGTTGCCCGGCGATGGCGAGAAAGCCTGCTGCCACAAAGATTTTCGGACCCGCAGTCGCGGTCCGAGACGTTGCTCCGCGGGATAGTCTCGACGTCGTCAACGCAACACCGCCCGAAGGGAGTCCACGAGGACCTCTTGATACTTCTCCATGTTGAAGGACTGCGCCATCGGCGAAGGGCGGCGCGCCGACTCGGATCCAATGCGACGTAGTGCTGCAACAATCTCGTCTGAAGAGCCCGGCGTCACGAGCACTCCGACTTCCGGACTATCGATCTCATATGGCAACATCGCTGACTTAGTCGCGACGACCGGCACACCTAGCGCGAAGGCATCGGCCATCTCGGTAAGACCCGCCATGATCCTTGGATTTGAAAGCGGGACGACGACAGCACGCGCTCGCGCCATCGCGTCGATGATCTCCGGGTATTCGACCGGCCTGTCTTCGCGCGCCTTGAGTTTTCCGTTCAGATATTCAAGCCGAGACCGGCCATCGAAGATCACTCCGCTCAGCCCTCCGACGACTACGGCATCACGCAAGGTTGCGTGGTCACGGTTGGTCTTCCCGGCCGAGACAAAGTCGTACTCCAGGCTACGGTCGGTCCGGTACAGCGCCCAATCAAGATCCGGTCCCCAAGGCAGGACCACTGGAAGCGGGCGGGCGAGGGCGGCAGCTGTGCGCTCACCGACAGCCGGGCTCAACACCAGCACGTCATCGGCACCCTTCAAGCAAAGGACATTCCACCAGGAGCTCGGAGCGTGGTGGACTACAGCGACATACGGGCGCCGGACGATGTGGAGACGCCGTAGGAGGCCAACGAGTGAGCCAGACCATTGATCGGCGGCGACGATGACGTCGGCGTCTGACCTCAGAGCGGACGCCTGTTGCAGCGGGTCACCGACACAGCGTAGGACGGCCGCACGCAGGCGACGCGCGATCCTTGACTTAGTGGAAACGTCGTACATTCCGAGCAAGAGACGCCAGTCAAGGTCCGTGTGCTCGGGCACAACGCCCCACAAGTGCTGACCGGGGTACTGCCCGTCGATGTAACGCTTCATCGCCTGTCGGGTCGAGTAGTTGTTCAACAGCGCGACACGCAGCGGCACCTTCCTCCGTGCCATCAGACAGCGTCCCTACAGGCCGCGACGAGCCCGTCGAGCGTCGACGCCCAGCGGAACGGCTCGGCAGCACGTCGGACCGCCTCAGCGTCAGAGGCGCGCGCCAGCAGTGCAAGGACGGCGTCCGCGAAGGCACTCGGATCATCGCGTACAAGCAGTGCGGCCTCGTCCACGTGCTCGAGCCCCAGGGCACCGAGGGTCGTGGCGACGACCGGTGTCCCGCAGGACAGCGCCTCGAGAATCTTCAGCCGGGTGCCGCCAGCCGCGAGGAGCGGTGCGGTGGCCACGGCGGCGCCGGCGACGTACGGGAGAACGGACGGCACGTCGGGGACCACTCTCACCGTGTCGGCCTGCAGTTTGAGGACGCGCTTCGCCGGTGAGCGGCCGACTAGGCTCAGGCGTGCATCAGGGCGCCGGGCGACGACCTCAGGCCACGCCTTTTCGCACAGCCACTCGGCGGCGTCGACGTTCGGCGCCCAGCCGAGGTGTGCGACGAAGACGACCTCCGGCCCCCGCTCCGCTTCGATCCCGAAGCCCGCGTCAGCGACGCCGTTTGGCGCGACGACGAGTCGACGCGGGGGTGCCACCATCGTCTGCTGGAGGATGTGTCGGTCGTGCTCGCTCACCACACCGACCACGTCGGCATGTTTCCCGAGGCGTCTCTCCAGCCAGCGCAGCCGCGCTGCCTCGTAGCGCGCGAGCCAAGCCTTCGCCCGGCCGGATGAAGAGGCGTAGTTCGCCATCAGCTCAGACTCGACGTTGTGCATGTCGAGGACGACGGGTCCCTTGAGAAGGGCACGGTACCCGAGAAGCTGCGAGTACTCGATCACTCGCACGGTCGGCTGCAGCTCCGCCTGGAGCGCGAGAAGTTCGCGTACGACGCGAGGCCGGTACCACCGAGCGGCCGAGAGGCTCCCGATGCGCAGGTAGGCGAGCAGCACCCGCAGGTTGCCGATCAGCTGCGGCAACCAGCCTACCGACGGCACTTCGGCCTGACCGGTTCTCTCCTCGACGCAGACCCAGCGCACGTCCGCTTCGAGCCGACGACGCAGCTCGCTCTCGACTGCCGCGACCCTCAGCGTGCCTCCGTCGCGAGGGTCGGTGAAGTCTGTCTTGGTCAGGAGGAGCACACGATGGCTCATCGCGCGATCTTCTTCCATCCGGGCTGGCCTTCCGAGCCTCGAAACCTCTTGCGCACGATGCGGGCGAGGGCAGCCGGCGGGACGGCCTGCATGCCAACAACCGTGGTCCACGGGAGCAGTGACCGACGCGGGAACAGCGCACCGCGGTAACGGGCGACGCAGTACGCAGTGACGACTCCGAGCAGCGGCAGCAGACCGAGTGGCCGAACCATCGCCGTGCTCAGTAGTCCGGCCCAGAACGCAGAGCAGCCGATCGTCAACCGGTAGAACTTATGCACCGCGAACCGCCGACCCGCCGGAAACCTCAGGAACGTGTGAACGCGGGGCAACTGTTGGCCCAGCACGCCCTCCGCGATCCTTACGCGTCGTTCCCACTGATCGTTGCGTTCGGCTGGAGGCTCGACGGTTGTGATCCTCTCGGCGACCGTCACCCGGAGACCACGAGATGCGAAGTCGACGGCCAACCACAAGTCATCGATGAGTTCACCGCGCGGGATATCGCGGAACTCGGAACGACGGAATGCCACGAACTCACCTACGACGCTCAGTGAGTCACCTCCGTCACCCTGGAAGCGCTTGATCAATCGTTCATAGGCCCAAAACAGGCGCTCAGCACCGCCCGACTCGGACTTGTGGGCAGAGACGACGCTCGCGTCTCGCAGGGCGTCAGCCGCGATTGCCGGCCAAGACACCGGGTGGATCTCACAGTTCGCATCCGAGACTGCGACGATCTCGGCATCGGAGGCCGCGACGCCGACGTTGACGGCCGCAGGCTTGCCGTTCCGACCCGCCTCGATGACGTGGTCGGCTCCGGCGTTCCGCGCGGCCGTGGCGGTTGCGACGTCGCTCGCGACCACGATCACGCGGCCGCCCCCCTCGTAAGCAGCCAACGCGTCATGGACCGACCGGACCTTGTCTCCGACCACCGACGCCTCGAGGTAGGCGGGCACGACAACGTCGATCCGCGCCGCAGCAACGTCGGAAGCGCGAGCCGCCAGGACTGGCGCCGCAACGTCAGGTCGGCGCCTGGTAATCAGACGTCCACCCATACTCATCACCACTGGGAGGACGATTCCTAGCCCGAAGACGGCGAAGAGAGCGATCGCGCTCCACCCCCACGCGCTCATGAGGCCATCCAGTCCGGGGCCGGTGAGCCAGCGGTCAGCATGCGGAACCCGCCTCTACCGTCCTCGTTATCACTTCGACCGACGGCGTCATGGAGATCTGCGCGGTGCTCGTCTGCGCCGGACCCGACCTCATGGCCCAATCCACATCGGCTGACTTCCCTGGCTCCAGCAGCAGCCAGATCTGCCTCAACGGTCGGCCGGAGAGCGTGCCGACCTGCTGCGCGTCGTCGTTCTTGCCGTTCGTCCGAATCGGCCCGACGCTGCCACCTTGAGGACCGTAGATCTGCACGTTGACGATCTGGTTGCCGGCGTCGATGCCGAACTGGCCGCCGCCAGTGACGTAGTCCGGGAGGCTCGCGGCATCCGCTGGCGCGGTCGACTTCACGGTCAGCTTGCCGGCGAACGACTGAACGCCGTCCTTGCAGGAGGTCGACGTCACCTGAACGTCGTAGCGCAGGTAGTAGGACATCTTCGCGCCGGTGGAGTCGTTGAAGTAGATCCCGACCTGCGGAGCCTTGTCGTTCGCTGGAGAGAGCTCGCCGGCGACCGCCGTACCCGCGAAGACCGTTTGGGCGGCGGGGTGGAAGTCGTGGACGAGCAGGCGGTGCTCGTTCGCGCCTTGGCGCAGGGCGGAGAGAAGCTGTGAGCGGTCGCCACCACCGGCGGTGAGCTTCGCGAAGACGGCCGCGGCGACCTGACGGAAGAACACGTCCTGGTCGGAGGGCTCGGGGATGTCGACGTACACGTCGTGCAACAACTCGTCGACGGCGTTGTCGGCGGTGATGGCCACGCCGGCAGCCGTGACGGGTCCAGTGGCACGCAGCAGGTAGGAGAGGGCGACAGGGTCGATCGAGATGACGCCGTCGACGTTGCCCCCCTCGACGTGCTCCCAGCGCGCCTTCATCAGCGCTGCAGTGCGCGGGAAGTCGGGGGTGAAGTTCGCATCCACGAAGTAGGTGCCGAGCTGCTCGCCGAAGAGGTCGGTCTCCTCCTTGCTGAGCGGCAGCACCGGTTCGTCAGCCTCGCCGAGCGCACCACCCGGGACCTGCTTCGTCATGGTGAGCTTGCCGTTCTTGGCGGTGACCAGGGAGACGGCACCGGGAAGACCACCGGTCGCGCGGATCTCGGCGTTGTTCTGCATCACCAGCAGGTAGTGCCGCTCGCCCTCGGCGCCGAGCATCGTGGGCAGGACACGCATCGCCTTGTCGGCGACGTCCAGCGCGTCGGCCGCGTCGCGGACCTGGCGGTGCAGGTCGCGGTACTTCAGCCTCAGCGACTCGACGAAGCCGGACGGGTTCTCGGCGGACAGCTGCTCGTCAGCGCGGGCCAGGGCGGCGTGGCCGTCGGCGACCGGCTTCTGCAGGTGCTGCACCGTCGCCAGGTCGATGCCGCCCTTCGCGGGGAGGAGTGCGTCGAGGTCGCCGGCCTGGTGGGCAAGGTCGGCCAGCCCACCGGACGTGAGGCCGGCGGCGGCACGGCTCACGATGCGCACGCCGCGGGCGTCGTCGCCGAAGCCGGGAACGTGGGTCATGAGCGACCAGACCGGCGAGTCGGTGCTGTCCTTGGCCGTCGACGCCTTGTCCGAGAGGTTGGCGAACGCGGCGTCGATCGCCCGGTCGTCGCCGGCCTCGATCGCCACCCGCAGCGAGCGGGCGTCGTCGGCCGCCGAGCTCAGGCTCCGCGCGGTGCTCCACAGCAGCCAGCCGGCGTACGCGCCGACGGCGAGCAGCAGGACGGCGATGACGCCCGCGAGGAGGCGCCAGGGGTGCTGGAGGCGCAAGGGTTCTGTCTTTCGTGGTGTTCTCGGGGCGTGGCTTCGCGGCGCTCGCTGTGCGAGCTCCTCGACCATCGAGGGTGGGGCAGGCGGCTCGGCCGGCGACGTTGCCGGCCCTGCCGAGGCGTGATCAGGCTAAGTGTCCAGACCGGCGCAGGAGGGCGCTTTGGCGAAGTTCGGCGCACGTGACGTGCGTGGCTCGGACCACCGGCCGCCGGGCATGCGACGGGGCCCCGCGAAGAACGCGGGGCCCCGTCGTGATGCGCCGTGATGGGGACTGTGAAGCTCAGGCGATCACTTGACGCGGATGACCTTCTTCTTCGAGGTCGACGCCTTGAACGCGGTGTTCGGGGCCGGCGTGTAGACGGCCTTGATGAAGTACTTGCCGGACTTGCGAGCGCGGAAGTAGACCCGCGTGCCCGGAGCGACGTGGACGCGCTTGACCAGCGTGCGGCCACGGCGGATCGTCACCGTGACGGTGCCCTTGGCAGCGGAGCTGACGACCGGACGGACCCGGACCCGCTTGCCGTGCTTGACCTTCTTCGGGCCGTTGACCTTGGTGGCAGTGCCGACCGTGTTGGGGTAGACGTGGCTCGTGGCGGCGTTCGCGGAGGTGCCCCCCGACACCGTCACCAGGCCAGCTGCCATCAGGGTGGCCGTGAACAGGCTGGCGATGACCTTCTTCATGTGTGCAACTCCTCCTGCGGGCCGCTCGACAGAAGCCAGCGGTCGTTAAGTCTGTGCGGAGGCGCTAGCGAACCACGGCCGTCGGAGCGCCCGCAGGCAGTTGGTGAAATCCGGCGCGCGTGAAACGCGCACGCTCACACGGCTAGGCGTGATACGGCGCGAATTCGCTCAGAGGGTGGTCTGGATCACAAGAATTGTCTAGTCCACCTGATCGGCCGGGGTCCGGCTGAGCTGAGGAGTTCTGAGCGCTTTTCCAGAGACGACGAAGCCCGCCCGGGTTCCCGGGCGGGCTTCGTGGTGTGTGTGTTGGTCAGAGGGAGATCTCGACCTCGGCGACGCTGCCGACCGCGGCGCGGACCTTGCGGTCGACCGGCTCGGCCTTCGGCGCGAGGGTGCGCAGCGTCCAGTCGCCGTCGCCGGCGAAGAACCGGAAGTGTCCGGTCGCGCTGGTCGGGACCTCGGCGGTGAACTCGCCGGTGCGGTCGAGCAGGCGGACGTACGCGCCGCCCACCGGGTCGCCGCCACGGACGACCTTGCCCTGGATCACGGCCTCCTTGGTGACGTCGACGCCGGCGAGACTCAGACCGCCCTCAGTCGCGCCGCACATCAGGCGCTCTTCCCGTCGGCCTGGCCCGGCTCGTCGCCGAGGGCGATCGGAACGCCGACGAGGGAGCCGTACTCGGTCCACGAGCCGTCGTAGTTCTTCACGTTCTTCTTGCCGAGCAGCTCCTGGAGCACGAACCAGGTGAGCGAGGACCGCTCGCCGATGCGGCACAGCGCGATGGTGTCCTTGGACTCGTCGAAGCCGACCTCGGCGTAGAGCTTCTGCAGCTCCTCGTCGGACTTGAAGGTGCCGTCGTCGTTGGCGTTCTTGCTCCACGGGACGTTGACCGACGTCGGGACGTGGCCGGCGCGCTGCGACTGCTCCTGCGGGAGGTGGGCCGGGGCGAGGAGGCGGCCGGCGTACTCGTCGGGGCTCCGCACGTCGACGAGGTTGTGGCTGCCGATGGCGGCGACGACCTCGTCGCGGAAGGCACGGATGGAGCGGTCCTGCTCCTGGGCGACGTACGTCGTCGCGGCGCGGTCCGGGACCTCGTCGGTCAGCTCGCGGCTGTCGAGCTCCCACTTCTTGCGGCCGCCGTCGAGCAGCTTGACGTCCTGATGGCCGTAGAGCTTGAAGTACCAGTAGGCGTAGGCGGCGAACCAGTTGTTGTTGCCGCCGTAGAGGACCACGGTGTGGTCGTTGCCGACGCCGTGGCTCGACAGCAGGGCCTCGAAC
The DNA here is from genome assembly GCF_900112345.1 of Nocardioides terrae. Taxonomy (GTDB): domain Bacteria; phylum Actinomycetota; class Actinomycetes; order Propionibacteriales; family Nocardioidaceae; genus Nocardioides; species Nocardioides terrae. The sequence goes on from NZ_FOLB01000002.1 coordinate 135,256, forward strand.
TGCTCCTTGTTGAGGAAGTCGCGGCGGACCTGGTCCTGCAGGTCGGTGGTCCAGTCGAGCTTGATGGCGCCCCGGATGTGGCCCTTGTCGTAGGACGAGGTGTCCTCGTCGACCTCGATCAGGACGACGTTCTGGTCGTCGAGGTGCTCCTCCACCCACTGGGCGGAGACGAGGGAGTTCTCGCGGCTCATGTGTCTTACCTTTCTTTTCTCGCCGGCGGCCGGCGAGGGGGTCTGGGACTTGCTGTGCCTTGTTGTCGGGGGCGCGGTCAGCTGGTGGCGCGCTTGATGAGCAGGTAGACCTCGCAGCCGAGGCAGAAGCGGAAGACCGCGTTGAGGGTGGCTGCGACGAGCGCGAGGGCGATCGCGACCGTGCCCACGGTCGTGCCGCCGACGAGGAAGCCGACCAGGGCGACCGCGGCGAACCCGAGGCCCACCGCCTGCGCGAACCGGGGCGGCGCCGGGTCCTCGAGGTGGTCGGGGCTCGCGAGACGGGGGCGGATCAGCGCCTTGAAGACCTTCGCGTGGATCGTCGTCTGGACGCCCCCGATCGCGCCCCACGCGAAGAGCGCCGCTTGCACGGCGGTCAGGACCGTGCCGACGGCCGTGCCCGCGGTCACGAGGATGGCGACGAGTACGACGACCGTGACCGCGGCGTTGAACTGCGGGCCGCGCGGGTCGATGCCGGAGCCGGCCTCGGGCCGGGCGCCGGTGCGCGCGGAAGCAGTGGTGGACATGGCTCTCCTGGGACCGCTGGGCAGCGGTCGGGTCGTCTACTGGGCTGGAACTGGCTCAGGACGACATTCGACACAGCGCCGAGCGCACGCGGCAGTGATCCACTGCGCGGCGCTTGGTGAGCATGGTCGAGGACATGTCAACAACCCTAGGGGCGGTTCGCTCGGGGGGCGAACTCGTGTCTCATCATTCGGACCGTCGTCTCGTCAAGTGAGATCCCGAGCGGGGATCGTGGCCAGGACCTGGTCCTTGCGGGGTGCTCCAGCCGCTCGGGCGATCTCCCGGCCGGTGGGGTCGAGGATCAGCGTGGTCGGCGTGCGCAGGATGCCGAGCCGGCGGGTCGCGTCGAGGTGGTGCTCTGCGTCGACCTCGAGGTGGACGACGCCAGGGGTCGTCTCGGCGACGTCGCTCAGCACGCGGCGGGTGACCCGGCAGGGGGCGCAGAACGCGCTCGAGAATTGCACCAGTGTCGCCCGCTCGCCGAGCTCGGTGCTGGTCGCGGCGGCGCCGAGCTGGGTCCAGGCGGTGGTTTCGAGACGGGCCCGGCGGCCCTCCTCGACCAGCGAAGGGTGCCGGCCCTCCTCGACCAGCGAAGGGTGGCCGGCGGGCTTGTGCGTGCCGCGGAAGCGGCCGTCGGTGAGGGCCCGGAAGGTGCCGAAGACCAGTGCGATGGCGATCGCGGCCAGCGCCACCCAGAGTCCGGTCATGTGATGTTCAACGTCAGACGGGGCGGTGGGGATTCCCAGCGAGCGGACGAGGCCGCCCCGCGGATGCGGGACGGCCTCGCCTGGTGCTGCGGATGCTCGCGGTCAGCCGAGGAGGCCGCCGAGCAGACCGCCGAGGACGCCGTCCAGGCCGGTCTGGATCTGCTCGAGCGCGTCGTCGAGCGGTGCGGCGGGCTCCGGCAGGGCCGACTGGATGCTGTCGATCACGCTGTCGATCAGGCCGGCCGCGTCAGCGGGGTCGCTCGGGAGCCCACCGCTGGCCAAGGTGTCCAGGGCCGCCTGGAGAGCGGCCGCGAACTGGCCGGCGGGGAGGCCGGCGCTCTCGAGCGCGTCGATGATCGGCTGGGCCGCGTCGAAGAACGCGTCGGGCGAGAGACCGGTGCCGGACAGGCTCTCGAGGAACTGCTGGAACTGCTCGGCGAGCGCCGACGGGTCAGCACCGCTCTGCAGCGCGTCGGCGAAGTCCTGGGCGATGGCCGGGAGGTCCTGCGGGTCGGCGGCACCGGACTGGATCGCGTCGGTGAGCGCGCCGACGACGGGCTGCAGGCTGTCCATCGGGACACCGGCGCCGGCGAGGGCCTCGGAGGCCTGCTGGATCGCACCGGTCAGAGCCTGCGCGCCCTGACCGAGTGCGGCCATGAACTGGTCCTGGATCTGGGCCGGAGTGGCGGGCGTGGCGGGCGTGGCGGGAGTGGCCGGGGCGGCGGACGCCTGGCACCTGTTCGCGTTCGCCGCGGCGGTGTTGGCGGTGGCGACGGCGGCGCGGTAGCGGCGGTGGGCCACCCGGCGAGCCCGCTTCGCCTTGCGCACCTTCCGCTTGTTGGCGGTCGTGTGGTGCTGGCGGTAGGCCCTCTGCGCCCTCCGCAGCTTCCGCTTCGCCTTGGTGTAGTCGGTGCCCCGGTTGGCGGCGTCGTTCTGCGCGGCACCGGCAGCCTGGTTCTCCGCAGCGCACGGGGCCGTCGCGGCCTGGACCTCGACGGTCGTCACCAGCGTGACACCGCCGAGGGCGAGGGCCAGACCAGCAACTCCGGCGGACGTCTTCCGAAAAACGTTCATCTACACGCTCCCTGTGGGTGGGCCGGCCAGCGGCCCCGTCGGTTACTGCCCAGTAGAACGAGACAGACGTCACAGGGTCACGGATGCGTCGGAAGAATTTTTTCGGCGCTCGTCAGCCGCCCGCGAACGGCGGCAGGAACTCCACCGACTGGCCCGGCTCGACCAGGACGGTCTCCGGGTCGAGACGCTTCACGGGACGATCGTCGACAAGCGCGGAACACACCTGGAGTACGTCGGCCAGGCGGGTGTCCTGGTGGAGGTCGACCGCTCGCCGTACGACCTCGCTGAGCGTCACCGCCTCGGCGACCTCGAGGACGTCCTGCGCGACACCGGCCGCCGCCTTCGCGGCGGCCCAGTAGTGGATCTCGATCTGTCCCACGTGGACGTTCTCCTCGGCAGATGTCGGCACGGTTTCGCTAGTATGCGCTGACAGCATCACACCGAGGCCCAGCGTTGCGTCTTGGTGCTCCGAACGGCTCCACGTGAACTGGAGGTCGTGCCATGAGCACCCTGCTTCTGCTGACCAGCGCTCTGCAGCCCTCGGTCGAGGTGCTGCCCGGGCTCTCCCTGCTCGGCCACTCGGTCAAGATCCTGCCGGCACAGGGCGCCGCCCTCCTCGAGGCGCCGGACGCCGATCTGCTCCTGGTCGACGGTCGCCAGGACCTCGCCCACGCCCGCGACCTGTGTCGCCTGATCCGGACGACGGGCACCGAGATCCCCGTCCTGCTCATCGTGACCGAGGGCGGCCTCGCTGTCGTCGCCCACGACTGGGGCATGGACGACGTCGTGCTCTACACCTGCGGCCCGGCCGAGCTCGAGGCGCGCATCAAGCTGGCCATCGGCCGGCTCGCCGCCGCCCGCGACGCCGTGGACCCCGATGCCCACGTCATCCGCTCGGGCGAGGTCGTGGTGGATGAGGCGACCTACACCGCCAAGGTCAGCGGCCGTTCGCTCGACCTGACCTTCAAGGAGTTCGAGCTCCTCAAGTTCCTCGCTCAGCACCCCGGCAGGGTCTTCTCCCGGCAGCAGCTGCTGCAGGAGGTCTGGGGCTACGACTACTTCGGCGGCACCCGCACCGTCGACGTGCACGTGCGGCGCTTGCGCGCCAAGCTCGGCCCCGAGAACGAGACGCTCATCGGGACGGTGCGCAACGTGGGCTACCGGTTCGTGCTGCCGACGAAGTCGGCCGAGGCGGACGCCCGGCTCATGACGCCGCAGGCCTGACCCCGCCTCGTCGCGCCTCATCCCGCCTCCTCCTGCTCGGCCGTCGGGTCGCTCACTAGGGTGGCAGGCGTGGACGATGTGCTCGCTCTGGCCGACGACGCCGCCGCTGCCGACGGGGTCGACCCGCTCGACGAGGCGACCCGACTGACCCTGCGGCATCGGCCGGACTCGGTCCGCAGCGTGGTCGATCCGGAGGGGTTCGCGCTGCTGGTCGGGGATCAGGTGTCGGTCGTCGTACGGCCGTCGGCGCGCTCGCACGGTCTCGGCTCGCGACTCCTCTCGCGGCTGCTGGAGCAGACCTCGGGGCCGTTGGTCGGCTGGTCGCATGGCAGCCTCCCGGGTGCGGCGGCGCTGGCGGCCGCCCACGGCTTCCGCCCGGTCCGCGAGCTGTGGGTGATGCGGCGACCGAGCTCGCTCCCGCTCCCGGTGCTGTCCGTCCCGGACGACGTGACGGTCAGGGGGTTCCAGCCCGGCGACGAGCGCTCTTTGCTGCGGGTCAACGCAGCCGCCTTCGCCCACCACCCCGAGCAGGGCTCCCTGTCGGCGGCGGACCTGCGCGAGCGGATGGCCGAGCCGTGGTTCGAGCCCGAGGGCCTCATCGAGGCGTGGTCCGCCGACGGCCAGATGCTCGGCTTCCACTGGACCAAGCGGCACTCCCCCGCCCTCGGAGAGGTGTACGTCGTCGGCATCTCACCGGCCGCGCAGGGCCGTGGCCTCGGGAAGGTCCTCACGGCGCTGGGCCTGGTCCACCTCAGCGACGTGGAGTCGGTGCACCTCTACGTGGAGGCGACCAACACGGCCGCCGTCCGGCTCTACTCCGGGCTCGGGTTCACCCATGAGCCGGCCGACACGCACGTCCAGTTCGCCCGGCCCTGATCCCATGTCGCTGGGCCGGGCCGTCGACGCGCCCGGTCAGGACCGTGCGGCGCGCTCAGAGCCGCGGCCGCACATGCATCCCGACCTCCGGATCCACGATGACCTCCTGGGCCGCCGGCATGCCGTCGACGGTCAGGGTGGCGTCGAGCGGCACGTTGCGCTTCAGGACCGCGAGCGCGATGGGGCCGAGCTCGTAGTGCCGAGCGGAGGAGCCGACGAAGCCGACGCTCTTCCCGTTCTCGGGCTCACCGTGGATGACCGGTGACCCGGCAGCAGGCAGGCGGTTCTCGGAGCCGTCGAGGTGGAGCAGGGTGAGCCGGCGCGGCGGTCGACCGAGGGTGTGCACCCGGGCGACGGTCTCCTGACCGCGGTAGCAGCCCTTGTCGAGGTGGACGGCGGGCAGGAAGCCGACGGCGTCGGACTGGTCCGGCTGGGCCGGGAGCCAGCCGGCCTCGTTGGGAATGGTCCGGTGGTCGGTGTCGACGCCGAACCGCGGCTCGCCGCGAGCGATCCGCAGCGCCTCGAACGCCCACATCCCCGCGGGCGGCCCGGCCGCCTCTGCGAAGGTCGCGAGCTGGTCGCGGGGCACGAACAGATATCCGGACGGCCGCCACGCGACGACCAGGGAGCTCGAGAGGGAGACCGTGACGTCTGACCAGAACTTCATCTTCTCGAGGAACGCGGCGAGCGGCTCGCCGTACCCCGGCTCGGTCCAGGCCGTGAAGGCGGTGCCGTCGTCGACGCCGGCGAAGTGGTGCTCGATGTGGCCCTGCGGCGAGAGGATCAGCGCGGCCGTCCAGACGCCCGGCTCGAGGCCCTCGAAAGCCTGGGAGGTCAGCGAGTGCAGCCAGGTGAGCCGGTCCGGGCCCGAGACGACCACGACGTCGCGGTGGGAGAGGTCGACGAACCCCTCACCCGACTCGAGCAGCCGCTGCTCGTTGTTGAAGGAGCCGTAGTGCGCGGCGACGGCCGCGTCGACGCCGTCGCCGGCGACAGCGCCGGGCAGGCTCAGCAGCGGGCTAGTGGTCGTGGTCATGGGCTTCCTCCGGACTCGGGCACTCGGGCACGTGCGCCCCGAAGATCGTCAGGTGCGCGACGTCGGCCTCGAAGCCGGCGTCCTCGCGCAGCCGCCCGACGAACTCGGCGGCCCTGTCTTCGTCAACCGAGATGACCTGCCCGCAATTCCGGCAGGACAGGTGGAAGTGGGCGGGGCCGGCGTGGACGGAGTGGTACGTCGGCGCGCGGTCGGACAGGTGGAGATGGCGGACCAGCCCGAGCTCCTCGAGGACCTCCAGCGTCCGGTAGACGGTGGAGATGTTGATGGCCGTCGACTGCGTCGAGACCTCGGCGAAGATCTCGTCGGGGGTCGCGTGGTCGAGGCGCTCGACGGCCGCGAGGATCAGCTCGCGCTGGGGGGTGAGGCGGTAGCCCTGGGCCCGCAGCCGGCTGCGCCAGTCGCTGTCCTGCCCGGTGTCCTGCCCGGTGTCCTGCCCGGTGTCGTCGGCCGCCATCGGACTCACGCCCGCTGCAGGCGCGCCCACAGGTGCGGCTGGAGCGCCTGACCCATTGCGGTCATGTCGAAGGCGTAGAGCAGGTCGCCCTCGACGTTGCCGTAGAGACGCTTCCCGCCGGCGTACTCCTTGGCGGTCTCGGTGCGCGCGACCGCGTCGGTGACGATCTCGAGCTTGCCGCCGGCGGCCTGGCCGTACCAGATCTCGGCGAAGCCGGTGTTGTGCGCGAGGACGAGCTCGACCTTGGCCTCGCCCGGCTCCTCGCCCGGCTTGCAGCGCAGGAAGCCGGTCTCGAGCGCGGCGTTGCGGACCACCTCGCCGTTGTCGTCGACGATCCAGGAGCGGGCGAAGTAGTGGAAGAACGGCCGCCCGTCGTGGGTGAAGATCAGCTCCTGGCCGAACTGGAACCCGTCGATCGTCGGGTAGTCCCCGTGGCCGTTGCCGCGCCACGTCCCGAGCATCCAGGCGACGGGGCCGCAGTCGGGGTGCAGGTTGTCGGGGATCTCGAAGGCCACGGTCGGCGAGTCTAGTCGGCGCGCGGTCTAGGGTCGGACGCCGTGAGGTCCCTCGTCGTGAAGTGCACCGCCGGCTCCGAGGAGCCCGAGCGCGCGAACCAGGCGTTCACCATCGCCGCGTCAGCGGCCGCCGCGGGCGCGTCGGTCAGCCTGTGGCTGACCGGAGAGGCTGCGTGGTTCGCCGTCCCCGGCCGGGCGTCCCTCGACCTCGAGCACGCGACACCTGTCGAGGACCTGCTCGCGCTGGTGCTCACCTCGGGCACGGTCACGGTCTGCAGCCAGTGCGCGCTGCGCCGCGGGCTCACCGAGGACGACCTCGTCGACGGCGCGGTGATCAAGGGCGCCGCCGTCTTCGCCGAGGAGATCCTCGGCGAGGGTGTGCAGGCGATCGTCTACTGAGGCACCCGCTGGTCGAGGCGCCGCTGGTCGGCGCCCCCTTCCTGCCCATGCCACCGTGACCGAACGGATAACTGAGCCGGACCGTCCCGGCCGATAGGATCAGCCGGAAATGGACCAGCCCCAGAACCCGTCCGACCGCCGGTGGTTCCGGCGCTCGGGGAGCGACTCGAGCTCATCGACGCAGCAGCCCCCCGCCGACGCGAGCAACCCGCAGACACCGGACAGCCCGACGCCGGCTCGACCGGACCAGGCAGGCAGCGACCAGGCCGCCTCCACACAGGCGGCCGGGCGCTCGCTCGCCGACCTCGAGGCGCGCGCCCGCGACCAGGCCGCGGCCGCGGAGGCCGCAGCACGGCTTCGCGCGCTGGCCGAGCAGGCCGCCGCCGCCCAGGCCGCCGAGCGGCTCGCCGCCGAGGAGAGCGCAGCGGAGGCCCGGCGTACGGCCGAGGAGTCCGACCGCGCCGCCCACGAGCACGCGACCGCCGCAGCGGCCGCTCACGAGGCCCGGGTCACCGCCGAGACCGCCGTCGAGGAGGCCGCGCGTCGGCACGCGGAGGCCGAGGCCTCCGCGGAGGCCGCACAGGCCGCTCGCCGGGAGGCCGAGGAGCGCGCGGAGGCGCAGGCGGCGGCGACGGAGGAGGCGGTACGCCGGCACGCGGAGGCGGTCAAGCTGGCCGCCAGCCGTGAGGCCGACCTCAAGGCCCAGCTGGACGAGCTGACCGAGGCGCGGACCCGCGCCGAGGACGCCGCCCGCGCGCTCGCCGGAGTCGCAGCCGCCGGGGAGCAGGCCCGCAAGGAGGCCGAGGACGCGTCGGCCGAACGGGCCATCGAGGCCGCCGGTGCCCACCAGGCCCGCGAGCAGGCCGAGCAGGCGCTCGCCGCCGCTCACGCCGAGACCGAGCAGCGGCTGCGGACGCAGGCCGAGGAGGCCGCCGCCCACCTGCGCGAGCAGTCCGAGGCGGCCGCCGCCGCCCACCAGGCACGAGTCGCGGCCGAGGCCGCCGCCGCGGAACGGGCCGCCGAGGCCGCCGCCGCCCACGACGCCCGGGCCGCCGCCGAACAGGCGCAGTCCGAGGCCCGGCAGAGGGCCGACGAAGAGCTCGCCGCCGCCCGACGCGAGGCCGACGAGGCCGTCGCCGCCGCGCACGCGCACGCCAGGTCGCTGGTCGACACTGCTCGCCAGCAGACGGAGCAGTCGCTGGAGGCGGCAGCGCGGGAGGCGCGGACCACGGTCACCGCGGCGACCGCGGAGGCCGAGTCGGCCATCGGTGCGTCGAGGGCCCAGGCCGCCGCCGCCGTCGCCGCCGTGAAGGCGGATGCCGAGGCGGCCGTCGCCGCCGCGAAGGCCGAGGCCGAGCAGACCATGGCCGCCGCGCGGGACCACTCCGACCGCGCCCTCGCCGAGGCGCGGCGGATCGTGCAGGCAGCAGCCGCCAGCTCGTCGGCCGCGCACGCCGACGCCGACCGCAAGGTCACCGAGCACACCGAGATCCGCACCCACCTCGAGCAGCTCGCCGCCGAGCAGCTCGAGGCCGCCACCACCGCGCACGAGGCACGCCACGAGGCCGAGGCCGCGGCACGCGCGAAGGCGGAAGAGGCAGCGGCGGCGTACGACGCCCGGACCGCGGCCGAGCAGGTGCTCGCCACGACGCAGGCCGAGGTGGCGGAGCGGCTGCAGGCGCAGGAGGCGGACCACCGCGAGCGGCTGGACCAGCAGGCACAGGCGGCCGCGGCGGCCCACCAGGCGCGCGTCCAGGCCGAGGAGTCGGCGGCGTCGCTCGCCGCTGCTGCCGCGGTCGCCAACCAGGCCCGCAGCGAGGCCGAGGCCACCGCGGCCGCGACAGCGACCGAGCGCGAGCAGGCGGTGGCCCGAGCGACGGCGGAGCGCGAGGACGCGATGGCCGAGGCGCACCGCATCCGCGAGGAGGCGCTCGCCGCGTCGGCGGCCGCCCGCGAGGAGGCCGACCGGCTCGTCGCCGAGCACGCGGCGGCCCGCCAGGAGGCGGAGAGGCAGAGCTACAAGCAGGCCAACGCGGCCCACTCCGCCCACGAGCAGCGTGCGCACGCCGAGGCCGCGGCCCGGACGGCAGCCGAGGCGGCCAAGCTCGCCCATGCCCTGCGGGGCGAGGCCGAGACCGCTGCCCAGCAGCAGGCACTCGCGGCGCAGCAGTCCGCCGAAGCGGCACAGGCGGCGCTGAAGAAGGTGGAGGAGCAGGCCGAGATCGCCCGCGCGGCCCACGAGACCGCCGACCGCGCCCACCAGGGCCGCGCCGAGGCGCTCGCCGACGCCCAGGCCGCGGCCGCCAAGGTGATGGAGGCGCTCGACGCCCGGCTCGAGGCCGAGGAGGCCGCGATCCTGGCCCAGGCGGCCCGCGACGGCGCCGAGCAGGCGGCCAGGGCCCAGGCGGACAAGACCCGCGAGGTGCAGCGCGAGCTGGCCGAGGCCCACCAGCGCACGCAGGACGTCCTGGCCGAGCTCGAGGCGGCTCGTGCCGAGGCGGCCGAGGCCCACCGGCTGCGGGCGCAGGCCGAGGAGGTCGCGGCCCAGCGGGCCATCGACCGGCAGGCGGTCGAGTCCTCGATCCGGCACAACACCGAGCTGGTCGAGACCGCCCTGCAGGAGCGGCTCGCCGCCGAGCGCCGGCTCGCCGAGCTCGCGGCCGAGCTGGTCGCGTTGCGCGAGGGCGTGACCCGGGCGCTGCGGGAGAAGGGGTCCAAGCGCAGCGTCGCAGCGCTGCACGAAGCCGTCGCGGCCCCATCCTCGCTCGACGCCACGGAGGTCCGCGCGCTGGACGAGACGGGGTCGATCCCGGTCGTGTCCTCCGCCTTCGAGCCGCCCTCGGTTGGCGAGGAGGCCCCCCCGCCGGGTGCCGGCGAGACCCAGCGCGCCTGGCTCCGGGACGAGTGGGCCAAGGTCGACGAGGCGCGGCGAGCGGGTGACGCGGACGCGTCCGCCGAGTCCGAGAGCGAGCCGGCCGCGGGGCCGGCCCGCCAGGTCGACGTACGCTCCTTCGCCGCGGCCGGGTCACCCGACGCCGTGACCGTGACCGACGATGGCGTCCTCGCGGTGGAGCGCGGCGGCCGGACGGAGTCGTTCGACCTCTACGACCGGAACACCGACCTGAAGGTGGTCGGCCGCCCCGGTCAGCGTCGCTGGCGGGTCGAGCTGTCCCGCCCCGGCACCTCGGCGGTCGTCCTCGACGCCCGTCAGGTCGACGCCGACGCGCTCACCCGTGAGCTGCTCCGCTGGCGCCCGGAGGTCGGCCGCCGCTGATCCGCGCCGGTCGGCCCTCAGGCGCCGAGACCCTTCCTGAGCGCTACGGCGAGATCGGCCGCTGCGGCGCGCGAGGAGCGGGCGAGCAGGACGTTGAAGAAGCCGTGGATCTGGTCGGGGTAGCGCCAGGTCTCGACCTGGACGCCGGCCGCGGCCAGCTTGGCCGCGTACGCCTCGCCCTCGTCGCGCAGCGGGTCGAACCCTGCGGTGGCGACGAACGCCGGAGCGACCCTTGCGGGCACGTCCGCATGGAGTGGGGAGAGGCGGGGGTCGCGCGGGTCGGTGCCCGCCGGGACGTACGACGACCCGGCGAGGTCGATGAAGTCGGACGTGAGGAAGTAGCCGGTCCGGAAGCGGCGGCGGCTCCCGGTCTGCTCGTCGAACTGCGTCACGGGGTAGATGAGCAGCTGGAACGCGCACGCGTCGGTGACCGCGAGCGCGACGCCGGTGGCCAGGTTGCCGCCAGCGGAGTCGCCACCGACGCCGATCCGGTCGGGGTCGGCGCCGACCGCGCCGGCGTTGTCGCGGACCCACTGGAAGACCTCGACGGCGTCCTCGTAGGCCGCCGGGAACGGCGCCTCGGGAGCGAGCCGGTAGTCGACCGCGAGCACGCGGACGCCGGACTCCTCGGCGAGGAAGCGCACGGCGGCGTCGTGGGAGTCGAGGTCGCCGTAGATGAACCCGCCGCCGTGGAAGAAGACCAACAGCGGCCCCGGCTCGACGGAGGCGCAGACGGCGGTCGGGGTGTAGAGCCGGACGTCATGACCGGCCGCCCGCAGCGTCTCCACCCTGCCGATCGGCTGCTCGCCGCCCGCCATCCGTGACTGGTGCACCAGCACCGTGCGTCCCTTGTCGATCGGCAGCGACTCGATCGCCGGTCCGGCCACCTTCGCCAGTCTGAGCATCAGCTGGGTGTCGGTGGCCAGCGTCTGGCCGTCGACCACGACCGGCCTCCCGGCCAGTCGCCGCTGGACCGGCTCCGGGAGCACCAGCGCGGTGGCCAGAGCGACCCGCTCGGCGGAGCCGACCAGCGACGCGAGGGTCGAGCGGACGAGGGACGAGGGCGTGGACAGGAGGCTCACGGAGGTGAAACTTACCGGTGGGTCACTTACGCCGGCCGGAGCGACCGTCATCTGGAGTTCACCAGTCGGTGGGACACTCGGATCATGACGCTGGAGCCCTTCACCGACAACGATCTCGGTGGAGTCGAGTCCTTCGACGTCGACCCGCCCTACCAGCCGGACCACGAGGCGCTGGCCGCGGTCGAGCAGTTCGAGGACCGGTTCCTCGACCGTGAGCTGTCCTGGCTGCACTTCAACCAGCGTGTGCTCGAGCTCGCCGAGGAACCGACCCTGCCGCTCCTCGAGCGGGCGCGGTTCCTGGCGATCTTCGCCTCCAACCTCGACGAGTTCTTCATGGTCCGGGTGGCCGGTCTGAAGCGGCGGATCGCCGCCGGGCTCGCCGTTCGCGCCGCCTCCGGGCTGATGCCGCGCGAGGTGCTCGAGCTGATCTGGCGCACGACGCGCGAGCTCTCCGAGCGGCACGCCGCTGTCTTCTCCGAGCAGGTCGTGCCCGGCCTGTGGAAGGAGGGCATCGAGCTGGTCCGGTGGGACGACCTGACCGCACCGGAGCAGAAGCAGTGCAAGAAGCTCTTCAAGGAGCGGGTCTTCCCGATCCTGACGCCGCTGGCCGTCGACCCGGCCCACCCGTTCCCCTACATCTCCGGGCTCAGCCTCAACCTGGCCGTCCTCATCCGCGACCCGCGGACCGGCAAGGAGCACTTCGCGCGGGTGAAGGTGCCGCCCAACCTCACCCGCTTCGTCTCGGTCGGCAACGACCGCTTCGTCCCGCTCGAGGACATCATCGGCGAGCACCTCAAGCGGCTCTTCCCGGGCATGGAGGTCCTGGAGGTGCACACCTTCCGGGTCACCCGCAACGAGGACGTCGAGGTCGAGGAGGACGACGCCGAGAACCTGCTCGCCGCGCTCGAGAAGGAGCTGCTCCGACGTCGCTTCGGCCCGCCGGTGCGGCTCGAGGTCGAGTCGTCGATCTCGGACTCGGTGCTCGACCTGCTCGTCTCCGAGCTGGGCGTCTCGTCGTCGGAGGTCTTCCGGCTCCCCGGCCCGCTCGACCTGCGCGGCCTGCACGCGATCGCCGACATCGACCGGGAGGAGCTGAAGTTCGCCGCGTTCCTGCCGACGACCCACCACCGCCTCGCCGACGTCGAGTCCGCCGCGCCCGTCGACGTCTTCAAGGCCGCGCGGCGCCGCGACATCCTGCTGCACCACCCCTACGACTCGTTCGCCACCTCGGTGCAGCGCTTCCTCGAGCAGGCGGCGGCCGACCCGCACGTGCTGGCGATCAAGCAGACGCTCTACCGCACCTCCGGCGACTCCCCCATCATCGACGCCCTGATCGACGCCGCCGAGTCCGGCAAGCAGGTGCTCGTCCTGGTCGAGATCAAGGCTCGCTTCGACGAGTCGGCCAACATCCGCTGGGCGCGCAAGCTCGAGCAGGCCGGCTGCCACGTCGTCTACGGCCTCATCGGCCTCAAGACGCACTGCAAGCTCGCCATGGTCGTGCGCGACGAGGGCGCGTACGGCGGCGGTATCCGTCGCTACACCCACATCGGGACCGGCAACTACAACCCGAAGACGTCGCGGCTGTATGAGGACTACGGCCTGATCACCGCCGACGAGGCCATCGGCGAGGACGTCGCGCACCTGTTCAACAACCTGTCCGGCTGGTCGCGCAACGCGTCCTACGAGCAGCTCCTCGTGGCACCGGCGACGGTCCGCGAGGGGATCGTCGAGCAGATCCACGCCGAGATCGCGCACCACCGCGCGGGCCGTCCCGCCCACATCCGGCTCAAGGCCAACTCGGTCGTCGACGAGGCGGTCATCGACGCGCTCTACCTCGCCTCGCAGGCCGGGGTCAGGGTCGACGTACTCGTCCGCGGCATCTGCTCCCTGCGCCCCGGCGTCCCCGGGCTGTCGGAGACGATCACCGTCCGGTCGATCCTCGGCCGGTTCCTGGAGCACTCACGGCTGTTCTGGTTCGCCAACGGCGGCGAACCGGTCGCGTGGCTCGGCTCGGCCGACCTGATGCACCGCAACCTCGACCGGCGCGTCGAGGTGCTCGTCCGGCTGCCGCTCGAGGACCACGTCACCGGGGTGGCCGACCTCTTCGACCTCGCCTTCGCGCCGAGCACGTCCGCGTGGCTGCTCGACGCCGACGGGGCCTGGATCCGCAACGACGGCACCGTCGACCTGCACGAGACGCTCATCGAGCGGCAGCGGCGCCGGCGGGCGGTCTAGCGGCAGGCCGGACGGTCCAGGCGCCGGCCGGGCGTCAGACGCCGAAGACGAGGCGCAGGACCTCGTACGCCGCCGCGGCGGCGAGGCCGGCCGCCGGGAAGGTGAGCACCCAGGCCGTCACGATGCTGCCCGCGACGCCCCACCGCACGGCGGAGATGCGCTTCGTGGCGCCGGCGCCCATGATCGCGCTGGTGATCGTGTGGGTGGTGGAGATCGGCGCCTGCCAGACGTAGGCCGTCGTGTAGAGCACCGACGCACCGACCGCCTCGGCTGAGAAGCCGCGCGGCGGGTCGAGGTGGATGATCTTGCGGCCGAGCGTGCGCATGATCCGCCAGCCGCCGGAGTAGGTGCCCAGGGAGATGGCGCCGGCCGCGCAGACGATGACCCACAGCGGAAGACCGTCGGACTCGTCGGCGTGCCCGCTGGAGACGAGGGCGAGGAAGATGACGCCCATCGTCTTCTGGGCGTCCTGGAGGCCGTGGCCCAGCGCGAGGGCGGCCGCGGAGACGGTCTGCATGCCGCGGAAGCCGCGGTTGACCTTGGCCGCCGGACGGTTCCGGAAGATCCACATGATCGCGAGCATCACCAGGAACGCGAGGCAGAAGCCGACGATCGGCGAGATCACCATCGGGATGATGACCTTGTCGATGATGGTGTGCCAGCGCACGACCGCGAGGTCGGGGCCGGCGGCGAGCGCCGCTCCGACCAGGCCGCCGATGAGGGCGTGCGTGGAGGAGGAGGGCAGGCCGAAGTACCAGGTGACGAGGTTCCAGACGATCGCGCCGAGCAACGACGCGAGCACGATCACCAGGGCGTTCTTGGCGTCGTCGGCGCTGATGTCGAGGGTGTCGGCGACCGTGTGCGCGACCTTCTGGCCGAGCAGCGCGCCGACGAAGTTCATGACCGCCGCGAGGGTGAGCGCGATCCGCGGGGTGAGCGCTCGCGTCGAGACCGAGGTGGCGATCGCGTTGGCGGCGTCGTGGAAGCCGTTGGTGTAGTCGAAGGCAAGGGCGACGACGACCACCGTGATGACGATGGCGAGTTCCATGGTCGCGCTCAGGACTCCTTGAGGGCGATCTGCTCGACGATGTTCGCGACCCGCTCGAACCCGTCGATCGCCGACTCCAGCGCCTCGACGATGTCCTTGAGCTTCAGGACCTCGACGGCCTTGAACTCTCCGGAGAAGATCGTCGCCAGGATCCGCCGGTGGTTGCGGTCACCCTCGTTCTCGAGGCGGTTGACCTCGATCCAGAACTCCTGCAGCGACTTCATCGACTGCAGGTTGGGCATCGCGGCCGCGGTCAGCTCGGCGCAGCGCTGCAGCACCTCGACCTGGTCGGAGAGGTCCGACGGGAGGACCTTGACCTCGTAGACGAGGATCATGTCCACCACCTCGTCCATCAGGTCCATGATGTCGTCGAGGCCGGACCCGAGCGAGTAGATGTCCTCGCGGTCGAACGGGGTCACGAAGACGGAGTTGACCCGGCGCACGATCGCGTGGGTCGTCTCGTCGGCGGCGTGCTCGGCCTCGCGCATCCGCTTGGCGACGTCGATCTGGTCGGCGCCCTCCGCCAGCATCTCCGCGAGGAGCCGGGCACCCGTCACGAGGTGGCTGGCCGCCTCGGTGAAGAGGTCGTAGAAAGTCGTGTCGACCGGTCGGATGCGGAAACGCACGGAGTACTCCTGGGGAGGCGGAGGCGAACGGGCTCCAATCTAGGGGAGGCCGCTCCCCTGCGCGCAACCGGCGGTCCGGCTCCCGTCTCCCGCGCACCTGACCTTGTGCACTGCGCCGCGGCGGATGCCGTTCGCGGGGTCGGACCGAACGGTCACCGTGAGCAAGACGCCGACTCAGCCGAAGCGGCCGGAGATGTAGGCCTCGGTCGACTCGTTGTCGGGGTTGGTGAACATCTTCTTGGTCGGGTTGAACTCGACCAGGTGGCCGGGCTGGCCGGCGGCCTTGAGGTTGAAGAAGCCGGTGTCGTCGGAGACGCGGGCCGCCTGCTGCATGTTGTGCGTCACGATCACGATCGTGTAGCGGTCCTTGAGGTCGTGGATCAGGTCCTCGATCGCCGCGGTCGAGATCGGGTCGAGCGCCGAGCAGGGCTCGTCCATGAGGAGGATCTGCGGCTCGACGGCGATGGCGCGAGCGATGCAGAGCCGCTGCTGCTGGCCGCCGGAGAGGCCCATGCCGGGCTTGTTGAGCCGGTCCTTGACCTCGTTCCAGAGGTTGGCGCCGCGCAGCGACCGCTCAACGATGTCGTCGGCGTCGGGCCTCTTCAGCTTGCGCGAGTTGAGCCGGTTGCCGGCCAGGACGTTGTCGTAGATCGACATCGTCGGGAACGGGTTGGGCCGCTGGAAGACCATGCCGACCATCCGGCGCACCTCGACCGGGTCGACGGCGGAGTCGTAGAGGTCCTGCCCGGAGACGGCGATCTTGCCCTCGACGCGCGCGCCCGGGATCACCTCGTGCATCCGGTTGAGGGTGCGCAGGAAGGTCGACTTGCCGCAGCCCGACGGGCCGATGAAGGCGGTGACCGCCCGAGCCCGGATCGTCATGTTGACGCCCTCGACGGCCTTGAAGTCGCCGTAGTAGATGTTGACGTCGCTGACGTCGATGCTCTTGGCCACTGGTGCTCCTGACTAGCGCCCGGTCTTGGGGGCGAAGATGAGGCTGATGAGGCGTGCGGTGAGGTTGAGCACCATCACGATGGCGATGAGGAGCAGCGCGCCGGCCCAGGCGCGGTCGTAGCCCTCGGGGGTCGCGGTGCCGTACTGCGTCATGATGAAGACGGGCAGCGTCATCATCCGGCCGTCGAAGAGGTTGCGGTTGACGGCCTCGGCCGCGCCGACGGCGACCAGCAGCGGCGCGGTCTCGCCGATGACACGGGAGATCGCGAGCATCACGCCGGTGACGATGCCGCCCAGCGCGGTCGGGATGACGACCTTGACGATCGTGCGCCACTTCGGCACGCCCAGGGCGTACGACGCCTCGCGCAGGTCGTTCGGGACGAGCCGCATCATCTCCTCGGCCGACCTGACCACCGTCGGGATCATGAGCAGTGACAGCGCGATCGACCCCATGATGCCCATGCGGGTGCCGACGCCGAAGATCAGCGTGAAGAGCGCCAGGCCGAAGAGCCCGGCGACGATCGAGGGGATGCCGGTCATCACGTCGACCAGGAAGGTGATGGTCCGGGCGACGCGGCTGCGGCCGCCGTACTCGACGAGGTAGATCGAGGTGAACAGGCCGATCGGGACCGAGATCGCGACCGCGCCGAGGGTAACGAGCAGGGTGCCGTAGAGCGCGTGCTCGAGGCCTCCGCCGGCCTGCAGCTTGCCGGTCGTCGGGTCGAGCCGCTGGACCATGTCGTGGGTGAGCAGGTTGCCGTCGATCGACGGGAGCCCCTTGCTGACCACGACCCAGAGCAGCCAGACCAGCGGGACGAGGGTGGCGGCGAAGGCGGCCCAGATGACGCCGGTGACGAGCCGGTCGGTCATGGCCCGGCGCCGCCTGAGACTTCCCGTCGTCGTCTCGAACAGGTCGGCGGTGCTCATCGCTGCGCCCTCTCGCCACGGCCGGCGATGTAGCGCGCGGCGAAGTTGACCAGGAAGGTGAACAGGAACAGCACCAGGCCGGTGGCCAGCAGGACCGTCTGGATTCGGTTGTCCTCGGCCTTGTAGTTGGCGGCGATGTTGGAGGCGATCGTCGCCGGGTTGGTCGAGGAGATCAGGTTGAGCGTGACGATCGGCGTCGACGACATCACCATGGCGACCGCCATCGTCTCGCCGAGCGCACGGCCGAGGCCGAGCATGACGGCGGCGACCATGCCGGAGCGCGAGTGCGGGAAGACCGCGTAGCGGACCATCTCCCAGCGGGTCGCGCCGAGCGCGAGCGCCGCCTCCTCGTGCAGCCGCGGGGTCTGCTTGAACACCTCGCGGCTGATCGCGGTGATGATCGGGATGCACATGATCGCGAGCACGATCCCGGCGACCAGGATCGTCCGGCCCGTCGCGGAGACCGGCCCGTGGAAGAACGGCAGGAAGCCGAGGTGGGCGTCGAGCCAGCGCTGCACCGGCTGGGACGTGACGGCCAGGGTGCGCGCGCCCCAGAGGCCGAAGACGACCGACGGTACGGCGGCCAGCAGGTCGATCACGTAGGCGATCGGGGCCGCGAGCCGGCGCGGGGCGTAGTGGGAGGTGAACAGCGCCAGGGCGAATGAGAACGGGACGGCGACGACGAGCGCGATGATCGCGGCCAGCGTGGTGCCGAACAGCAGCCGGCCGACGTACCCCCAGAAGTTGCTGGCGGACGGGCCGTAGACGTCGGGGTCGGCCGAGAATCCGGGGAAGCCCTTGAGGAGGAGGAAGACGAAGACGGCGGCGAGCGTGACCAGGATGGTCAGGCCCGACGCCAACGCGGTGCCGGAGAACAGCCGGTCCCCGCGGCCGTAGCTCGTCGACGACCTCGGGCCGGGGGAGCCGAGGTCCTCGCCCGGCTCGGCCTGTTCGAGCTGTGGTGTGGTGCTCACGGAACTCCTGGGTGGCGCCGGAGGGATCGGCTCTGCGTTGCGCAGCGGCGAGGCCTCGGAAGACCCCGCCGCTGCTCAGCGGTGAACGCCGATCTGGGTTACTTGGCCGCGATCTTGGCGAGGATGGCGTCGGCCTTGCTGGCCACGTCGGTCGGGAGCGGGGCCGAGAGTGCGTTCGTGGCGGCGGCCTTCTGACCGAGCTCCGACACGACGAACTGGCCGAAGCCCTTGACGACGTCAGCGGTGGCCTTGTCGTCGTAGGTCGGGCAGGCGATGAAGTACGACACCAGGAAGACCGGGTAGACCGACGGGTCGGTCGAGGTGCGGTTGATCGCGTAGGCCAGCTGGGTGTCGGCTGCGCCGTCGGCCAGCTTCGATGCGGCCAGACCGGCGGCGGCGCCGTCGGCCGACGGGGCGACGAACTGGTCGCCGACCTTGACGGACACCTTGCCGAGCTCGGTGCTCGCCACGGCGCTGTCGTCGGCGTAGCCGATCGTGCCGTTGCCGTCCTGGATGGCGCCGACGACACCGGAGGTCCCCTCCGCGGCCTCACCGGACTGGACGGGCCAGTCGCTGCTGTGCTCGGTCTTCCACGCACCGCCGCCGGCTTGGAAGAGCCAGTCGGTGAAGTTGTCGGTGGTGCCCGAGGAGTCGGAGCGGTGGACCGGCGAGATCGCCAGGTCGGGCAGTGTCGCGTCGGCGTTGAGCTCGGCGATCGCCGGGTCGTTCCACTTCTTGATGGTGCCGTTGAAGATGTTGGCGACAGTGGTGGCGTCGAGGTCGAGGCTGTCGACACCCTCGACGTTGAAGACGATGTCGATCGGGGAGATGAAGACCGGGACCTCGATGACGTCGCTGCCGCCGCAGGCGGCCGTGGCCTTCTCCATGTCCTCGGCGGGGATCGCCGAGTCCGAGCCGGCGAACTTGAAGGCGCCGGAGTAGAAGTTGTCGCGACCCGTGCCGGAGCCGACCGGGTCGTAGGTGATGGTGACGTCGGGGTTGTCCGCCCCGAATCCGGCGCGCCAGGCCTCCTGGGCCTTCTCCTGCGCGGAGGAGCCACCGGCCGCGACGGTGCCGCTCAGGCCCGACGCACTGCTGCTGCCGCCGACGCTGGTGCTCGCGTCGGCGCTGTCGTCCGACCCGCAGCCGGCGAGCGAAAGGGCCACCGCCGCGGCGGCCACGCCGGGCACGAGGGCCCGACGGATGGAAGTGGTGATCACTTCTGAATCTCCTGTGTTCAGCGAATCTCTGTCTCGCCCAGGAGGCTAGGAAGGTCAGGTGTCCGTCATCGGGGTCGTCGGTGAACGCGGCGTGAACTCGGAACGCCCGGTTGTCGACGAGATGTGACCCACAGGACAGACGCCGAGTGAACGGGGCTGCGGACTCACCGCAGGGCTCGGGTCAGTGGCGCTCGCTGGCGACGACGCGACCCCGGCGCAGGTGGACGACGAGCAGCTCGCCCTTCTCGAGCTTGGGGTCGTCCAGGCCGAGCTCGTCGAAGATGAACGGCAGCACCGGGCGGTGCGTGCAGATCACCGTGGGGCCGGTCTTGCCAAGGGCCTCCACCGTGCGCCGCACCAGCTTGCGCACCTTGCCCCGCCGGGCGTGCTCCTCGCTGAGCCGGTCGATCGGCTCGGGCTCGGTGCCGGTGGTGCGGCAGTACGGCGCCACGGTGTCCGCGCAGCGGACGCTGCTGCTCGTCATGACCCGGCGGACGCCGTACGCCTCGAGGACCGGCACCAGCCGCTCCGCCTGCCGCTGGCCGGTGGCCAGCAGCGGCCGGAGCGCATCCTCGGCATGCCAGGTCCTTCGCGCCCGGGACTGGGCGTGCCGCAGCACGATGACGGTCCGGGTCCGCTTGGGGTGCTGGAGGGCCTCGGCGAGGGTGTCGCGGTCATGGGGGTAGGTCAGCACGCGGGTGGCCTTGCTGACCGGCACCCAGGCGACCTCGTCGATCTCGGCGTTGGGCGCGTAGGCGCTGACGTCGTCGGAGCCCGACGCGCGCGCGATCCAGTAGTGCACCGTCTTGCGGGCGCGACCGACGGAGTAGGTCTGGCTCGACAGCGGCCGGCCGAGCCGGACGCGCACCCCGGTCTCCTCCTCGACCTCGCGGACGGCGGCGGCGGTGACGTGCTCGCCGCGCTCGAGCTTGCCCTTGGGGAAGGACCAGTCGTCGTACTTCGGACGATGGACCAGCAGAACGTCCCGACCGCGGCGCAGGACGACCGCTCCGGCAGAGGTGATCTCAGGTCGGCTCCTGGGCATGGCGCTTAGGGTAGGCGGTCGTGCTGACCCGACACCCTCGCGCGCTCGTCGCCGCGGCCGTCGCGCTGCTGCTGGTGGTGGCCGGGCTGGTCGGGGTCACCTGGTGGCGCCACTCCCGGCGCGACGGCCTGGAGGCCGCCCTCAGGCTGGTCCCGGACGACGCCCAGCGCTACTCGTGGACCGACTGGGCCGGCGTACGGCAGGCGTTGAAGATGGACGACGACGACCCCACCGAGGCGCAGGTGGACCGCTTCCTGCAGCAGGGCTTCTCAGCCGATCTGACCTCCGCGTCGGCGATGGTCACCTCGGCCGGGGCGCTGCAGTCGACCTTCGGCTTCTCCCCCGCGACGGCCGAGTGGGAGCTCTTCGCCCAGTCCGACGACGGCGCGGTCGTGGTCGTCGAGCCGGCCTCGACCGACGGCATCGAGCACCGGCTGTCGCGCGCGGGCTACACGCGAGGCAAGGGCGGCGTGTGGGACGGCAGCGAGGCCGCGACCGACCTCGGGATCACCCCGGAGTTCGGCCATGTGGCCGTGCACGACGGCCGGGTCTACGCCAGCGACTCCGCTGACTACCTGGAGGAGGTCGTCGGCGGCGGGTTCTCCCCCTCCGACCCGGTGGCCGACGTGGTCGGCGCGGTCAGGGGCGTCATCGAGCCGATCTCAGCGGTCGTCTACTCCGGGGACTACGCGTGCGGGCACCTGGCGATGAGCCAGGCCGACGACGTCGACCAGGCGCAAGGGGTGGAGCTGATCCGGCAGGCCGGTGGCGTGGACCCGCTGACGGCGTTCGCGATGGCCGCCGGCCCGGACCGCGACGTGACCGTCGGGCTCGGCTTCGAGAGCCACGACAAGGCCGTCCGCAACGCCGACGCGCGGGCGATCCTGGCGAGCGGGGCCGCGCCAGGGCAGGGCGGGAGCTTCAGCGAACGGTTCCGGCTCGGCCGGGTCGAGGCGAAGGACGACACCGTCACGATGCGGCTGCATCCGGTCGCGGGGGCCTACGTGCTCTCGGACCTGTCGACGGGTCCGGTGCTGTTCGCGTCCTGTTGAGGTGCCCGACTAGTCGTCGTTCGGGGAGACCCCGAGGATCTCGTCGATCTCCTCGGGGCTCAATGGCTCGTCGGACTCGCTCGCCGCGATGATGAGGTTGGTCGTCAGCTCGACCTCGCGCAGCAGTTCGGCGTCCTCCAGCGACACGTCGAACTGGTCGTACATGTCGCCCTCCAGTTCTTCCGCGTCGTCCACCTCTCCGGCGCGGTACGTCTACCCGCTCCAGCCTAGGTCGAAACCATCACGTAATCAGGGAATCCATCGCCGTGCCGCGGATCTTTACCGCAACCGGCGTACGCCGTCGCAGGCCGGTGCAGCGAGCCGAACCGTGGAAAGGCAGAGGCCCCGCCCCGCTGATGCGGGACGGGGCCTCGTGAGACCTTGTCGCCGGCCGGGGCCGGCAGGGTCAGATCAGACCGGACGGACGTTCTCCGCCTGCGGGCCCTTCGGGCCCTGGGTGACGTCGAACTCGACCTTCTGGTTCTCGTCGAGGGACTTGTAGCCGTTGGTCTGGATCGCCGAGTAGTGAACGAAGACGTCGTCGCCGCCGTTCTCCTGCGCGATGAAACCGAAACCCTTCTCGGCGTTGAACCACTTAACGGTGCCCTGAGCCATGTGCTCTTCTACTCCTTAGTCGGGGCGAGCGGTCGCCACTTCGGCGGCCACACATCAGATGCGGTGACACGTCGCTCCGACCTGTGGTGTCCCTCGCGAGAGCGGACTCTCGGTCGAGCACAGAGCAGAAACGCCGTTGGATCACAAACTCCGCAGGCGTCAGACCAGCTGGAACTTGCACCTGTTGCAGTTCAGACACTACCAATCTCGGGCCGGAGTGGAAGAGTCCCGGACGGTCATTTCCCGACATGCGGATGAACCTTGTCCGACGCGCCGGTCTCTCGGGGGCTGTCCGAGGCCTCTCATCTAGGCTCGACAGCGTGTCCGGTCTGCCGCGGTTCGAGGAGGTCGCCCGCCTCCATCCGGTCGATCTGGTGGCGCCGGGCCTCGTCGGTCTCGAGCTCGACGGCCCGGGTGAGGGCCCGCTCCCGCAGCCGGCGCCGTACGCCGCCGTGGTGGCCGAGGATCGCGAGGGATCGGGCATCGGCCGGGCCACGCTGCGGCTGCGTTCGGGCGACGACCGGATCGAGGCCGTGCTGGACGGCCGGTCCACCGAGCTCCGCGTCGGCTGCGGCGGGGTCGAGCAGCGACACCGGAGCAGACGGCACGGCCGGCTCCCCCGCACGGCTGCGCCGGACGGCTTCGCGCTGACCCTCACCGGGACCCAGGTCACCCTGTTCGCCCGCACCGGCTCGGTGTGGACAGCACGCGCGCGGACGAGCCTGACCGCACACGACATCGACCCGCACGACCCCGAGTGGCTGGCCGGGCTGCACGCTGAGGCGGCCGGCGAGGTCGGCCGGGTCCGGGCGGGCGCCTTCGGACAGCTCGGGCTGCGCGACCTGCGACTGGTGAGCAACGCCGACGGGACGGCGTACCGCCCCGCGGGGCTGGCCGAGAGCCACGTGCTGCTCACCGCGACGAGCGCGGGGGCAGGGTTCTTCGCGACCGCGCACGCCAGCGTCTGGGAGCTCGACACCGACGCGCTCACGCTCAGGCATCGAGCTGACCTGTTCTTCCGTCGCGGCGAGGACGTGTACGGCGACCAGGCGGTGCACCTGGTGCGCGACCCCGACGGCGCCGAGGGTCCCGACGGCCTCGGGTCGTGGCTGGTCGCGACGAGCACCTGGGGCGACTTCGTCGATCCGGCCGTCGACCACGTACACGTCGAGCTGGGTCGCTCGACCGCCGACCTGCTCGACGGACGGCACGTCATCGACACCGAGCCGCTGCACCTGCCCACGACCGGGCTGCACAGCGTCGGCGTGTGGGACCCGCACATCGTGGCGGCGCCCCGACAGGACGGCGCGGATGCGGCGCGGGAGTGGCTGGTGGGCTACGTCAGCGCCCGGCGCTACTTCGACTTCCATCCCGTCGTCGCCACCGGGCCGGCGCTCGACGCGCTCACGCTGCGCGCGGCCGCCACCGAGCGTCGGGCGACGGAGGGCACCACGCTGGTCCCGCTGCCGATGGGCGCCGGGTCAGGGCATCCCGGCGAGGCCGCCTGGCGGGTGCTCGCCAGCGACGGGCGCGACAACCGGCGCGCGTACCGGTCGGCGTACCCGGTGTTCGACCTCGACCTGCACCAGGTGGGCACGCTCGACGCGCCCTACCCGACCAACCTGCCCTGGCCGACGATCGTGCCGACGCCCAAGGGCATGCTGCTGATCGGCTTCGACGGGACACCGACCGGTGGTCGGCTACCCGGCTACGGCACCCACGGTGCCGTCGTGATCGCGAGAGAGATCAGGGACTAGCGCGAGTCGCGGTCGGCGTAGTCCGACCACTCGTCGACTTCCTCGGCCTGCTCACCGCTGTCCTCAGCCCCACCATGGAGCTCTCGTGCGAGCGCACTGAGGTCCGTCTCGTGAGTGCGGTACTTCAGGTCGCGGGCGACCTTCGTCTGCTTGGCTTTCGCACGGCCGCGCCCCATAAGGTCAGCCCCCTCGCACTAGGCCGGGGCACTGCGGCTCCCGGGCTGTCTCACATAGTTTTCGTGAGCACAACGCTACCTGTTGCGCGGTCGTTCCCGCGAACCGAGGGGTCGAAAACGTGTTCGCGGGCCGCGAACGACGCTCGCGGCCCGGTCCGACGCTCACCAGCCGGGGTGCTGACCGACCAGTCGGACACGTCCCTCGTCGCCCTCGGCCGCCTTCGTGACGGCGCCGGCGACCCAGGCGTCGATGCCCGACTCGGAGAGCAGCGCGATGGTCCTGTCGACCTCCGCAGCGGGCGTGAGCGCGACCATGCCGACGCCCTGGTTGAGGGTCGCCTCCAGGTCCGGCAGGGGTACGTCGCCCACGCGCTTGACCAGCGAGAAGACCGGGGCCGGGGTCCACGTCTCGCGCTCGATCGTGGCGGTCAGCTCGCGCGGCATCACCCGCGCCAGGTTGGCCGCGAGGCCACCACCGGTGACGTGCGACATCGCGTGGACGCCCGTCTCGCGGGCGACCCGGAGGCACGCCTTGGCGTAGATCCGGGTGGGGACGAGCAGCTCCTCGCCGAGGGTCCGGCCGAGCTCGTCGACGTGGGCCTCCAGGTCGAGGCGACCGGGGCCGTCGGCGTTGAGCAGCACGTGACGGACCAGCGAGTAGCCGTTGGAGTGCAGACCCGAGGAGGCCATCGCCACCACGACGTCGCCGTCCTCCACGAGGTGCGAGCCGAGCAGGTCGTCGGCCTCGACCACGCCCGTCGTCGCGCCGGCGACGTCGTACTCGTCGGGCGCGAGAAGACCGGGATGCTCGGCCGTCTCGCCGCCGACCAGCGCGGCGCCGGCCTCGACGCAGGCGGAGGCGATGCCCTTGACGATCGCCGCGATCTTCTCGGGCACGACCTTGCCGGTCGCGATGTAGTCGGTCATGAAGAGCGGCTCGGCCCCGCAGACGACGAGGTCGTCGACGACCATGCCGACCAGGTCGTAGCCGATGGTGTCGTGGACGTCCATCCGGCGGGCGATCTCGACCTTGGTGCCGACGCCGTCCGTCGACGTGGCCAGCAGCGGCCGCCTGTAGCGCAGCAGCGCGGAGGCGTCGAAGAGGCCGGCGAAGCCGCCCAGACCACCCAGCACCTCGGGGCGGCGGGCCTTCTCGACCCACTCCTTCATGAGGTCGATCGCCCGGTCGGCGGCCTCGATGTCGACGCCGGCGGCGGCGTAGGCGTTGGTCACTGGGAGGACTCCGATCAGGGAGGTCGGGGCTACGGGTTGTTGAGGACGGGGAGCGCCTTGCCGAGCGTCCGGCCCTGCAGCGACACCTCGAGCAGATGCTTGCCGAGCAGGCTCTCGTCGGGCAGGTCGACCGGGTACTCACCGGTGAAGCAGGCGGTGCACAGCGACGACATCGGCTGTCGGGTGGCCTCGACCATGCCCTCGAGCGAGATGTAGCCGAGCGAGTCGGCGCCGACCGAGTTGGCGATCTCGTCGACGTCGAGGCCGTTGGCGATCAGCTCGGCGCGGGTGGCGAAGTCGATGCCGTAGAAGCACGGCCACTTCACCGGCGGACTGGAGATCCGCACGTGCACCTCGAGGGCGCCGGCCTCGCGCAGCATCCGCACCTGGGCGCGCTGGGTGTTGCCACGCACGATGGAGTCGTCGACCACGACGATCCGCTTGCCGCGGATCATGTGCTCGAGCGCGTTGAGCTTGAGCCGGATGCCGAGCTGGCGCAGCGTCTGGGACGGCTGGATGAAGGTGCGGCCGACGTAGGAGTTCTTCACGAAGCCCTGGCCGAAGGGGATGCCGCTCTCCTCGGCGTACCCGGTGGCGGCCGGGGTGCCGGACTCGGGCACCGGCATCACCAGGTCGGCGTCGACCGGGAACTCGCGGGCGAGCTGGCGGCCCATCTCCACGCGCGCCTCGTGGACGCCACGGCCGGCGATGTCGGCGTCGGGGCGGGCGAGATAGACGTACTCGAAGACGCAGCCCTTGCGCTCGGGCTCGGCGAACCTGCGCGACCGCAGGCCGTCGGAGTTGATGACGAGGAGCTCGCCCGGCTCGATCTCGCGCACGACGCTGGCGCCGACGGTGGCCAGCGCGGCGTCCTCGGAGGCGACGACCCAGCCGCGGTCGAGCCGACCGAGGACGAGCGGACGCATGCCCTGCGGATCGCGGGCGGCGTAGAGCGTGTCCTCGTCCATCCAGACCAGGCAGAAGGCGCCGCGCACCGACGGGAGCACCTCGATCGCGCGCTCCTCGAGGCTCTGGTCGGGGTGGTGCGCGAGCAGCTCGGTGAGCAGGCTCGTGTCGTTGGTCGAGACCGGGCCGCTCCCCCGGTGGAGGTCGAGCTCGTCGATCGGGTGGGGCAGGTCGGCCGCCATCTGCCGTAGCTCGAGGGTGTTGACCATGTTGCCGTTGTGGCCGAGCGCGATGGAGCCGTGCGAGGACGGCCGGAAGGTCGGCTGGGCGTTCTGCCAGGTGCTCGCCCCGGTCGTGGAGTAGCGCGCGTGGCCGATGGCGACGTGGCCCTGCAGGGAGTCGAGGGTCGACTCGTCGAAGACCTGGGAGACGAGTCCCATGTCCTTGTAGACGAGGATCTGCCGCCCGTTGCTCACCGCGATGCCGGCCGACTCCTGGCCGCGGTGCTGCAGCGAGTAGAGACCGAAGTACGTGAGCTTGGCAACTTCCTCGCCAGGGGCCCAAACCCCGAAAACGCCGCACACACCGGCTAGTCTAGGGCCGAGTACGACGTACGCCGATTCCGCATCTCGTCGCCGCCGGTCCTGCCGACGCGCGGATGCGTGGTGGGCGGGGTCTCACTGCCGTGCTCTCTCGGGCGATCAACTCCCAGCCCGTTTGACCGATGGTGAAGGTATGTCCGACCCTGCTGTGCTCGCGGAGCCGGCGACCGCATCCGGCCGCTGGCTCGATGACGTGACGCGCTCCGCGCTGCAGCTGATCGCCGACGCGCTGGTCGAGCTGGCCGGGTTCGAGGTCGCCGCCATCGGCGTGGTCCGCGACGACGAGATGTTCCACACGGCCGTGGTCAGCGGCGGCGAGGACGCCCGCGCCCGGATGTCCGGCGCGGCGGCTGCGACCGCCACGATCGACGCCGAGCTCGCGCGCGGCGAGGCCTGGGGACGGTTCACGTTCGTGCCGGCCGACCGCCGGACCCATGCGCGCGAACCCGCCGCGCCTCACCGGCCGGGCACGGAGGACAGCTGGCACCCGGGTGACCTGCTGCTCGCCCGCCTGTACGACAGCGCCGGCGAGCTGCGCGGTGTCCTCGCGATCGACGAGCCGGAGGACGGCCGACGCCCCGGGTCCGAGCGCCGCGTCGTGCTGGAGCGCTTCGCCACCCTGGCCGAGCGGGCCATCGTCAGCGCGCTCGAACGAGCACGCCTCGTCGACCAGGTGCGTCTGCTCGACGCCACCCGCGACGTCATCCGCCAGGCCTCCAGCAGCATCGGCCTGCAGGACGTCCTCGAGCGCACCGGCCAGGCACTGCTGGCGTCGTACGGCTCGACCGGGGTGTGGCTGCGACTGTTCGGCGTCGAGGACGGAGCTGTCATCTCCAGCGCCTTCAGCGGTCCGCGGCTGGACCGTAGCCTCGGCGCCGACGAGATCGCCGAGCGCGCTGCGCACAAGCTGTGGAACCGCCAGCAGGTCGGTGCGCTCTACGCCGACGACGTGGTCAACTTCGACGACACCGAGGACCGACGCACCGTGCAGGCGTCCGTGCGGGAGCTGGGGATCGGCTCGCTCCTCCTCGTGCCGCTCGGGGTCGGCGACGAATGCCTGGGCTCGCTGACGGTGGCGCGGTCGCCTTCGGCGCCACGGTGGACGGCGGTCGAGATGTCCTCCGCGTTCGCGCTCGGCGGCGACCTGGGACAGCTGCTCTTCGACGCCCGGGCCTACGAGCGCGAGCAGCAGGTGGCCCAGGAGCTGCAGGCGCTCGACGCCTACAAGAACCAGCTGATCACCAACGTGACAGGAGAGCTGCGCCGCCCGCTCTCGGCCATCGTCGCCGACCTGGAGGCGATCCGGGGCGGGTCGTTGTCGGCCGACGCCGGCCAGGCGTTGGGCGCGATGGACCGTACGACGGCCAGGATGGTCGGGCTGGTCGAGGACCTCGTGCTGCTCTCCCGTGTCACCGACCCCGACAACAGGCTGCAGCCGGGCCGCGTCGAGCTCGTCCCGATCGTGCACGACGTCGTCGAGCTGTGCGAGGTGGCGACCAGGGAGCGCGGCGTGACCCTCCGCGTCCAGACGCCGGCCACCCTGCCGGTGGCGGTCCTCGGCGACGCCGCCGAGCTCGACCGCCTCGTGGTCAACCTGGTGAGCAACGCCGTGAAGTACAGCCGCGAGGGCGGCACGGTGACGATCACGCTCGCGGCGCGCCGTGAGGACGACCAGGACCTGGTCGAGCTGGTCGTCGCCGACGACGGGATCGGCATCTCCGAGGAGGACCTGGGCCGGCTCTTCACGGAGTTCTTCCGGTCGACGAACCCGGCCGCGCTCGCCCGACCGGGGACGGGGCTGGGTCTCGCGATCGTCGACCGGATCGTGCGGCGCCACGGCGGCCGGATCGCTGTCGACTCGACCGTGGCCGTGGGCACGACCTTCCGCGTCCTCCTCCCGGAGGCGCCATGAGCACGCGCCCCGCCGTGGCCACGGCCGTCGCAGCGAGCCCGCCGGCGGCCGCCCGACCCTTCCACGACGCGCTCCAGATCATCGCCGAGGGGCTCACCGAGCTGGTCGGCTTCGGCATGGCCGTCATCAACGTGCGGCGCGGCGACGACTTCGTCGTGGTCGCCATCGCGGGCATCGACGGCGCCCGCCGGCCCGACGGCACGCGGGAGAGCATGGACGCGCTGCTCGGGAACCGATGGCCGGTCGACAAGCTCGAGCAGCTGCTCGCCGTCGCCGACGACTGGGGCCGGTTCAAGTTCATCCCCCGCGGCCGCATCAGCGGCAGCTGGAGCTGGGAGCACGAGCCGGCCGTCGTCGCGAGCCCCGACGCCTGGCACCCCAACGACGGCGCGGTCGCGCCGATCTACGACGCGGACGGCGTGCTCGTGGGCTCGATCTCGGTCGACAGCCCGCTCACGGGCCGCCTCCCGGACGCCGCGCAGCGGCGGGTCATGGACAACTACGCCGCCGAGGCCGCCAACGTCCTCCTCGCCGCGCTCGACCGTGAGGCGCTCGCCCGACGGCTCGAGCTCACGCAGGGTGCCCGGCAGCTGGTCCGGACCGCATCGCGCAACGTGCCGTTCGAGACGCTCCTGAGCGAAACGGGCCCGGCCTTCCTCGAGGCCTTCGACGCGGCAGGGATGTGGCTGCGGATCCACGGCAGCGAGGAACCGCTGATCGCCACCACCCCCTGGGAGGTCCCCACGCTGCCGACGCCGGAGGTCGCGGCAGCCGTCGCCGCGGCGTCCGACGAGCTCTGGAGGCGACAGCAGTCCGCGGCGGTCTATGCCGACGGTCGCCTGGTCAACTCGGTGCTCCCGCCCGAGGAGTGCGCAGCGATCCGGAGGCTGCTCGCCGACGGCGGCGTCAGCTCGGTGCTGCACGCCCCGGTCGGCGACGACGGCAGCGGGCTGGGCTCGCTGATCCTCGCGCGCAATGCCGGGCAGCCGGACTGGTCGGTGACCGAGCTGGAGGAGGCCCTCGAGGTCGGCCGCGACATCGGCCGGGTGATCCGCAACCGCCGGATCCTGGCCCGCGCCCAGGAGCTGGTCCGCGAGCTGAGCGAGCTCGACTCGCACAAGAGTCGCCTGATCGCGACGGTCTCCCACGAGCTGAGGAACCCGCTCACCGTGCTCCAGGCCAATCGGGACGTGCTCGAGCCGGAGGTCGCCGAGCCCGCCGTCCTGGCGCGCCTCTCCGACGTCGACGCGAACGCCCAGCGGATGGGCCGGGTCGTCGACAACCTCCTCCTCCTCGCCAAGCTGGCCGACCCGGCGACGCCGCACGTCGAGCGCGACGTCGACCTGCACTCGGTGCTCGCCCAGGTCGAGGGCGCCTTCGCCGCGTCGATGCGCCAGCGGCGGATCACGCTGCAGCTCACCACGCCGGAGGAGCCGCTGACCGTCCGCGGCGCCGAGGACGAGCTGCGCATCCTGCTCGCCAACGTGATCGGCAACGGCATCAAGTTCAGCGACGACGGAGGCCACGTCGAGGTGACGGTGTCGACCCGTGGCCGGGCCATCGAGGTCGTGGTCACCGACCACGGAATCGGCATCGCGTCGCAGGACCAGGCCCGGCTCTTCAGCGACTTCTTCCGCTCCGAGGAACCCGCCGCCAGGTCCCGCCCCGGCAGCGGGCTGGGCCTCGCGATCGTCGGCAGGATCCTGCGTCGGCACGGCGGCCGGGCCGAGGTGACCTCGACCCCCGGGCAGGGCAGCACCTTCCGGCTCGTCCTCCCGCGGCGCTGACCGACCCTGGATCGGCGCCGCACCGGCGCGAAGCGACGAACCGCCGGTAGGCGACGGCACGCCCCGCGCAAGCGTTCGAAAGGTGGGGGATCCCCCCACCCCGGGCCTACGCTGGAGTCCCGACGCCCGAGCGGAACCCGCGATGCCGCCTCCCCTCTCCGACCTGCTGCCCTGGAGCACCAGCGACTGGTCCGACGCCTCCATGGGCGAGTGCCTCGCCCTGGGGGCCGAAGCGCTGTGCACCTGGGGTGGCTTCGGGTTCGCCGAGATCCTGGTCCTGCGCGACGACGCGGTCATCCCCGTGGCCCGGGCCGGCTGGAGTGCCGTCACGGCGAGCGGGGCGTCGTCCGGCACGCTCGGCACCCGCCGACCCATGCAGATCCTCGATCGGCTGCTGCCGTCGGGGGCCGGCGGTCTGCAGCACCTGCGCGGCGCCGACGCCGAGGCCGCACGCGCCTGGGCGTCGTACGAGCGGACGGAGGCGGCGGACGGCGACCTGCTCCTGATGCCGGTCCGAGACCGGACCGATCGCCTGGCCGGCCTCGTCCTGATGGGCCGGCCCACCGGACCGTCGGAGGCCCTGGAGGAGCGGCTGCCGGGCCTGGAGCGCTACGCCGCCCAGGCCGGACACGTCCTCCTCGTCGCGCTGGAGCGCGAGGCGGCGAGCGAGCGCCTGCGGCTCGCGGCGGCGGCCCGCCGGGTGCTCGCGCACGCCGCCGACGGCGACTCCCCCGAGGACGTCCTCGCCGACGTGGCCGACGACCTGATCACCGCCTTCCAGCTCGTCGGCCTCCGGATCAGCGTGTTCGAGGGCGACGAGCGGCGCATCCTCTTCGAGACGACGCCGGTCGGTGCGTTCGACGAGGAGGTCCTGCGCATCTCCGGCCGCTCGACCGAGTGGCTCTGGGAGCAGCATCTGGTCGGTGTCGTCGGCCGCGACCAGGTGCTCAACTTCAACGGCTCGACCGCCGACCTGGAGCAGATCCGGGGCGTCGTCCTCGACCTCGACCTCGAGTCGATCCTGCTCGTGCCGCTGGGCGCGGGCAGCGTCTGCCTGGGCGGGATGGCCTTCTTCCGCCCGGTGGCGGCGGCGCGCTGGACGCGGATGGAGTGCGAGGCGGCCCAGGAGATCGGACGTGATCTCGGCCGGCTGCTCAGCATCCGTCGGGCGCTCCTCGTCGAGCAGGACGCGGTCGAGGAGCTGCGCGAGCTGGACGTCTACAAGAGCCGTCTGATCGCCACCGTCGCCCACGAGCTCAGGAACCCGATCGCGGTGACCCGGACCCGGCTCGAGACGCTGGCCGAGCTGGTGGACGGCGCGGACCACGGGGCCGGCGACGCCGGCCAGGCGCTGGACGCGATGAGCCGCGCGGCGGCGAGGATGTCGCGGCTGGTCGAGGACCTCCTCCTGCTCGCCAAGGCCAGCGACCCCACCGCCGAGGACCACGAGCCCACCGACCTCACACCGCACGTCGTCTCGACGGTCCAGCTCGTCCTCGACTCCGCCGACCGGCCGGTAGGCGCGGTCCACCTCGACGTGCCCGACGAACCCGTCGTCGCACCGGTCGACCCGAGCGCGTTCGAGAAGGTCGTCGCCAACCTGGTCGGCAACGCGGTCAAGTACACGCCGCCGGACCGCGGCGTCCGGGTCTCGCTCCTCCGGCAGGACGGACGCGTCGTGCTCCGGGTGCGCGACGAAGGCATCGGCATCGCGCCCGAGGACCAGGCGCGGGTCTTCGGCGAGTTCTTCCGCTCCGCCGACCCCGCCGTGCGCCAGCAGCCCGGCACCGGGCTCGGCCTGGCCATCGTGGAGCGGATCGTCACCAACCACGGCGGGCGCGTCGAGCTCGAGTCCACACCCGGCCGGGGCAGCACCTTCACCGTGGTGCTGCCGGCCGGCTGAGCGCCTCTCAGGCGCCGAGGTTGCGGAGCAGCAGCGTCTCGGCGAGCACCACCTTGGCGAACTCGGCCAGGTGCAGGCCCTCGTTGGGGCCGTGTGCGCGGGTGTCCGGGTCCTCGACGCCGGTCACCAGCACGCTCGCGGCCGGGAACGCCTCCAGGAACTCGGCGATGAAGGGGATCGAACCGCCGACGCCCATGTCGATCGGCGCGGTGCCGTCCCACGCCTCGGTGAAGGCGGCACGCGCGGCGTCGTACGCCGGGCCGCTGGCCTCGAGCGCGATCGGCTCGCCGGTGTCGACGACCGTCGTCGAGAGCTGCGCACCCCACGGGACGTGGGCCCGCAGGTGCTCCTCGAGCCGTGCGACGGCGTTCGCCGAGGTGTCGCCGGGTGCGATCCGGATCGTGACGCGCGCGCGGGCCACGGGGCTCAGGGTGTTGGACGCGCCGGCGACCTTCGGGGCGTCGAAGCCGGTGACGGTGATGGCCGGCTTGGTCCACATCCGCTCGACCATGGAGCCCTCGCCGACCCACTGGACGCCGTCGAGGATGCCGGACTCGGCCGTGAGCCGCTCCTCGGGGTAGTCGACGTCGGTGGCCGGGCCGCCGACCAGGCCTGCGACGGCCGGGCCGCCATCCGCGGTCCACAGCGTGTCGAGCAGACGGATCAGGCCCATGATGGCGTCCGGGGCGAGGCCGCCCCACATGCCGGAGTGGACGGCGTGGTCGAGGGTGCGCAGCTCGACGTCGACGCGGATCAGGCCGCGCAGGCTCGTGGTCAGAGCCGGGACGCCGATGTCCCAGTTGCCGGAGTCGGCGATGACGATGACGTCGGCGCGCAGGTCGTCCTGGAACTGCTCGAGCAGCTGGGGCAGCGTCGCCGAGGCGACCTCCTCCTCGCCCTCGATGAAGAGCCGGACCGTGACCGGCAGGTCGTCACCCAGCGCCCGGAGCGCGCCGAGGTGAGCGGCGATGCCGGCCTTGTCGTCGGCCGCGCCGCGCCCGTAGAGCCGGTCGCCACGGACGGTGGGCTCGAACGGCGCCGTCTCCCAGTCCGCGTGGTCGTTCTCGGGCTGCACGTCGTGGTGGGCGTAGAGCAGCACCGTCGGCGCGCCCTCGGGGCCCTTCTTCTCACCGATCACCGCGGGCGGCGCCCCGTCGAAGGCGCGCACGATCCGGGCGTCGACGCCCTCCGCGACGAAGAGCTCGAGCGTCTTCTCCGCACTCTTCTCGACCTCGCCGAGCCGCTCGGGGTCGGCGCTGACCGACTCGATCCGGACGAGGTCCTTGAGGTCCTCGAGCAGCGTGGGAAGGAGCGCGTCGACGCGACCGCCGAGGTCGGTGGGGTTCGAGGTCATGGCCTCAGATTATTCGGAGCCCTCCCGTCGGCCACATGGCGGCCCTCAGAGAGGCAGGTACGCCGTCAGGTCGGTGCGCTCCCCGCTCGCACTCACCCGCCCGGCAGCCACCGCATCCCGCCAGGCGACCTGCCCGGACGCGACGCTGATCCAGGTCTCGGCGTCGGTCTCGACGACGGCCGGAGGGGTGCCCCGGGTGTGGCGCACCCCCTCGATGCACTGGACCGCGGCGTACGGCGGGACGCGCACCTCGACGCTGCGCCCCGGCGCCTTGGCCTCCAGCAGGGCGAGGTAGTGCTTGGTCAGCAGCCGCAGGTCGGCCTTGTCCGCGCCGCCAGCACGGACGTGGGCGAGAGCGGCCGAGACTTCGGCGGGATCTGCAGGTCTGAGGCGCGCGGGCACCCGACAACCCTAGGCTGGCGCGATGCAGAGCGATCTCTTCGGCCAGGCCAACCTCGAGGTGGAGGGCGGCCGCTTCATGCTCCAGAACCCCCAGCTGCTGCGGGTCTCCCTCGGCCCCGACGTCTTGTCCGTCAAGGGCGCGATGGTGGCCTACCAGGGCCAGATCCGCTTCGACCACGAGAAAGCGGGCAGCGTCGGCAAGCTGCTCAAGAAGATCGTCACCTCTGAGGACGTCCCGCTGATGCGCGTCTCCGGGCAGGGCGAGGTGTTCTTCGCACACGACGCCGGCTTCGTCTACGTGATCGACCTGGCCGGCGACGCGATCAGCGTCAACGGCCGCAACCTGCTCGCCTTCGACGCCGGTCTGACCTGGGACATCAACCGCGTGCAGGGCGCCGGCATGATGGCCGGCGGGCTGTTCAACACCACCGTCTCCGGGACCGGGCCGGTCGCGCTGTGCACCGTCGGCTCGCCGGTCGTCCTGGACTGCACCCAGCAGCCGACGTACGTCGACGTGCAGTCCTGCGTCGCCTGGTCGGCCAACCTCGTCCCGCAGGTCGTGTCGAGCATGAACATGAAGTCACTGCTGCGCGGCGGCTCGGGCGAGGCGTTCCAGTACTCCTTCCACGGCCCCGGCTTCGTCGTCGTGCAGCCCTCGGAGTGGGCGCCGATCACGCAGGGTCAGTCCCGCGGCGGCTCCGGCGGCATCATCGGCGACCTCTTCAGCTGAGCCGAGTCGGCGTCAGGCGTCGGGGGTGAACTCCGCGTTGAGGGCGTCGGGGAGGGTGGCCCGCCAGGCCTCGGCGAGCTCGGCGACCGGGACCTCGAACTGGCCCTCGACCTTGATGAGGTCGCCGCCGGTCACGCCGATCTCGGTCACCACGACGCCGTGCTCGGAGGCGAGGCGCAGCAGCGCGTCGCCGTCGTGCAGGTGGGTGGTGACCAGGACCCGGCCGGCGGACTCGGCGAAGAGCGCGACGAACGGGTCGGCGTAGGCAGGAGCGAGGGCGATCTCGGCACCGATCCCGGACTGGATCGCCGACTCGGCGAGCGCCTGGGAGAGGCCGCCGTCGGACAGGTCGTGGGCCGAGGTGACGACGCCGGCAGCGGCGCGCAGCAGAGCGCCCAGCGCCTTCTCCCCGGCCAGGTCGACCCGCGGCGGGAGGCCACCGAGGTGACCGTGCACGACGTGCGCCCACTCGGACCCGGAGAGCTCCTCACGGGTCTCGCCGAGCACGAAGACGCGCTCGCCGGGAGCGACGAACCGCGAGGGGGTACGCCGGGTGACGTCGTCGATGACACCCAGCACCGCGACGACCGGCGTCGGCAGGATGGCGACGTCGCCGGTCTGGTTGTAGAGCGACACGTTGCCGCCGGTGACCGGGACGCCGAGCTCGAGGCAGGCGTCCTTGAGGCCGCGGCAGGCCTCGGCGAACTGCCACATGACCGCGGGGTCCTCCGGCGAGCCGAAGTTGAGGCAGTCCGAGACCGCGAGCGGGATGGCGCCGACGGTCGCGACGTTGCGGTAGGACTCGGCGAGGGCGAGCTGTGCGCCGGCGTACGGGTCGAGCTTGGCGTAGCGACCGTTGCCGTCGGTGGAGATGGCGACGCCGAGGTTGGTGGACTCGTCGACGCGGATCATGCCGCTGTCGGCGGGTGAGGCGAGCACGGTGTTGCCGCGGACGTAGTGGTCGTACTGCTGGGTGATCCAGGACTTGTCGCAGAGGTTGGGCGACGCGACGAGGGTCAGCCAGGTCGAGCGCAGCTCCTCGGGGGTCGACGGGCGCGCCAGGGCCTCGGCGGCGTCGGCCTGGAGGCCGTCCTGCCAGTCGGGGCGCGCGAGCGGACGCTCGTAGACCGGGCCCTCGTGGGCGACGGTGCGCGGGTCGACGTCGACGATCGTCTCGCCGCTCCAGTCGATGACGAGGCGGCCGTCGCCGGTGACGGTGCCGATGGTCGCGGCCTCGACGTCCCACTTGGCACAGATCGCCATGAACGTCGCCTCGTCCTCGGGCGCGACGACGGCCATCATCCGCTCCTGCGACTCGCTCATGAGGATCTCCTCGGGAGCGAGCGTGGCGTCGCGCAGCGGGACCTTGGTCAGCTCGACGTGCATGCCGCCGTCACCGGCCGCGGCCAGCTCGGAGGTCGCGCACGAGATCCCGGCGGCGCCGAAGTCCTGGATGCCGCGGACGATCCCCGAGGCGAAGAGCTCGAGCGTGCACTCGATGAGGAGCTTCTCCATGAAGGGGTCACCGACCTGGACCGACGGTCGCTTCGCCGGCCCGTCCTCGTCGAACTCGACCGACGCCAGGATGGAGGCGCCGCCGATCCCGTCCCCCCCGGTGCGGGCGCCGTACATGATCACGAGGTTGCCCGCGCCGGACGCCTTGGCCAGGTGGAGGTCCTCGTGCTTGAGAACGCCGACGGCGAGCGCGTTGACGAGCGGGTTGCCGAGGTAGGTCTCGTCGAAGACGGCCTCGCCACCGATGTTGGGCAGGCCGAGGCAGTTGCCGTAGCCGCCGACGCCGGCCACGATCCCGGGCAGCACCCGGTGGGTGTCGGGCTCGGAGAGCGGGCCGAAGCGGAGCGGGTCCATGACGGCCACCGGGCGCGCGCCCATCGCGAGGATGTCGCGGACGATGCCGCCGATGCCCGTCGCGGCGCCCTGGTAGGGCTCGACGTAGGACGGGTGGTTGTGCGACTCGATCTTGAACGTGACCGCGTAGCCCTGACCGACGTCGATCACGCCCGCGTTCTCGCCGATCCCGGCGAGCATCCGGCCGGCGGCACCCGGGTCAGATCGCTGCTGCTGAGCGATCGAGTCCGCCAGCTCGCCGAACTGGCGCAGATGCACCTTGGAGGACTTGTAGGAGCAGTGCTCGCTCCACATGACGGAGTACATCGCCAGCTCGGCGCCGGTCGGGCGGCGGCCGAGGATCTTCCTGATGGCGTCGTACTCGTCCGACTTCAGGCCGAGCTCGGCCCAGGGCTGCGCCCGGTCGGGGTCTTCGCTGGCGGCTGCGACGGTGTCGAGGGCGATGATCGGGGCCGAGGTCACGGACGGCGATCCTACCGGCGCGGGGCGCGTTCCCCGAGTCGCCGACGAGCGGTGGACGCCCCGCCCGGACCGAGAGGCAGCCTCAGCGCAGGACGCCGTCGGCGACGACCTCGAGCATCGGCCGCACGGCCTCGGGCGGCAGGTTGCCCTGGTCGGCGACGCTGGCGATGCCGCCGATGAGCCGGAGCACCTCGAGCGCCTCCACGTTGGGGCGTACGGCGCCCTCGGACCGCAGCGAGTCGATGACCTTCGCGTTGGCGGTCGAGTAGGTCTGACACTTGTTCGCCATCGGGGACGTGGCGTCACCCAGCGCGGCCGTGATCTTGGCGGCCACTCCCTTGTGGACGGTCAGCCGGGCGGCGTACTCCTCGAACCAGGCCATCAGCCGGTCGCGGGCGTCGCCCTCGTGCGCGAGCGCCTTCTCGGCGGACTCGTTGACGCTGGCGATCCAGTTCTGCATCACCGCGTCGATGAGCGCCTCCCGGGTCGGGAAGTGCCGGTAGAGGGTGCCCGGGCCGACGCCCGCCTGCTTGGCGATGTCGTCCAGCGGGGCGTCGTAGCCCTTCGAACGGAAGGTCGCGCCTGCCACCTCGACGATCCTGTCGAAGTTGCGCTTCGCGTCAGCGCGCATGTCGCTCCTTCCGAAGCCGGCCGGTCCTGGCTCTGTCGAGACGTCAGGAAAATACTACTTGCTAAACGGAGACAGTCTCCGTATCGTTGTGAAGGTAACCGGAGTCATCCTCCGGAACAGTCTACGTCGGCCTACCAGGCCAGAACAGGACAAACCCCAGATGTCTTCCACTGTGATCTCGCGCGCCCCGAACGGGGCGCACCTCCCGACCGAGCTGCCGCCGAACGCCGGACGCGCCGCCACCGGCATCGCGATCGTGCTCACCGCCCAGCTCATGCTCATCCTCGACGCCGCCGTCATGAACGTCGCGCTCCCGCGCATCGGCGCCGACCTCTCCTTCGGGCCCGCCTCACTGTCGTGGGTCCTCAACGGCTACACCGTCGCCTTCGGCGGCCTGCTGCTCCTCGGTGGCCGGATCGGCGACGTGTTCGGCCGTCGCCGCACCTTCTGGGGCGGCCTGGCGGTCTTCACGCTCTTCTCCCTGATCGGCGGCTTCGCCACCTCGCCGGAGATGCTCGTGGCCGCCCGCGCACTGCAGGGCGTCGGCGCCGCGATGGCCGCGCCGTCGGTGCTGGCCCTCCTGACGACCAGCGCCCCCGACGAGGCCGCCCGCAACCGGGCGCTCGCTCTGTTCGCCGCCGTCTCCTCGGGCGGTGCCACCATCGGCCTGCTGCTCGGTGGCATCCTCACCGACCTGGGGTCGTGGCGCTGGACGATGTTCATCAACGTCCCCATCGGTATCGCCGTTCTGGCCACCGTCCGTCGCTTCGTCGACGAGACGCCGCGCCGTCCGGGCCGCTTCGACTTCGTCGGGGCGATCGCGG
Source organism: Nocardioides terrae (assembly GCF_900112345.1). Classification (GTDB taxonomy): domain Bacteria; phylum Actinomycetota; class Actinomycetes; order Propionibacteriales; family Nocardioidaceae; genus Nocardioides; species Nocardioides terrae. The sequence goes on from NZ_FOLB01000002.1 coordinate 173,896, forward strand.
CGACCGGCGCCGCCGTCAGCGTGGTCTGGGCGCTCATCGGCGCTCCCGAGCACGGCTGGGACTCGCTCCGCACCATCGGCGGGCTGCTGGTCGGCGCGCTCCTGGTGGCGCTCCTCGCCGTCACCGAGGCCCGGCACGCCCACCCGCTGCTGCGCCCGTCGCTGCTGCGCAGCCGGCGGCGCGTCACCGGCCTGATCGCGACCGCGACCATGGTCGGCGCCCAGTTCCCGCTGTTCTTCCTCGGTGTGCAGTACCTCGAGGACCAGCGCGGCTTCGGCCCGGTCGAGACCGGCCTGGCGTTCCTGCCCGTGTCGCTCGGGATCTTCGCGGTCTCCCGCCTCGCGCCGCGCCTCGTCGCGCGGTTCGGGCCCGCCCGGCTCGTGATGGTCGGCACCGCCGGCATCGGGCTGAGCTCCTACCTGCTCTCGGGCCTCGACGGGACCGGGTCCTACTGGGCGACGGTGTTCGTGCCGTTCCTGATCAACGGGGTCTCGGCCGGCCTGTCGTTCATGCCGCTGACCGTCCTCATCCTCACCGACGTCGAGCCGGAGCACGCCGGCTCCGCCTCGGGCCTGCTCCAGACGATGCAGCAGCTCGGCGGCTCGGTCGGCCTCGCCGTGGTGGCCTCGGTCTACGCAGCGAACGCCGAGCCGGGGTCGTTCATGCCGGGGGTCCAGGAGGCGTTCCTCGCCTCGGTCGCGATGGCGGCGATCGCCTGCGTCGCGGCGGGCTCGCTCGTCGTACGCCGTCCGCAGACCGTGCCGGTGGCCCAGCTCGACTGACCCCCGACCGACCGACGAGTCGGCAGAAGTTCGCCCACCCTTGCGAACTTCTGCCGACTCGGCGCGTCTGTGGAGCGAGAGCTTCTGCCGGCTCGGCGAATTACAGATCTGTAGTTATCTGTGACCTCTGTGACTGGTGTGAAAACTGTGGTTATGGTGACTCGGCCGCAGCCCCCGAGAAGCACCCCGGAGAACCCAGATGACCGCGCCAGCCACCAGCCCGACGGACCGACCGAGATCCGATCTGCGCCTGCGTGCGCTGGTGATCGCCACCGTCGTCGGGCTCCTGGCCGCCGTACTCCTCGCCCTGCCGCACCGTGACGACGACAGCGCGATCCCGACCGCGAGCAACCCGGTCACCCCGGGCGTCTTCACCGGCCTCGGCTTCGACCAGTGCCTCGCCCCGAGCCAGGCCAAGATGTCGGCGTGGCGCAGGTCCAGCCCGTTCCGGGCGGTGGGCATCTACATCGCCGGCTACTCCCGCGCCTGCCGGAGCCAGCCCAGCCTGACGCCGACCTGGATCGCCGCGCAGCTCGCCGCCGGCTGGCACCTGCTCCCGATCACGCTCGGGCCGCAGGCGTCCTGCCAGCCGCGCTTCCCGCGCTACGGCACCGACTACCGGATCAGCTCGTCCTCCGCCAACGACTACGCGGCGGCGCGGTCGATGGGCGCGAGCGAGGCGTCGAAGACGGTCGCGGTGGCGAAGGCGCTCGGGATCGTCCCGGGAAGCACGATGTTCTACGACCTCGAGGGCTTCGACTACAACAACACCGGTTGCCGCGAGTCCGCGCTGAGGTTCCTCTCGGCGTGGACGGTCCAGATCCACAACCTCGGCTACCGCTCCGGCGTCTACTCGAGCGTCGGCTCGGGCATCAAGGTGCTCGAGCGTCAGCGGCTGGCTCCGCTGCCCAACATCGTGCTGCCCGACCAGCTCTGGCTCGCGCGGTACGACGGCAGGGCGAACACGTCCTCGACCGACTACCTCTCCGACGCCGGCTGGGCGGGCAACCGGGTCAAGCAGTACCAGGGCGGCCACAACGAGACCTGGGGCGGCGTGACGATCAACATCGACCGCAACTACCTCGACCTGCGCACCGCCCCGACCGCCCCTGCCCCGCCGCCCGCTGCCGCCCCTGCGGTGGCTCCGGCCGAGCGGCACTGCGGCGGGGTCCGGGTCGACCTGCGGACCTACGTCGCCGTCAAGAAGCCCACGCGCCACTACACGCCGCCGAAGCGTCAGGTCGTCGCCCTGAAGTGCTTGCTACGCGAGCGCGCCACCTTCCACGGCCGGGTCAACAACGGCTTCGGCGGGTCCCTCGGGAGGGCGATCAGGTCCTGGCGCCGGGCGCACGGGCTGCGGGCCAACGCGTTCTGGACCCGCTCGATGTGGATGACGCTGCTCGCGTCGGGCAACCGGCCCACGCTCAAGCCGGGGGCGGCGTCGAGGGACGTCCGCGACCTGCAGCGCGCGCTCAACGCGGCCAACAACAGCGCTCACCTTCCGGCGAGCGGCATCCTCGACTCGCGCACCATCGCGATCCTCAACCTCTGGAAGGTGCGGGTCGGCCTGCGCCCCGGCAGCCTCGTCTCGCGAAGCGCCTGGCGGCTGCTGGCCGCCGGCCGTTACTGACCCCCCCCCGGGTCAGGTCAGGCGAGTACGCCGGCCAGCGACGTGAAGAACCCGAGGCCGTCGGTCCCGGCGCCGGTCAGCGCCTCGACCGCGTGCTCGGGGTGCGGCATCAGACCGACCACGTTGCCGCGCTCGTTGCTGATGCCGGCGATGTCGTTGACCGAGCCGTTCGGGTTCACGTCGACGTAGCGCGCGACGACGCGGCCGTCGCCCTCGAGACGCGCGACGGTCTCGGCGTCGGCGACGTACTGCCCCTCGCCGTTCTTGAGCGGGACCACGATCTCCTGGCCCTGCGCGAAGGCGCCGGTCCAGGCGGTCGAGGTGTTCTCGATGCGCAGCGTCTGGTCGCGGCAGATGAACTTGCGGTGGTCGTTGCGCAGCAGGCCACCGGGCAGCAGGTGGGCCTCGACGAGGATCTGGAAGCCGTTGCAGATGCCGAGGACCGGCAGCCCGGCCTGCGCGCCGGCGATGACCTCGGTCATGATCGGCGCGAACCGGGAGATCGCCCCGGCGCGCAGGTAGTCACCGTAGGAGAAGCCGCCGGGCAGGATCACCGCATCGACGCCCTGCAGGTCGTGGTCGCCGTGCCAGAGCGCGACGACCTCGTGGCCGGCGACGCGCGCGGCGCGCTGGGCGTCGACGTCGTCGAGGGTGCCCGGGAAGGTGACGACCCCGACCCTCATGCGTCCTGCTCCACGCGCACGGTGTAGTTCTCGATGACCGTGTTGGCCAGCAGGCTGTCGGCCATCTTCGCGATCTCGGCGAGCACCGCCTCGGTGACCTCGGGGACCTCGATCTCGAAGCGCTTGCCCTGGCGGACGTCGGTCACGCCGGTGAACCCGAGGCGGGGCAGCGCACCGAGCACCGCCTTGCCCTGCGGGTCGAGGATCTCGGGCTTGGGCATGACGTCGACGACGACTCGAGGCATGGCCCGGAGTCTAGTTGGAGCGCCGGCGGGCGCCCGCATCGTGACCACGGGGCGGGCGGTGGCGGGCGATGGCGGTCGGCGTGAGGTCGCACCTCGACCCGGGCCGCGCCACACTGGCTCCATGACCACTCCCTTCGGTGCCCCACGCCCGGCCGGCAGCCCGCTCAAGCTGGAGTTCCCCCAGTCGCTCGCGGTGTACGACGACTACGCGACCGCCCAGAAGACCGTCGACTACCTCTCCGACCACGAGTTCCCCGTCCAGAACTGCATGATCGTCGGCACCGACCTCAAGCGGGTCGAGCGCATCACCGGCCGGCTCACCACCGGCCGGGTCGCGCTCGGCGGGCTCCTCACGGGCCTGTGGTTCGGCCTGCTCATCGGCGTGCTGTTCACGCTCTTCACCGACGGCAACGCGCTGGGCCAGATCGTCTCCACGATGCTCTTCGGCGCGCTCTTCGGGGTGATCTGGGCGATGGTCGGCTACGCCGCCACCCGCGGCCAGCGCGACTTCTCCTCGGTGACCCAGGTGGTCGCGACGAAGTACGAGGTCCTGGTCGAGCACAAGGTCGCCGGCCGGGCGCGCGAGCTCCTGGCCGGGCTGCCGGGGGCGCTGCCGAACCCCTTCGCGTGAGCGCGGCGCGGGTGGTCTCGATACGCCCGCACTCGTTCCTCGTGCGGGCTGCTCGACCAGCGAGAGGGGTCAGGAGAGCTCGCGCTTGAGGATCTTCCCTGTCGCCGTCATCGGCAGGGAGGAGACGATCTCCACGATGCGCGGGTACTTGTAGGCCGCCATCTGCTCCTTGCCCCAGGCGACGAGCTCCTCGGGCGTGACCGAGGCTCCGGGTCGAAGGATCACGAACGCCTTGATCTCCTCGCCGTGGGAGTCGTGCGGCACGCCGATCACGGCGGCGAGCGAGACCGCGGGGTGGGTCAGGAGGACCTCTTCGATCTCGCGCGGGTAGACGTTGAACCCGCCGCGGATGATCATCTCCTTGGCTCGGTCGACGATGTAGTACCAGCCGTCCTCGTCGCGGCGAGCGAGGTCGCCGGAGCGGAACCAGCCGTCGGCGTCGATCGCCTCGGCGGTCGCGTCCGGGCGGCCGTGGTAGCCCTTGAAGACGTTGTGGCCGCGGATCGCGATCTCGCCGATCGCCTCGGGGGTCCACTCGATCTCGTCCCAGGTGCCGGGCTGGAGGAGCTTCATCTCGACGCCCGGGATCGGGACGCCGATGGAGCCGACCCGCACCGGCTCGCCGAACACGGAGAAGGACGCGACCGGGGAGGTCTCGGAGAGGCCGTAGCCCTCCAGGATCGTGACACCGAACCGCTTCTCGAACTCGTGGTGGACCTCCACCGGCAGCGCGGAGCCGCCGGCGGTCGCGATGCGGAGGTCGGCCGCGATCGTCGCGACGTCGACGGTGTCGTCCAGCGCGCCGAGCAGACCCCAGTACATCGTCGGCACGCCGGCGAACTGGGTGACCTTCTCCTGCAGCATGGCCGCGAGGGCCGCCCGCGGCTCGAAGCGGGGCAGCATCACGACGGTGCCGCCGAACGCGAACGGGCCGTTCTGGCAGACGGTCTGGCCGAAGGAGTGGAACAGCGGCAGCACGCACAGGGTGGTGTCGGGCTGCTCGGCGCTGGCTCCGAACAGCTCGGCACCCGACAGCGCGTTGTCGCGCATGTTGCGGTGCCGCAGCTCGGCGCCCTTGGGCTGGCCGGTCGTGCCGGAGGTGTAGAGGATGACCGCGGTGTCGTCCTCGTCGGTCGCCACGGTCTCGAACGTCGGGGGCTGGCCGGCGAGCCCTTGGAACAGCGTCTCGGTGCCCTCGATCGGCGACGCGGCGGCGGGGTCCGCGGTGATGACGAAGAAGTGCTCCACGCCCTCGACGGCACCGAAGCCGTCGTACGCCTCCTGCCCGATGGGGAGCTCGGGCGTGCCCTGGAAGGCGAAGAACGCCACCGCGTCGGAGTCCTGCAGGTGGTAGGCGACCTCGCGGCCCTTGAGCAGGACGTTGAGCGGCACGACGGTGGCGCCGGCCTTGAGGATGCCGAAGTAGACGATGGAGAAGTAGGGCAGGTTGGGGCACATCAGCGCGACCTTGTCGCCCGGCTCCACCCCGCGTGAGACGAGCAGGTTGGCGACCTGGTCGGCCGCGCCGTTCACCTGCGCATAGCTCAGCCGCGTGTCCCCCAGCACGATCGCGGTGCGGTCGGGAAAGGCCGAGGCGCTGCCCTCGAGCAGCTCAGCCAGGTTGTACGACGGCATAGCAGTGGCCTCCATCACGTCTCGGATGAAGGAGAACCTACCGGCGGGTCACAACGCTCGCTGCCCTACCCCCGAGCGGGTCAGAACCGCTGGCCGGTGAGCTTCTCGTAGGCCTCGATGTAGCGGGCCCGGGTCCGCTCGACCACGTGGGCCGGCAGCGACGGCGGCGCCTCGCCCGAGCTGCGGTCCCAGCCGGAGTCGGGCGAGAGCAGCCAGTTGCGCACGATCTGCTTGTCGTACGACGGCTGGGCCTGCCCGGGGCGCCACTCGTCGGCCGCCCAGAACCGGCTGGAGTCCGGCGTGAGGACCTCGTCGGCGAGCACGATCGCGCGCACCCCGAGGTCGCTCTGCCGCGCGCCGAACTCGAACTTCGTGTCGGCCACGATCAGACCGACGCCGCGGGCGATCTCGTCGGCGCGGTGGTAGACGGCCAGGGTGAGCCGGCGCAGCTCGGCGGCGTCGTCCGGGCCGATCTCGCGAGCGACGGTCTCATAGCTGACGTTCTCGTCGTGGTCCCCGAGGTCGGCCTTGGTGGCGGGCGTGAAGATCGCGTTGGGGAGCCGGCTGCCGTCGACCAGGCCGTGCGGCAGCGGCACGCCGCACACCTCGCCGGCGGCCTGGTAGTCGAGCAGCCCCGAGCCGGTGAGGTAGCCGCGGGCGACGCACTCGACCGGGAACATGTGCAGCCGCTGCGCGACCACGGCACGGCCACTGACCTGTGCCGGGACATCGGTCGACAGCACGTGGTTGGGGACCAGGTCCTGCAGCTGCTCGAACCACCACAGGCTGATCCGGGTGAGCAGCTCGCCCTTGTCGGGGATCGTGGTGTCGAGCACGTGGTCGAAGGCGGAGATCCGGTCGCTGGCGACCATCAGCAGCTCGCCGGCGTACGGACCGGACTCGAGCTCGTAGAGGTCGCGGACCTTGCCCGAGTGCACGTGCCGCGCACCGTCGATCGCAGGGGCGGGGGGAATGTTGAGCTCAGGCACGGGAACAGCCTAGGAGATCGCCGGAACCACTCACCGACGCCGCCAGGGCGCTGGACGACCGTGCAGGAACCACTCCAGGTTGCGGGTGATCCAGGGCAGGCCGACGTAGGTCATGAACGGGACGGTGAGCACCATCGTCGCGAGCAGGCGCAGCGGCAGCGACCAGCCCGACACCAGGGGCGTGACCAGCCAGTTGGCGAGCAGGCTGACGGGGAAGAAGGTCAGGAAGATCGTCACGGTCTGCCGCCAGCGGGCGGGAGTGGCGGCGACGCCGCTGACCGCCTCGACGTCGTAGGTGTGCGGCGGGTCGAACCAGCCCTCGATGCCGGTACGCCGCTCCACGTGCGTCTGCTCGACGAACGGCGATCCCGCGCCGAGCCACCAGGCCCGCTGCCGGCTGTTGTCCCAGGCGTGCAGGGTCGCGGCGTCGTCGAAGCGGTAGAGCAGGTGCCACTCGTCCGAGTCGGCCGCCGGGCGCACCCACCCGGCGCCGAGGAACCCGCTGAAGTCGCTCGCCAGCCGGATGCCGGCCTGCATCCAGGCGACCATCTCCTGGGCGCGCTCGGGCGCCGCGCGGCGCGCGATGGTGACGGTGATCGGCTCGCTCATCGACGTCCTCCTCCGGTCGCGGGCCGGTGGCCGCTCGGGGCGTTCGGTGCGGGCATGCCACACATCATCCTGGGGCCGACGGGAAGCTGACATGCTGCACGCGTCCACGGGCACGAGCCAGTGGGTGGTCTCGGGCTACGCGCTGGCCCGCTGATGCGGCGACCCGGTCAGAGGATGTCGCCGGGCGAGTAGGCGGCGGCCGCGGGGTGCTGGGCGGCCACGGCCTCGATCCGGCGTACGACGGCCTGGACCTGCGCGACGGCCGCTCCCGTGAACTCGATCGGGTCCGCGACGAGCGTCTCGAGCTGCGCTGCAGTCAGGCCGAGGCGCGGGTCGGCGCCGAGCTTGGCGAACACGTCGTTGTCGGCCTGGCCCTGGCGCATCGCGAGCGCGGTGCCGACCGCAGCCTCCTTGATCGCCTCGTGCGCGGCCTCGCGGCCGACGCCGTTGCGCACCGCCGCCATCAGCACCTTGGTGGTCGCGAGGAACGGCAGGTAGCGGTCGAGCTCGCGCTGGATCACCGCCGGGAAGGCGCCGAACTCGTCGAGGACGGTCAGGAACGTCTCGAAGAGGCCGTCGGCGGCGAAGAACGCGTCCGGCAGGGCGACGCGGCGCACGACGGAGTCTGAGACGTCGCCCTCGTTCCACTGGTCGCCCGCGAGCTCGCCGATCATCGACAGGTGGCCGCGGAGGACGACGGAGAGGCCGTTGACGCGCTCGGCGGAGCGGGAGTTCATCTTGTGCGGCATCGCCGAGGAGCCGACCTGGCCCTCCTTGAAGCCCTCGGTCACCAGCTCGTTGCCGGCCATGAGCCGGATCGTGGTGGCCAGGTTGGACGGGCCGGCCACCAGCTGGACCAGCGAGGAGACGACGTCGAAGTCGAGCGAGCGCGGGTAGACCTGGCCGACCGATGTGAGGACCTGGTCGAAGCCGAGGTGCGCCGCCACGCGGGTCTCCAGCTCGGCCAGCTTCGCGGCGTCGCCGTCGAGCAGGTCAAGCATGTCCTGGGCGGTGCCCATCGGGCCCTTGATGCCGCGCAGCGGGTAGCGGGCGATCAGCTCCTCCACGCGCGCGAGGGCGACGAGCATCTCGTCGGCGACGGTCGCGAACCGCTTGCCGAGCGTGGTCGCCTGCGCCGCCACGTTGTGCGACCGGCCGGCCATGACCGTCGCCTCGTGCTCGGCGGCGAGCCGGCCCAGCCGGGCCAGCGCGGCGACCGCACGGTCGCGGACCAACCTCAGCGAGGACAGGACCTGGAGCTGCTCGACGTTCTCCGTGAGGTCGCGCGAGGTCATGCCCTTGTGGATGTGCTCGTGGCCGGCGAGGGCGGAGAACTCCTCGATGCGGGCCTTCACGTCGTGGCGGGTGACCCGTTCGCGGGCGGCGATGCTGGCCAGGTCCACCCCGGCCTCTCCCAGCTCGACGACCTTCTCGTAGGCCTCCACGACACCGTCGGGAACGTCGATGCCGAGGTCCCGCTGCGCCTTGAGCACGGCGACCCACAGCTGCCGCTCGAGCACGATCTTGTGCTCCGGCGACCAGATGCCGGCGAGCTCGGCGGAGGCGTAGCGGGCGGCGAGAACGTTAGGGACCGTCACGGTGTGCCATTGTCCCCCATTCAGCGGGCTGCTGGTTCATCGAGGTATGCAGCCGGACAGTCGCTCCCCGCGCGGAGTTCCGCACGGGAAGTGCTGGTTGGCCTGCATACCTCGACGAACCAGCAGCGCCCGAGGTCAGTCGCCGAGGACCGACGCACCCTCCACGACACCGAGCGGCTCGGCGGCGATGTCGGAGCGGCGCTGCATGCCGTCGAAGGAGATGAGCCCGGCGGCGGCGTACGCGCGCGCCCGGGCGTCGGAGATGTCGTAGCCGCGGGCGCGGACGGCGAGCACCCGGCCGCCCGCGGTGACGAGGTGGCGGTGGTCGGGGTCGCCGGGCTCGGGCGCGTCGACCAGCGCTGTGCCCGCGTGGATGACGTCGACGTCGTTGAAGCCGTTCGCGGCGCCGACCCCGCGGATGACGTCGCCCTTCGACGACGACTCCGGGTAGCCGGCGGAGGCGAGCACGACGGTGACCGCGGCGCCGTCGGAGAAGACAGGCGCCGGCTCGGCGGCGAGCGTGCCGGTGGCGGCCGCGAGCAGCAGCGAGGAGAGCGAGGACTCGAGCAGCGCGAGCACCGGCTGGATGTCGGGGTCGCCGAAGCGGCAGTTGAACTCGATGACGCGCGGGCCCGCTGCGGTCAGCGCGAGGCCGACGTAGAGGCAGCCGGCGAACGGCGCGCCACGACGCGCCATCTCGTCGAGCGTGGGCTGGACGACCTCGCGCATCACCTGCTCGCGCAGGTCGGCCGGGGCCCACGGGAGCGGGCTGTAGGAGCCCATGCCGCCGGTGTTCGGGCCACGCCCGCCGTCGAGGATCCGCTTGAAGTCCTGGGCCGGCTGCAGCGGGTGGGCGGTGGTCCCGTCGCAGATCGCGAAGAGCGAGACCTCCGGCCCGGCGAGGAACTCCTCGACGACCACCCGCCCGCACGAGGCCGCGTGGGCGAGGGCCTCCTCGCGCGAGTTGGTGACGACGACGCCCTTGCCTGCGGCGAGCGCGTCGTCCTTGACGACGTACGGCGCCCCGAGCTCGTCCAGCGCGGCGGCGACCTCCTCCGCGGTCGTGCAGGTGCGCGACCCCGCGGTCGGCACACCCGCCGCCGCCATGACCTCCTTGGAGAACGCCTTCGACCCCTCCAGCTGCGCAGCGGCGCCCGACGGGCCGAAGACCGGGACGCCGGCCGCGCGGACCGTGTCGGCCACGCCGGCGACCAGCGGCGCCTCCGGGCCGATCACGACGAGGTCGACGGCCAGCTCGGTCGCCAGGGCGGCGATGGCCACTCCGTCCTCGATGTCGGCGAGGTCGTGCAGGGTGGCGACCGCACCGATCCCTGGGTTGCCCGGGGCGGCGTGCACCTCGCTGTCCTTCGCGAGTGCCAGGGCCAGCGCGTGCTCGCGCCCACCGGTGCCGATCACGAGGGTCCTCACGGGCGGCCAGCCTAGAGGACGCCGACGGAAGAGCCGTGCGCCCCGACCACGCCCCACCGTGGAAGCGGGACGCACGGCACACCCCCAGTGACCCAGGACCTCGGCGGCTCAAACCCGCTGTCGGCAATGTCGCCGACCCCGCGTGGGCCGAGGGGTCAGGCGGGCAGGTCGATGACGAACGTCCCCGGCGCCTCGTACGTCGCCTCGCCGCCGTGGCGGCGGGCGATCTCCCTGACGAGGTAGAGCCCCAGGCCGGTTCCGCCGCGAGGTCCGGAGGCGAACCGCTCGAAGAGACGCGACGCGACCACCTCGTCGACGCCGGCTCCCGCGTCCCGAACCGCGATGGTCACCCGCGAGCCGGTCAACCGTCCGGTGAGCGTCACCGGCATCCGGCCGTGGCGGACCGCGTTGTCGAGCAGGTTGTCGACGGCCTGGCCGAGTCGCGCGGGGTCGCCGGTGAACGTCACGTCGTCGGCGTCGGCGGAGATCTCCAGCCCCGGATCGGCGGCCGCCGCCCGCTCGACCGCGGAGCCCAGCAGGCGCTGCAGCGAGACGTCCTCGGAGACGAGGGCGAGCGTGTCGGACTGCAGTCGCGAGGCCGCCCCGAGGTCGGCGGCGAGCCGGTGCAGCCGGTGCGCGCTGGCCGAGATGGCACCCAGCAGGCGGGCCCGGTGCTCGTCGTCGAGGTTCTCCTGGTCGTGGGCGAGCAGCGTCGCGGCACCCTCGATCGCTGCGGCCGGTGAGCGCAGCTCGTGGGCGGTGACCGCCAGCAGGTGCGCGCGCTGCTCGATCGCCTCCTGCTGCGAGGTCTGGTCGCGGGTCACCTTGCTGAACCCGACGTGGCGGCCGCGCTCGTCATGGACCGCCGTGATGACGACGCTGGCCCAGAAGCGGCTGCCGTCCTTGCGGACGCGCCAGCCCTCCTCGGCGTACGACCCGAGCCGCAGGGCCAGCTCGAGGTTGTGCTCGGGATGGCCGCTCGCCTGCTCCTCGGAGGGGTAGAAGACGCGGAAGTGCCGGCCGACGATCTCGGAGGCGGCGTAGCCCTTGATCCGGCGGGCGCCCGCGTTCCAGCTCATCACCTGGCCGTCCGGGTCGAGCATGAAGATCGCGTAGTCGCGCACCGCGGTCACCAGCAGACGGAACCGCTCCTCGCTCTGGCGCAGCTCGTTCTCGACCCGTCGCTGGGCGCTGATGTCCTCGACCTGCGCGAAGACGTAGAGCGGCTGGCCCTGGGAGTCGCGCACGGGGGCGAGCGTCACCCGGACGGTCCCGGGCGCGTCGCCGATGGGCAGGGGGTGCTCGAAGCTGACCAGGTCGCTGCCGAGCTCGATGATCGAGGCGAGCCCGTCGTCGAGGTGGTCGCCGTGCCCGCGCATCAGGACGCCGTAGTCGACCCCGACCAGGTCGGAGGGGGCGCAGCCCATCAGCTGGGCGAGCGCGGCGTTGCCGCGGACGACGCTGCCGTTGAGCGTCAGCGTCGCCATGCCGATCGCGGCCTGCTCGAAGACCTCGCGGAACCTCTCGAGGTGCTCGTCGAGGACCTCCTGGTCGGCGGCCGCCCGGTGGTCCGGCTCGGCGCCCTGCTTCACCACCCGCAGACCTGCCGCGGGAGCCGGAGCGGCTCCGTCCATCACCTGCCACAGCCGCTGGGGCAGCTCGCGGATCGGGAGGGACTTCTCGATGAAGTCCACGGCGCCCTCGGCGCGCGCCCGGTCGGCCAGGCCGCGCTCCTCGAAGCCGGTGTAGATGACGACCCGGGTCTCGGGCGACAGGGTGAGGATCGCCGGCAGCGCCTCGAGACCGTCCATCGTGGGCATCGAGGTGTCCAGCAGCATCACCGTCGGCTGCAGCCGGTAGGCGAGCGTGATCGCCTCGGCTCCGTCGGCGGCCTCCCCCACGATCTCGAAGAGGCCGGAGGAGTCCAGGGAGCTGCGGGTGATGAGCCGGACCTCGTCGGAGTCGTCGACGATCACCAGTGTCGGGCGGCCGGTCGGGCGCGCGTCGCCACCCCCTTGCTCGCTCCCGGTCACAACTGGGTGGAGTAACCCGGACGGCGCCCGTGCATGCGCCGGGCCGGGATCCGTCTAGACAAGTGGGTGGACGACGACGCTCTGGTCGCGGGCCGGTCCGACGCCGATCACGGAGATCCGCGCGCCGGAGAGCTCCTCCACCCGGGTGACGTAGGCCTGCGCGTTGGCCGGCAGGTCCTCGAGGGTGCGCGCCTTCGAGATGTCCTCGGTCCAGCCGGGGAGGTACTCGAAGACCGGCACGGCGTGGTGGAAGTCGGTCTGGTTGACCGGCATCTCGTCGTGGCGCACACCGTCGACCTCGTAGGCCGCGCACACCGGGATCTGCTCGAGGCCGGTCAGCACGTCGAGCTTGGTGAGCACGAAGTCGGTGACGCCGTTGACGCGGGCGGCGTAGCGGGCGATGACGGCGTCGTACCAGCCGCAGCGGCGGGGACGGCCGGTCGTGGTGCCGAACTCGAAGCCCTGGGTGCGGAGGTAGTCGCCCTTGTCGTCGAAGAGCTCGGTCGGGAACGGCCCCTCACCGACGCGGGTGGTGTAGGCCTTGACGATGCCGATGACCTGCGTCAGCCGGGCCGGCGCGATGCCCGAGCCGGTGCAGGCGCCGCCGGCGGTCGCGCTGCTCGACGTGACGAACGGGTAGGTGCCGTGGTCCACGTCGAGCAGGGTGGCCTGGCCGGCCTCCAGCAGGACCGTCTCGCCCCGCACGAGCGCGTCGTGCAGCAGCAGGCCGGTGTCGCAGACGTACGGCGCCAGCCGGTCGGCGTACTGCAGGAGGTCCTCGACGATGCTGTCGACGGTGAACCCGCGCCGGTTGTAGACCTTGCTGAGGATCTGGTTCTTCAGCTCGAGCGCGCCCTCGACCTTGTGGCGCAGGATCTTCTCGTCGAAGAGGTCCTGGATGCGGATGCCGATCCGGTTCATCTTGTCGGCGTACGTCGGCCCGATGCCGCGGCCGGTGGTGCCGATGCGTCGCGAGCCGAGGAAGCGCTCGGTCACCTTGTCGAGCTGCCGGTTGTAGTCGGCGATCACGTGGGCGCTGGCGCTGACCTTGAGGGCCGAGGTGTCCACGCCGCGGGCCTCGAGGGCGTCGATCTCCTCGAACAGCACGGCGAGGTCGACGACAACGCCGTTGCCGATCACGGGGGTGCACCCGGGCGTGAGGATGCCCGAGGGGAGCAGGTGGAGGGCGTACTTCTCGCTGCTGCCGTCGTCCTGCGTGATGACGACGGTGTGGCCGGCGTTGTTGCCGCCGTTGAACTTGACGACGTAGTCGACCTCGGAGCCGAGCAGGTCGGTCGCCTTGCCCTTCCCCTCGTCGCCCCACTGGGCACCGATGATGGCGATTGCGGGCATGTTCACTCCTTCGCGACGGACGGAGTCCCTCCGCCGGCCGGCGGCTGCTCAACGCACCAGTGTGATGTCTCTGCCGAATGCGAGAAGCCCCGGCAAGACCGGGGCTCTTGCGACGACACGTTAACGGACGCGGGCGCGTCAGAGCCAGCCGCGGCGGGCGGCCTCGACCCCCGCCTGGAACCGCGACGTCGCGCCGAGCTCGCTCATCACCTCGGCGACACGGCGTCGCACGGTGCGCAGGGAGAGGCCGAGCCGGCGGGCGATCTGCTCGTCCTGGGCACCCGAGGAGAGCTGCTCGACCAGGAACCGGCGGACCTCCCCGAGCTCGGTGCCGGGCTGCTCGAGCGGCGCCGCCTGCGCCCAGAGTGCCTCGAAGTAGAGCGTCGCCAGCTCGACGAGGCCGCTCTGCCGGGCCACGAGCAGCGGCGAGCCGGCGAGGCCCAGCGGCTCGGGCATGACCACGTGGGTCGGCTCGAGGATGAGCAGCCGGGTCGGGAGCTCGGGCAGCACCCGGACCTCCTCGCCGATCGCGGCACGCTGCTCGAGCACGTGCGGCGCCTCGATCAGGGCACGGACCGGATAGATCGCCCGGCAACGGCGACCCTCACGGACCGCCTGCGCGACCGGCTGGGACAGCTCGTCGCCGTAGGGCAGCATCCACTGGTCCGGGCGCAGGAACATGATCTGCCCGACGCCCTGGGTCAGGAGCGCGCGGAACTGCTCGGTCCCGAAGGCGCGGAGCACCAGGTCGCCGTCGATCGGCTCCACATCGTCGTGCGCGAGCGTCTCGGTCACGCGCACGGTGGTGCCGGCGAGGTAGGGCAGCGCCGCGGCGATCTCCTCCAGCCGCTGGTGGGCCGCAGAGGCCCCGGCAGCCGTCTCGCTGATCAGCCGGGCGACCGCCTCGGCCGGCGGGATCACGACCACCGTGCCGTCCCTGCCGAGCGTGACGACCCCGCTCTCCACCAGCGGCTGCATCCGCTGGACGAGCGCGCCCTCGGTCACCGTGAAGCCGGCCGCGATCTCGGCGAGCGTGTGGCCCGACTGGTGCACCAGCCGGCCGTAGAGCCGGCCTGCGGAGCGGTCGAGACCCAGCGCGCTCATCAGGGTGTCGTCAACGGGCACGGTGGCACCCTAGTGCCAGCGGCAGGTGGCTGCCGCCGGCCGCGACGGCGACCCTCGTCCGGGGGTCCACTAGCCTGGGGCGCCGGCACTCCACACCGTTCCCGTCCCAGGAGAAGCATGTCCACCGAACCCACCGACTGGGTGACCCGAGCCGCCGACGACGCCGTCCGCCACTGGGAGCAGTCCGGGAGCGGAGACCTCGTCACGGTGGCGTCCGGGGCGAGCCCGTCGGGACCGATCCACCTGGGCAACCTGCGCGAGTTCCTGACGCCGCACTTCGTCGCCGAGGAGCTGCGCAAGCGTGGCGTACCGGTGCGGCACCTGCACAGCTGGGACGACTACGACCGCTTCCGCAAGGTGCCGGCCGGGGTGCCGGCCGAGTGGGCCGAGCACATCGGCCGCCCGCTGACGGCCGTCCCCGACCCGTGGGGCTGCCACGACTCGTGGGCGGCCCACTACAAGGCCCCCCTGCGGGCCGCGCTCGCCGAGCTGGGCGTGGAGATCGTCGAGGTGAGCCAGACCGAGCACTACCGCGCGGGCGTCTACCGCGAGCAGGTGCTGCACGCGGTCCGCAACCGCGACCGGATCGAGGCGGTGCTCGCGCGCTATCGCACCAAGGCCGCGCCCGCCTCCGACAACGCCCAGGAGGCCGAGGAGCTGGCCGACTCGGTCGCCGGCGAGGACGAGGACGTCGCAACAGGCGGCTCCGCCAGTCCTTGGGGGCGGTTCCCCTTCAAGCCCTACTGCCGCGACTGCGGCCGCGACACGACCACCATCACGTCGTACGACGACGAGACGACCGACCTGGCCTACCACTGCAACGCCTGCTCCTTCGACGGCGTGACCAACCTGGCCACCCAGGACGAGGGCAAGCTGGTCTGGAAGGTCGACTGGCCGATGCGATGGGCCTACGAGGGCGTGGACTTCGAGCCCGGCGGCCTCGACCACTCCACCCCCGGCTCGTCCTACACGGTCGGCAAGGAGCTGGTGAAGGAGATCTTCGGCGGCCGCGCGCCGTCCTACGTCGCCTACGCGTTCGTCGGCTTCGCGGGCATGCAGAAGATGTCGTCGTCCGCGGGCGGCGTCCCGACCGCTGCCGACGCGCTCCGCGTCCTCGAGGCCCCGATGCTGCGGTGGCTCTACGTCCGCCGTCAGCCGAAGCAGGCCTTCAACATCGACTTCGGCCCGGAGGTGGTCCGGCTCTACGACGAGTGGGACTCGCTCACCCGGAAGGCGGCCGATCCGGCCAAGCGCGACGCGCAGGTGCTCGCGCACGAGCGGGCCGTGTCGACGGCGTCGGCCGGCGTCCTGCCGCGGCCGGCGGTGACCGTGCCGTTCCGGCTGCTGTCGTCGGTCGCCGACGTGACGGCCGGGTCGCACGAGCTGATCTCCCGCGTGGTCACCGAGTCGGGCTACGAGCACGACGGCGTCGCCGACCTCGAGCCGCGGCTGTCCAAGGCGGCCACGTGGATGACCGACTACGTGCCGGCCGAGGACCGCACGACGGTGCGGACGACTCCCTCGGAGCGGCTCTCGTCGCTCTCCGAGGAGGAGTCGCAGTGGCTGGCGACGCTGCTCGAGAACCTGCCTTCGCCGTTCGAGCTCGACGCCGTGACCTCGGTGATCTACGGCGTCCCGAAGCTGGTCCGCGGGCTCGCGCTCGACGACGCGCCGACCGACGAGGTGAAGGCCGACCAGAAGGCGCTCTTCAAGCTGCTCTACAACCTGCTCGTCGACGCCGACCGCGGCCCGCGGCTCCCCACGCTCTTCCTCGCGCTGGGACCGGAGACGGTCCGAGGCCTACTGACCCCGGCCTGAGGTCTCGGTACGCTCGCTACTCGAGCAGCGACTTCGCAGGTCGAGTAGCCCGAGCCGCTGGGCGAGGGCGTCTCGAGACCACCTCAGCCCTCGGGGAAGAGCGCCTCGAAGCCGGTGGGGCTGCTGTCGCGCAGGAACGTGCGGCACCGGTCCCACTCGTCGCCCTCGCCGATCTCCTTGGCGGACTGGGCGAGCAGGGCCAGGCACATGAGGAAGCCACGGTTGGGCTCGTGCTCCCACGGGACCGGGCCGTGCCCCTTCCAGCCGTTGCGGCGCAGCATGTCGAGGCTGCGGTGGTAGCCGACGCGCGCGTAGGCGTAGACGGTGACGACGTCCGCGTCGTGCTGCGTCGCGAGTGCTCCGAGGGTCGCCCAGGCGATCGGCGACGCCGGATGGCGGCGTACGACGTCCGCGACCGTGCCGGGGTCGGTCACCGCCGTGAGCTCGGCCGCGGCGGGGTCCTCGGGGAGCAGTGTCGGCGGCGGTCCGGCCATCAGGTCCTCGTGGATACTCATGCGAGCATTGTCCCCGGCTTGGTGTTCACTAGATAGGTGACCTCAGCAACTGCTTCGGCGCCGGTTCCCACCGACGTCAGGCCGTGGCCGGCGCTCTTCGCGCTCGTCCTCGGCTTCTTCATGATCCTCGTCGACCTGACGATCGTGACGGTGGCGACACCGACGATCATCGGCGAGCTCGACGCGAGCGTGAACCAGGTCGTCTGGGTCTCCAGCGCCTACATGCTCGCCTACGCCGTCCCGATCCTCATCACGGGTCGGCTCGGCGACCGCTTCGGGTCGAAGTACCTCTACCTCATCGGCCTCACGGTCTTCACGCTCGCGTCGCTGTGGTGCGGGCTGACCTCGACCATCGAGATGCTCATCGTCGCGCGCATCGTCCAGGGGCTCGGCGCCTCGATGATGACGCCGCAGACGCTCGCGATCATCACCCGGATCTTCCCGGCGTCCGACCGCGGCAAGGCGATGGCGGTGTGGGGCGCGACCGCCGGTGTCGCGATGGTCGTCGGCCCGGTCCTCGGCGGCGTGCTGACCGACGGCCTGGGCTGGGAGTGGATCTTCTTCATCAACATCCCGGTCGGCATCCTCGGCTTCGTCATGGCCTGGCGGCTGGTGCCGGCGCTGGAGACCCACGAGCACAGCTTCGACTGGCTGGGCGTCGCGCTGTCCGGTGTCGGCCTGTTCCTGCTCGCCTTCGGCATCCAGGAGGGCCACGACAAGCACTGGGCCGGCTGGATCATCGCGATGATCGTCGGCGGTGTCGTGGTGCTCGGTCTCTTCGTGCTGTGGCAGGCGCGCAACAAGCGTGAACCGCTCGTGCCGCTCACGCTCTTCCGCGACCGCAACTTCTCGGTGTCCAACGTCGCCATCACCGTGATGGGCGGGGTCGGGGCGTCGATGGGCTACCCGATCATGCTCTACGCCCAGGCGGTGCGCGGTGACAGCCCGACCGAGGCCGCGCTGCTGATGGTCCCGATGGCGATGATGTCGATCCTCCTGGCGCGCACCGTGGGCGGCCTGACAGACCGACTGCACCCGCGCGCGATCATGGGCTTCGGCTTCGCCGCCAGCTTCGTCGGCATGCTCAGCCTGGCGATCGACCTCGACCCCGACACCCCGATCTGGGCGCTCTGGATCTCGATGGTCATCATCGGCGTCGGCAACGCCTTCATCTGGGCGCCGACCGCCGCGACCGCCACCCGCAACCTGCCGATGCAGTTCGCGGGCGCGGGCTCGGGCGTCTACAACGCCACCCGCCAGGTCGGCTCGGTGATCGGTTCGGCGGCCATCGCGGTGATCATGGCCTCGCGGCTCTCCGCACTGATCCCGGGCGCCAGCGCCCAGGGCGAGGCCGGGGCCGACAAGATCCCCGACCCGCACGTGGCCGCGCTGTTCTCGGACGCCATGGCCGACTCGCTCTACCTCCCGGTCGCGCTCTTCGTCGTCGGCTTCATCGCCGTGCTCTTCTACGAGGCGCCCAAGCACGCCGGCT
Source organism: Nocardioides terrae (assembly GCF_900112345.1). Lineage (GTDB taxonomy): Bacteria > Actinomycetota > Actinomycetes > Propionibacteriales > Nocardioidaceae > Nocardioides > Nocardioides terrae. The sequence continues at coordinate 192,462 of NZ_FOLB01000002.1, forward strand.
TCGGCGCGACGCAGGGCGCGCCCGCTGCCACGGTGTCCGCCACCGACTGACCTGGCCGGTCACACCCCGCGGGCTCGGCCCGCAACGTCCGACGTCCTGGTCGCTCCGGCGGCCAGGACGTCGGACGTTCTGCCGACTCTCCGTGGGGCTCAGCCGATCGACTGGCCCGCGGAGCCCAGGTGCTGCGCACCCTCGACGACCCGGGCGGCCATGCCGGCCTCGGCGGCCTTGCCCCAGGCGCGCGGGTCGTAGGACTTCTTGTCGCCGACCTCGCCGTCGACCTTGAGCACGCCGTCGTAGTTGCGCAGCATGTGGTCGGCGACCGGTCGGGTGAACGCGTACTGGGTGTCGGTGTCGATGTTCATCTTCACGACGCCGTAAGACACCGCCGCCGCGATCTCCTCCGCCGACGAGCCGGACCCGCCGTGGAAGACCAGGTTGAACGGCTTGGACCCCTCGGGCTGACCGAGCTTCGCGGCCACCGCCGCCTGCGCCTCGCGGAGGATCTCGGGCCGGAGCCTGACGTTGCCCGGCTTGTAGACGCCATGCACGTTGCCGAAGGTGAGCGCGGTCAGGTAGACGCCGTTCTCACCGCCGCCGAGGGCGTCGTAGGTCGCCAACGCGTCCTCGGGCGTGGAGTAGAGCTTCTCGTCGATCGCCCCGACGATGCCGTCCTCCTCGCCGCCGACGACGCCGACCTCGATCTCGAGCACGACCTTGGCCTGCGCCGCCTTGGCGAGCAGCTCCTCGGCGATCTGCAGGTTCTCCTCGAGCGGCACCGCCGAGCCGTCCCACATGTGCGACTGGAAGAGCGGCTGCTCACCCCGCGCCACCCGCTCGATCGAGAGCTCGAGGAGCGGTCGGACGAAGCCGTCCAGCTTGTCCTGGGGGCAGTGGTCGGTGTGCAGCGCGATGTTGACCGGGTAGGACCTGGCCACCTCGGCGGCGTACGCCGCGAAGGCGACAGAGCCGGCGACCATGTTCTTGATCGTGGGGCCGGACAGGTAGTCGGCCCCGCCGGTGGAGATCTGCACGATGCCGTCCGAGCCGGCCTCGGCGAAGCCGGCGAGCGCGGCGTTGAGCGTCTGGGAGGAGGTCACGTTGATGGCCGGGAAGGCGAAGCCGTTCTGCTTGGCGGTCGCCAGCATCTCGGCGTACTTCTCAGGGGTGGCGATGGGCATGCGACGGATCTCCTCACGCGGGGTGTGCGGGTCGGCTCCGGCCAATCTAGGGCGGTGAGCGGCGCCCGGTAACCGCCCGTCTCGATTGGCACGATCCAAGGCTCGTGAGAACTGCCACGGCGCCCTCTTAGGCGCACGCCGAGAACCGTCCCTGACGGCCCAGCATCGCCGGACTGGCTACTGTCGCCGCATGCGCTACCTGGTGGTGGCCTCGCCCGCGGCGGGGAACACGGACGGATCGAGCCTGGACGACGCACTCGCCGAGCTGCGCCGGGCAGGTGAGGCCGACCTCGTCGAGACGGGGTCGCCCGACGACCTCGACAAGGCGCTGGCCGGGCTCGACGGGCGCACCCTCGTCATCGCGGGCGGCGACGGCAGCCTGCACGCGGTGATCCAGAGGCTGCACGCCCGCGGCGAGCTCGCCTCGACGACCCTCGGCCTGGTCCCGCTCGGGACGGGGAACGACTTCGCCCGCACGCTGGAGATCCCGGTCGACCCTGCCGCTGCGGCGCAGGCCGTCGTCGAGGGCTCGCCGCAGCGCCTCGACCTGCTGGTCGACGAGGAGGGCGGTGTCGTGGTCAACAGCGTCCACGCGGGCGCAGGGGCCGCAGCCGCACGGGCGGCCGAGAGCTGGAAGAAGCGCCTCGGCCGAGCCGGGTACGCCGTCGGTGCGCTGATCACCGCGGTGAACCCGCCGTCGGTGCGCGCCCGGATCTCCGTCGACGGCCGCGTCGTGCACGACGGCCGCATCCTCCAGGTGGCGGTCGGCAACGGCATCTACGTCGGCGGCGGGACGGCGCTGACGCCGGACGCCGACCCGACCGACGGCGAGGCCGACATCCTGGTCGCCAGACCGGTGACCGGCTGGGCGCACGTGGCCTATGCCGCGCGCCTGGTCGTCGGCCGCCACCACCTCCACGACGACGTGAGCACCTGCCGCGGGACCGAGATCGACGTCGTCGGCGAGCGGTTCTGGTGCAGCGTCGACGGCGAGCTCACCGGGCCGCACCGCTCCCGCAGGTGGCGGGTCGAGCCGGCGGCGTACGCCCTGCTGCGCTGACCAGGGCTCGTCGGGGGCTCGATCGGGGACTCGATCGGGGACTCGATCAGGGGCCGTAGGTCGGCTGGATGCCCATCCGGTGCGTCGCGCGGCCGTGGTACATCGAGCGCCACCGCTTGAGGTAGGCCCGGTAGACGTGCGCGTCGTTGATGGTGAAGACGACCTCCTCGTTGGCGAACGAGATCGCCGACCAGTTCTCCGATCCGGTCCACACCGTCCGGGTCGGGTGACCGCGGTAGAGGCCGTTGACCATCATCATCTTGTGGTGGGAGTAGAACCGCGGACCCCAGCCGGAGATCCCGTCCTCCTTCTCCGCCACGCGGTCGGCGAAGAGCCAGTCGGCGCTACGGAGCGGGATGTGCGCGCGCTGCATCATCTTGTAGGTATGGCCGCCAGGGACGCTCATCACGATGGCGATGTCGCAGCCCTGCTTCTTCTTGCGCACCAGCGTCTTGGCCAGAGCTTCGCCACGGGTCTGGAACATCGCGTAGGCGGCGATGCGGACGACGGTGCGCCCGTTGCGGCCGTAGCCGGCCGGGGCGTTGCACCCGATCCCCCTGATCCGGTGGACCACCGGGTCCGCGGACGGCCGGTAGCGGGCCAGCGACGTCGAGGCGGGCGGCGCGTGCTGGGGCAGGCTGCGCTCGAACCAGGCGCTGTAGCCACGGCTGCTCGAGGTGTAGGTGAGCCGGCGCGGGCCGGTGCGGTGCTGGTGGGCCATCTGGGTGAACAGCTTCTGCCAGGTCGCGTAGAGCCCGGCGTCCTCGGCGACGGTGATGGCGTCGTTCCACTGCCGGTAGATCGCCTTCGAGGTCATGTTGCCCGAGCTGGAGATGACGACGTCGTGAGCCGCGCCGGTCTGGCTGAAGGCGAAGATCTTGACGTGCATGTTGCCGCCGTCGCCCTTCTTGCGGCAGGCGCCGGGGCAGGCGACGACGAAGCTCGCCCTGTGGGGGTTCTTGCCGAAACGCGCGCGCAGGGTGCGGGCGACGCCTGACATCACCGCCTTGTTGACCACGATCTGCACGTGCACGCCGCGCGCGTGGGCCTTGCGCAGGGCATGGGCCAGGTCGCCCCGGTCGAAGGAGTAGACCGCCATCTGGATGGTGGCGCCGCGACGCGTGTGGCGCACCGCGGCCAGCACCTGACGGAGGATCGCCTGCTGCTTGGCCTTCTTGCCGAGCGGGTTGTTGAACACCGGTCCCACGACCGGGCGCCAGGTCGGCGTACCGCCGCGCTCGGCCGTCGACAGGGCCCGCTGGGCCGTCCCGGATCTGTCCGCCGCCGACGCAGGGTCGGGACTCGCGGCGAGCAGCCCACCGAGCATGAGTACGGCGACGAGAAGTCGCACCCTACGGTCCATCTGTGCAGCCCCCGAGAGGATCGACGTCAGTTGCGGACCACCGTGAGGATCGGCTCGGCGGCCCTCAACAAAGTAAACCTTTGCTCTCGGATGCGGGAGGCCGCCCCTGGGATCTCCCTGGTTCAGCGACTCGGGAGCGCCCTGGGTGTCACCGGTAGAGCCTGAGGTCGGCGACGCTCCACCAGCTCCCCGAGGAGCCGGTCTGCGTCACCCGGACGAACCGTGCGCGGGTGGGGTGGACGTCGGCGTCGACGAGCTGCCCGGTCCCGGCGCCGCTCGCCACGTCACGCCACGTGACGCCGTCGTCGCTCACCGCGACCGCCCAGCCGCGCGGGTAGTCGCCGAGGTTGTCGCCCGCGTCGATCGCGACCCGGCGGAAGAGCGTGCGCCGCCCGAGGTCCACCGTGATCGACTGGCCGGGTGACTGGGCCGCGCCGCTCGACCAGCGGGTGGAGCCGTCCGCGTCGACGGCGAGGCCGGCCTCTGCCGCATCGGAGGTCGCGGTGGCGGTGGCGCTGTCGAGCGGGACCGGTCGCAGCGTCCGGCCGTGCCCGGCCGCGGACGCCGGCCAGGTGAAGGTCGCCAGGGCACCGCCGGGGAGGGTGTAGCCGAAGGACCGGTCGCCGCCGCGGCCGTCGACGCTGACGGCGAACGAGCGCGGGTCGTCGTTCTCGTTGTGGACGACGAGCACGGTGCTGCCGTCCGGGTTGCGGAACGCGACGTCCATGATCTGGCCGTTCCACCCGGTCGTCCCGAACGACGTCGAGCCGATCCGGACCGCGCCCTTGTCGACGAACTTCGACAGGTGACCGATCGTGTAGTACTCGGCGTTGCGGGACACCGACCCGTCGGGCGCCACGTCGAGCAGCCCCGTGCAGGTTTCGCAGCCGCCGAGGTGGGGACCGCCGTCGTGGTGCAGCACGAGGTTCCAGTCACTGATCGTCCGCGCCCAGTTGCGAGTGACGCCGACCGTGATGGTCCGGGCGTGCCAGGTCAGCGTGCCGCGGAAGTACTGCTCCGGCGTGTCCGTCGCCCCGTGCGACCCGGAGCACTCGGTGAAGAAGACGTCCTTGCGCGGGAAGGCGTCGTGCAGCGCCGTCTGGGCGCTGGGGTCGCCGGCATAGCAGTGGTACGCCGTCCCGGCGACCCACCTCGCCGCCGGCGACCGCAGCAGCCGGTAGGGGTAGTCGGTCTCCGGGTCCTCCCCCGGCGGGGTGTCCGCGACGTCGTCCGGGTGCTCGGACCAGTTGTGGTCGTAGCCGAGGATCTTCGTGCGCGGGCTGACCCGCTGCAGCAACGGGCCGAGGCGCTCGATGACGGCCGCCTCCTGGCGCACCGGCATGTCGGTGCCGGGGTAACCGCTCGGCGTACGGTTCTGCGGCTCGTTCTGCACCGTCAGGTAGTCGATCGGCACGCCGGCCCGGGTGTAGGCCCGCACGAACCGGGCCAGGTAGCGGGCGTAGGCGCGGTAGATGCGCGGGTCGTCGATCAGCCGGCCGCCGACCAGGGAGTCGCCCGTCTTCATCCAGGCGGGCGGGCTCCAGGGGCTGGCGACGATCGACAGCGTCGGGTTGAGCCGCCGGGCCAGCCGCAGCAGGGGCAGGATCTGCGCCTCGTCATGCCCGATCGAGAAGTGCCGCAGCGCGAAGTCGGTCTCTCCCGCCGGCACGTCGTCGTAGGTGTAGTGCTCGCCTGCAGCGGTGAAGTCCGAGGACCCGATCGGCTGGCGCAGGAAGCTCACGCCGATGCCGTCGTCGCGGCTGAAGAGCGACCGCATCGCCTCCGCCCGGGCCGCCGGGGTCAGCTCGTCGAGGACGGCCGCCGAGGAGTCGGTGAGGGCACCGCCGAACCCGACCATCCGCTGGTAGGTCTGCGTCGACTCGACGGTGATCGTGGTCAGCGCCGAGTCACCGTCCTCGAACGTGATCGGGTCCTGCGGGGCCAATCGCTGGGCTCCGTCAGGGGTCGTCATCCAGACGGAGACGGAGCCCGATGGCCGGCCGCCGTGGCCGCCGTGGCGGGCGTGGCCGGTGTGCGCGGCGCCGGCCTGTGCCGTGGATGTCGCCGTCGCCGGCGTCAGTGCCGCGAGTGTCGTGAGTGCCGTCGTGGTCGCGAGCGCCGCGCCCACGGCCGCGATCCGCCGCGTCCTGGAGTTCATCCCGAGTCCTCCTCGCCGAGCCGTTCCCAGGAACGTAGCGCGGGGAGGTGACGACCGCCACAGGTCGGTCGCGGCAGGATGTCGGTCCATGAGCGATGCCGCGCCCGACGTCGTGTCCGGCCTCGACGCCGCGGTCGCCCGCGCCCACTCGCTCGCCGGCCCACGGCGGGTCCTGCTGGGCGTCGCAGGTGCGCCGGGGGCGGGCAAGACCACGTTGGTCGAGGCTCTGCTCGAGCGGCTGGGTGCGGGGCCGCCGTACGGTCCGGACACCGTCGCGCACCTGCCCATGGACGGCTTCCACCTCGCCGACGCGCAGCTCGAGCGTCTGGGACTGCTCGACCGCAAGGGCGCGCCGGAGACGTTCGACGTGGACGGGTACGTCGCCACCCTCGCCCGGCTCCGGGCCGAGCCGGACCGCCCGGTCTACGCACCGGGGTTCGAGCGCACCCTCGAGCAGCCGATCGCGGCGGCGGTCGCCGTCGAGCCGACGGCGCGGCTGGTGATCACCGAGGGCAACTACCTGCTGCTCGGCGAGGGCGGCTGGGAGCGGGTCGCGGGAATGCTCGACGAGGTCTGGTTCGTCGATCCGCCGGCCGACCGGGTGCGGCGCCTGGTGGCGCGCCACGAGCAGTTCGGGAAGAGTCCCGACGCCGCCCGGGCGTGGGTGGAGACCGTCGACGAGCCCAACGCGGCCCTGGTCGAGGCGACCAGGACCGTGGCGGACGCGGTCGTCCGGCTCTGACTCCGCCTACTTCCGCCGGCGTCGGTTGCGCCGAGAGCCGCGACGTCCTGCGCAGTGGCTGCCCGGGCCGCCGGATCGTCGGACGTCCTAGCTCGCGCCGGGGCGCGACATCGACCTCCTCGTCGCCAGCCACCCGAGCACCGCGGTCACGACGAGCAGCACCAGGCCGCCGGTCGCGGCGACGTGAAGCCCGTGGACGTACGCCGACCGGGCGGCCGCGACCACCGCCTCGGCGACCGGCGCGGGCAACTCCCGGGCGGCCGCCAGCGCACCCGGCAGCGACTCGCGCGCGGCCGTCCCCAAGACGCCCGCGGGCAGGCCGGAGCCGGCGGACACCCGGTAGGCGGCAGCCCCGAGGCTGCCGAGGACGGCGATACCCAGCGCACCGCCGAGCTCGGTGGCCGCCTCGGAGACCGCCGACCCGACGCCGGCCTGCTCCGGCTCGAGCGCGCCGAGCAGCCGTTCCCCCGCGACCGCCATCACGCTGACCATCCCGACGGCGAGCACGGCCGCGCCGGCGAGGACGAGCCAGAGGCTGTCGGTGCCCGCGCGGGTCAGGATCAGGAAGCCACCGGCCCCGACCAGCAGGCCGCCGGTGGCGACACGACGAGCGCCGAGACGTCCGGCCAGGGCGGTGGCGGTCGGAGCGGCCGCCCCGACGAGCACCGTCGGCGCGAGCGCCCACAGCGCGGCCTCCAGCGCCGACTTGCCCAGCACCAGCTGGAGGTAGGCGGTCATGAACACCGCGTTGCCCACGATCGCGAAGGTGGCGACCGCGTTCGCGGCGACGGCCGCGGTGTAGCGGCGGTTGCGCAGCAGACCGGGCGGCAGCAGCGGGTGTCGGTGGGTCAGCTGCCGGCGGACGAAGAGAGCGCCGACGACGAGCCCGGCGCCGATGAGGAGCGGCCAGCGCACGGCGAGGCCGTGCGCCGCCCACTCCTTCACGCCGTAGACCGTCGGCAGCACCGCGGCCAGCGACATCACCACGCTGGTGACGTCGAACGGCACGCCGCGACGGGCGGGCGTGGCCGGCAGCAGCACCGGCCCGACGAGGAGCAGCAGCGCCATCGCGGGGAGGTTGACCAGGAACACCGAGCCCCACCAGAAGTGGTCGAGCAGGAAGCCGCCGAGCACCGGGCCGAGGCCGATCCCGCCGGTCATCACGGCCGTCCACACCGCGACGGCCCGCGCGCGCTCGCGCTCGTGGTGAAACATCGTCCGGACCATCGCCAGCGTCGACGGCATCAGCGTCGCGCCGGCGATTCCGAGGACGGCGCGGGCCGCGATCAGGGCACCGGCGCTGCCGGCGTACGCCGCGGCCAGCGACGTCGCGCTGAAGCAGGCCGCACCGATCAGCAGCACCCGCTTGGCGCCGAGCCGGTCGGCCACCGCGCCCATCGTGATCAGCAGGCCGGCGAGCACGAACCCGTAGATGTCGAAGATCCAGAGCTGCTGCGCCGCCGAGGCGTGCAGCTCGGCGGTGATCGCAGGGACCGCGAAGTAGAGCACCGAGACGTCCATCGAGACCAGCAGCAGCGGCAGCGCCAGGACGGCCAGCGCCATCCACTCCCGTCGTCCGGCTCCCACCTGCGGGGCGATCGTGGTCATGTCCACTCCTCTGCATATGCAATAAACTGTTTTCGAACTAAACAGAAGGTAGAGCGGAACTGTGTACGATGCAAGCGGTTTTGGCTGGACGAGATCGAGGGAGGACGATGAGCGAGCTGGAGGCGCCACGCGCCGTACGCGCTCTGTGGGCCGGGAGCAGCGACGCTCCCCGTCGCGGCCCCAAGCCGGCCATGTCGGTCCCGGCCATCGCCGAGGCCGCCGTCACGCTGGCCGACGAGCAGGGTCTCGACGCCGTGTCCATGTCGTCGGTCGCGAAGCGGCTGGGCTTCACGGCGATGTCCCTCTACCGGTACGTCGACACGAAGGACGACCTGCTGCAGGTGATGCTCGACCGCGCCTATGGTCCGGTGACCGTCGCCACCGATCCCGATGCCGACTGGCGGGCGGCGGCGGGCGACTGGGCACGGGCGCTCCTCGGCCGCTGCCAGGCGCATCCCTGGGTGGTCGACGTGCGGATGTCGTCGCCGCCGCTCACACCCAACAGCGTCGCCTGGATGGACGCGGGCCTGCGGGCGCTGAGCGGCACTGGCCTGCCGCCGCAGCAGGTCGCCTCGTCACTGCTGATGGTCGACAGCTATGTGCGCAGCCACGTGCGGCTCCTGAAGGAGTACAGCCCGGACGGCCTGGCGGCCTGGTCGACCCGGCTCCGCGGCGTCATCGACCCCGGCGCCACGCCGGCCGTCTGGGAGGCGCTCCAGGCCGAGGTCTTCGACGACGCACCCGCCGACGAGCCGTGGCCGTCGGACGACTTCACGTTCGGGCTCGAGATCGTGCTCGGCGGCATCCAGCAGCTGGTCGACCCCTAGCCCCGCCAGGTCTCGTCGGACGAGAGGTCCGCGTGCTCGCGGACCCAGGCGTGCATCGCGATCGCGGCGGCCGCAGAGGCGTTGATCGACCGGGTGGAGCCGAACTGCGCGATCGAGAACGTCGCGTCGCAGGCCTCCCGGGCGGCCTCGGAGAGGCCGGGGCCCTCCTGCCCGAAGAGGAAGCAGACGTCCCGCGGGACCGCCATGGTCTCGAGGTGCAGCGAGCCCGGCAGGTTGTCGATCCCGAGCAGCCGCACCCCGCGCTCGTGCAGGTGGGCGGCGAGCGCCGGGACGTCGAGATGGTGCCGGATGTGCTGGTAGCGGTCGGTCACCATCGCGCCGCGACGGTTCCAGCGGCGGTTGCCGACGATGTGCACCTCGGCCGCCAGGAACGCGTTCGCGGTCCGCACGATCGTCCCGATGTTGAAGTCGTGCTGCCAGTTCTCGATCGCGACGTGGAAGCCGTGCCGCCGGGTGTCGAGGTCGGCGACGATCGCCTCCATCGACCAGTAGCGGTAGCGGTCGACGACGTTGCGCCGGTCGCCGTGCTCGAGCAGGTCGGGGTCGTAGCGGGGGTCGTCCGGCCACTCCTCGCGGCCGCCCGGCCAAGGCCCGACACCGACCTCGGCGGGACCGTGCGGCATCGGGTCGTACGGCGCCCGGGCGGTGTCCGGATCGGCCGCACCGGGCGGGTCGTCGTACTCGCGCACGCGCACGAGGGTAGAGGTCTTTGCGTGAACAGTCCGTAACGATGGAGCGGCAGTCGTCCCCGGCAGGTACCGTGAGCACGTGCTCCTCGACCTGATCCAGCCGCTTCTGCTCGGCATGAAGTGGATGGACCCCGACTGGCTGCTCAGCACCTTCGGCTCCGCGCTGTTCTGGCTCAGCCTCGCCATCATCTTCGTCGAGTGCGGACTGTTCTTCCCGTTCCTGCCCGGCGACACCCTGCTCTTCGCGATGGGGCTCTTCATCGGGACCGACCGGGTGGACATCGTCCCGGGCGGCCACGGCGTCGACCTCGTGGTCGCGCTGCTGCTCTTCGTCGCCGCAGCGTTCGCGGGCAACGTCGCGGGCTACGAGATCGGTCGCCGGATCGGGCCGCGCATCTACGAGCACGACGGCAGGCTCCTCAAGCGCAAATACCTCGAGCAGACCTCGACCTTCTTCGACGAGCACGGCTCGAAGGCGCTGGTCATCGGAAGGTTCGTACCGTTCGTGCGGACGTTCATCACGCTCGTGGCCGGCGTGACTCGGATGGACCGCACCAAGTTCTTCGTCTGGAGCGCCGTCGGCGCGGCGCTCTGGACCGCCAGCATCACGCTGCTCGGCTACTTCCTCGGCCGCTCGGTCCCGTGGCTCGGCGACAACATCGACTACGTGACGATCGGGCTGCTGCTCCTCACCGTCGTCCCGATCGCCATCGAGCTGCGCCGCCGCAAGAAGCGCGAGCGTCACGCGAAGAGGCAGCCCCAGCAGGTCCCCTGACCGGCGAGCTCCGCTCAGGAGCTGACCGCGTCGAGCTCTGCTCGGGTGAGCACCGAACGGATCTCGAGGTCCACGTCGCGCAGCGACTCCCCCGGCTGCGGCGAGCGGTCGATCGCGCAGACGACCGTGTCGATGACCGCGCCGGCCGGCCGCAGCGCGTGGACGGCGTCCCGCACGGCTCCGCCCGAGGTGATCACGTCCTCGATCAGCGTCACGCGGCGGCCGTCGACGTCAGGACCCTCGGCCAGCTTCGCGGTGCCGTACTCCTTGGCCTTCTTGCGGATGAAGACCACCGGGATGCCCGTTCTGGCCGAGACCATCGTCGCGATCGGGATGCCGCCCATCTCCAGGGCGCCGAGCAGCTCGGTGCCCTCGGGCAGCAGCGCGACCATCTGCGCGGCGACCCGGTCGAGCAGCGCCGGCTGGGCCTCGAAGAGGTACTTGTCGAAGTAGGTGTCGCTCACCTGGCCGGAGCGGAGCGTGAACTCCCCGTGCAGGCGGCAGGTGGCGTCGATGTCGGCGGCGAGGGTCGCGTCCGTGGTCACGGCCCCAGGCTAGTGACATCGGCGGCGCACTAGGTTGGGTGGGTGATCGCCTCCCGCCTGCAGGGCATCCCGCCCACGATCTTCACGACGATGTCCGCGCTCGCGGTGCGGACCGGAGCGGTCAACCTCGGGCAGGGGTTCCCGGACGTCGACGGCCCGCCCGACGTGGTCGCGCAGGCGGTCGCGGCGCTCGAGGGCGGCGCCAACCAGTACGCCCCCGGGCCCGGCGTACCTTCCCTGCGGCAGGCGGTCGCCGAGCACCAGCGGCGTCACTACGGGCTCGACTGGGACCCCGACGGCGAGGTCGTGGTGACGACCGGCGCCACCGAGGCGATCGCGGGAGCGACCCTCGGCCTGGTCGAGCCGGGTGACGAGGTGGTCGTGCTCGAGCCCTACTACGACTCCTACGTCGCGATGCTCCAGATGGCGGGAGCCGTACGCCGTCCGGTGACCCTGCACGCGCCGGACTTCCGTCTCGACGCCGACGCACTGCGTGCCGCTGTGACCCCTCGGACGAGGTTCGTGCTGCTCAACTCCCCGCACAACCCGACCGGGACGGTGCTCTCCCGCGCCGAGCTGTCCGCGGTCGCCGAGCTGGCCGTCGAGCACGACCTGACCGTGATCACCGACGAGGTCTACGAGCACCTCACCTTCGACGTCGAGCACGTGCCGATCGCGACCCTGCCCGGGATGGCGACGCGGACGCTCACGATCTCCTCGATCGGGAAGTCCTACTCCTTCACCGGCTGGAAGATCGGTTGGGCGACCGGCCCTGCGCACCTGGTCGGTGCCCTCCTGGCCGCCAAGCAGTGGCTGACGTTCACCTCCGGGGCGCCGCTGCAACCGGCGGCGGCCTACGCGCTGACCTCCGCCGCCGACTTCCCGAAGCAGCTGGCCGCGTCGCTGCACGAACGGCGCGACCTGCTCCTCACCGGGCTGGCCGAGGCGGGCCTGCCGACCCCCACCCCGGACGGCACCTACTTCGCGGTCAGCGACATCACCCACCTGGGTTGGGCCGACGCGACGGAGTTCTGCCTCGCCCTGCCCGAGCGGGCCGGCGTGGTCGGCATCCCCGTGCAGGCGTTCTACACCGACCACCCCGATGCCGGCCGGCAGCTGGTGCGGTGGACCTTCTGCAAGCGGCCCGAGGTGCTGGCCGAGGCGGTCGGCCGGCTGACCGCGGCCGACCTCAGCGCCCGCTGAACCAGGCGCTCACGTCGCGTCGGAGCAGGAGCGCGAACACCGCCACGGCGGCGATCAACGGCACCAGCATCGCCTGGTTGAGCACGGTCCCGATGAGGAGCCCCAGCCCGGCGACGGCCGTCGAGACGAGCAGCAGGACCCGCGCCCATCCCTTCCCGCGCAGCACCAGGAGGGCGAGCACGCAGGCGGCCAGCACCCACAGCAGCACCCCGCCGGCCATCACCGCGACCATGCCGCGCAGCAGCCCGACGGTGACGTTGTCGTCGCGCATGAGCTCGGGGTTCTGACGCGCCATCTCGTCCATGAGCCGGTCCGGCGAGGCGATCAGCCACACCGCCCCGGCCACGAAGAGACCGCCCAGGAGCAGCGAGCAGACCCAGGTCAGCACGACCGCCGCGAGGACCGCCCGCGGGCGGGTCCGGGACGGCAGCGACGTCCGGGCCTGGGTCTGGGCCGGCGTCTGGGCCGGCGCCTGAGGGGGTGCCGAGGGCGAGCCGGGCCATGGTCCCAGGGGCGGGACCGCCTGCCCCGGCGGCGCCGGCCAGCCGGCGTACGGCGGGGGCTGCTGCGGCTGGGCGGGCGGTGGCGTCGGCTGCTGGGCCGGCCACTGGCCCTGCGGTCGGGCCGGCTGCTCCCGGTCACGCTCGACCTCACGCCCGGACTGCGCCGTGACCGGCGGCTCGGGCTTCCACGTGCCGTCGAACCAGTCCCGCGCGGGCCGCAACCAGAGCACGCCGACCGCGGCGGCGACAGCCGTGGAGAGGATCGCGCCGGTGCCGAACCCGGTGACGAAGAGCGGGACGGCGAGGATGCTGAGCGCGATCCGCGCCGGCCGCGAGCGCTGGAGCACCTGCCACCCCAGAATCGCCGTCGCCGTCGCACACGCTCCGGCGATCATCGACAGCACCCGGACCAGGCCGAGGACGTCGTCGGCGGTCATCCCCAGGCCGTCGAACGGCGGCTCGCCCAGGACGTTCTCGATCGAGTCGCGGGTGTCGATGCTGTTGAGGGCCGCGATCTGCTCGAAGACCGCCAGCACGACCGCCGCCGAGCCGGCCATGATCACCCAGCCGGCGATCGAGACCTGTCGTGGTCGGGGAAGCGCTGATGCCATGGGGGACATTGTGCCGGTCGCCCCTGGAGGGTCGGGCCGGCGGTCACATCTCCTCGTGGGTGTCCGGGTCGCCCCCGAAGAGCCGCCCGTCAGAACGACCCAGCGCGGTGATGGCGGCGACCTCGTCGGCGGTCAACGAGAAGTCGAAGACCGAGATGTTCTCGACCTGGCGCGAAGGCGTGGCCGACTTCGGGATCGGCACCGAGCCCAGCTCGACGTGCCAGCGAAGGATCACCTGGCCCGGCGTGACGCCCAGACGGGATGCCGCGGCACGGACCGGCTCGGCGTCGTACTGCGCCTGCCGCTTGCCCATCGGGCTCCACGCCTCGGTGCGGATCCCGAGCCGCTCGTGCACCGCGCGCATCTCGGCCTGGGGGAAGAGCGGGTGCAGCTCGATCTGGTTGACCGCCGGCGTCACGCCGGTCCCGGCGATGACGCGCTGCAGGTGCGCCTCGGTGAAGTTGGAGACGCCGATCGTCGTGACCAGCCCCTCCTTCTGGAGGTCGACGAGCGCCTGCCACGCCTCCACGAACAGGCCCTGGCTCGGGTTGGGCCAGTGGATGAGGTGGAGGTCGAGGTGGTCGAGACGCAGCCGCTGCAGTGACTCCTTGGTCGACGACACCGCCAGGTCGTAGGCGTGGTGCCGGCCGGGGATCTTGCTCGTCACCCGGATCTCGTCACGCGGCACGCCCGAGCGACGGACCGCCTCGCCGACCTCCGCCTCGTTGCCGTAGTTCACCGCGGTGTCGAGGAGGCGGTAGCCGGCGTCGACCGCGCTGACGATGGCCGAGACGGCGTCCTCATCGCGCATCGGGTAGGTGCCGAAACCGATGGCGGGGAGGGTGGTGCCGTCGCTGAGGGAGTACGTCGGGACGCTCATGTCTCCGACGCTAGCCGCTCCCCCGCTGGCAGCCGGGGTCAGACCGTCAGCGTCAGACCGTTCTCGGACCGGTCGACCGTGACCGCACCGCCGTCGGTGACCTCGCCGGCGATCAGCATCTTGGCCAGCGAGTCGCCGATCGCGGACTGGATCAGCCGGCGCAGCGGGCGGGCGCCGTACGCCGGGTCGTAGCCGGTCTCGGCGAGCCACTGCTTGGCCGCGTCGGTGACCGTGACCGTGATCCGGCGGACCGCCAGCCGCCGCTCCAGCGAGGCCAGCTGGATGTCGACGATGCTGGTCAGCTCGTCCTTGGTCAGGGCGTCGAACATGACGACCTCATCGAGCCGGTTGAGGAACTCCGGCTTGAAGGACGACCTCACCACCGCCATCACCGAGTCGTGCTTCTCCGCCGGGTCCAGCAGCGGGTCGACGAGGAACTGCGACCCGAGGTTGGAGGTCAGGATCAGCAGGGTGTTGCGGAAGTCGACGGTGCGGCCCTGGCCGTCGGTCAGCCGGCCGTCGTCGAGCACCTGGAGCAGGATGTCGAAGACCTCCGGGTGCGCCTTCTCGACCTCGTCGAGCAGGACGACGGAGTAGGGCCGGCGGCGGACCGCCTCGGTGAGCTGGCCGCCCTCGTCGTAGCCGACGTAGCCCGGAGGCGCTCCGACCAGCCGCGCCACCGAGTGCTTCTCGGAGTACTCCGACATGTCGATGCGCACGATGGCGCGCTCGTCGTCGAAGAGGAAGTCGGCGAGCGACTTGGCCAGCTCGGTCTTGCCGGTGCCGGTCGGGCCGAGGAAGAGGAACGAGCCGGTCGGCCGGTTGGGGTCCGAGATCCCGGCACGCGAGCGGCGTACGGCGTCCGAGACGGCCTGCACGGCGGCCCGCTGCCCGATCAGGCGCTGGCCGATGACCTCCTCCATCCGGAGCAGCTTCGCGGTCTCGCCCTCGAGCATCCGGCCGGTCGGGATGCCGGTCCACGCCTCGACGACATCGGCGATCTGCTGGGCGCCGACCTCCTCGCCGACGAGCTTCTCATCGCCGGTCGGGCTCGTCGAGTCGGTGTTGGCCGCCTCCTCGATGCGCCGCTCGAGCTCCTTGATGCGGGTCTCGGTCTGGTAGCGCTGCTCGAGCAGCTTGTAGCGCTCGGGGCCCTCGGGGGCGAGCATCGAGTCGCGGGTGAGCCGGTCGAGCTCGACACGGAGGCCGTCGACCTGGCGGCGCAGCTCGCCCTCGCCCTCGAGGGAGGCCTTCTCGCGCTCCCAGCGGGCCTCGAGGCCGCGCAGCTCCTCCTCCTTGTCGGCGAGCTCGCGCCGGAGCACCTCGAGGCGTGCGATCGACCCCTCGTCGGTCTCCCTCTCGAGCGCGAACTCCTCCATCTTGAGCCGGTCGACCTGGCGGCGGAGCTGGTCGACCTCCTCCGGGCTCGACTCGATCTCCATCCGCAGGCGTGACGCGGCCTCGTCGATGAGGTCGATCGCCTTGTCGGGCAGCTGACGGCCGCTGATGTAGCGGTCCGACAGCGTCGCGGCGGCGACGAGCGCGGCGTCGGTGATGCGGACGCCGTGGTGGGCCTCGTACTTCTCCTGGATGCCGCGCAGGATCTGGATGGTGTCCTCGACGGACGGCTCGCCGACGTAGACCTGCTGGAAGCGGCGCTCGAGGGCCGGGTCCTTCTCGATCGACTCGCGATACTCGTCGAGCGTCGTCGCGCCGATCATGTGCAGCTCGCCGCGGGCCAGCATCGGCTTGAGCATGTTGCCCGCGTCCATCTGGCTGTCGCCGCCGGCCCCGGCGCCGACGACGGTGTGCAGCTCGTCGATGAAGGTGATGACCTGGCCCTCGGCCTGCTTGATCTCGTCGAGGACGGCCTTGAGCCGCTCCTCGAACTCGCCGCGGTACTTCGCGCCGGCGACCATCGCGGCCAGATCGAGCGACAGGACGCGTCGGCCCTTGAGCGAGTCGGGCACGTCGCCGGCGACGACGCGCTGGGCGAGGCCCTCGACGACGGCTGTCTTGCCGACGCCGGGATCGCCGATGAGGACGGGGTTGTTCTTGGTCCGGCGGGAGAGGACCTGGATGACCCGGCGGATCTCGGCGTCGCGGCCGATGACCGGGTCCAGCCGGCCCTCCTCCGCGGACCTGGTCAGGTCGACGGAGTACTTCTCCAGCGCCTCGTACGTCGACTCGGCGTCCTGGCTGGTGACGTGCCGGTTCCCGCGGACGGCGGTGAGCGACTCGCGCAGGCCGTCGGCCGAGAGGCCCGCCTCGGTGAGCACCCGCTTGGCGCTCGAGTCGACGGTGGCCAGGGCGATCAGCAGGTGCTCGGTCGCGACGTAGTCGTCCTTCATCGTCGGCGCCAGGTCGAGCGCCGTCGCGAGGACGCGGGTCAGCGCTGCCGACGCGCCGGGCTGCTGGACCGTGCTGCCGCTGGCTCGGGGAAGCTTGTCGCGCTCGGCGCTGGCCGCCCGGACGACCGCGGCGGCGTCCGCCCCGGACTTGGTGACCAGGTTGGCCGCGGTGCCGTCCGGCTGCAGCAGCAGGGCGACGAGCAGGTGGATGGGCTCGGTGGAGGTGTTCCCCGCGGTGGTGGCGGAGAGCTGGGCAGCCTCGATCGCCTCGCGGCTGCGGTTGGTGAACTTCTCGACGCCGAACTGGCTCATCGTGGTGGTGACTCCTGTGTGTCGTGCGACTCATTGCTCAGCCCGAAGTGTGCTGGTCACCTTTGCAACACACCAGAAGTTGAGTCCATTCCACTCAACTTTGGCCCTGTGACGTCCCGGCCTTCGGTGTCTCCGGGTCAGAGGGTCGGCGGCGTCGCCGCCTCGGCGTCACCCGGGTCAGCATGCTCGGGGAAGGCCTCGGTGGCGGCCTCGACCTCGGTCACCAGGCAGGTGCGACAGAACCCCTCGCCGAACGGCGTCAGGTGGAAGGATCGCCGCACCACCTTCGCGAACTTCACCGAGTGCAGCGCGGCCAGCACGTCGGGCTGCGCCTCGAGCACCTGGTACTCCTGCGGGTCCCGCAACGGCTCCTTGGAGAACCACACGAGCCCGAGGCGGAAGAGGTTGTTGAGGTAGGACGGCACCTGGTCGGCGTACCGCACCCCCGCGCGCATGCCGATCATCGACAGCCCCGGCGCGATGAGCTGGCTGTTGACCATGCCGATCGGCCCGCCGGTGCGCACGTCGATCGAGGGCTGCGGCCCGCCCTGCAGCAGGAGCAGCAGGATCCGGCCCTCGTCGGGCGCGAGCTCGTCGAGGATCCGGGCGTACGCCGGGTGGCCCTGCTCGTTGGACCAGACGTCGCGCGATCGCTCCAGCAGGTCGGCTCCCCGCTCGCGCAGACTGCGGGCGGCGTCCGGCGGCGGCTCGGACTGGTGCTCGAGCGCTGCGCCGAGCGACTCACCGGCAGTCATCAGGGCACGGCCGACCGGCACGCCGGAGGCGACCGAACGGGCGAGCTCGCTGACGGCGGACGTTGCGGCGCTCGCCTCCCGGACGAGCTCGGCCGCCTCCTCAGGGTCGTGCACGGCTCGGACCAGCCGCCGGCCCGTGCTGACCGATGTGCGCACGCCCCACTCGGCGGCGTTGACGTAGGCCGACCCGGCGACGCGGGCGAGCCCCGGCAGAGCGCGGAGCGCGCCGCGTCGGTCGAGCGACATGTTCATGCCACCGTCCTGAAGATGAAGTAGTGGAGGAGTCCACCGGCCGCCCCCATGATCGCCCCGTGGGCGTAGAGCATCCACTCGTCCTCCTTGATGGCGGCCCGCATCATCTCGACGAAGTCCTTCGGCGGGAGCTCCTTGGTGCGCAGCGAGATGAGCGACTGGATCCGGGCCGCCTGCTGGCGGCTGAACTCGGCGTCACGGAACGGCGTCAGCGTCCGCCCGACCGCCTGCTGGGCGACCGACTCGCGGATGGTGTCGAACCGCCGGGTCCCGACGGCCACCCGGACGGCTCCACGGACCGGGCCGGCCGCCTGGTCGATGGCGGGCCGCAGCGCCGCGGCCAGCATGGCGCGGGTGCGGTCGCCCGACGGCCCGTCGAGGAGGTGGTCGCCGATCCGCTCGAGCGTGATGACGTCGGCAGCGATGATCCGCGCGTAGACCTCGGCCGCCTCGCTCTGGCGACGGGGGAAGAGACCCTGGACGCGGATGCCGAGGACCCGACGCGGAGTGGGCGGCTCGAAGATGAGCCACATCCCGAGCGCGTTGGTGGCCCAGCCGACGAAGACGCCCAGCATTGGCAGCAGCCACCAGTGGTGCCAGACGGTGTTGACCACCGCGACCGGGATGCCGAGCAGGAAGCCGAAGATGAAGCCGAACGCGACCATCAGGTTCAGCTCGCGCTGGCCGAAGTCGCGGAAGATCCGGACGACGAGCTCGGGCGTCTTCCGGAAGTGCTCGATGACCATGAACTTCGGGTCGAGCAGCTGGTCGATGTGGACGCCGATCTCCCCGGTGACCCGCGCGACGATGGTCGGCAGCTGTGCCTGCACCCGCGCGATGACACCGTCGCGGACCGGCAGCGGCAGGTCGCGCCAGAGCTTCGGGTGCTCGGCGCGCATCACGCCGTCGACGAGCTCGGGCACCTCGGGGCTGAACATGGTCACGATGTGCTCGGCGATCCGGTCCGGCTCGAGTTGCTGGTAGAACTCGGCCGGCGTACCGAGCTTCGCGATCGCCTTGTCCACGGCGATCGAGCCCATCTTGGCCGCGCGGGCCGGGATGATCCCCTGCCAGCCGACGCCGCCCTGCAGGATGCCGGGTACCTCCTGGAGCTTGCGCGGCAGCAGGGTGGCGAGCTCGCGCATGCCGGGGACCGCGACACCGCGGAAGCGGAGCGGGTTGAAGAGCATCCACAGGCCCGACCAGTTGATCAGCCAGCCGATGATCCCGGTGAACATGGGGATGGTGACGAACTCCACCCAGCGGACGTCGGACGCCCACTCCTGCAGCCAGTCCAAGCCGGGCCCCTTCGTCGCCGGTCAGCCTCCCCCTGCGTCCGGGACGAAGGCTAGCGCCACAACGAGCGAGGCGGCCCGGGGTGATGCCGGCCGACGGTCAGCGGCCCCGGCGCCACACGACGACGGACATGTCGGGGTCGGGCCGACGGAGGACGGGGAGCTTGTTGGAGGGCTTCGCGATCGGGCTCGCCGTACGACGACCCGCCACTGCCTCGCGCAGGGCCGCCCGCATCTTCTCGAGCTCCTCGACCAGCTCCTCGTTGCGGGTGGAGAGCGCCTGGACGCGGTTCTCGAGCTGGAGGATGCGGCGGACGCCCTCGATGCCGATGCCGGCCGAGGTGAGCTCGGCGATCTGGCGGAGCAGCTCGATGTCGCGGTGGGAGTAGCGCCGGCCGCCACCGCCGGTGCGGCCGGGCGTGATCAGCCCCAGCCGCTCGTAGGTGCGCAGCGTCTGCGGGTGGAGCCCGGTCAGCTCGGCCGCCACCGAGATGACGTAGACGGCCGCCTTCGGGTCCGGGGACACGACCTACGCTCCGGCCTGCTCGAAGAGGTTGGCGCGCAGCCTGTTGCCGGCGGTCGCGGCCCGATAGGCCTCGAGTGCCTCGCGCGCCTCGGCACCGAGGACGGCCGGGACCTGCACCTCGACGGTGGCGAGCAGGTCGCCCTTGGTCCCGTCGGGCTTCTGCGCCCCCTTGCCGCGGATGCGGAAGGTGCGTCCCGACGGCGTGCCGGCGGGGACCTTCAGCGTGACCGGCGCACCGCCCAGCGTCGGCACCTTGATGTCGGCGCCGAGCGCGGCCTCGTCGAACGAGATCGGCACCTCGACGGTGAGGTTGTCGCCCTTGCGCCCGAAGATGCGGTGGGGCGTCACCTTGACGGTGACGAAGAGGTCACCGTGGGGGCCGCCCGCCTCGCCGGCGGCGCCCTTGCCGCGCAGCCGGATCCGCTGGCCGTCCTTGACACCGGCCGGGATCCGCGCCGAGATCGTCCGACCGGACAGACCGCGGCCGGAGCCGCCGCAGGTCGGGCACGGCTCGTCGTAGATCAGTTGGCGGCCGCCGCAGCGCGGGCAGGTCTCGTTGACCGAGAAGCCGCCGAGATCGTTGACGGTGAACCCGGCGCCCTCGCAGACGGGGCAGACGTGCGGCCGGGTGCCCGGTTTGCCGCCGGTCCCGTTGCAGTCCGGACAGGGGGCGTCCGACGTCAGCCGCAGCTGGATGGTGACGCCCTCGAGCGAGTCCAGGAAGCCGATCGTCGCAGTCGTCTCGACGTCGGCGCCCTTCGTGGCGCGCGGTCGCGACTGCCGCCGCTGGGTCCGGCCGCCGAAGAGGTCGCCGAACATGTCGCCGAGCCCGCCGGAGCCGGCACCACCCGCGTTGCCGAACAGGTCCTCGAAGTTGTAGCCGCGCTGCCCGCCGGGCGCCCCGCCGCCGAAGCCGAAGGGGTTGCCGCCGCCCGCGTAGAGCGAGCGCATCTCGTCGTACTTCTTGCGCTTGTCGGCGTCGCCCACCACGTCGTAGGCCTCGGCGACCTTCTTGAACTTGTCGTGCTTGGCAGTGTCGCCGGGGTTGGAGTCGGGGTGGTTGGCCCGCGCGAGCTTGCGGTAGGCCTTCTTGATCTCGTCCGCCGTGGCGTCCTTCTTCACGCCGAGCTCGGCGTAGAAGTCCTTGTTGGCCCAGTCCGCCCGGAAGCCGTTGTTGTCCTCAGCCATCCCTCCTCCTTCCGCCTGTCGTTGTGAGTGTCAGAGTGACCCGGGGGTCACTCTGACACTCACAAGGGTCACTCCGGGTCGACGACCAGCACCTGCGCGGCGCGTACGACGCGCTCGCCGATGCGGTAGCCCGACTTGGCGATCACCTTGACGGTCGTCTCGGTGACGTCCGCGTCGGTGCCGAGGTGCGACAGCGCCTCGTGCAGCGTCGGGTCGAACACCTCGCCGGGCTCGCCGAACTTCGTCAGGCCGAGGCCGGAGACGACCCGCTCGAGCTGGTCGGCGACCGCCTTGAAGCCGCCCTCCAGCGGGCCGTGCTCGCGGGCCCGGTCGATGTTGTCGAGGACGTCGACGATCGGGGCCAGCGCGGAGTAGGTCGCGTTCTCCTTGACCAGCTCGCGGTCCCGGTCGACCCGGCGCTTGTAGTTGAGGTACTCCGCCTGCAGCCGCTGCAGGTCGCCGGTCAGCTCGTCGATCCGACGCTGCGGCTGGGCCTGCGGGTCCTCGTCGACCAGCTCGGTGTCGACGTTCTCCGCGGCCTCCGCGACGTCGTCGCGGGAGTCGGCCGCCTCCGCCCCGTCGACCGAGCCGGCGTCCGGCTCGGTCGACGGCTGCGCGGCGTCCTCGGTGACCTGGTGCTCGCGCTCCTCGGTCACTTGTCAGCACCCTCGGGGTTCTCGGGGCCCTCGTCCACGATCTCGGCGTCGACGACGTCCTCGTCGGCCTCGCCGGTCGCGCCGGTGGTCCCACCGGCCGCGGCCGAGTCGGCCTCGGCGGCGGCGTACATCGCCGCGCCCATCTTCTGCGAGGACTCGCCGAGCTTGGTGATCGCGGCCTGGATCGCGTCCTTGTCCGCGGTCTCCTCGGCCAGGACGCCCTTGAGGGACTCCAGGTCGGCGGACACCTCGGTCTTGACGTCGTCCGGGATCTTCTCGGCGTTGTCGGCCAGGAACTTCTCGGTCGTGTAGACGAGCTGGTCGCCCTGGTTGCGGGTCTCGACCGCCTCGCGGCGGGCCGCGTCCTCGGCGGCGTACTGCTCCGCCTCCTTGACCATCCGGTCGATGTCGTCCTTGGACAGCGCCGAGCCGCCGGAGATCGTCATCGACTGCTCGCGACCGGACGCCTGGTCCTTCGCGGAGACGTGCACGATGCCGTTGGCGTCGATGTCGAAGGTGACCTCGATCTTCGGCACGCCACGCGGCGCCGGCGGGAGGCCGGTGAGCTCGAAGTTGCCGAGCGGCTGGTTCTCCGCCCAGATCGTCCGCTCGCCCTGGGCGACCTTGATCTCGACCGACGGCTGGTTGTCGTCGGCGGTCGTGAAGATCTCCGAGCGCTTGGTCGGGATGGTGGTGTTGCGCTCGATGAGGGTGGTGAAGACGCCGCCCTTGGTCTCGATGCCCAGGCTCAGCGGGGTCACGTCGAGCAGCAGCACGTCCTTGACCTCGCCCTTGAGGACACCGGCCTGGAGGGCGGCGCCGACGGCGACGACCTCGTCCGGGTTGACGCCCTTGTTGGGCTCCTTGCCGCCGAGCAGCTCCTTGACCAGGTCGGTCACGGCCGGCATGCGGGTCGAGCCGCCGACCAGGACGACGTGGTCGATGTCCTTGACCGCGACGCCGCCGTCACGCAGGACGCTCTGGAACGGCACCTTGGTCCGCTCGAGCAGGTCGGCGGAGATCCGCTGGAACTCGCTGCGGCTGAGCTTCTCCTCGAAGTGCAGCGGGCCCGCCTCGCCGTGGGTGATGTAGGGCAGGTGGATCGTGGTCTCGCTGGAGGACGAGAGCTCGATCTTCGCCTTCTCCGCGGCCTCCTGGAGGCGCTGGGCGGCGATCTTGTCGGCGGCCAGGTCGACGCCGTTGTTGTCCTTGAACTTCTTGACCATCCACTCGACGATCCGGTTGTCCCAGTCGTCGCCACCGAGGTGGTTGTCACCGCTGGTCGCCTTCACCTCGACGACGCCCTCGCCGATCTCGAGGAGGGACACGTCGAACGTGCCGCCACCGAGGTCGAAGACGAGGATGGTCTGGTCGTCACCCTTGTCGAGGCCGTAGGCCAGCGCGGCCGCGGTCGGCTCGTTGACGATGCGGCTGACGTTGAGGCCCGCGATCTCGCCGGCCTCCTTGGTGGCCTGGCGCTGCGCGTCGGAGAAGTACGCCGGGACGGTGATGACCGCGTCGGTCACCGTCTCACCGAGGTAGGCCTCGGCGTCGCGCTTGAGCTTCTGCAGGATGAACGCGCTGATCTGCTGGGGGGTGAAGTCCTTGTCGTCGACCGTCGTCTTCCAGTCGGTGCCCATGTGGCGCTTGACGGACTTGATGGTCCGGTCGACGTTGGTGACCGCCTGACGCTTGGCGACCTCACCGACGAGCACCTCCCCCGACTTGGCGAACGCGACGACGGACGGCGTGGTGCGCGCGCCCTCAGCGTTCGCGATGACGGTGGGCTCCCCACCCTCAAGGACGGCGACGACGCTGTTCGTCGTGCCGAGGTCGATACCGACCGCACGTGCCATGGTGTAGCTCCTGTCGTTGCTGCAGTTCTGCCTGTCGGCCGCCCATCTTGGCCGCCGCGGCGAGTCTGACAAAATACTTGAGTCCGATCAACTCAAGTTCGTTCATGCGTTGCAACGAAGGTCGGGCGGGGATCATTCCCTCCTGGCCC
The DNA here is from genome assembly GCF_900112345.1 of Nocardioides terrae. Lineage (GTDB taxonomy): Bacteria > Actinomycetota > Actinomycetes > Propionibacteriales > Nocardioidaceae > Nocardioides > Nocardioides terrae. The sequence goes on from NZ_FOLB01000002.1 coordinate 215,968, forward strand.
ACCGGGATCCGTGCGGAGCGTCGTGCGCACCTGGTGCGCACGACGCTCCGCGATCTTGGAGACGATCTCGGGCGAGAGCAGCGGAATCGGAATAGACCGCCGCCGGCGCGGTTATCGACAGACATGACCGTTCCTTCGCTGCCCTTGAACGACTCCACGACCATCCCCCAGTTCGGCCTCGGCGTCTGGCAGGTGCCGGCGGAGGACACCGAGCGCGTCGTGAGCGACGCCCTCGAGATCGGCTACCGCCACATCGACACCGCGCAGATGTACGGCAACGAGGCCGGCGTCGGCGCCGCGATCAAGGCATCCGGCCTGAACCGCGACGACCTCTACGTGACGACGAAGCTCAACAACGGCTTCCACCGCCCCGACGACGCCAAGCGCTCGCTCCCCGAGTCGCTCGAGCGCCTCGAGCTCGACAAGGTCGACCTGTTCCTCATCCACTGGCCGCTCCCGACGCGGTACGACGGCGACTTCGTGTCCACCTGGCAGGCGCTGATCGACCTGCAGGCCGAGGGGCTGACCACCTCGATCGGCGTCTCGAACTTCCAGCCGGCACACCTCGACCGGATCGTGGCCGAGACGGGCGTCGTACCCGTGGTGAACCAGATCGAGGTGCACCCCTACTTCGGCAACGAGGAGGCCCGCGCCGCGAGCCAGCGGCACGGAGCGCTGGTGCAGGCGTGGTCGCCGCTGGGCCAGGGCGGCGGTGAGCTGACCGACCCGGTCATCACGGGGATCGCCGACGAGGTCGGTGCGACCCCTGCCCAGGTCATCCTGCGGTGGCACCTCGAGCGCGGCGACATCGTGTTCCCGCGATCGGTGCGTCGGCAGCGGCTGCAGGAGAACTTCGAGGCGATCGGGCTCAGCCTCACCGCCGACCAGGTGGCGGCGATCAGCGCCCTCGACAAGGGCGAGGCCGGTCGGGCCGGCACGAACCCTGACGTCATGGACTGGATCCCCGGCGCCTGACCCGGGTCAGCCGACGGTGACCGAGACGACGTTGGAGACCACTCCCGAGTCGGAGTCGCGCACCCGGAACCGCTGCACGCCCGCGCGCCCGGTCTGCACGTAGGTCGAGAACGTCCCGCCCGTCACCGCCGCCGTCACCGGGAAGTTCTCCCAGCCACTTCCGTCGCCCTTCCGCTGGACCTGGAGCACGGCCCCTTCGCCTGCGGGGTAGACGCCGGACAGGTCGATGCGCTCCATCGGCCCGACCGACGCCGCCCCGCTCTGCAGGGTGATCTGGGCGGCGGGCGCGCTGCTCGCCGGAGGAGCGGCGGCCGGCGACGAGGCCGCAGCCGCGGAGCCGGTCGTCGTGTCGGTGGGCTCCGGACTGGGCAGGTAGAGGGACGGTCCGCCGTCGGTGGCGTTGGGGCCGTCGTCGTCGCCGAGCCCCGCGACGTGGGTGAAGACGACGGTGAAGATGCCGAGCATCAGGCCCACGGCGAGACCGACGGCGATCAGCGCGACGAGGCCGGCAGCGATCGGGTGCTTCTCGTCCGAGGTCACCTCATCGTCCTTCCGAGTCCGGCTCCGGGTGGCTCCCATTGTGCGCAGGCCCGTCAAACGGTCCGGAAAGACGGATGCGGGGTCGACGGTCGATGATGGACGATCAGGTGGTGCCGTCGCTCAGCCAGTTCGCAGCGTTCCTGGTGGCCTCGATCCTCTTCATCCAGGTGCCGGGTCCCAGCCTGCTCTTCACCCTGGGCCGGGCGCTGACCGTCGGTCGGCGTGACGCCCTGCTCTCCGTCGTCGGCAACGCGGCCGGCCTGCTCGTCCAGGTCGTCGGCGTCGCCGTCGGGCTCGGTGCGGTCGTCGCGGCCTCGGCGCAGGCGTTCACGGCCCTCAAGCTCGCCGGTGCCGCCTACGTCGTCTACCTCGGTGTGCAGGCGATCCGGCATCGCGGCGACGCCCGGCTCGCCCTCGAGGCCACCGCCGACGCCCGTCGTACGACGGCCTGGGTGTCGGTCCGCACCGGACTGGTCGTGGGTGCCACGAACCCGAAGACGATCGTCTTCTTCGCCGCCTTCCTCCCCCAGTTCGTCGGTCACGACGGCGCGACGGCCCCGCAGCTGCTGCTGCTCGGTCTGATCTTCGGCGCGCTGGCCTGCGCCTCCGACTCCTGCTGGGCGCTGGCCGCCGGGCGGGCCCGCGACTGGTTCGCCCGCGAGCCCAAGCGGCTCGACCACCTGGGCGCGACCGGAGGCGTCATGATGATCGGCCTCGGAGCGACGCTCGCCACCACTCAGGCCTGACCGCCCCGGAGGATCGACCCCTCGCACCTGAGGGATCGACCCCTCGCACCTGAAGGATCGACCCCTCGGCGGTCAGAGCAGGCCGCGGCGGCGGGCGATGGCGGCGGCCTCGGTGCGGCCGGCCGCGCCGAGCTTGGCCAGGATGTTGGAGACGTGCACCGAGACGGTCTTGGTGCTGATGAACAGCCGCTTGCCGATCTCACCGTTGGTGCGGCCGTCGGCGACCAGCGCCAGGATCTCGGCCTCGCGGGGCGTGAGCGACTCGCTGTCCGGGGACGCCCGACCGGCCGACGGCGAGGCGAGCGCGTCGAGCAGCGGCCGCGCGCCGAGGCTGCGGGCGGCGGACCGTGCGAGGTCGGCGACCCGGGCGGAGCCGGCGGTGTCGCCGGTGGCCCGGAGGATCCCGGCGAGCGCCACCCGTACGGTCGCCGTCTCGAGGACGTGCCCGAACGCCGCGAAGCACCGCTCCGCGGTCCGCCAGGCCTCGACCAGCTCGACCGGGTCGACCTCGGCCCCGGTCAGCCACCGGGCCCGCAGCGCCTCGGCGGTCAACCGCGCCTCCCAGGCGTGGCCCTCCGGACCCCAGCCGCGGGCCGGGTCCCAGTTGCTGATCGTCGCCGCACCCTCGGACGCGAGCCGCTCCACGTCCGCCAGCAGGGCGGTGCGCTCGGCGGCCGCGAGGCCGGGCATCGCGTCCGCGAGCACGCCGAGGGCGACGGCGGCGAGCCGCAGCCGGGCGATGAACCACGGGTGCCAGACCCGGGTCAGCAGGGCCACCGCCTCGTCGTAGACGACGACGGCGTCACGCGCATCGCCGGCGCGGCCGGCCTCGATCATCTCCACGGCGGCGGTGAAGACCGGGACGATGCCGTCACTCGGCCAGGTCTCGCGGTGCAGGCGGCGCGGGACCCTCTCGCCCCGACCCTGGCGGATCGCCTGGCGCAGGCCGTCGAGGGCGGCGTACGGCACGGGCGGCGAGCCCGGCCGGGCGATCCGCAGCAGCTCCAGCGCCTCGTCCCATCGTCCGACGACGTAGAGCACCCAGACGAGCTGGTGCCGCGGCTCGAAGCCGTACGGCGCCCACGGCTGTCCGGCCTGCTCCGCCCGTTCGACGCCGACGCGGAAGGCGGCCTCCGCGGCCGGCCACTCGCCCCAGTCCTGGTAGGACCTGGCCAGCAGGTAGCGGCCCTGCAGCTCGGCGGACAGGGCACCGCTGGCCTGCGCCCGGTCGATGACCGACTGCAGCGCGGTCCGCAGCTCCGCGGGGTCGCCGAGCTTGCCGAGCGCGGTCAGCGTGGTCGCCGCGGCAGAGGCGGTCGCGGGCAGGTCGTGCCGCTCGGCGAGTGCGAGCGCCTCGGTGCCGGCCGCCTGCGCCTCGTCCGTCATGCCGCGCCAGTGCAGCAGCAGGGCCCGGTCGGCGAGCACGCGTGCCCGCAGCGCCGGGTCGTCGTCGGGGACGAGCGCGAGCGCCTCGTCGGAGGGGGCGAGGGGGTCGAGCTCGGCGTTGTCGATGATGCCCACGGCCATCGCCTGGGCGGCGAGGACCCTGGCGCGCGCGGCCGCCGACGTCCGGGCCGGGAGGCGGTCCAGCTGCTCCCGCGCGATCCGGGCCGCGCGGTCGGGGCGACCGGCCGTCGTCAGCGCGACCACGCAGGACTCCACGACGGCGGCCGGATCGATGTCGTCGGGCGTCGGCAGCTCGCCGAGCATGGCCAGCGCGCGCTCGTAGTGCTGGGCGGCCTCGTCGGGACCACCGACCGCTGCCGCCTCGTCACCGGCACGGACGCTCGCGACCAGGGCGGTCGGGAGGTCGTGCGCGTGTCGGGCGTGCCGGGCGAGCTCCGCGGCGGAGCCGAGCGACGTCGCCCGGCCGTCGCAGTCGGCCAGCACCTCGACGTAGCGGCCGTGCAGCCGCACCCGCTCGCCGGGCAGCAGGTCGTCGTACACGGCCTCGCCGAGCAGCGCATGCCGGAACCAGTAGGCCCCCTCACCGGCGACGAGGACGTGCTCCTCCACCGCGTGGCGCAGCGCCTCGTCGAGGGTGTTCGGCGGCAGGTCGGTGACGGCGGCGAGCAGGTCGTGGCGGACCCGCCGACCCGACACGGCCGCGGTGCGGACGACGGTCCGGGCCGCCTCGCCGAGCCGGTCGAGGCGGACGAGGAGGACGTCGGCGAGCTCGTCGGGGATCCAGTGGTCCGGACCGCCGGCGGCACCGACGAGCTCCTCGACGAAGAACGCGTTCCCCTCGGCGCGGGCCACGATGTTCTCCCGCTCCTGCCCCCGCACGGCGGGGTCGATGGTCGCGACGAGGTGGCGGACGTCGTCGTCGCCGAGCGGGTCGAGGGACACGCGGCCGACGCCGGGCACGCGGGCCCACTCGGCAACCTGGCGGCGCAGCGGGTGCCGGCGGTGCAGGTCGTCGGCGCGGTAGGAGGCGACGATCGCGACCGGACCGACGAAGGGGCGGCTGAAGAGGTAGGTGAGCAGGTCGCGGGTGGACTGGTCGGCCCAGTGGGCGTCCTCGACCACGACCAGCGCCGGCGCCTTGTCGGCGACGGCCTCGAGCAGGCCGTGGACGGCCGCGAAGAGCTGGCTGCGGTCGACGGCCTCGACGCGCTCGTCGGGGGCGCCCTGTCGCCCGGCCGGGAGCAGGCGGGCGAGGGCGGGGTGGAGCTGGGTGACACGCTCGACCACGTCGGGGAGCTGCGTCACGAGACGGTCGAGCATCTCGGAGAAGGGCAGGTAGGGCAGCGCGCTGTCCCCGAAGTCGAGGCAGTGGCCGGCGTACGCCTGCCAGCCGCGCGCACCGGCCAGGGCGGCGAGCTCCTGGAGCAGCCGGGTCTTCCCGACGCCCGCGTCGCCGGCGAGCAGGACGTGCTGGCGCGGGGAGGTCTCGACGACCCGCCCGTCGACGGAGGAGACGCCGAGCAGCGAGGACAACTCCTCGAGCTCGGCGTCTCGTCCGATCAGGATCCGTTCTGCCACGGGGTCCATGATCCCCTGTCCGGCGGGGATGGCGCCGATCATTTCGGCGACCATCACAGAACCTCGATCGAGATTCCCCTCCGCCGCGGCCGCGACCTGCGCAGACGGGCCCTCTCCCGGCGGACCGCGATGTCCGCGCGGATCCGCTCGGCCTTGTAGGCCGACTCGGCCCGGACGTACCCGGTGTCGTAGCTACTCATCTCTGCCTCCTCGGTGTCGCCGGTCCCTGGTGGGCCAGCGATACCCAGGTTCGTCGCCTGAGGTAGGCACGGACATCGGTAGTGCACCCCCACCTTGTGCGCGCCGCTACCTCAGAGGGCGTCGCCCGGCCCCTCAGAGGCCGGTCGGGCATGCTGCGCACCATGGAGTTCACCGAGGTCGTACGCCGACGCAGGATGGTCCGCAGCTATACGTCGGACCCCGTGGACCGCACGGTCGTCGACCGGGCGCTCGCCAACGCGGTGCGCGCTCCGTCGGCGGGCTTCTCCCAGGGCTGGGCCTTCGTCGTGCTCGACACCCCGGCGGACACCGAGCGGTTCTGGCGGGCGGCGTCGGACGACGTCGACGACCCGGACACCTGGCTGGCCGGGATGATGAAGGCGCCGGTGGTGGTCGTCCCGTGCTCGTCCAAGGCGGTCTACCTCGAGCGCTACGCCGAGGACGACAAGGGCTGGACCGACCGCGCCGAGGAGCGCTGGCCGGTCCCGTTCTGGCACATGGACGCCGCGATGGCGTCCCTGCTGATGCTGCTGACGGCGACCGACGAGGGGCTGGGCTCCTGCTTCATCGGCATCCCGCCGGAGTTCGAGCAGCGTGTCCGTGCCGAGCTCGCGATCCCCGCGGACTGGGACCCGGTCGGCGTGGTCACCCTCGGTCACGCCGCGGCCGGTGGCGCGAAGGGGTCGCCCGCGCGGCGTGCCCGCAAGTCGCTCGAGGACCTGGTCCACCGCGGCGGCTGGTGAGCTACCGCCGGTCGAAGGTCAGGTGCGTGACGCCGCTGGGCGTGGTGGTGGACTCGATGTCGTAGTCCTTCTCGAGCCCTTCGAGGCCGTCCCAGAGCCGGACGCCGCGGCCGAGCAGGATCGGCACGATCACGACGTGGAGGTGGTCGACGAGACCTTCGGCCAGGAAGTCGCGGACGACGGTCGGGCCACCGCCGATGCGCACGTCGAGGCCTCCCGCCGCGTCACGAGCGGCCGCGAGCGCGTCGGCGGGCGAGGCGTCGAGGAAGTGGAACGTCGTGCCGCCCTCCATCTCGACCGGTCCGCGCGGCCGATGGGTCAGCACGAACGTCGGCGTGTGGAAGGGCGGGTTCGGCCCCCACCAGCCGCGCCAGTCCGGGTCGTCCTGCCAGCCGGGCGGGCCGAACTTGTTGGCACCCATGATCTCGGCGCCGATCCGGTCGCCCCAGCGCGACGCGAACGCATCGTCCGGCGCCGCGGCCGGGTCGCCCTCACCGCCGGCCATCGCACGGAACGTCGCGGTCGGGAAGAACCACTCGTGCAGCCGCTCCCCGGCGTGGCCGAACGGCGCCTCCAGGCTCTGCGGCTCGCCGGTCGCGAAGCCGTCGAGCGAGACCGCCAGGTTGTGCACTCGGGTTTCCGACATGGGCCCACGGTAGATCCGGCGACCCCTATCCTGCGACCGTGAAGGACCCCGTCGAGCGGCTGGCCGCGCTGATCCGCATCCCGACCGTCTCCCACCGCGACGCCGGCCTCGTCGACACCGACGCCTTCGACCGACTGCTCGAGACGATGCGCGAGCAGTGGCCGCTGCTGCACGCGCTGGAGGTCACCCGGGTCGGCACGCACGGCCTGCTGGTCCACTGGCCCGGCCGCTCGGCCGAGCGGCCGGTCGTGCTGATGGCCCACCTGGACGTCGTACCCGTCGTGGCCGAGGACTGGAGCCGTGACCCGTTCGGCGGCGAGGTCGTGGACGGCGAGAACGGCCCCGAGATCTGGGGCCGGGGCACGCTCGACGACAAGGGGTGCGTGGCCGCGATCTGCGAGGCGGTCGAGTCGCTCCTCGCCGACGGCCGTACGCCGGCCCAGGACGTCTGGCTCTCCTTCGGCTGCGACGAGGAGGTCTCGGGCACGGCCGCCCGGGCGGCCGTCGAGACGCTGCGGGACCGTGGCGTCGAGCCGTGGTTCGTGCTCGACGAGGGCGGCGCGATCGCCCACGAGGCGTTCCCGGGTGTCGTGGCGCCGGTCGGCGTCGTCGGCGTGGCCGAGAAGGGAACGACCTCGCTCTCGCTGACCGTGACCGGTGGCGGCGGCCATGCCTCCACCCCGGTCCGCAACGGCCCGACCGCGCGGCTCGCCCGGGCGATCACCCGCCTCGACGCCGCCTCGATGCCGGCCCGCCTCTCCGCGCCGACGATCGAGCTCTTCCGGAGGCTGGCGCCGCACTCGTCGATCGCCCTGCGGCCGCTGCTCGCCAACGCCGAGCGGCTGTCGCCCGCGGTCGCCCGCGCGCTCACGCTGGCAGGCGCGGAGCCCGCCGCCATGGTGCGGACGACCTTCGCGGTCACCACGCTCGAGGGCTCGCCGGCGCTCAACGTCATCGCCGCGTCGGCGCGGGCCGGCGTCAACATCAGGGTCATGGTCGGCGACACCGTCGGTTCGGTCCTCGAGCACGTGCGCAAGGTGGTCCGCGACGAGGCGGTGTCCGTCGACGTCGTCGAGGCCGGCGAGCCCAGCCCCGTGTCGCCGTACTCCTCCCCCGACGGCGCCGACGAGGCCTTCGACCTGATCACCTCGACGATCGAGGCGGTGTTCCCGGACGCGGTGCCCGCCCCCTACGTCATGATGGCGGCCACCGACTCCCGGTTCTTCACCGCGATCTGCGACCGCGTCTACCGGTTCGCCCCGTTCCGGATGACCAAGGCGCAGCGCGCGGCGATCCACGCGGCGGACGAGCGGCTCGGGACGGGCGCCTACCTCGACGGGGTGCAGTGGTACCGCCGACTCATCGAAAGGCTCCCGTGACCCGCCTCGACATGCAGCTGAGCCCGCACGCGCGCAGCCTGGCCACCATCGTCGGCTTCCTCGTCTGCGTCGAGATCGCCAGCGGCGTGCTGCAGGGCTACTACACGCCGATCTACAGCGACATCGCCGACCACCTCTCGATCAAGGACGCCGACGTCAACTGGTTCGAGGCGGCGCAGCTCATCGTCTCGGCGCTGCTGGTGCCCCCGCTCGCGCGGCTGGGCGACCTGGTCGGCCACAAGAAGGTGCTGCTGCTCTCGACCGCCGTGACCGCGATCGGCTCCTGGGGGCTGGCCCTCGCCCCGACGTTCGGCACCTTCCTCGTCGCCTGGGCCGTGCAGGGCGCGTACGTCGTCTGGCTGCCGCTCGAGATCTCGATCATCCACCGGCGGACGGCCGACACCGGCCGCCAGGCGCTGCTCACCCGGCGCGGAGCCGCGATCCTCGTCGGGGCGCTGGAGCTGTCCGTCATCGTCGCGGCGCTGACGTCCGGCGCGCTGGTCGAGTCGGTGGGGATGAGCACGCTGCTGGCATTGCCGGCCATCGTCGTGACGCTGTGCCTCGGCCTGGTCTGGTTCGGCGTCGAGGACGTGCCGGGCACCGGCTCGGGCACGTTCGACTGGCGCGGCCTCGGGCTGCTCACCGTCGTGCTCGGCCTGGTGATGGGTGGTCTCATCGCGATCCGGGTCGCCGGCCCGTCCTCGGTGCTCGGCTGGGCCCTGGTCGCGCTGGGGCTGCTGGCGCTCGTCCCCTTCGCACGCGCCGAGGGCCGGGTGGAGGAGCCGCTGGTCGACGTACGCCTGCTGTTGTCGCCCGGCCAGTGGCCGATCCAGCTCACCGCGTTCCTCTTCGGCATGTCGGTGCTCGGCGCGCAGATCCCGCTGTCGACCTTCACCCGGACCGATCCGGAGACCGCCGGCTACGGGCTGGGCGCGTCGGCGTCCTTCGTCTCGACCCTGATCGGCGTCTACGTCATCTTCCTCGCGATCGGCGCCTTCACCCTGCCGCTGTGGGTGCGAGCCCTGGGCGAGCGGCGTTCGCTGGCCGCCGCGGCCTTCCTGGTGGCGGCTGGCTACGCGCTCTGGTTGCCGTTCCACGACCACACCTGGCAGGCGCTGATCAACATGGCGGTCGTCGGCGTCGGCTCCGGAGCACTGGTCGCCTCGCTGCCGGCCGCGGCCGCAGGCGCCGCCCCGCCGTCGCGGACCGGCTTCGCCACCGGGATGACCAACGCCACCAAGACCGTCGGCGGGGCGTTCGCCTCGGCCGTCTTCGCGATCGCACTCGCCTCCGCGGGGTCGATCGCCGACCCGCGCTACGGCCACGCACCGCTCTCCGGCTACTACGTCGTCTGGTCGGTCTGCGCCGTCGCCGCCCTGCTGGCCGGGCTCGCGCTGTCGGTCCGCCGGCGCTCCTGACCGACCCTCCGGGCCGCCTCGGACAGCGGCTTACGCTGGAGGCATGTCCGAGAGCGAGGACTGGCCGGAGGGCCGTCCCGAACGCCCGCCTCGTCCCGAACGCGAGGGATCCGCGGCGGCCGCGGCACGCATCCGCCAGCAGCAGACCTGGGTCGACCTGCAGGTCCGCGCGGCCATGGAGCGCGGCGAGTTCGACGACCTGCCCGGCGCCGGCAAGCCGATCGAGGGCCTCGGCACCGAGCACGACCCGGAGTGGTGGGTCAAGAAGCTCGTCGAGCGCGAACGGCTCGTCGTGCTGCCGCTCTCGGTCCAGCTGCGCAAGGAGGACGCGTCGCTGGACGGCGAGCTGGACCGGCTGAGCACCGAGAAGGCCGTCCGCGCCAAGGTCGAGGACTTCAACGAGCGCGTCATCAAGGCGCGCTACGCGCTGCCCGAGGGGCCGCCGCTCATCACGATGCCGCGCGACGTCGACGCGACGGTCACCGGCTGGGCGGCCCGCCGTGCCGAGCGGCTGGCCGCCCGGCGTACGACGCATGAGGAGACGCCGCCGCGCCGCTGGTGGCGCCGGCGCTGAGGTCCCTCGCGGACTAGCGACCCTGTCCGATCGGACGGGATCCACCCGTTCGATGGGAGTCGGGCGGCGAGTCGTGCCTACGATGCGCGGGCTCTTGACGTCCCACCGATTGACTCTTTCGTGAAACATCGCCGCTCCCGCCGCCTCACCCCACGCCTGCTCGTCACGCCCGTGCTGGCCGGCGCCGTCCTGCTCGCCCTCGTGCTGACCGGCGCCGGACGCGTCCACCGGGACGCCGACGCTCCGGCTCCGCAGGCGAACCGCACCCACCCGGCGGTGACCGGCGTGACCGCGCCGGCCGCACGGATCCCCGGCTCCGCGCAGCAGACGGCGGTCCGGACGGTGGCGGCGACGACCGACGCCGACTGGACGGGCTACGCCTTCGACGCCTGCCGGGCGCCCTCGCAGCGGGTGATGGATCGCTGGCTCACCCGCTCCCCGTTCACCGGCGCGGGCATCTACCTCGGCGGCGTGCAGCGCGCCTGCGACCAGCCCCACCTCACCGCCTCGTGGGTACGCCGCCAGACGACCGCGGGCTGGAAGCTGCTCCCCCTGTGGGTCGGCCCGCAGGCGTCGTGCACCGGCTTCGACCACCGCATCTCCGGCCGGCCGGGGCCGGGCCGGACCTTCCGGCCCGCCCGCGCCGACGGCGCGAGGGAGGCGGACCGCGCCGCCGCCACCGCTCGCCGGCTGGGGATCGGCCGCGGCCGGCTGATCTTCTACGACCTCGAGGGCTTCGACGCCTCCCGCCGTGACTGCGTGTCCTCGTCGCTGGCCTTCCTCGAGTCCTGGACGACCGAGCTGCACCGGCTGGGCTACGGGTCGGGCGTCTACTCCCACGTGAACGCCGGCATCCGGCTGCTGTCGGCGACGCCGCGTTCCTACCGCCGGCCCGACGCCGTCTGGTACGCGTGGGTCGACCGCGCCAACGCCCGGCCGGCGAAGTACGTCGCCGACCCGGCCTTCATGCGGAGCCCCCGGGTCCACCAGTTCGCGCTCGACCGTCGGGTCCGCTTCGGCGGCATCAAGCTCGACATCGACTGGAACTACGTCAGCTTCGGCCCCACCACGGACCCGACGCCGCTGCTCAAGCTCGGCGCTCGCGGCGCCTCGGTTCGGCACCTGCAGCAGCGCCTCAACGCTGCCCTCGCCAGCGACGTCCGGGTCGACGGCTCGTTCGGGCCGTCCACGGCGCAGGCGGTGCGGCGGTTCCAGGCCCGGATCGGCCACGCTCGGACGAGCGTGGTGACGGCGCGGCTGTGGCGGTCGCTCGCGCAGCCCGCACCGGTCCGTGCGACGGCGGTCCGCCCGGTGGCGGTCCGCCCGGTGGCGACGCGACCCGGGCATCACACCGGGAGGCCACACCACCGGGCGAAGCCGCAGCACCCCCACCACGCCGCCCGCCGGCATCCGGCGGCGCGGCGGCGCTGACCGCTACTTCGTCGAGCCCGGTAGCACGAGGTTCGAGCCGGCGCCGGGCCAGCACGAGAAGCCCGCGGGCACGGGCTGGCCGGCCTTCACCATCTCCGTCGTGTCAGATCCGTCATACCGGCGGGTAATGATTCGCTGCTAACTTCCGCGCCATGAGCCACAAGTCACCGAAGGACTTCTTCGCGCCCCTCGCCGTGGGGGCGCCGGCACCGTTGCGGGAGATCCCGGCGCGACCGAGCCGGGCGATCCACTTCTTCGACCCGAGCAACCCGAAGATGGTGGACAAGATCCCGCAGATGGTCGGCACGGTCGACGTACTGCTGGGCAACCTCGAGGACGCCGTCAAGGCCGACAACAAGCTCGCGGCGCGCGAGGGCCTGGTGAGGATCGCGCAGGAGACCGCCGGCTTGGGTGGGCACAGCGGGCCGACGCAGCTCTGGACGCGGATCAACAGCCTCGACAGCCCGTGGGTCCTCGACGACCTCACGACGCTGGTCCCGGCGATCGGAGACAAGCTCGACGTGGTGATGGTGCCGAAGGTGCAGGGGCCTGCGGACATCCACTACGTCGACCGCCTCCTGGCCCAGCTCGAGGCGAAGGCCGGCCTGACCCGGCCGATCCTGATCCACGCGATCCTCGAGACGGCCCGCGGCATGGCCAACGTCGAGGAGATCTGCGGCGCCTCGCCGCGCATGCAAGGCCTGAGCCTCGGCCCGGCCGACCTCGCCGCGGACCGCAAGATGAAGACCACCCGCGTCGGCGGCGGGCACCCCGGCTACCTCGTCCGCGAGGACCCGGTCGGCGGCGACATCGCCGGCGAGCGCCGGACCTTCCAGCAGGACCTGTGGCACTACACGATCGCGAAGATGGTCGACGCCTGCGCGACGCACGGCATCTACCCCTACTACGGCCCCTTCGGCGACATCGCCGACGTGGTGGCCTGCGAGGACCAGTTCCGCAACGCGTTCCTGCTCGGCTGCGTCGGCGCGTGGAGCCTCCACCCCAAGCAGATCGAGATCGCCAACCGCGTCTTCTCCCCCTCTGCCGACGACATCAGGCACGCCCGGCGGGTGGTCGCGGCCATGGGCGACGGCACCGGCGCGGTCATGCTGGACGGCAAGATGGAGGACGACGCCTCGCTCAAGCAGTGCCTCGTCCTGGTCGAGCTCGCCGACGAGCTGAGCCGGATCGATCCGACGCTCAAGGAGCTCTACGACAGCATCGAGGTGGACTGAATGGTCTCGACAGGATCGACCGGCGAGCGACGCTCGACCAATGGAGAGTTCCACCCCCGGCGCTCGGTGCTCTACATGCCCGGCGCCAACGAGCGCGCCCTGGAGAAGGCCAAGACGCTGCCCGTGGACGGCCTCATCCTCGACCTCGAGGACTCGGTCGCCCCGGACGCCAAGAGCACCGCGCGCGAGAACGTCGTCGCCGCCGTCGCGTCCGGCGAGTACGGCGCCCGCGAGCTGACCATCCGCATCAACGGCGCCGACACCGAGTGGCACGCCGACGACCTGCGCGCCGCGGCCGCCGCCGGCCCGGACGCCATCGTGGTGCCCAAGGTCAACAGCCCGCAGGCCGTGCACAGCCTGGTCGACGCGATCGAGGCCGCCGGCGCGCCGGACAAGACGAGGCTGTGGGCGATGATCGAGTCGCCGTACGCGATCCTGCACGCCGAGGAGATCGCCGCCGCGTCCGACCGTCTCACCGTCCTCGTGCTCGGCACCAACGACCTGGTCAAGGAGCTCTTCATCGACCACGTGCCGGGCCGAGGCCCGCTCGTGACCAGCCTCCAGCTCGCCGTCCTGGCCGCGCGGGCGACCGGCAAGGTCGTCCTCGACGGGGTCTACAACGACGTCAAGGACATCGACGGCTTCCTCGCCGAGTGCGAGCAGGCGCGTCGGTTCGGCTTCGACGGCAAGACGCTGATCCACCCCGGCCAGGTCGACGGCGCCAACGCCGCTTTCGCGCCCAGCGACGAGGCCATCGCGGAGGCCCGCAGCCTGATCGCCTCGTGGGAGCAGGGCGCGGGCAAGGGCGTCGTCACCCACAACGGGAAGATGGTCGAGAGCCTGCACGTCGAGTCGGCCCGGCGGACGCTCAGCATCGCCGAGGCGATCGCCGCCCTGGGCTGAGCGGTCCGGCTCAGTCCCCCGAGCGGCCGAACCGCTCGTCCCACCACGTCTTCGCGGTGCCCATCCACCCGGCGGCGTCGTGGACGAGGCGGCCGAGGGTGTCCTGCGTCTGCTGGAACGCCTCGGCATAGCTGCGGGCGGCCTCCTTGGCGGCCTCGCTGACGGTCGCGTCCCCGTCGTCGGTACGACGGGGATAGCTGCCGCCGAGGACAGCGGTGTAGTCGCCGGCGTCGACCCATGCGCGCAGCTCGGCGGCCCGGACGACCGCGAACGGGTGGGTCCGGTTCTCGATCAGCAGCAGCTTGAGCACGGAGTCGCGCAGGTCGCCGGCGCCGACGTACTCCTGGCCCTGGGCGAGGAACGAGGTCGGGTCGAGGTCGCCGACGTGGCCGCCGCTGGCCAGCTGCATGTGCACCCGCAGCGCGACGGACGGGTCCTGGACGCCGAGCAGCCCGGCCCGGTCGGCCGACAGCTCGGCCTTGCGCGACCACTCGAAGAGCGCCGCGATGATGATCCGGATCCCCAGACCGCCCAGCGGGATCGACGCGAGGCCGAGGCTCAGCGCGAGCAGTCGTTGGAGCAGGGTCTGGTAGACCGCGTGGCCCGACATGACGTGGCCGAGCTCGTGGGCCAGCACGAACGCGAGCTCCTCGTCGTCGAGCAGGTCGACGAGCCCGGAGTTGATCACGATGAACGGCCGGTCTATGCCGATCGTCATCGCGTTGGTGAGCGGGTTGTTGGCGACGTAGACCTCGGGCAGCTCAGGGACGTCGAGCACCGTCGCGACGTCGACCAGCAGCCGGTGGACGCGGGCGAACTGCCGCTCGTCCACCCGCACCGCGGAGCCGAGGACCGACAGCCGCACCGCGCGCTCGCTGACCAGCCCCGACATCGCCTTGAGCACGGTGTCGAAGCCCTTGAGCTTGCGCAGCGCCACCAGCGCGCCGCGGTCCGCGGGGTGCTCCCAGGTGCGCGAGCTGATCCCGGTGAGGGTGACCCGTGCACGGGCCGGAGGGTTCGGCATGCGTGGAGTCTGCCTGCTGGCGGCGCGGCCGACCACCGGTTCGGACACATCGCCGCGGCCGGCTCGCCCGCCAAGTCGACCCGAAGCCGGGTCCAAGTGGCTGAGCCCAGACTGGCGGCATCTCAGACAACAGGCCACGGTGTTCCTCCCCACGCGGGCGTCACACGGCCTACCGTCGGTCCAGGAGGAGCCATGCCAGTCCCCGCCGTCGTCGACCTGGTGGTCGACGCCCCCGCCGCCGCGGTGCACCGCGGGTGCGCCCGCGCGACGGTCACCGTGCGGCCGGAGCAGAGCATCGGACCGGTCGACGGCGCCCTGCGCGTCTACGAGGGGTGCCGGGTGGTGCCCGGCCTCGCCGCCCAGCTCCACGACTTCGGCGACGTCTCGCTCGAGCTCGGGGTGCTGCCGCCCGGCTGGCACACGCTGACGGCCGCCTACACGGGCGGTTCCCGCTACGGCTGCGCGTCGACCAGGCCGTTCACGGTGCTGGTCCTCCCGGCCGGCACGATCACCGAGCTGCGGGTGCCGGCGAACGGCGTCGCACCCGGCGACAGCCTGGTCGTGACGGTACGGACGACCGACGCGTCCTCCCGCGCCTGCGGGACCGTCGGGCTCTACGAGCAGTCCCGGCTGATCGCGACCGGCGAGGTCGTCGACGGGATCGGCACCGTGGGCGTCCCGACGTGGCTGCGGTCGGGCCTGCACCGGGTCTTCGCGGCCTACAGCGGCAGCGACACGCACTGCCCGTCCGAGACGCAGGTCGTCGCCGTGGCCGTGCGCGACTGATTTCTCACAGCCCACCAGCCGAGAAACGCCCCGGGCCCGGCCGCCCGACGTCGAACAATCGGATCGTGAGCACCGTCGCCAGCCCGCCCGCCATCGCCCCGGCCCGCCGCTGGGCGATGCTCGCGGCGAGCACGCTGGCCCAGGCCTGCGCCGCGATCATGATGCACGGGCCGGCGTTCCTCATCCCGACCCTGCACGCGCGCGAGGGGCTGACCCTCGGCCAGGCCGGGCTGGTGGCCGCTGCTCCGACGGTCGGCGTGATGGCGGCGCTGGTCCTGTGGGGTGCCGTCACCGACGCGTACGGCGAGCGGATCGTGCTCGTCACCGGGCTGCTCGGCACCGCCGTCCTCGGCCTCGCCGCCGTCCTGGCCGACGACCTGGTGCTCTTCTCGATCCTCATCGGGCTCGCGGGCGCGTCGGCGGCCAGTGCGAACTCCGCGAGCGGCCGTGTCGTCGTCGGCTGGTTCCCGCCCGAGCGGCGCGGCCTGGCGATGGGGATCCGGCAGATGGCCCAGCCGGCCGGCGTCGGCATCGCGGCGATCGCGATCGCCACCGTCGCCCAGCACCACGGCATCCATGCCGCGATCGTCGTGCCGACCGTGGCGGCGGCGCTCGCCGCGCTGGTCGTCGCCCTCGTCGTCCAGGACCCGCCACGACCGCCACGACCTGTGGACGCCGCGCGCGGCCACGGCAACCCCTACCGCGGCAGCAGCTACCTGGTCCGGATCCACGCGGTCAGCGTGCTGCTCGTCGTGCCGCAGTTCGTCGTCTGGACCTTCGCGCTGGTCTGGCTCGTCCAGGACCGTGACTGGTCGGCCGCCGCGGCCGGCGCCGTCGTCGCCGTCGCCCAGATCTTCGGGGCGCTGGGCCGGATCGCCGTCGGGCAGCTCTCCGACGTCGTCGCCAGCCGGATGCGGCCGCTGCGCTGGGTGGCGGTGGCGGCCGCCGCCGTCATGCTGCTGCTCGGCATCACCGCGGGGGCCGACTTGGGGGTCGCCGTACCCCTGATGGTGGTGGCCACCGTCCTCACCGTCGCCGACAACGGCCTCGCCTTCACCGCCGTCGCGGAGCGGGCCGGGCCGTTCTGGAGCGGGCGCGCCCTCGGCATCCAGAACACCGCGCAGTTCCTCACCAGCTCGCTCGTCCCGCCGCTCGGCGGACTGGCCGTCACGGCGGCCGGCTTCCCCTGGGCCTTCGCCCTCGCCGCGGTCTTCCCCGTGCTCGCCGCACCGCTGGTCCCGGTCCGCCGCGAGCAGGACCTGACGTAGCGGTCCGCGCGTCCGCCGTCGTGTGGATCCGTGGCAGCGGTGCGCCGCTCCTGGGGTCGAGGTGCGTGAGGAGCCCGCGCTGGGTACCGCCTCACGCAAGGAAAGGGAGCACCGTGGACACGACCGTCTGGATCAACGCCGCCGTTGCGGTGGTCGCCCTCGCCATCACGGCTATGGGGCCTGTGCAGCCCGCGGCCGCCCTCACCGCCGGCGGTACTCACCGCCGTTCCGCGTGACCGGCCATTCCACCCGTAACGAGGAGAGCTGAGACATGGACACCAGCACCATCATCTGGATCATCGTCGCGATCGTCGTCGTGGCGCTGATCGTGGGCATCGCCATGGCGATGCGGAAGCGGAACATGGCGAAGCGCCACGTGCAGGCGACCGAGCTGCGCACCCACGCCGCCGAGCGCGACACGGAGGTGTCCGAGGAGCGCCGACGCGCCCAGGAGGCCGAGGCCAAGGCCCAGCTCGCCCGGACCCAGGCCGAGCGCGCCGAGGAGCACGCCCGCACCGCCCGCCAGTCGGCGTCCTTCGAGGAGGCCCACCAGGAGGACAAGCTCCGCGAGGCCGACCGCATCGACCCCCACGTCGACGGCACGGGCAGCGGCCGTTACGAGACCGGCACCGAGCGGACCGGTGAGCAGACGTCCGACCGGACCTACGGCGAGACGACCGAGCACACCTACAGCGAGACCACCGAGGAGCCCGACGCGGGCCACCACCGCCGCGACATCTGACCCTGGTCAGCAGCCGAGTCGGCAGAAGTTCTCTTCCAGGCGAGCCCGAGTCGGCAGAAGTTCGCATGATCTGCGCGAACCTCTGCCGACTCGCGCTTGTAGGAACGCGAGCCTCTGCCGACTCGCGCGTCAGGACAGGGTGCGGATGAGCTTCTTGTTGACGAACTCGTCCATGCCGTAGCGGCCGAGCTCACGACCGAAGCCCGAGCGCTTGATGCCGCCGAAGGGCAGCTCGACACCGTCGAGCAGGACGCCGTTGACGAACACCATGCCGGCCTCGATCTGGTCGGCGACCCGCTCGGCCTGCTCGGGGTCGGTGGTGAACACGTAGGAGCCGAGGCCGAAGGGCGTGTCGTTCGCGATCCGCACCGCCTCCTCCTCCGAGGACGCCTTGAAGACCATGGCGATCGGGCCGAAGAGCTCCTGGTGGTAGACGTCGTTCTCGGGCGTCACGTCGGTGAGGACACCGGTCGGGAAGAAGGCGCCGTTGCGCTCACCGGCCGACTCGAGCCGGGCTCCCTGCTCGACCGCAGCGTCGACCTGCGTCTGCAGGCGGTCGGCCGCCGCGACGGACGAGAGCGGCGTGATGCCCTCCGCGCCGGCCTTGATGGCGGCGGTGAACTTCTCGACGAACGGCTCGTAGAGGTCCTCGGCGACCACGAACCGCTTGGCCGCGTTGCACGACTGCCCGGTGTTGTCGAGACGGGCGTTGACGGCCGCCTCGACGGTGGCGTCCAGGTCATCGGTCGAGAGCAGGACGAATGGGTCGGAGCCACCCAGCTCGAGGACGACCTTCTTCAGGTTGCGACCGGCGATCTCGGCGACGGCCGCTCCGGCACGCTCCGAGCCGGTCAGCGAGACGCCGGCGACGCGCGGGTCGGCGATGATCGTGGCGACCTGGTCGTTGGACGCGTAGACGTTGACGTAGGCGCCCTGGGGGAAGCCGGCGTCGTCGAAGATCTGCTGGATAGCGGCCGCGGACTCGGGGCACTGCGGCGCGTGCTTGAGCAGGATGGTGTTGCCGATGCAGAGGTTGGGCCCCGCGAACCGGGCGACCTGGTAGTAGGGGAAGTTCCAGGGCATGATCCCGAGCAGGACGCCGTACGGCGAGCGGCGGATGACCGCCGAGCCGTCGCCGTCGAGCAGCTCGACCGGCTCGTCGGCGAGGATCTTCTCGGCGTTGTCGGCGTAGTAGGCGTAGATCGCGCCCGCGAACTCGACCTCGCCGACGGCATCCTCGAGCGGCTTGCCCATCTCCCGCACGATGATCTCGGCGAGCTCGTCCTTGCGCTCCTCGTGGAGCTCGGCGACCCGCTTCACGAGGGCGGCACGCTCGGCCACGGTCGTGGTGCGGGCCCAGCCCTTGCTGGCGGTTGCCGTGGCGGCGAGGGCCGCCTCGATCTCGGCGTCGGTGGCGGTGGGGAACTCCTGGACGACCTTGCCGGTGGCGGGGTCGGTGACAGCGTAGAGACTCATGCCGCCATCCTGCCCGCGCCACCGGCGCGTCGAAAGGGCGGAGGGCCTACGGATAGAGACCGCGCATCTCGTGAGCACTTGCCACGCGCTCCACGGCGAGGCAGGTCGCCGCCGTCCGGAGGGTGAGTCCGTGCCGCTGGGAGTAGGCCAGGACGTCGCGCCAGGCGCCGTTCATCCGCTCGGCGAGCCGTGCCTCGACCTCCTCGACGCTCCACCAGTAGGCCTGGTTGGCCTGCACCCACTCGAAGTAGGACACGATGACGCCACCCGCGTTGGCGAGGATGTCCGGCGCCACCACGACGCCGCGGCCCTCGAGGATCGCGTCGGCGTCCGCGGTGGTCGGGCCGTTCGCACCCTCGACGATGAGCCGGGCCCGGATCCGATCCGCGTTGTCGCGGTGGATCACGCCCTCGACGGCCGCCGGGACGAGCACGTCGACCTCGAGCTCCAACAGCGCGTCGTTGTCGATCGGGTCGGCGCCCGCGAAGCCGACCACCGATCCCGTCTCGTCCACGTGGCTCTCGAGCGCGGGGACGTCGAGCCCGGCGGGGTCGTGGATGCCGCCGTACTGGTCGCTCACCGCGACGACGCGCACGCCCGCGTCGGCGAGGAAGCGCGCCGATCCCCGGCCGACCTTGCCGAAGCCCTGGACGGCGGCGGTGGACTCCGCCGGCGACAGGTGCAGGTGCGACATCGCCTGGAGCGCGATGTGCACGACGCCGCGCGAGGTGGCGGACGCCCGGCCCTGCGACCCGCCGAGGCTGATCGGCTTGCCGGTGACGACGCCCAGGACGGTGTGGCCGCTGTTCACCGAGTAGGTGTCCATCATCCAGGCCATCGTCTGCTCGTCCGTGCCGATGTCGGGCGCCGGGATGTCCTGCATCGGGCCGATCAGCGGAAGGATCTCGGAGGTGTAGCGGCGGGTGACGCGCTCCAGCTCGGCGGTCGAGTACTTGCGCGGGTCGATGGTGACGCCGCCCTTGGCGCCGCCGTACGGGACGCCGAGGAGCGCGCACTTCCAGGTCATCCACATCGCCAGGGCGCGGACCTCGTCGAGGTCGACGTTCGGCGCGTAGCGGAGACCGCCCTTGGCGGGACCTCGCGAGTAGTTGTGCTGGACGCGGTAGCCCTTCAGCACCTCGGTGGTGCCGTCGTCGCGTCGGAGCGGGATGCTCACGGCCAGCTCCCGCCGCGGTGCGGCGAGAGTCGCGTAGACGCCGTCGTCGTAGCCGAGGATCTTCACGGCATCGGCGAGCTGGCGGTGGGCATCGACGAGCGGTTCGCTCATCCAATCCTCCCTGTGGGGTTGATCGATGTCGGTTGTCGGAGGATGCGGACCACCTTGTGAGCGGGCTCACATCCGGGCGTCATCATGCCGTGCCACCCGTCATTGACCAGCATCCGCAGGCCGTCTGTTCACCCGCCTCGGGCGAAGCCGTCGGAGCACCCATAGTTACCGACGGGTAGGATCCATCTCACCCTCGGTCGGCCCGTCACTCCAGGCGGCCCGGCCCTAGGGTGGACCGGTCGCCGGACGCGGCGAGCCCTAAGTCTGACGAGGAGCGAAGTTCCCGCATGCAAGCCTTTGCCATCGTTGTCTCGCTCGTGCTGACGCTCGTGGCGGTCGTGCTGCTCGTGGGCGCCGTGCGCAGCATGCTCGGCGTCATCCGCACCGGTCAGCCCGCGCCGGGGCGAGCAGGTCACCCGGGCCGGCGTACCGCCACCATGCTCAAGGAGACGGTGCTCCACACGCGCATGCTGCAGTGGACCGTCGTCGGGGTCATGCACTGGTTCGTCTTCGCGGCCTTCATCTTCTTGTCGTTCGCGGTGCTCTCGGCCTACTTCCAGCTCTTCACGCCCGAGTTCGCGTGGCCGGTCGTCGGCCACTGGTATCCCTACGAGTGGTTCAGCGAGCTGATCGGCGCCCTGAGCACGATCGGCATCGTCTACCTCATCGTCTACCGGCAGCGGAACCACCCGCGCTCGCTGGGCCGCGACTCCCGCTTCTTCGGCTCGACGTTCTGGCAGGCCTACTTCGTCGAGATCATGGCCCTCCTCGAGGGTGCGGCGATCCTCTTCATCCGAGGCGCCGAGTACAACCTCGCGAAGGTCACCGGCCACGCGGACGAGGCGACGCGGGGGCACTTCCCGCTGGCCTCCTGGTTCGGCGACGCGCTCTTCCCGAGCTCGCAGGGCTCCGAGGCCACGCTGCAGAACATCGTCTACGGCATCGCGGTGTTCAAGATCGCGCTCGCGATGGTGTGGCTGATGGTCATCGCCCGCAACCTGACCATGGGCGTCGCGTGGCACCGCTTCACCGCCTGGTTCAACATCTGGTTCAAGCGCGAGGACTCGGGTCGCACGGCGCTGGGCGCGATGAAGCCGCTCGTCTCCGACGGCAAGGTCGTCACCCTCGACGACGTCGACGACCTCGACGAGGACGCCAAGCTCGGCGTCGGGTCGATCGAGGACTTCTCGTGGAAGGGCATCCTCGACTTCACGACCTGCACCGAGTGCGGCCGCTGCCAGTCCCAGTGCCCGGCCTGGAACACCGAGAAGCCGCTCTCCCCCAAGCACCTGGTGCTGAGTCTGCGCGACCACGCCTACGCCAGCGCGCCGTACCGCCAGGACCCGGCCGCCGCCGAGGGCGACGAAGCCGCGACCGCGCTGCTGGAGAAGCCGCTCATCGGCCACACCGACCAGGACCGCTCGCTGGGCGGCACCGACGAGGTGCTCGACTGGTTCTACAACCCGGCGGACGGCGGCTTCGTCATCGACGAGGACGTGCTGTGGTCGTGCACGTCCTGCGGCGCGTGCGTCCAGCAGTGCCCCGTCGACATCGAGCACGTCGACCACATCATGGACATGCGCCGCTACCAGGTGCTCGTCGAGTCGAACTTCCCGACCGAGCTCAACGGCCTCTTCAAGGGCCTGGAGAACAAGGGCAACCCGTGGAACATGCCGTCCTCGGCGCGCCTGGACTGGGCCAAGGATCTGCCGTTCGAGGTCAAGGTCGTCGGTGACGACATCGAGACCCTCGACGAGGTCGACTGGCTCTTCTGGGTCGGCTGCGCCGGCGCCTACGAGGACCGCGCCAAGAAGACCACCCGCGCCGTGGCCGAGCTGCTCGACATGGCCGGCGTCTCCTTCGGCGTCCTCGGCAACGGCGAGACCTGCAACGGCGACCCCGCTCGCCGCGCCGGCAACGAGTTCGTCTTCCAGGGGCTCGCGCAGCAGAACATCGAGACGTTCAAGGAGTACAAGGTCAAGAAGGTCGTCTCGACCTGCGCCCACTGCTTCAACACGCTGAAGAACGAGTACAAGGACTTCGGCATCGAGCTCGAGGTCGTCCACCACACCCAGCTGCTCAACCGGCTGGTCCGCGAAGGCCGCCTCACTCCGGTGTCGTCCGGTGCGGGCACCCACCAGCGGTCGATCACCTACCACGACCCCTGCTACATCGGCCGCCACAACGGCGTCTACAGCCCGCCGCGCGAGCTGCTCCAGGTGCTGCCGGGCGCTGAGTACAAGGAGATGCCGCGCAACTCCGAGCGCTCCTTCTGCTGCGGCGCCGGTGGTGCCCGCATGTGGATGGAGGAGAACCTCGGCTCGCGGATCAACCGCAACCGCACCGACGAGGCGGTCGCGACCGGCGCCGACCAGATCGCCGTCGGCTGCCCGTTCTGCCGCGTCATGCTCTCCGACGGGCTGACCGCCGCGCAAGCGGACGGGTCCGCCCGCGAGGAGGTCGAGGTGCTCGACGTCGCGCAGATGCTGCTCGCGTCGGTCAAGGGCGAGATGGCCACCAAGATGGCCCCGGGCGCTGGTACGACGACCGCCTCGTCGGCAGCCGTCGCGGCCGAGCCGTCGGCCGGCGACGTGACGGTCACCCCCGACACGGTCACCGAGACCGCCGACGCCGGGCCGGCCGCGAAGGCGTCGGGCGGCTCGTCGCTCTTCGACACCCCGACCGAGTCGGCGCCCGACGACGCGTCGTCGCTCTTCGACACGCCGGCTCCGGCCGAGCCGGAGGCGGAGTCGGCCGAGCCCGAGGCGACGGCCGCCGAGCCCGAGGCGACGGCCGCCGAGCCCGAGGCGAAGTCCGGTGGATCCCTCTTCGACGAGGGCGGGTCGCTCTTCGACACCCCTGCCGCGCCTGCGGATCGGGCCGAGCAGGCGCCGACCGACCAGCCTGTAGCCCAGGACGCTGCGCCGGAGGCGAAGGCCGAGCCCGACCTCGGGTCCGGCGGCTCGCTGTTCGACGTGGCCCCGACCGAGTCGGCGGCCGCGCCGGAGGCGAAGGCGAAGCCCGAGCCTGCACAGCCCGCCGTCGACCTGGGTGGGTCGCTCTTCGACATCCCGGCGCAGACCGAGCCGCCTGCGGAGGCTCCGGCTGCTGAGGCCGAGCCGGTTGCCGCGCCCGAGGCGAAGTCGGAGCCGGCTGCCCCGGCCGCTGAGCCCGAGCCGGCGGTCGACCTCCACGCCGGCGGGTCGCTCTTCGACATCCCGGCGCCCGTCACCGACGCCCCGGCCAGCGGTGAGCAGGCAACCGAACCAGCCGCCGAGACGGTTGCCGAGGCACCGTCGGCGGAGGGCTCCGGCGCTGCCCCGGCCCCACGGACCGACGTCGACATCGACGCCGCGTCGTCGCTCTTCGACATCGAGGCTCCTGAGGGCGCGGTCGCTGCGGCTCCGGCAGGTCCGGCGCCGGAGGATGTCGCTGCGGAGGCCACGGCCGAGGACGACGAGGACGACGCGGACGACGCGGACCTGACCGACGCGCCCACCGAAGCCACGACCGAACCGTCGGCACCCGAGCCGTCGGGTGAGGCTCACGACCCGCGCACCGATGTCGACATCACCGAGGCGAAGTCGCTCTTCGACCTCTGAGTCGAGGCCGCCGTACGACTGTGCCGCGGTTCGGAGTCACCCAGCGACTCGGAGCCGCGGCACAGTTCGTCTCAGGTCCGCTGGGCGACGTACGAGCGCGGCGTCGGCGGTCGTCCACAGATCGTCGCCACGGCCTACTCAGCGGCGGTGAACTCGACCACGCTGAGTCGCATGACCCTCGCACCGAAGGGTCCCCGTCCACCGGACGAGGAGCGTCTCGACGAGATCCTCGCCCTGCAGGACGGCGTCATCGCCCGCGCCAGGTGCTCGAGTGCGGGTTCTCGGCCAACGACATCCGGCGACGGCTGCGCCCGAGTGGGCCTCGACGGATCACCCCGCCGTCTACGTCGACCACACCGGCGCGTTGTCCTGGCGCCAGCGCGCGTGGGCGGCGGTCCTCGACGCCTGGCCCGCCGCACTGGCGGGCGAGTCGGCGCTCCGCGCGGCGGAGGGGCCTGGCCGCCGGGAGCGGGACGACAGCGGCCCCATCGAGGTCGCCGTCGATCGCAAGCGGACCGTCGACCTGCGGGACGGAAGCTGCTCCGTCCTCGAGCACGGCTACCTGACGGGTGTCGAGCGCGCGCACGGTCTCCCCACACCCAGGCGGCAAGCACCCACGGTGGTCGGCCGGCCCGGTTCCGCGACGTGGACTACCCGGAGCTGGGCCTCGCGTTCGAGCTCGACGGCCGTCTCGGCCATGACGGGTCGGCCGCCCGGGACCGCGACCTCGAGCGGGACCTCGACGCGGCCGTCGACGCCGGGCGTACCACCATCCGGATCGGCTGGGGTCAGGTCTTCGACCGGCCCTGCAGCACGGCGGCCGAGCTCGGACGCCTGCTCCAGCAGCGCGGGTGGCCGGAGCGGTCCGCCGGTGCTCGCGTTGCCCCTGACCGCGGACACGACCCTCAGACGTAGGAGTGCCGTGACTCCGAGTCACCAGGTGACTCGAACCACGGCACACCCGCCAAGAGGGATTCCCGGGCGGTCACGAGGCGGTCAGTCGTCGCTACGCGTCCGCTCGCCGACGTACGCCGACAGGGCCGGCGACTCCGACACGAGCCGGTCGACCTCCTCGCCGCCCGTGCAGGTGCAGAGGCGCACGGTGAGGCCGCCGGCGGACCGGGAGAGGACCTCCCAGGTGCCGCCGGCGTCCTCCCAGCGTCGGAGCACCTCGACCGGGTCGCGCGAGGACGGGGTCACAGGTTGTGCTCGTCCTCGCGGCGCACCTCGGCGACGGCCTCCTCGTCGACGACGACGGGGCGCATGCGCGCCCATGCGAGGAACACGATGCCGACGACGAGCAGGACCAGGCCGGCCCACAGGTTGGCGTTGACGTCGCCGGTCTTGTCGCCCTCCTCGTCACCGAAGGCGCCCATGAGGGTGAGGACCACGCCGTAGACGGCCATCAGGCCGCCGATGACGTTGCGGATGTCGAAGAGACCAGCAGTCTTCTCGTTCTGTGCCATGACGGTCTCCGATCAGAAGAGCAGGTTGAGGATGATGACGAGGACGAGCGAGACGGCGGCGAGCGGGACGGTGCGGCGGTACCAAGGGTAGGTCGCCTCCTTCTCGTCGATCAGGTTCGCGCGCGGGGTCTCGGAGTAGACGAGCCCGACGAGCTCCTCGCTGGGCTTGGGCCTGGTCACGAGCGACACGATCACCGACAGCAGGATGTCGACCACGAACGCCGTCGACGCCGCCACGAAGGACGCGCCCTGGCCGGAGAGGTTGAGCGCACCGGTCGACCAGGACCCGAAGGCGTCCTCCGACAGGAACGCGACGATCACGGCGGACAGGGTGCCGGCCACCAGGCCGACCCACCCGGCGGCGGCGGTCATCCGCTTCCAGAACATCCCGAGGATGAACGTCGCGAACAGCGGTGCGTTGAAGAACCCGAAGAGCGTCTGCAGGTAGTTCATGATGTTCGAGAAGTTCGACGCCAGCCCGGCCGTGAAGATCGCGATGACCGTCGCGGCGACGGTGGCCCAGCGGCCGATACCGAGGTACCAGCGGTCCTCACGGTCCTTGACGATGTAGGTCTGGATGAGGTCGTAGGACAGCACCGTGTTGAAGGCCGAGATGTTGGCCGCCATGCCCGCCATGAACGCGGCGAGCAGGCCGGTGATCGCGAGGCCCAGCAGGCCGTTGGGCAGCACGTCGCGCATCAGGTAGAGCAACGCGTCGTTGAACTGGACGCCGTCGCCGGACGCACCGCCAGGCACCGACTCGCCGGCCTTCACCTTGCCGATCTCGCTCACCAGCACCGCGGCGATCATGCCGGGGACGATCGTGATGAACGGGATGAACATCTTCGGGAAGGAGCCGATGATCGGCGTCTTGCGGGCGGAGGCCATCGAGTCCGAGGCCATCGCGCGCTGGACCTCGACGAAGTTCGTGGTCCAGTAGCCGAAGGAGAGCACGAAGCCGAGGCCGAAGACGATGCCGATGACCGACAGGAACGACGAGTCGAACCCGGTCAGGGCGTCGCCGGGCCACGAGTTGAGCTGGTCGGCGGCCGGAGCGACGGTCTTGGGGTTCGCGTCCGCCGCAGCCTTGACCTTGTCGGTCAGTCCGTCCCAGCCGCCGAGCCGGTGCAGGCCGAGCAGCGTCAGCGGCGCGAGCGACGCGACGATGACGAAGAACTGCAGCACCTCGTTGTAGATGGCGGCGCGCAGACCGCCGAGCGTGATGTAGGACAGCACGATCGCGGCCGCCACGATGAGCGCGATCCACAGCGGCCAGCCGAGCAGCGCGTGCACGATCGAGCCGAGCAGGTAGAGGTTGATGCCCGCGATCAACAGCTGGGCGACCGCGAACGAGATCGCGTTGACCAGGTGCGCGCCCGGACCGAACCGGCGGCGCATGAACTCGGGCACCGAGCGGACCTTGGAGCCGTAGTAGAACGGCATCATCACGACGCCGAGGAACAGCATCGCGGGGATCGCGCCGATCCAGAAGTAATGGACCGACGGCAGCCCGAACTGGGCGCCGTTCGCCGACATGCCCATGATCTCGACCGCACCGAGGTTGGCGGAGATGAAGGCCAGGCCGGTGACCCACGCGGGGAGCGACCGGCCGGAGAGGAAGAAGTCGACCGAGTCGGAGACGCGGCGACTGGCCAGCACCCCGATCCCGATGACGAACGCGAAATAGATCGCGATCAGCAGATAGTCAACGGCATGCGCATCGATCAGCGTGTCACTGGCGAGCGTCACCACGTGAGCCGCGGCCATGGGTCCACGACCTTTCTTCTCGTTTCAGATGTCCCGGACACCGTCGAGTGTCCGCTCTCTAGATGCCCCGCGACGTTGCGACGCACACCTGGCGTCGTACTGATGTCGGGATGACATTGCAATGACGTCACAGTGATGTCATAGTGGTGCGTATGGACATCACGCCCTTCGTCGACGGTCTCCGCCGCGACCTGCTGGCCGCCGCCGAGGCCGCCGGCCCCGATGCGCGCGCGACGGCCGAGCGGCTCTCCTACGCCCTCGACCCGGCCGCCCGCCTCGCGTTGATGGAGGCGGTCAGCCAGGCCGCCGCGGAGATCACCGCTGAGCTGGCGAGCGGCACGGTCGAGGTGCGGCTGCACGGCCGCGACCTCGACTTCCGCGTCGACACGCCCCCGGCCGCGACCGCGCCGACCGTCGAGGCCGACCCGGGCGAGCCCGACGACGAGGGGGCGCTCGCGCGGATCACGCTGCGCATCCCCGAGTCGGTGAAGGCCCGCGCCGAGGAGTACGCCGCCCGTAGCGGCGCCTCGCTCAACACCTGGCTCGTCAACCTGGTCCGCCATGCGACCCGGGAGGGCGCCATCAACGTCGACATCGACCTCTCCAGCATCCCGTTCCTGGGCGGGCCCGGCGCCGCGCCGCACGGACGCGGCTCACGCCGGATGACCGGCTGGGTCTAGACCCTCAGACAAGGAGCATCCCCATGACCTCCATCAGGGACCACGAGTTCCCCACCTCCGAGCCTGTGCGGCTCTTCGTCGAGCTCGGCGTCGGCAAGGTCGCCGTCCACGCGGCCGAGACGACCACGTCGACGGTCCACGTCGAGGGCCCCGGCGCCGACGAGGTCCGCGTCGAGCAGTCGGGCCGCCAGCTGAGCGTGATCGGCCCCAAGCAACGCGGCCTGACCTTCGGCGGCGGCGCGAAGCTGAGCGTCACGATCACCGTCCCGACCAGCAGCCAGGTGTCGACCAAGACGGGCTCGGCCGACGTCGACCTGGACGGCGAGCTCGCAGCCGTCCAGCTGCGGTCCGGCTCGGGCGACATGTCGGTCGAGCTGGCCACCGGCCCGGCCGTGCTGGAGACCGGGTCGGGCAACATCCGCGTCGGTGAGGCCGGCGCCGACCTGCGCCTGAAGTCCGGCTCGGGCGACGTCAGCGTCGGCCAGGCGGGCAGGTCGCTGGTCGCCTCCACCGGGTCCGGCGACGTGGAGGTCGGCACGACGCGCGGCCCCGTCAGCGTGAAGACCGGGTCCGGCGACCTGCGGGTCAACAGCGCGGCCGACGACGTCACGCTCACCACCGGCAGCGGCGACCTCGAGGTCCGGTCGGTGGGAAGCGGCCGGATCACCGGCAAAGGGGCCTCGGGTGACATCAAGATCGCCGTCCCGGCCGGCGTACCTGTCTGGACCGACGTCACCACGGCCCACGGCCGCATCCAGTCCTCCCTCCGCGGCGCCGGCCAGCCGGTCGACGGCCAGGACCACATCGAGATCCGGGCACGCACCGCGAGCGGCGACATCACCCTGGTGGAGCTGTGAGCGCCTACTCCTTCCTCGGTGGGGCCGCTGCCCCGAGCCGAGACCCTCGCCGCGTCCCGCGGCAGCACCACGACCGAACGGAGACAGTCGATGATCACGAGACTCGTGTGGCCGCGCGGCGGTCAGCTCCTCATGGCGACGCCCTCGCGCCAGTACCCCATGAAGGCGACCTGTGACCGCTTCAGCCCGAGGTCGGCGACCAGCGCCCGCCTGAGCCCGGTGACGACCTTGGACTCACCCGCCACCCAGGCGTAGAGGCCGTCCCGGTCGCCCCTGGCGAGCGGCTCGCCCGACGAGGAGTAGGACGGGGTCTCCCAAAGGTCCGGGTCGACCTCGTCGTCGGCCACCGTCGGCATCGCCGCACCGCCCAGATGGGCCAGCACCGCCGCCGTCAGACGGCAGCCGAGCGGAGCGCCGGCCCGGGGCAGCCAGTTGATGGCCACATCCGGCGGCGCGAGGAGCGGCTGTACGTCGCCCCCGAGCGGCACCTCCAGGAACGCCGCGCCCCGGGCGTCGGCCGGCAGCAGCGACAGGATCGCCGCGATCGCCGGGACCGCCGTCTCGTCGCCGGCCAGGAGCAGCCGCTCGGCGTCACAGGGAGCGAACTCGATCCCGCCGAAGGGCGTTCCGCGGCGCGGGCAGAGCACGAGAGCGCGATCGCCGACCGACGCCCGCGCCGCCCAGGACGAGCCCGGGCCGTGAGCGCCCGGATGGAGCACGACGTCGACGACCAGCCGGGTGTCCGGGCCGCAGCCGCGGACCTCGCGGACCGTGTAGGTCCGAACGTGACCGCGGGTCGCCTCCGGCAGCGCGCACCAGTCGGCCCACCAGGTGTCGGCGCCGAGCTCGGGCAGGCCGGCCGGTCCCGGGATGAGCAGCTTGATCCGCTGGTCGTAGAGCGGCCCGTCGACACCGAAGTGGGCCAGGTCGGCTCCGCCGAGCTCGAGCCGGACGAACGACGGCGAGAGGCGCTCGATCGTGCGGACCTCGACGGAGGCGAGCAGCGGGCTCACCGGACCGCCACCTCGGCCAGCCCGGCGGAGCGGTGGTGACGGCCGATCGGCACCACGAGCGGCGTGCCCGAGACCGGGTCCTCGATGACCCGGGCCTCCATGCCGAAGACGTCGCGGACGAGGTCGCCGGTGACCACGTCGGACGGCGCGCCCTCGGCGACGATGCGGCCCTCCCGGAGGGCGATCAGGTGGTCGGCGTACCTCGCCGCGAGGTTCAGGTCGTGCAGGACCATCGCGATCGTCGTCCCCCGGCTGCGATTGAGGTCGGCGAGCAGGTCGAGCACGTCGACCTGGTGGCTGACGTCGAGGAAGGTGGTGGGCTCGTCCAGCAGCAGGAGGTCGGTCTCCTGGGCCAGCGCCATCGCGATCCAGACCCGCTGGCGCTGGCCGCCGGAGAGCTCATCGACGGAGCGGTCGGCGAGGCCCGCGGTGTCCGTGGCGTCCAGAGCGGCAGCGACGGCGGCCTCGTCGGCGGCGCTCCAGCGGCTCAACATCCGCTGGTAGGGGTGACGGCCACGGGCGACCAGGTCGCCGACGGCGATCCCCTCCGGGGCCAGCGGCGACTGGGGCAGCAGGCCGAGGCGGCGGGCGAGCTGCCTGGTCGGGACCGCGTGGATGTCCCGGCCGTCCAGGAGCACCTGGCCGTCGGTCGGCCGGAGGAGCCGGGCGAGCGCCCGCAGGAGCGTCGACTTGCCGCAGGCGTTGGCGCCCACGATGGCTGTGACCCGGCCCTCGGGCAGGGAGACGGTCAGGCCGGAGGCGACCGTGCGGTCGCCGTACCCGAGGGTGAGCGAGTCGGCGCGGAGCGCCGCCATCGGGCTGACGGTGCGGTTCAGAGAGGGGGTCACAGGGCGCCTCCGGTGCGGTGGGAGCGGATGAGGAGGTAGACGAGGTAGGGCGCGCCGAGCGCCCCGGTGACGACGCCGACCGGGTAACGGTTGTCGAAGGCCCACTGGCCGACCTGGTCGCCGACGAGCACGAGCAGCGCGCCGACGAGTGCTGCAGGGACGAGCAGCGGTGTGCCCGGGCCGACGAGACGGGCCGCGATCGGGCCGGCGAGGAAGGCCACGAAGGCGACCGGCCCCGCCGCCGCGGTGGCGCACGCCATCAGCACCACGGCGGTCACGATGCAGAGCAGGCGGGTCCGTTCGACGGGTACGCCGAGCGCCGCAGCCGTGTCGTCGCCGAGGTGGAGGAGGTCGAGCCGGCCGCCCTGAGCCAGGAGGACCGGCGCCACCACCGCCATCACGACGAGGAGCGGGACGACCAGGTCCCAGCCGGCGTTGTTGAGGTTGCCGGAGAACCAGCGCATGGCGGCCTGCAGGTCCCACTCCGAGGCCTGCACCAGCACCCACGAGATGACCGCGTGGAGCATGGCGGCCATCCCGATGCCGATGAGCACCAGCCGGGACCCGACGACACCGTCCTTCCAGGCCAGGACGTAGATCAGCAGGGCGACAGCGATCGCCGCGACGACGGCCACGGCCGAGACGGCGAGCCCGCTCAGCCCCAGGATCACGATCGCGAAGAGGCCTGCCGCCGAGGCACCGGTGCTGATGCCGATGACGTCCGGCGAGGCGAGCGGATTGCGGAGCATGGTCTGGAAGGTGACGCCGCCCATGCCGAACGCGAGCCCGGTGAGCACCGCGAGGCTGGCCCGCGGGAGGCGCAGGTCGCCGACCGTGAAGGACGCGCCGGGAACGGTCTCCCCGCGGACCACCTGCACGACGTCGGAGGGTCCGTAGAACGTGTGGCCCACCATGAGGCTCGCGAACCAGGCCGCGACGACCAGCGCGGCCAGGACCCCGACGATCACGGTCCGGCGGCGGGCGCGACGTCGGCGCCCGACCGCGACGGTGATCGCGGTCGCGCTCACAGCGCTCTCACCCGGGTCCGGCGCACGATCCAGACGAAGACCGGGGCGCCGATGAGCGCGGTCACGATGCCGACCTCGACCTCCTCCGGCCGCGCGACGACCCGCCCGACGACGTCGGCCAGGGTCAGCAGGCCGCCGCCGACGACGAACGAGGCGGGCAGCAGCCACCGGTGGTCGACGCCGACCAGCAGCCGGCAGGCGTGCGGCACCATCAGCCCGACGAACGCGATCGGTCCGGCGGTCGCCGTCGCAGCCCCGCACAGCACCACCGCGGCCACGCCCGCGACCAGACGCGTGCGGGCGACGTGCTCGCCCAGACCGGCGGCGACGTCGTCGCCCAGGGCGAGTGAGTTGAGGCCGCGCGCGGACGCGAGGCAGACGACGGTGCCGACGCCGAGGAAGGGAAGCATCATCCCGATCCGGTCCCAGCCGGCGCCGCCGACGCCACCGACCTGCCAGAAGCGGAACTGCGTCATCACGTCGAGGCGCGGCAGCAGCACCGCGCTGACCAGCGAGGACGACGCGGCCGCCGTCGCAGCGCCCGCGAGCGCCAGCTTGAGGGGCGTCGCGCCGCCGCGGCCCATCGAGCCGACGGCGTACACGAACACGGCGGTCGCGGCGGCGCCACCGATCGCCACCCAGACGTAGGAGGTGGGCGAGGCCAGCCCGAAGAAGGCGATGCCGGAGACGACGGCGAGGGAGGCGCCGTTGGTGATCCCCAGGATCGCGGGGTCGGCGAGGGGGTTGCGCGTGACGCCCTGCATCACGGCGCCCGACAGTCCCAGCGCACCGCCGACGAGAAGGGCGAGCACCGTGCGCGGGACCCGCTTGGCAACCGCTGCGGCCCCCAGCGTGGCGTCGTCGCCGGAGAGCCCGCGCACGACATCGTCCCAGCCGACGACCGCGACGCCCACGGCGACCGATGCCAGCGCGGCGAGCGCCACCACGAGGAGCGCGAGCAGGAGCCAGGCGGAGCGGTACGCCGCCCGGTGCCGTGTGGCGGCGGCAGCGGGCGGCGTACCGAGGACGGTGGCGCTCACGCCTCGTCGGCCGCCGCGGCGAGGACGTCGAAGTACTCGTCGATGCCCCAGCCGATCGAGAGCGGCGTCGGGTTCGCGGAGGCGGCGAGCGGCGTCGCGTCGGCGAGGACCGCGACGGCGCCCTTCCGGACGGCCGGGATCTTGCCGATCAGCGGATCCTGCTGGAGCGCGGCGAGGGTCGACCCGTCGGTGTCGCCGTAGCCGACGAACACGTCGACGTCGTCGAACTTCGCGGCCTCCTCGGAGCTGACCGTCTCGTAGAACGACTTCGAGGTGGCCGACGTCGTCCGCACGATCTCCGGCAGCGGCAGGCCGAGGTCGGCGAGGAACCCCGGCCGGGTGTCGTGGCTGGTGTAGAAGCCGACCTGGCTCATGTCGGTCGGGTCGACGTAGCTGAACAGGAACCTCTTGCCCGCGATCGACGGGTGCGCGTCGAGGGAGGCCTTGACCTTCGCGTCGAGGTCGTCGACCAGCTGGTCGCCCTCCGCCTCCAGCCCGAGCGCCTGGCTGTCGAGGCGGATCATGTCCTGCATCGAGGTCGCCCACGGCAGCCCGGGCTCGGCGACCACGGGAGCGATCTTCGAGAGCGTGTCGTACTCCTCCCGGGTCAGGCCGGAGTACGCCGCCAGGATGACGTCCGGCCGAGTGTCGGCCACGGCCTCGAAGTCGATGCCGTCGGTCTCGTCGAAGAGGACCGGCGTCTTGGCGTCCAGCTCGCCGAGCCGGTCCTCGACCCAGGGCAGGACACCGTCGTTGTCGTCGTCGCCCCAGGTCGCCTTGCTCATGCCGACCGGCACGATGCCGAGCGCGAGCGGCACCTCGTGGTTGGCCCAGGCCACGGTGGCGACCCGCTCGGGCTTCTTCTCGATCACCGTCTCGCCGAACGCATGCTTGATCGTGACCGGGAAGGCGCCGTCGGTGGTGGCGGCGGCTGCCCGGGCATCTTCGGCCGGGGAGTCGGTGCCGCAACCGGCGAGCGTGAGGGCGGAGAGTGCGGCGGCGAGTGCGACGCGCAGGGAGGTCGGGGGCACGGTGACCCTCTCTAGTTAGGTGAGGCTTAGTTAGGTGACCCTAACCAGATTCTCAGCCGTCTCGCAAGGGCGGGGTGCCCAGGCGGCCCTCTCGCCGCGCGCGATGTCGAGGAGGTGCAGACTGGGCTCCGTGCCGTGGCCGACCTGGGATGAAGCAGCCGCCGCGTGCCTCATCGCGCTGGTCCTCGCCCGCCTGACGATGGTCCTGCCGGCGGGCCGGCTGCGCGCGGCCGTCGCTCCGGCCCTCCGCGAGTTCTCGCTGGTGAGCGGGCTCTACACCCTCTGGCGGCTGGCCCGCCAGCTCCCGTTCACCCACGAGACCGGCGCGATCGATCGCGGCCGGGCGATCCACCGGCTCCAGCAGCACCTGCACCTGCCCAGCGAGATCGGCGTCCAGCACCTCGTCATCCACCACGGCTGGCTGGCCCGGCTCGTGAACGCCTACTACGCGACGGTGCACGTGCCGGCGCTGATCGTCTTCCTGGTCTGGTTGTGGGCGCGACACCGCGCCGCCTACCCGCACTGGCGCAACGGCCTGGTCTACGTGACGCTCGGCTGCCTGGTCATCCGCTTCCTGCGCGTGGCGCCGCCCCGCTTCATCCCGGAGCTGGGGTTCGTCGACCTGTCCCGCAGCCTGGGGTTCGACGTGTACGGCGACCCGGGCACCGGCGTCAGCGACCAGTACGCCGCCATGCCCTCGATCCACGTGGCCTGGGCGGCCGTCGTCGCGCTCGGTGTCTTCTGCGTCGCACGCAGCCGGTGGCGATGGCTCGTGCTCCTGCACCTGCCCGCGACGGTGTTCGTGGTCGCGGCGACGGGCCATCACTGGTGGCTCGACGGCATCGTCGCCCTGCTCCTGCTCGCGCTCGGCCTTTACGGCGACTCCCGCTGGCGCCGCGCCCGGGCCCGTACCGACGAACCGGCCCTCACGGCGGGAGCCCGCGGGTCGGAATCGGCGCCCGCCCCGCGCTAGCCCTCCGGGGTCAGATGGCGGTGCGGTGGAAGCTCTGGAAGCTGCGCGACGGCGTCGGCCCGCGCTGGCCCTGGTACCGGCTGCCGTACTTCTCCGAGCCGTAGGGGTGGTCGCTGGCCGAGGTGAGCCGGAAGAAGCAGAACTGCCCGATCTTCATGCCGGGGTAGAGCTTGATCGGCAGGGTCGCGACGTTGGCCAGCTCGAGCGTGACGTGGCCGGAGAAGCCGGGGTCGACGAACCCGGCGGTCGCGTGGGTCAGGAGGCCGAGTCGCCCGAGCGACGACTTGCCCTCGACGCGGGCGGCGACGTCCGCAGGGAGCGAGACCGCCTCGTAGGTGGACCCGAGCACGAACTCGCCGGGGTGCAGGATGAACGGCTCCTCGCCCTCGGTCTCCACCTGCCGGGTCAGCTCCGACTGGTCCACCGCCGGGTCGATGGTGGCGTACTTGTGGTTGTCGAAGACGCGGAAGAAGCGGTCCAGCCGCACGTCGATGCTCGACGGCTGGAGCATGCCCTCGTCCCACGGGTCCATGACGATCCGGCCGGCCTCGATCTCGGCGAGGATGTCCCTGTCGCTCAGCAGCACGGGGTCACCCTACCGACCGGACCGCCGGGGGCCGGGCGCAGAATGCTCGTGTGCGAGACAGCTTCAAGAGGTACGTCGCGATGGGGGACTCCTTCACGGAAGGCGTGGGCGACCCCGACCCGACCAGGCCCAACGGCCTGCGCGGCTGGGCGGACCGGGTCGCCGAGGTCCTCGCCGCCTCCGACCCGGACTTCGGCTACGCGAACCTCGCCATTCGGGGACGCAAGCTGGCCGCGATCCTCGACGAGCAGCTCGAGCCTGCGCTCGCCCTGCAGCCGGACCTGGTCACGATCTATGCAGGGGCGAACGACATGCTGCGGCCCTCCGCCGACGTCGACGGGCTGCTGGAGCGCTACGACGAGGCGATCGGCCGGCTCACCGGCACCGGTGCGACGGTGCTCGTCTGGACCGCGTTCGGGGCCCGCAAGAGCCGGTTCTACGCGATGCTGCGAGGCCGGTTCGCCTACTACAACGAGCTCGTCCGCGAGATCGCGGACCGGCACGGTGCGCAGATCGTCGACTACTGGCGGATGAGCGAGTACGACGACTGGGGGATGTGGGACGTCGACCGGCTGCACATGGCGACGCCCGGCCACGAGCTGATGGCGATCAAGGTCCTCGACCTGCTCGGCGTGCCGCACTCACTGTCGCAGCCCACGCCGATCGTCCACCCCGTCCTCTCCTCGCGCGAGCAGCGCGCCGCCGACCTGCAGTGGACCCGCGAGCACCTCGGCCCCTGGGTCAAGCGTCGGGTCACCGGCCGATCCTCGGGCGACGGCATCTCGGCGAAGTACCCCGTCCTCACGGCCGTCCGGCAGGGCTGAGGCGGACACCCGGCGCGTCGCGCGAACCACGTTCCTTTCCCCTGATTGGGGTCTGGCGGCAACGCCGAGCCGGTGTGATGATCGCGAGATCGACCGAACGGTTCGGCCGTGCCGAAACGGCTTTCATCATCGCGTTCATGCCTGGGGAACTCTCGGACAGCCATGGCAGCGCAGCTCCGGTTCGATGCCTCGTCGTGGCTCTCTCCCGGCGGCCCCCGTGCGTCTCGCCGATCGGGGATGGTCATCCATGTGGAATCAACGTCGTGTCCTTGTTGCAGCGTTCTCGACGGGGGTGCTCGCGGTCGGTCTCGGACCGACGGTGACCCCGTCCCCCGCCGGGGCGGCGCCGTTCAACGTGAAGCATCTGAACAAGATCCAGAGCCGGCTGATCTCCGGTGAGCTCCTCGCCGAGCTGGGTGACGCGGGGGTCCGGGGCAACCTGGTCCCCGGCGGCGGGGACGAGGACCAGGACCACGGTGCCGACGGCGCGGCGAACACACCGCCCGACAGCATCGGGCCGACGGTCGGGCGGGGCGGCCTCCCGGACACCTATGCGCCGGCCGGTAGCGGCGCATGCAGCGAGCGGCTCGGCAGCAACGTCAAGGTCAACCAGAACTGCCTCAACGTCAGCGACCCGGACCTGCAGGGCCGCGGCCAGGCCAACAACGAGAGCTTCATCTCCCAGGATCCGTTCAACCGCAACCACATCATCGCCTCCGACAACGACTACGTGCGCGGAGACGGGACCTGCGGCGCGGCGTACTCCCTCGACCGCGGACGGACGTGGAACGACTCGACAGTCCCCAACAGCTTCACCCGCGGGCAGGGCGCCAACGCGCGCCAGTACTGGCAGGCGGGCGGCGACACGTCGGTCGCCTGGGACACCCGCGGCAACGCGTACCTGTCCTGCCAGCTGTTCAACCGTGGCACGGTCGCGTCCAGCGACCCGGACCAGTCCAGCTCGTTCGTCGTGTTCCGCTCGACGGGCAACAACGGCGCATCGTGGAACTTTCCGGGCCGCTACACGGCCGCCTCCTTCGACCCGGCGGGCGCCGCAGGAGTCCTGGAGGACAAGGAGCTGATGACCGTCGACGCCTCGCTGTCCAGCCCGTTCCGCGACCGCGTCTACATCACGTGGACCGAGTTCGCCGCCGACGGCACCGCCTACATCTACGAGACCCACTCCAGCGACTACGGCGAGACGTTCAGCCCACGCGTGCTGGTCAGCAGCGACAGCGCGATGTGCCCCACGACGTTCGGCGTTCCGACCCCGCAGGGCAGGTGCAACGAGAACCAGTACTCCGACCCGTTCACCGGACCGGACGGTGCGCTGTACGTCGCCTGGTCGAACTTCAACAACGCGGTGACGGGCACCGACAACCGCAACCAGGTGCTCCTCGCGAAGTCGACCGACGGTGGCACCACGTTCAGCGCCCCGGTGAAGGTCAGCGACTACTACGACCTCCCCGACTGCGACACCTACCAGGGCGACGGTGCCGACCCGGGCCGCGCCTGCGTGCCGGAGAAGGGCACGTCCACCAAGTCGGTCTTCCGCGCGACGAACTACCCCTCGGGCGCGGTCAACCCGACGCGGCCGAACCAGGTCGTGGTCACCTTCGGGTCCTACATCAACCGGCACTCCAACGAGTCACGCGGGTGCACCCCGGCAGGATTCGCCGACTCCGGCCAGGACGCCTACACCGGCGTCAAGACCGGCGGTTGCAACAACGACATCCTGGCCAGCGTCTCCGACAACGGCGGCGCATCGTTCACGGGCACCACGACCGACCCACGGGCGCAGACCTCGGTGACCCAGGAGCGTCGCCAGGGGGACACCGACCAGTTCTGGCAGTGGGTGGCCTTCAGCTCCAGCGGAACGCTGGCCGTCGACTACTACGACCGGCAGTACGGATCTGACGAGACGACCGGCTACTCGGACATCAGCCTCTCCGGGAGCCGGGACCTGGCCCGGTTCGGCGCGGACCGCGTCACCACGAGCTCGATGCCGCCGCCGACGCAGTTCCCCGGCCCGAACGGCGGCCAGTTCTACGGCGACTACACCGGCCTCACCGTGACGAACGAAGAGGCACATCCGGTGTGGAGCGACACCCGCGCCGTGGACGTGTTCCTCTGTCCCGACAGCGCGACGGGAGCAGGCGATCCGCCGAGGCTGTGCACGGCGACCGAGACGAACGGGCTGCACGCCAACGACCAGGAGATGTTCACCGACTCGGTGCGCATCCCGAAAGCCCATCGCTGACGCAGTCCGCGTACGGGGCCCGGGCTCCACGAGTCCGGGCTCCGTTCCGCTGCGGCGGTCCCGGTTGGTCGACGGGCGTCGCTGACCTGTATGTTTTGCACATCCTGCGGATGTAGCTCAGTTGGTAGAGCGTCAGCTTCCCAAGCTGAATGTCGCGAGTTCGAGCCTCGTCATCCGCTCCAGAAGCCCCCGCGGGCGCTGTAGACGTCCGCGTCCGAGCGTCGATCGAGACCGTTCGAGATTCGCCGAATCGCTTGTCGACAAGCGGGTTACCGGGTGCCCCCATTCACGAGGGAGGCAACCATGACCGACAGTCCCACCGCCAAGGAGCGGGCAGAGAACGCGGCCGGAACGGCGAGCGACGAGAGTCGACATCTCGCCGGTGTCGCCCAGAACGAGGCTGGCAAGGTCGCGTCGGAGGCCGCGAACCAGGCCCGACGGGTGCTCGACGACGCCATGACCCAGGCCGGCGAGCAGTCCAAGGAGCAGAAGGACCGCCTGGCCGGCACGCTGAGGTCCTTCGGCGACGACCTCGAGTCGATGACGTCGCAGGCGAGCCCCGGGCTGGCCGCCGACATGACGCGCCAGGTGTCCGGCTACGCCCGGTCGATCAGCGACCACCTGCAGAACCGGGAGCCCGGCGAGCTGCTCGACGACGTACGGCAGTTCGCGCGTCGTCGGCCCGGTGTGTTCCTGCTCGGTGCCCTCGTCGCCGGGGTCGCCGTGGGCCGGATGGCTCGCGGCGCGGCCGACGGCATCGCCGGGGCGAAGTACGCCCAGGACAGGCAGCCCGTCGGCGGAGGCAGCGCAAGCACGACCGGCGCCGTCAGCGGAGCGTCCATGACCCCGCCGGTCACGCCCGCCACCACGTCGGAGCCCACGTATCCGGGCGCACCGGCGGCGTCGCCGTACGTGCCGGACCCGCACCAGACGCCTGACACCCACGGGCACGAGACCGGCGCGAGCGCACCCTCCACGTCCGGCGGGCTCGGGACGCCCGACCCGCTCGGCGGGACCGAGGGCCTGCGATGACGACACCCACACCCGACCCCATGGGCACGGGGGAACACCTGGCCGCGCCGCCCGTCGAGGACGAGCGGTCGCTCGGTGAGATCTTCAGCGACGTCGCGAACGACCTCTCGATGCTCATCAAGCAGGAGATGGAGCTCGCCAAGACCGAGATGAAGGCCGAGGCGAAGAAGGCAGGGAAGGGAGCAGGGCTGCTCGGCGGTGCCGGGCTGGCCGGCTACATGGTGCTGCTCTTCCTCTCGCTGACGGCCGTCTTCGCACTGGACGAGGGCATGCCGCTCTGGCTGGCAGCGCTCATCGTGACCGCCGTCTGGGCGGTCATCGCCGCCGTCCTGGCCGTCACCGGCCGGTCGGCGATCCGCCAGAGCAACCCGCAGCTGCCCAAGACGCAGCAGACACTCAAGGAGGACGCAGCATGGGCTCGAGCACAGAAGAACTGAGCAGCGACATCGCCTCGACCCGCGGCCGGATGGCCTCGGACATCGACGCGCTGCAGGACAGGGTCAGCCCCAGTGCGATCGTGCAGCGTCGCAAGGACGCCGCACGGAGCCGGGTCCTCGGCATCCGCGACAAGATCATGGGCACCGCCCACGACGTCGGTTCCGGTGCGTCGTCGAAGACGTCGAGCGCGACCAGCGGCGTCTCCGACGCCGCCCACGGTGTCGCCGGCCGCGCCCAGGGTGCCGCCCAGGGTGCCGTCGGGACCGCGCAGGACCAGATCCAGGGCAGCCCCCTGGCCGCAGGCCTGGTCGCCTTCGGCGCCGGCGTCGTGATCGCCGGGCTGATCCCGGCCAGCCAGAAGGAGGCCCAGCTCGCCTCGACCGTCATGGAGACGGCCAAGGAGCAGGGCGCTCCCCTGCTGGAGGAGGCCAAGTCGGTCGGCCAGCAGATGGGCCAGGACCTGAAGGAGACCGCGACCGAGGCGGCCGGCCAGGTCAAGGAGACCGCCGCAGACTCGGCCAGCCACCTCAAGGACGAGGGCCGGTCCTCCGCGGAGAGCATCCGTTCCGAGGCGCAGCCGGACAGCTGACGCCGAGGCACGACGCCGATACGGCGGCCGGGACCCACGCGGGTCCCGGCCGTCGTACGTCTGGGACGATGCCGTCATGGCCTCACCATCCGCGGCGTTCGAAGGGTTCCCCGTCGCGGCACTCGACTTCTACGACGACCTCGAGGTCGACAACACGAAGAGCTTCTGGGAGGCGCACAAGCACGTCTACCAGGAGTCGGTGCTCGCGCCGATGAAGGCGCTGACGGCCGCCCTCGAGCCGGAGTTCGGCACCGCGAAGATCTTCCGCCCCTACCGCGACGTCCGGTTCGCGAAGGACAAGACGGCGTTGTACAAGGCGCACCAGGGTGCGTTCGTCGCGGTCGCCCCGGAGACGGGCTACTACGTCGAGGTCTCGCCGCGCGGGGTGCGGACGGGCGGCGGCTGCTACTGGTTCGCGCCCGACCGGCTCGCCGCCTTCCGCGAGGCGATCGTCCACGAGCACTACGGCGCCGACCTCGAGCGCCGGCTCGCGACCGCGACGAGGAAGGGCTACGAGATCGGCGGCGAGAAGCTCAAGACCAAGCCGCGCGGGTACGACGCCGACCACCCGCGGATCGACCTGCTCCGGCACAAGTCCCTCACGCTCGGCCGATCGCTCGGCTTCGAGCCGGTGATCCACACCGCCGCCCTGGTCGACGAGGTCCGCCGGGACTGGCGCGCGATCAGGCCGGTCTCGGAGTGGATCGCCGAGCACGCGCAGGCCTGAGGGGTCTCTCGGACGACCCCCGCTTGCACGGGCGAACACCACCGCCGTACCCTTCAAGTTACCGGCCGGTAGAACACACCAGTAACTACGCGCGGCCACATCGTTCCCGACACGGAAAAGGTGGAGCAGTGAGCCACTACAAGAGCAACCTGCGCGACGTCGAGTTCAACCTCTTCGAGGTCTTCGGCCGCGACAAGATCCTCGGCACCGGCGCCTACGCCGACCTCGACGTCGACACCGCGAAGGAGATCCTCGCGGAGATCGAGCGCATCTCCCGCGAGGACCTGGCCCCGTCCATGGTCGAGTCCGACCGCACGCCGCCGGTCTTCGACCCCGTGACCAACACGGCACCGGTCCCGGCCGCCTTCAAGAAGTCCTACGACGCCTGGATGGAGTCCGGCTTCTGGAGCCTGCAGGCCCCGGCCGAGGTCGGCGGCACCGCGGCGCCGCAGTCGCTGATCTGGTCCTCGGCCGAGTTCATCCTGGGCGCGAACGCGCCGGTGTGGATGTACGGCTGCGGCCCGTTCTTCTCCCGGGTCGTCTTCGAGAACGGCACCGACCGCGACAAGCGCATCGCCGAGATCATGGTCGAGCGGCTGTGGGGCGCCACGATGGTGCTCACCGAGCCCGACGCAGGCTCCGACGTGGGCGCTGGCAAGACCTTCGCCACCGCCAACGAGGACGGCTCCTGGAACATCTCCGGCGTCAAGCGCTTCATCACCAGCGCCGAGTCGGACCTGCAGGAGAACATCATGCACCTGGTCCTCGCGCGCCCCCGCGGCGTCGAGGGGGTCGGCGGCCCGGGCACCAAGGGCCTCTCGCTGTTCCTCGTGCCGAAGTACCACTTCGACCACCGGACCGGTGAGCTCACCGGCGAGCGCAACGGCGTCTACGTCACCAACGTCGAGCACAAGATGGGCATCAAGGTGTCCAACACCTGCGAGCTCACCTTCGGCGACCCGCAGGTCGGTGGCGGCGAGCCCGCGCAGGGCTGGCTGCTCGGCGAGGTGCACGACGGCATCCGCCAGATGTTCGACGTCATCGAGAACGCCCGCATGATGGTCGGCACCAAGGCCATCGCCACGCTGTCGACCGGGTACCTCAATGCGCTGGAGTACGCCAAGACCCGCGTCCAGGGCGCCGACCTGACCAACAACGCCAAGGACGCCCCGCGCGTCACGATCACCCACCACCCCGACGTGCGCCGCTCCTTGCTGGTGCAGAAGTCGTTCGCCGAGGCCATGCGCGCGCTGGTCATCTACACCGCCACGTGGCAGGACGACGTGTCGATCGCCAAGCACAACGGCGAGACCAACCAGCTCGCGGTGGACGTCAACGACCTGCTCCTGCCGATCGTGAAGGGCTACGGCTCGGAGCGCTCCTGGACGATCCTCGGCACCGAGTCGCTGCAGACCCTCGGCGGCTCCGGCTTCCTGCAGGAGTACCCGATCGAGCAGTACGTCCGCGACGCCAAGATCGACACCCTCTACGAGGGCACCACCGCGATCCAGGGCCAGGACTTCTTCTTCCGCAAGATCGTCAAGAACCAGGGCGTCGCCCTGGGCCACCTCGCCGGCGAGATCAAGTCGTTCCTGGCCGAGGAGGGCCACGGCGAGCTCAAGGAGAGCCGCGCGCTGCTCACCACCGCCCTCGCGGACGCCGAGGCGATCGTCAGCCACATGTTCACCGACCTGCTGTCCTCGGACCCGAGCTCTGCGTCCGGCGACATCGGCAACATCTACAAGGTCGCCCAGAACACCTCGCGGCTGCTCATGGTCCTCGGCGACGTGATCTGCGCCTGGCTGCTGCTGCGCCAGGCCGAGGTCGCGCTGGAGAGGCTCGGCGGCGACGCCGGCAAGGACAAGTCGTTCTACGAGGGCAAGGTCGCCGCGGCGAAGTTCTTCGCGTCCTACAACCTGCCCAAGCTGAGCGCCGAGCGCGCGATCGCCGAGGCGATCGACAACTCGATCATGGAGCTCGACGAGGCGGCCTTCTAGGTCTCGACACGCCCCCCGGCGCCCGCTGGTCGACCAGCGAAGCCGTCAGACGCGGCCCGTCCGGCACCAGCCGGGCGGGCCGCGTCGTCGTTCGGCCATTTCTGCGGCCGCTTCGGAGGTTCTCGCCGAACCGAGCAGCGCCGCGGGTTAACCTCTCCCGTCCTTCGCCCCACCGAACCACGGGACCACTGTTGAATCGCGCCACCTGGCGGCTCCTCGTCGCCGCCCTGCTCCTGCTCGCTCTGACGGTCCCCGAGGCCGGCGCTCTGGCGGGCCCGCTCGAGCACCGGACGTCGGCGGCCGACCCCAGCGTCGTCAAGGCCGGTCCCAAGCGGTACGTCGCCGTCGCGACCGGGCCGCGGGTCAGGCGACTGGTCTCGCGCAACGGCGTGCAGTGGCGCCCGATCGGACCGGCGCTGTCGGTCAGACCCGCCTGGGCCCGGCCGGGCAGCACCATCTGGGCGGCCGACCTCGTCCACCTGCGCGGCCGCTGGCTGCTCT
Organism: Nocardioides terrae; assembly: GCF_900112345.1. Taxonomy (GTDB): domain Bacteria; phylum Actinomycetota; class Actinomycetes; order Propionibacteriales; family Nocardioidaceae; genus Nocardioides; species Nocardioides terrae. The sequence continues at coordinate 259,605 of NZ_FOLB01000002.1, forward strand.
ACTTCGCCGCGCCGGTGGCCGGCATGGGGGCGACCAGCAGATGCATCGGCGTGGCGGCCTCGTCGTCGAGCACCGGCCGGTTCCGGCCGGTCAGCCGGCGTCCGCTGGTCTGCCCGCCCGCCGCGCACGCGCCGCGGGCCGAGGACCGGATCGTCGACCGGCGGCGGTCGCGGCCGACGTACCCGACCATCGGCGCCATCGACCCGTCGGTCTTCGTCGACCACGGACGGGTCTCCCTGCTCTACAAGACCGACGGGAAGCCGTCGTCGATCCGCCTGCTGCGCCTGCGCGGGAACGGGCTGCACGCCAGGGGCCGCAGCCGAGCGCTGCTCTCGACCGGCGGCGTGCTCGAGAACCCGGTGATGGTCCGACGCGGCCGCTGGATCTACCTCTTCATGTCGGCCGGGGACTACTCCCGCTGCAGCTATTCGACGGTCTGGCGGCGCAGCCGGCGCATCACCCGGTGGCGCAAGCGGTCGCAGCACACCCTGCTGGCGCGCCGGAGCACCGGCCTGTGCGGCCCGGGCGGCGCCGACGTGGTCGTCGACCGGCGGGCGGTCCGGCTCTACTTCCACGGCTGGACCTGCGCGGGGACACGGCCGTGCGGCGAGACGTTCCACAACGACACCCGACGGCCGGGCGCTGTCCGCGCGCTCTACGCCGCCCGGCTCCGGTTCGGCGGTCGCGGGGTGCACGTCGGGTCGTTCGTGCGGCCGCACGGCGAGCACACGCGGAAGCACCGGGCCGGCAAGCGGCACCACCGCAAGCACCACGCCCGGCACCACCGCAAGCACCACGCCCGGCACCACGCCCGGCACCACGCCCGCCATCACGCCCAGCGCAAGCACCACCACAAGAGGCGTCACCACCACCGGCACCACCGGCACCACCGGCGCTGATGAGGCGCCGGTCCCGCGGAGAGGCAACGCCGCGGGTTAGCCTCAGGGCCGCCGCCGACCCGGGACCGACCAGGAGCACCATGCCGAACCGCACCGCCGAGACCCACCCGGACGACGCCGCCGACCGCGGCAGGCGGGCCGGTCGTCGTACGGCCCTGCTCGCGGTCCTCGTGGCCGCCGTCCTGGCCGTGAGCGGCGGCGCTGCCGTCGCCCGGGTGCGCCCGCTGGTCAACGGCAACGTCGGCGACCCCAGCATCGCCCAGACGAAGGCGAAGCACTACGTCCTGGTCGGCACCGGTGCGCAGGTCCTGCGGATGTCCTCCCGCAACGGGAGGCGCTGGCACCTGGCCAGCCCGGCGCTGCTGACCCGGCCAGCCTGGGCGCGTCCGCAGGGCGACATCTGGGCGTCCGACATCGTGCGCCTGCGGGGCCGGTGGGTGCTCTACTACGCCGCGCCGGTGCGCGGCCTCTCGCCCAGCAGCCGCTGCATCGGCGTGGCGACCGCGGCAGGGCCGACCGGCCACTTCCAGCCGTTCGGCGCCGCTCCGCTCGTCTGTCCGCCGGGCGCCGACACGCCTGCCGCCGCGGACCAGATCGTCGACCCCGGCCAGGCCGCCCCCACCCTGCCGACCACCGGCGCCATCGACCCGTCGGTCTTCCAGGGGCAGGGCGGCGTGTGGCTGCTCTACAAGACCGACGGACGACCGTCGTCGATCCGGATCGTCCCGCTGGCGCTCAACGGGCTGACGATCAGCAGCGGCAGCCGCCCGCTGCTGGCCAGCAGCGGCGTCATCGAGAACCCCGTCCTGGTCAAGCGCGGACGGTTCTTCTACCTCTTCACCTCCGAGGGCGACTACACGACCTGCGGCTACGGGACGGTGTTCCGCCGCTCGGCCCACCTGCTCTCGTGGAGCGGGGTGCCGACCCGACGCATCCTCACCAAGGCCAAGACCAGGCTGTGCGGGCCGGGCGGCGCCGACGTGCTGGTCACCGGGCACGGCCGCAGGGCGGAGTTCTCGCTCTACTTCCACGCCTGGACCTGCCGGAGGACGGGCAAGCCGTGCCGGGACCCGTTCCAGGCGTGGGCCGGCCGGGAGGACTACCGGCTCCCCGTGCGGTCCCTCTACGGCGTGCACCTGAGGTTCACGAAGCGCAAGTTCCCCATCCTCGGCAGCTGGCTCCGGCGCGGGCACTGACGGGCGGGTCCGGCCGCCACCCTAAGGTGACGGCGTGCCCTGGACCCCCGAGCAGATGCCCGACCAGACCGGCCGGACGGCGGTCGTCACCGGTCCGACCGTCGGGGGGCTCGGCTACCACACGGCGCTCGAGCTACTGCGTCGCGGCGCCCGCGTCGTGCTCGCCGGCCGCTCCGCCGACAAGCTCGCGGAGGCCCGCTCCGCCCTGTTGCGGGAGGTGCCGGCCGGTGCCGTCGAGCAGCTCGTCCTCGACCTGACGTCGCTGGCCGCCGTACGCGCGGCGGCGGCGGAGGCCGCCGGGCTCGGCGCGATCGACCTGCTCGTCAACAACGCCGGCGTGATGGCCCCGTCGTACTCGCGGACCGTGGACGGGCTCGAGGTCCAGCTGGCCACCAACCACTTCGGACCCTTCCTGCTGACCGGGCTGCTGCTCCCGCAGCTCGTGAAGAGCGGGGACGGGCGGGTCGTCACCGTCGCGTCGCTCGCCCACCGGCTGGCGCGGTCGGCGCCGCTCGGCGAGCCACGCGCGGAGCCACGGCGCTACGGCCCGGTCGGCACCTGGCAGGTCTATGCGCAGAGCAAGCTCGCCAACCTGCTCTTCACCTACGAGCTCGACCGGAGGCTCCGCGCCGCCGGTCTGCCCGTCAAGGCGTTGGCCGCCCACCCGGGCATCGCCACCACCCGGCTGGTCCGGAACGGGCCGCTGGGCTCGATCCCGCTCGGCCGGCCCGTGGTCGAGACCGCGATGCGGGCGCTCTTCCAGACGCCCGCTCCGGCCGCGTGGCCGACCCTGATGGCCGCGACCGCCGACCTCCCCGGCGCGACCTTCACCGGTCCCGGCCGGCCCGGCGAGCTGGCCGGCCCGGCCGTGATCGTCGGCAGCACCCACCGCTCGCACTCCCCCGCCGACCAGCAGGCGCTCTGGGACCTCTCCGAACGGACCGTCGGGCTGACGTGGCCGTGACGTCGGTTCGTCGAGGTATGCAGCCGAACCCGCACATCCCACGCGGAGTTCCGCACGGGAAGCGACGCTTGGCCTGCATACCTCGATGAACCGTCACCCCGTGGCGCGACCCGGCGGCCACACGTAGGGCAGATCGTCGGGGACACCGGGGAACAGCGGGCCGTAGTGGTCGGGGTCCTTGCGCAGCAGCGAGGACTGGTGGCTGCGGTGGAAGTCGGGGTCGCCGAGCCAGTCGGGCAGCTCGCCGGCCTCCGCGAGCTCGGCCTGTCCGCGGACGTGCACCACACCGGCCGTGGCCAGGTCCGCCCGGATGGTGCCGGCGCAGGTGTCGGCGAAGCCCGCCTCGACCCACGCCCGGGTCGCGGCGAGCCCGTAGGCGCCCAGCGCCTCCAGGCAGCCCGACCACATCTTGACCGCGGGGTGGTGCCGCCAGCCGTAGCCCGGCCGGACGAGTCCGCGCACGACCTGGATCGCCTCGACGCGCTGCTTGCCGAGTCGCTTGCGGTCGAGCACCGCCATGGAGCGGTCGAAGTCGGCGTACGGCAGGAAGGTCTGCACGAACCGCCGGTTACCGCTGGCGCGGCTTGTACGCCGGGGCGACCTTGGTGAACGCGGCCTTCCGGGCGATCTTGGTGTTGGCGGCGAAGAGGAGGAAGGCCTGCTCGACCCGCTCACGGGCGAAGGTACGCCGGGCCGAGCGGTGCCAGGTGTCGTTGAAGATCCGCTTGGTGGCCGCCAGCGCGTCGGGTGACTTCTCGGCCAGCCGCTGGGCGAAGGCCGTCGCCGCGGCGACCGGGTCGGCGTCGAGCTCGGTCACCAGCCCGAGGTCGTGGGCCTGCTTGCCGCTGAACATCTCGGCGGTCATCGTCAGTCGCTTCGCGGTGTCGATCCCGACCAGCTCGGAGAGCGCCTGGACGCCCGACATGTCGGGGATGATCCCCCACCTGCCCTCCAGCACCGACCAGGTGGAGTCCGGCGTCGCGAACCGGAAGTCCGCACCGAGCGCGATCTGGACGCCGCCGCCGAGGCAGTGGCCGTGCACCGCGACGATGACGGGGGCAGGCACCCGCCGCCAGGCCCATGCCGCCTCCTGGAAGACGTTGGTCCCCCGCCACGGTCGCGGCGTGAACGCCTTTGCGACGTCGGCCGGCCGCTTCAGTGTGCTGGAGAAGTCGAGGCCGGCACAGAAGGAGTCGCCCTCGCCGGCGAGCACGACCGCACGCAGCGTCTTGTCCCTGCCCAGCCCCCGGGCCGTCGCGACCAGCTCGTCGAGCAGCGGCAGGGTCAGCGCGTTGAGCTTGTCGGGGCGGGCGAGCCGCACCTGGGCGATGCCGTCGGAGGTCGTGGCGGTGACGAGTGACATGGGAGGAGCGTATGCCGACGCGCGCGGTGCTTGCTACTCGCAAGTAACGTCTGCACGCCGTGTCGCTCCGCCGAGCACCCTGGCACGATGGCGCCATGGTTGACCCGCGCGCAGGCACGCCCGCCACCGACGCAGACCTCGTCGACGTCCCGCAGCTCGTGACGGCGTACTTCACCCGGACGCCCGACCCGGACGACCCCGACCAGCAGGTCGTCTTCGGCACCTCGGGGCACCGCGGCTCGTCCCTGCGCACCGCGTTCAACGAGGCCCACATCGTGGCGACGACGCAGGCGATCTGCGACTACCGCATGGGTCAGGGGTACGACGGCCCGCTCTTCCTCGGTCGCGACACGCACGCGCTCTCCGAGCCGGCGTACGTCTCCGCCGTGGAGGTGCTGATCGCCAACGACGTCACCGTGATGCTCCAGGGCGGCTACCAGCCGACCCCGGCCGTCTCGCTGGCCATCCTCACGGCCAACGAGGGGCGGACGAGCGGGTCCGGGCTGGCCGACGGCATCGTCGTCACGCCCTCGCACAACCCGCCCGCCGACGGCGGCTTCAAGTACAACCCGCCGCACGGCGGCCCCGCCGACTCCGCGGCGACGAGCTGGATCGCCGACCGCGCCAACGAGCTGATCCGCAGCGGCCTGAGCGCCGTCAAGCGGGTGCCGTGGACCCGGGCGCGGGGCCAGGCGCACGACTACGACTTCCTGGGCGGGTACGTCGACGCCCTGCCGTCCGTCGTCGACCTCGACGCCATCCGCGGTGCCGGGGTGCGCATCGGCGCGGACCCGCTGGGCGGGGCGTCGGTGCACTACTGGGCGCGGATCGCCGAACAGCACCGGCTGGACCTGACGGTCGTGAACCCGGCCGTGGACCCCACGTGGCGCTTCATGACGCTGGACTGGGACGCCAAGATCCGGATGGACTGCTCCTCGCCCTACGCGATGTCGTCGCTCATCGCGCGCCGCGACGAGTTCGACCTCTGCACGGGCAACGACGCCGACGCCGACCGGCACGGCATCGTCACGCCCGACGCGGGCCTGATGAACCCCAACCACTTCCTCGCCGTCGCGATCGGCTACCTCTTCGGCGGGGCCCGGCCGGAGTGGCCGGCGACCGCTCAGATCGGCAAGACCCTGGTCTCCAGCTCGATGATCGACCGGGTGGCGGCATCGCTGGACGGCGGCGCGGGCAAGCCGCTGGTGGAGGTGCCCGTCGGGTTCAAGTGGTTCGTCCCGGGCCTCATCGACGGGTCGTTCGGGTTCGGCGGTGAGGAGTCGGCCGGCGCGTCGTTCCTGCGCCGGGACGGCTCGGTGTGGACGACCGACAAGGACGGGCTGCTCCTGGCCCTGCTCGCCTCGGAGATCCTCGGAGCGACCGGCGAGACGCCGTCCCAGCACTACGCCGACCTGGTCGCCCGGCACGGACGGCCGGCGTACGAGCGGGTCGACGCGCCTGCCTCCCGCGAGGAGAAGGCCGCCCTGGCGAAGCTGTCGGCGGACGCCGTCACCGCCACGTCGCTGGCCGGCGAGGAGATCACCGCCAAGCTCACCGAGGCGCCCGGCAACGGCGCAGCGATCGGCGGGCTCAAGGTCACCACCGAGTCGGCATGGTTCGCCGCGCGTCCGAGCGGCACGGAGGACGTCTACAAGATCTACGCCGAGTCGTTCCGCGGCCCCGAGCACCTCGCGCAGGTGCAGGAGGAGGCGCGCAGCGTGGTGGCAGCGGCCCTCGGGAGCTGACCGCCCGCCTCTGTTCAGGCCGGCCGCCCGCTCGTCAGGTCAGCTCGCGCAGAGCGCTCGCCGCCTCGTCGACGCACTGCTCGAAGGGCCGGTCCTCCTCGCCGGAGGCCCAGCGCGCGAAGGCCGCGGAGAAGACCGCGACCGCGCTGTGAGCGGCGAGGTTCGCCAGCGGCTCCGCCACTCCGCGCCCGACCAGGGCCGCGGCGATGGCACTCGTCATCGAGGCCATCTTGAGCAGCTCCCGCTCCTGGAGGGCGGGCGTCTGCGCGACGATCCGGGCCCGCTGTGCCGCCTGCGCGGGAGTGCGCGCCGCACCGAGCCGGGCAGCGGCCTCGCGCACGGCGGCGATGGCCACGGGCCACGGGGCCGCCTCGGGGTCGACCGCCCCGACGGTCTCGACGACGACCTCGTCGAGGAGGACCGGTCCGGCGAAGAGCACCTCCCGCTTGTCGGCGAAGTGCCGGAAGAAGGTGCGCTCGGTGACGCCGGCCCGGGTCGCGATGTCGCCGGCCGTGGTCCTGTCGTAGCCCTGCTCGGCGAAGAGCTCGAGGGCCGCGTCGAGCATGCGACCGCGCGCATCGGGCTGCCATCGGCTCATGCCGGCCATCCTAGGTGATGACAGTCCCTGACATGCAGTGCTACGGTCGATGTCAGACACTGACATCAAAGGAGCAGCTACATGCGCATCTTCATCTCCGGAGCCACCGGCTGGATCGGCTCGGCCGTGACCGACGAGCTGCTGGCCCACGACTACGAGGTCGTCGGGCTGGCCCGGTCGGAGGCGGGCGCGGCCGCGTTGGAGGCCAAGGGCGCGCGGGCGCACCTCGGCGACCTGGACGACCCGCAGTCGCTCGTCTCGGGAGCCAAGGATGCCGACGGGGTCATCCACCTCGCGATGAACCACGGCCTCCGCGACCCGGCCGCGGCCGGGCGGCTCGAGCACGCGGCGGTCTCCGCCCTCCTCGAGGAGCTCGCCGGCACGGACCGGACCTTCCTCCTCGCCTCCGGCCTCGCCGGACTGGCCCAGGGCAGGGCCGCCACCGAGGAGGACCCCTCGCCGTTCCGCGGCCCCGACGCCCTCCGGGGCGGCAGCGAGAACCTCGCCCTCGACTCCGCGGACCAGGGGCTGCGACCGGTGGCCCTGCGCTTCGCGGCCACCACGCACGGCATGCGGGACCACGGCTTCACCGCCACGCTCGCGCAGGTCGCGCGGGAGAAGGGCTACGTCGGCTTCGTCGGCGACGGCGCCAACCGCTGGCCGGCCGTGCACGTCTCCGACGCGGCCCGACTGGTGCGGCTCGCGCTCGAGCAGGCCCCGGCGGGGTTCCGCGCGCACGCGGTCGCCGAGGAGGGCGTGCCGATGCGCGACATCGCGGCAGCGCTCGGCGAGCGGTTCGGGCTGCCGACCCGGTCGATCACGCCCGAGGCCACGGCGGACCACTTCGGCTGGATCGGGCGGTTCGTCGGCATGGACGCGCCCGCCAGCGCCACGCTCACGCGGAGCGTCCTCGGCTGGAGCCCGACCGGGCCGTCGCTGCTGGAGGACATCAGGAGCGGTGCGTACGACGAGGCCTGAGCCGGTCCGTCCGGCCCCGGGCGCGGTCCCGGTCCTGACCACGGCAGAACGAAGCGCCCCCGCCGATGAGGCGGGGGCGCTTGTGTGTCCGGCGCTTCGAGGAGTCCGTCAGCGGGCGGCGCCGCGCGCCTCGAGCTCCTTGAGCATCCGCAGCCGGTCCTTGCCCTTGGCCTTCACGATCTTCGTGAGCAGGCGGACCTGCTTGGGGAGGTTGCGGCGGTTGGTGGTCTCCCACCAGCCGTTGGGGAAGGCCAGCCGGACGGTCTTGTGCCAGGCGCTGTAGACCTGCTGCGGGAGCGGCGCGGTGTGGTACCGCAGGCCGTACTTGTCGAAGAGCGCGCGGACCTTCGGCGCCACCTCGGCGTAGCGGTTGGACGGCAGGTCCGGCCAGATGTGGTGCTCGATCTGGTGGGACAGGTTGCCGCTCATGATGTGGACGGCCTTCGAGCCGGAGATGTTGGCCGAGCCGAGCATCTGGCGCAGGTACCAGTGGCCGCGCGCCTCGTTCTTCGGCAGCTCGTCGAGCTCGAAGGTCGAGACACCCTCGGGGAAGTGGCCGCACATGATGATCGAGTGCGACCAGATGTTGCGGGTCACGTTGGCGATGACGTTGGCGGCCAGGGTGGTGAGGAACGACGGCCCGGAGAGCAGCGGGTGGACGAGGTAGTCCTTCGTCGCCTGCTGACGGATCTTCTTCAGCGTGCCCTTGACGTCGCGGAGCTGCTCCTCGGAGCGCTCCTCCTTCGGCGTCCGCAGGAAGTCGCCGAGCTTGAGGTCGTAGGCGGCGATGCCGTACTCGAAGAACAGCATGTTGAGCATGTTGTACGCCGGCTGGTAGAGGCACCGCGGGCTCCACTCCTGTTGCTCGTCGACGCGCACGAGCCCCCAGCCCAGGTCGTTGTCCATGCCCAGGATGTTGGTGTAGGTGTGGTGCTCCTCGTTGTGCGCCTTCTTCCACCCCTCCGGGGTGGCGGCGTTGTCCCAGTCCCACGTGGTGGAGTGGATCTTCGGGTCGCGCATCCAGTCCCACTGACCGTGGAGGACGTTGTGGCCGATCTCCATGTTGTCGAGGATCTTCGCGACGCTCAGGCCGATCGTGCCCGCGACGAAGGCGGGCGGGAAGAAGCTGCCGAGCAGGACGGCGCGGGAGCCGAGCTCGAGGTAGCGCTGGGTCTTGATGACCCGGCGGATGTAGGCCGCGTCGCGCTCGCCGCGGCTCTCCATCACCTCACGTCGGATCGCGTCCAGCTCGGCACCGAGCTGGGCGATGTCCTCCTCGGAGAGGTGGGCGAACGGGGTTCGCTCGAGGCCGGTGGTGGTCGGCTCATTGACGATGGTCATCTGGCTACCCTTCAGTGGTCGATGACGCACGCGCCGGCGGCGGCGCTGATGCAGGTCTGGATCTGGATGCCGTCGCTCTCGCCGGCGTTGGCGACGATCAGGTCGCCGCTGCGCAGGTCGCGCACGGCGCCTTCCTTGAGCGGCAGGACGCAGCCGAAGCAGATGCCCATCCGGCACCCGCTCGGCATGAGGACGCCCGCCTCCTCGGCGGCGTCGAGGATCGGGGTCGCGGCGTCGGCCTCGATCGTGGTTCCTGAGTTGAACGACACCGTGCCGCCGTCACCGACGACGACGGTGGTGGCGCGGAACTGCTCGGTGAACAGCTCCAGCCCGTTGGCCTCGTGGTGGGCGGCGAGCGCGTCGAGAAGGCCGGCCGGCCCACACGCGTACGTCGTCCGCTCGGCCAGGTCGGGGACCAGGTCGGCCAGCCGGTCGACGTCGAGGACGCCGTGCTGGTCGTCGTACCTCGCCACGAGCCGGACTGCGCCGAACGCGTCCAGCTCCTCGAGGTTGCGCAGGAAGATCGAGTCCGGCCGGCTCGGTGCGACGTGGACGCACACGATGTCCAGCGCCCGGTCGAGGTGGACGACACCCTCGTCGGTGACCGGGAAGAGGTTGCGCAGCATGCCGATGACGGGCGTGACGCCCGAGCCGGCGGTGATGAAGAGCAGCTTGCGGCCGGCCAGGTCGTCCGGGAGGACGAACTCGCCCTGCGCCTGCTCCAGGAAGACCAGCGTGCCGGGCCTCACCTGGTGCACGAGGTGGTTGCTGACCACACCGTCGGGCACGGCCTTGACGGTGATCGAGATGTGTCCGTCGGGGCGCGGGCCATGGGTCAGCGAGTAGGCCCGCCACTGCCGGACGCCGTCCACGTCGATCCCGATGCGGACGTACTGCCCGGGCAGGTGGCCCGCCCAGTCGCGGCCGGGCTTGAGCACGATCGTGGCGGCGTCGCGGGTCTCGGGGTGGACCGAGACGATGCGCGCACGCAGGTCGGTCCCCGAGCGCAGCGGGTGGAAGAGGTCGAGGTAGTCCGGCGACACCAGCGGGGAGACCGCGGCGTTGGCGACCCGCTCGATGCGAGCGGCGATCCGGTCGCCGAGGCGGACCTGCACCCGACGGTCGGGCGCCAGTTCGCGCGGAGGAATCACTGCAGCAGTCATACACTCCATGGTGACTGATCGATGCGATTAAACTCCTATCCGCTGGACGTGAATATCCACCCAACGTTTGTTCACGGAGGACAAGAATGACGCGGCCACTCTCGTTGCGCACCGCTCCCACCGCCGTCCGGCTGCCCGGCGACGTGGCCGAGCGGATGAGGCTTGTCCTGCCGGCGATCGGCGAGAAGGTCGTCGCCACCATCATCGCCGAGGTCCCTTCCTACCAGGACGCCCTCTCCGGGGCGATGGGCGAGACGATCCGCACCGCGGTGGGGATCGCGCTGGACGCCTTCATCGCCGTCGCCTCCAACGAGGCCGAGGACGTCCCGATGCTGACCGCCCAGGCCCGGCAGGGCGCCTTCGACCTGGGCCGTGGCGAGGCGCGCAGCGGCCGCACGACCGAGGCGCTGCTCGCCGCCTACCGGATCGGTGCGCGCATCTCGTGGCGGGAGCTCTCCTCCACGGCGGTGGAGGCCGGCCTGTCCCCCGAGGGGCTCGCCGAGTTCGCGGGCCTCGTCTTCAGCTACATCGACGAGCTCTCCGACGTCTCGGCCGCCGGCCACGCCGACGAGCTGGCGACCACGGGGCGCGCCCGCCAGCGGATGCTCGAGCTGCTGGCCCGTCGGCTGCTGCACGGCGACGCCGTCGAGGCCGTCGACGAGGCGGTCCAGAGCGCCGGCTGGACACCGCCGGCCACGCTGACGGCCGCGTTGATGCCGTCGGCCGAGGTCGGCGGCGCGCTGGCCGGCGTACCGTCCGGGACGCTGGTGCTCACCGAGCTGGCCGAGGCCGACGACCTGACCCTGCTGCTGGTGCCCGACGTGCACGGGAGCGCCCGCACGGCGCTTCTGCGCACGTTGTCGTCGCACCGGGCCACCGTCGGCCCGCCGCGACCGTGGCGCGACGTGCGGGTGTCCTTCGACCGAGCCCTGCGCGCCCGCGCCGTCGGTCTCGGCCCCGACACCGAGGAGCACCTCGTGACGCTGGTTCTCGGGGCCGACGCGGAGGCGCTGGCCGACCTGCGGGCCACGGTGCTCGCCCCCCTGTCGTCGGTGCGGCCGGCGGTCGCGGAGAAGCTCACCGAGACGCTGCGCTGCTGGCTGCTGCACCACGGCCGGCGCGACGAGGTGGCCGCCGCGCTGTTCGTGCACCCGCAGACCGTGCGCTACCGCATGGGGCAGCTGCGCGACCTGTTCGGCGACTCGCTGGAGGACCCGGCGACGGTGCTCGCGCTGACGGTGGCGCTGGGGTAGGCCGCCCGACCGCGATGTGACTCAGACGGCGGCCGCCTCCGGCGCGATCTCGGGCTCGGCGCCGACGGCCGGTGCCGTCCTGAGGAGTACGCCGCCGAGGACCGCGGCGGCCACGGCGAAGACTGCGCCGATGCCGAAGGCGATCTGGAAGCCACCCGTGAGCGCGGCCGCGTGGTCGGCGCCGGTGACCGAGAGTGCGTCGGTGCGCCAGGTCGCCACGCTCGCCAGCACGGCCAGGCCGAGCGCGCCGCCCATCGAGAAGGACGTGTTGACCAGCCCCGACGCCAGCCCGGCCTCGGAGGGCTCGACGTCGCTCATCGCGACGATCAGGACCGGGTTGAGGGCGACACCCGCGCCGACGCCGGTGAGCAGCATCGCGGGAAGCACGTCGACGACGTAGCCACCGTCGACGGGGACCCCGGCCAGCAGCGCCAGGCCGACCGCGACCAACGCGAGACCGGCGACGAGCGGCGGCTTGGGCCCGAAGCGGATCACCAGCTTGTCCGACCAGCGCAGGGAGAACACCGCCATCACCACGGAGGAGGGGAGGAAGCAGAGGCCGACCGCGAGGGCGTCGTACTCGAGGACCTGCTGGAGGTAGAGCGAGGTGAGGAAGAACGTCGCGAACATCGCGCCGGCCCACAGGCTGCCGACGGCCTGCGCGACGACCAGGTTGCGGATCCGGAACATGCGCAGCGGGACGAGCGGGTGGTCGCTGCGGGCCTCCCAGAAGACGAAGACCGCGAGCACGGCGAGCCCGCCGGCGGCGTACACCAGGGTGGTGCTGACCACGCCGTAGACGACCAGGACCAGCGCGGTGGTGACGAGCACCGCACCCACGACGTCGAGCCTCGTCGCGGTGGCGGTGGCGGGACGGTGCGGCAGGATCCGCGACCCGAGCAGCCAGACGGTCACGCCGATCGGGACGTTGACGAGGAAGACCCAGTGCCAGGTGAGGAAGCCGGTGAGCACGCCGCCGAGGATCACGCCGATCGCGCCGCCGCCCGACATCACGAACCCGTAGACCGCCATCGCCTTGGCCCGCTCGGCGGCGTCGTCGAACAGGCCCATGATGAGCGCGAGCGCGACCGCGGAGACCGCCGCGCCACCGAGGCCCTGGACGGCCCGGCCGGCGACGAGGAGCCCGGCGCTCGGCGCCAGCCCGCAGGCGACGCTGGCCAGCGTGAAGGCGACCACGGCACCCTGGAAGACGCGGCGGTTTCCCAGCAGGTCGCCCAGCCGGCCGCCCAGCAGCAGGAAGCCGCCGTAGGTCAGCATGTAGGCGTTGACCACCCAGGCCAGCGCCGTCGGGGTGAAGCCGAGGTCGCCCTGGATCGCTGGCAGCGCGACGTTCACGATGTTGGTGTCGAGGACGATCATCAGGTTGCCCAGGCAGAGCGTGTAGAGCGCCAGCCAGCGGGCCTGCTTGTCCTTCATCGGGTTGCTCCTCGTTCGCGGGGTGCTGTCACTCCTTCTACGAACGGGGTCGGGCCGATTCGACACGTCGGCGCGGGCCGGTTCTTCGCCGGGTCAGAGCCCCTGCCAGGACGGCTTCGCGGCGTAGACCTCGCGGTAGTAGTCCGCCCGCTGCAGGCTTCCGGCGGCGTCGCCGTCGAGCAGGACCGTCGCGTGGGGGTGCAGCTGGAGGACGCTCGCCGGGCAGCTCGCCGAGACCGGGCCCTCGACGGCCGCGGCGACGGCGTCGGCCTTGCCCGCTCCGGTCGCGATCAGGACCAGGTGCCGCGCGTCCAGGATCGTCGCGAGGCCCTGGGTGAGGACGTGGATCGGGACCTCGTCGACCGACCCGAAGAACCGCGCGTTGTCGCTCCGCGTCTGCGCGGTCAGGGTCTTGATGCGGGTCCGGCTGGCGAGCGAGGAGCCGGGCTCGTTGAAGGCCAGGTGGCCGTCCGCGCCGATCCCGAGCACCTGCAGGTCGACGCCTCCGGACTCCACGATGAGCGACTCGTAGCGCGCGCCGGCGGTCGGCAGGCCGTCCTCCGCCGGGTCGGGTCCGTGCACGTGGCCGTCGGGCAGGCCGAGGGCGTCGGTCAGCTCCCGCTGGATGGTGGCGCGGTAGGTCTGCTCGTGGCCGGCGGGGAGGCCGACGTACTCGTCGAGGTTGAACGTCCGCACCCCGGCGTACGACGGCCCGGTGCCGGCCTGGTGGCGGCGGACGAGCTCCGCGTAGATCGGCAGCGGGCTCGAGCCGGTCGCGGTGCCGAGCACCGCCTCGGGCTTGGCACGGACGAGCGCCTCGATCGCGTCGGCGGCCAGCGCCCCGGCGTCGGCCTTCGAGGTGGTGATGACGACCTCCATCAGTCCGCCTTCCGGTGCACGACCACGCCGCCGATCACGGTGGCGTGCACGGTCAGGTCGTCGTCGACGAGCACCGCGTCGCCGCGCCGACCCGGGGTCAGCGCTCCGCGGGCAGCGTCGCCGACGAGCCCCGCTGCGGTCGTGGTCGCCGTGGCGACGGCCTGGGCGAGCGTCGCGCCGGTGGCCTCGCGCAGGACACGGAGGCACTGCGGGAGGCTCGCCGCGGAGCCGGCCAGCGTCCCGTCCTGGAGCCGGACCGTGCCGGCCTCGACGATCACGTCCTGGTCACCGAGCCGGTTCGGGCCGTCGGGGACGCCGAGGGCCGCGGTCGTGTCGGTGACCGCGAGGAACCGCTCCGGACCCAAGGCGGTCCAGGCGAGCCGGAGGAAGTCGGGGGCGGAGTGGTAGCCGTCGGCGATCACGCCGGCGACCAGGTCGGTGCCGCCCAGGGCGACGCCGACCGGGCCCGGCTCGCGGGCCAATATCGGCGGCATCGCGTTGCCCAGGTGGGTGACGAGGCGGGCGCCGGCAGCGACGGCGGCGTGGACCTGGTCGGCGGTGGCGGTCGTGTGGCCGACGCTGACGATCACGCCCCGGGCGGTCAGCGCGGCGATGAGCTCGAGTGCGCCAGGCAGCTCGGGCGCGATGGTGGCCATCAGGAGACCCTCGTCGCGGCTCCAGCCGTCGATCGTGCCGAGCGCGGGATCACGCAGCCACCGCTCCGGGTGGGCGCCCTTGCGCTCCGGCGCCAGGAACGGCCCCTCGAAGTGCAGCCCCAGTGGCAGCGCGCCGCGCCAGTCGGACGGCGGGCCCTGCGCGAGCACCTCCAGGGCGCGCTCGCGGGCCTCCGGGGCCGAGGTGATCACCGTCGGGATGAACGCGGTGACGCCGTACGCCGGCAGCACGGCCGCGACGTCCCAGAGCCGGTCCGGCTCCGCCGTGATGTCGTGCCCGCCGGCGCCGTTGACCTGCAGGTCGAGGAGGCCGGGGAGGACGGTCAGCCCGGTCGCGTCCAGCACGTCGGACTCGGTGGGCGCGAACCCGGGCGTCGGCGGTCCGGACGTCGAGACGCGGCCGCTCAGGATGTGGATGTCGACGGCGTCGCCGTGCGCGTCACGGCCACCCGTGATGGCGAGGTCGCTCATCGGCCCGTCCCCACGAGTGCGGCGCCGACGGCGGCGACCGGCACGTCCGGTGGCAGGACCCTGAGCCTCCCGGGGAGGTCGAGGGCGGCCAGGAACGGCGCCTCGGCGGCCTGGTCGCCGAGGGCGGTCGCGACGGCGATCCTCAGCGGCTCACCGAGCTGGGCGACCCCGCCGCCGAGCACGACGAGTCCGGGGTCGACGGTCAGGCACAGGATGCGGATCGCGGTGGCGGCGCCGGCCGCGAACCGGTCCCGCACCGCGATCGCCTTCGGGTCGCCCGCCGCCGCGGCAGCGAAGAGCGCGTCGGCCGGGTGGCCCTGGGCCACCGGCCAGGACGCGGCCAGCGCCGACCCCGAGGTGATCGTCTCGATGCAGCCGGTCTGGCCGCAGCCGCACACCACGCCGTCGGGGTCGACCGGGATGTGGCCGACCTCCCCCGCCGCGCCGTGCTCGCCGCGCCGCAGCCGGCCGTCGAAGGCGAGGCCGGCGGCGAGACCGGTCCCGATCGAGAGGTAGACGAGGTCGTCGTGGCCGGTCTGCGCGACAGCGCCCAGGGTCGCGGCGTTGGCGTCGTTCTCGACCGTCACGGACACCCCGAGACGCTCGGAGAGCAGCCGGCCGAGCGGGAAAGGTTCGCCCGTGATGCCGACGTTGACCGCGTGCCGCACGATCCCGAGCCCACCGTCGACGAGCCCCGGGATGCCTACCCCGACCGGCACGGCGAGCCGGTCGCCGGTCGCGTCACGCAGGCCGTCGACGACCTCGACCGCGGTGCGGACCACTCCGGCGGGGCCGCGGTCGGTCGGTCGGCGTACCTGCGCCACGACCCGGCCGGTCTCGTCGAGAGCCACGCCGAGCGTCTTCGTGCCGCCGACGTCGAGCCCCACACTCATCACGGTCACCGGTTCCATCCCGCCTTCCTGAGCAGGTCAGTCACGGCCTCGGCCCCCGGGCGGGAGCAGCCGCGTGTGCAGATCCTTGCGAACGAGCCGTGGCGCGGGCCAGGCCAGCCCCATTCGACCACCACGGCGGTGCGTCCCGCCTCAGCCAGCCGGTCGAGCAGGTCGCCGACCTCCGGGCGGCGGTGCGCGTCGCGCACCTGCACGATCACCGGGCCGCTGCCGAGGTCGGCCGTCGAGCCGCCGGGCGGGACGGTCAGGTCGGGCGTCAGGCCCCACGGCACGTCGCCGACGGCGATGTTGGCCCGGGTGTCGACGCTCAAGACGGTCGCGCCCGCGAGATCGGGCAGCTCCCCCTCCACGACCAGCGCGCGGGCGGCCGCGTCGACCATCGCCTGGGACAGGACGTCCTGCGAGGTGGTCGGCGGGGCAGCCATGTCGCCGGACGTCCTCAGCTCTGCCACCCGGGCGGCGGCCTCCTCCAGCCGGCCGAGCGGCAGACGGTCGTCCTCGACGGCGCGCACGATCGCGGCCTGCACCTCGCGGACCAGCGCCGCGGGCTTGTCCGGGCCGACGCAGAGCAGGTCGGTGCCGGCGGCGAGGGAGAGGACGGCGGCCTCGGGGATGCTCCGCGACCCGGAGGCGCCGGCCATGTCGAGCGCGTCGGAGACGATCACGCCGTCGAAGCCGAGCTCGTCGCGGAGGAGTCCGAGCACCGGCGCGGACAGGGTGCCGGGCAGCTGCGGGTCGAGGGCGGGTACGACGATGTGGGACGTCATCACCGTCCGCACCCCTGCGTGCACGGCGGCCACGAAGGGCACCAGCTCGCGCTGCCGCAGCGTCTCGAGCGACACGTCGAGCACGGGCAGCGCGAGGTGGCTGTCCTCGCCGGTGTCGCCGTGCCCCGGGAAGTGCTTGGCGCAGGCGGCGACGCCGGCCGACTGCAGGCCGCGCACCCACGCACCGACGTGCGCCGCCGTCGTCGTGGGATCGGAGGCGAAGGAGCGCGACCCGATGACCGGGTTGTCGGGGTTGGAGTTCACGTCGGCGACGGGGGCCAGCGCCAGGTCGACCCCAGCGGCCACGAGGTCGGCGGCGACGAGCCCGCCGACGGCGCTCGTGAGTGCGAGGTCGTCGACCGCGCCGAGCACGGCCGGCCCGATGACCGTCGACCCGCCCCGGACGTGCAGCCGGGTGACGTCGCCACCCTCCTCGTCGGTCGCGATCACGGCGGCCGGGTTGGCGGCGTGGATGGCGTCGGTCAGCGCCCGCAGCCCGTCGCTGACGTTGGAGCCGAACAGGCAGATGCCGCCCAGCCCCTCATGGAGCAGCGCCTCCCACTCCGACGGCAGCGTCGTCCCCTTGAAGGAGGCGAGCAGCACCCGGAGGGCGAGGGTCTCGACAGCCGGCCCGCGAGGCGAAAGCTCCGCGCCGGGCCCGGAGGGCTCCGTCATCCGTTCTCCGACCCGGCAGCAAGCACAGGCGCTAGTTCATCGGATCGACCGGCCGTGCGCCAGGGTCTGGGTCTGTTTTTCTGGTCCGGCACCCGTCACGGGTGCAGGGCGGGCTCGTCCGGCGGCGCCAGCGTGAGGATCGCGTCCTCGATCAGCTCGTCGGTCTCGATGTCGGCCTCGACCTGCCGCAGTCGCACCGCCAGGTGGGACTCGGAGTCGTCGCCGACCAGGTCGACGGCCGCCACGACGAACAGCCGCTGCGGGCCGACGTACTCGACGTGAAGGTAGGTGATCCGGTCGACCTGGGGATGGTCGAGCATCCGGCGGAGCACGTCGGCCCGGAGCGCCGGGCTGAGCGCCTCACCGAGGAGGTACTCCATGTTGCGGCGCATCAGGAAGACCGCGACGACCGCCAGCAGCAGCCCGATGGCGATGGACGCCGCGGCGTCGTACGCCGGCTCGCCGGTCAGCTGGTGCAGCGCGATGCCGGCCAGGGCGAGGCCGATGCCGATCAGGGCGGCGAGGTCCTCCAGGAAGATCGCGCGGACGGTGGGGTTGGAGGTCTTGTCGACGTAGCGCAGCGGATGGGTGTCGAACCGGCGGGCGGCGCCGCGGACCTGCCGGGTGGCCTGCACGAAGGACGTCCCCTCGAGGACCAGGCCGATGCCGAGGACGACGTAGTTGACGACGAAGGTCGACCCGCCCTCGTGCGGCTCGTGGAGCAGGTCGGTGATGCCGTGCCAGACCGAGACCATCGCGCCGGCGGAGAAGAGCCCGAATGCGGCGACCAGTGACCAGATGTAGGTCGACCGGCCGTAGCCGCGGGGGTGCTCCTCGTCGCGCGGCCGGCTGCCGCGGCGCTCGGCCACGACCAGGAAGACCTCGTTGCCGGTGTCGGCCCACGAGTGCGCCGCCTCGGCGACCATCGCGGCCGAGCCGGTGAGAAGGGCGGCGACCGACTTGGCCAGCGCCAGGAGCGCATTGGCGACCAGGGCGACCACGACGGTCAGCATCGACTCGCCGCCGGGCTTCTCCTCGCTGCTCACCTCCGGCCCGTATCCCGTCGGCCGGTCGCCCATCCACCGCTCCGTACGGTTGACGCCATGGCCGCCCGTTCCTTCACGGCCCTCGTCCTCGGGGGTCTGCTCGCCCTGCCGCTGTCTGCGTGCGGCGCCTCGTCGGACGGCGGAGGGGCCGCCGCACCGGCTCCGGCCGCATCGTCGGGGGCCTCGTCCGGGGTGTCGTCGGCGCCCTCGTCGGCTGCCTCGTCCGCTGCCTCGTCCGGGGCGTCGCCCGGGGCGTCGCCCGCGGCGTCGCCCGCGGCGGCGGAGGTGTCGGCGGGCGCGGCCGCCGGCCGGTTCGGGCGCTACGTCGCGCTGGGCGACTCCTACACCGCGGCGCCGGGCATCCCGGGTCGGACCTCCGACGACGGCTGCCTGCGCTCGGACCGCAACTACCCGCACCTCCTGGCGGCCGCGCTGGGTGCGCGGCTCACGGACGTGAGCTGCGGCGGCGCCAGCACGGCCGACGTACGCCGGGCCCAGCTGCGCGGCGTCCGACCTCAGCTCGACGCGGTGACCGCCGACACCGACCTCGTGACGATCGGGCTGGGCGGCAACGACCTGAACCTGTTCGGCTCGCTGATCGGGGCCTGCGTCCGACCTGATGCCGCCAGCGTGCCGGGCACGCCGTGCGCCGATGCGCTCGGGTCGAAGGTCGCGCCGACGCTGGACCGGATGGAGCAGCGGCTGGTCGGGGTCGTGCGGGCCGTGCGACACCGGGCGCCGTCGGCGAAGGTGCTGCTGGTCGGCTACCCCCAGATCATCCCCGCGTCGGGGCGCTGCGCCGACGTGCCGTTCGCGGCGGGCGACTACCGCTTCGCGCGGCGGGTCAACCATGGCCTGACGCAGGCGGTCCGCCACGTCGCCGTCGACTCGCGGGTGACCTACGTCGACCTGTGGGCCGCCTCGGCCGGCCACGACGTCTGCTCGGCCGACCCGTGGATCAACGGGCTCTCCGGGCAGGGCGCAGCGCCCTTCCACCCGTTCGCGGTCGAGCAGGTCGCGGTCGCGCAGGAGGTGGCGACGGCGCTCAGCTGACCGCGTCCCACACGACCCGACCGGCGACGACGGTGAGCGCGGCACTCATCTCGCGCAGCTCGGCCGGGGACGCCGCGAGCGGGTCGGTGTCGAGCAGGATCAGGTCGCCCGGCTCGTCGACAGCCGTACGCCGCCCGTCGACCGAGGCCGCGAGCGCCTCCCGAACCGTCAGCGACTGCTCGGGGTGCCACGGCTCGTCGCCCGGGTCGCCGCGGTGGACCGCGGCCGCGACGGCCAGCCAGGGGTCGAGCGGGGCGACCGGGGCGTCCGACCCGAAGGTGACCCGCACGCCCGCGTCGGTCAGCCAGCGCAGCGCGAACTCGCGACCACCCAAGCCTGGCCAGACCCGTTCGGAGGTCTCCCGGTCGTCGAGCAGGTGGGCCGGCTGCACGCTCGCGGTGAGGCCCAGCCGGGCCAGCTCCGCCACCGCGTCGCGGGTGACCAGCTGGGCGTGCTCGATCGAGCCGGTCGCACCGGTCTCGGCGTAGACGGCCAGCGCCGCCTCGAGCGCCCGGTCGCCGATGGCGTGGGTGGCCACCTCGAAGCCGGCCGCGTGACCGCGGGCGACCAGGTCGCGCAGGTCGGCGGTCGCCAGGTTGGGGGCGCCATGCCCGCCGGTGTCGGCGTAGGGGTGGCAGCACCACGCGGTGCGCGTGCCGAGCGACCCGTCGCTGATGATCTTCAGCGGCCCGACGCTCAGGCCGGGCGCCAGCACCGAGCCGGTGCGCAGACCGGCCTCGACGGCCGCGGCCAGCGTGTCGGCGTACGGCGCCCAGCGGACGCGAAGGAGGTCGCAGCCCTCCTCCCAGCGTTCGGTCCAGTCCGCGAACGGCGCGCCGAACTCGAAGTCGACCACCCCCACGACACCGCGCGAGGCGGCGGCGGTCAGCACGCGCTGGTAGTCCGGCACGGTCGGGCCGCCGACGAGCCCGGTCAGCCGCGGGTAGGCGTCGAACCACTCCTGCTCGCTGACCACCTCGTCGCGACGTGCGAGCCCGAGGGCGTCGAGGGCCGCGGTGTTGAGCCAGCCGTGGTGGAAGTCGCCGTTGACGAGGACGACCGGCACCGCCCCGGTGGCCGCGTCGAGCTCGGCGACCGTGACCGGGCGCGCCCAGGTGCCGCCGCGGTGTCCGATGCCGACGACCGGCCCGCCGTCCCCGGTGGCCAGGGCGCCTGTGACGATGCCCAGCGCCTCCTCGGGCGAGCGGGCCGAGGAGAGGTCGAGCCGCCGCGACGCGAGCGCCCACTGGCTGAGGTGGACGTGGGCGTCCCAGAGGCCGGGCAGCAGCCAGCGGCCGTCGGCGTCGACGGTCGGCACGCCTGCGTCGTCCAGCTCGGCACCGACCGCTGCGACCACGCCGTCGCGGACGAGGACGTCGACGGGGTGCTCGGCGCGGGACCCGGCGAGGGGGACGAGGCGGGCACGCCGCACCAGGAGGTCGGACACGGGCCCCATGATCGTGCCTTGTGAGTGTGGGAGTGACCCCTGGGTCACGCTGGCACTCACAACGCGGTGACCCGGCCGTCCTCGACGCGGAGCTGACGGGTGGTGCGGACGGCGGCCAGCATCCGTCGGTCGTGGGTGACGAGCAGGAGGGTGCCGGGATAGGTGTCGAGCGCCGACTCGAGCTGCTCGATCGCGGGCAGGTCGAGGTGGTTGGTCGGCTCGTCGAGCACCAGCAGGTTGACCCCGCGCGCCTGCAGCAGGGCGAGCGCCGCCCGCGTCCGCTCCCCCGGTGACAGGGTCGCGGCCGGGCGGCCGACGTGGTCGGAGCGCAGGCCGTACTTCGCCAGGAGCGTGCGGACCTCCTCGGGAGCCAGGTCGGGCGCATGCCTGCGGAACGCCTCCACCAGCGGCTCCGCTCCCTCGAACAACGCGCGCGCCTGGTCGACCTCACCGACCACCACGCCCGGACCCAGGGACGCCTCGCCAGAGTCGAGCGGGATCCGGCCGAGCAGCGCGCCGAGGAGCGTCGACTTGCCCGAGCCGTTGGGTCCCGTGATCGCGACCTTGTCGGCCCAGCTGATCTCGAGGCTGACCGGTCCGAGGGTGAAGTCGCCCTTCCGGACGACCGCGTCGCGGAGCACCGCCGTCCGAGCGCCCGAGCGTGGTGCGGCGGCGATCTCCATCCGCAGCTCCCACTCCTTGCGCGGCTCCTCGACGGCGTCCTTCTCGAGCCGCTCGATGGCGCGCTCGGACTGGCGCACCTTGGACGCCTGCTTCTCGCTCGACTCGGTCCGGAAGCGCCTGATCGACTTGTCCGGCTCGTCGTTGATCGACCGGCGGGCGTTGCGCACGCCCTGGGCCGCCCACGCTCGCTGGGTCTGGATCCGACCGCCCAGGTCGGCCAGCTTGCCGGCGTACTGCTCGTAGGCCTCGCGGGCGTGCTGCCGGGAGATCTCGCGCTCGCGCAGGTAGGCGTCGTAGCCGCCGCCGTAGAGGTTGACCCGGTGCTGGTGCAGGTCGAGCTCGAGGACCCGGTTGATGGTGCGGGCGAGGAACTCGCGGTCGTGGCTGACGATCACGGCCGGCGCGCGCAGGTCGCTGACGAACCGTTCGAGCCGGTCGAGGCCGTCGAGGTCGAGGTCGTTGGTCGGCTCGTCGAGGAGGAGGACGTCGTAGCGGCTCAGCAGCAGGCCGGCGAGGTTGGCCCGGGCGGCCTGGCCGCCACTGAGGCTGGTCATCGGCTGGTCGAGGTCGACGCCGAGCCCGAGGTCCGCGGCGACCGCCTCGGCGCGCTCGTCCAGGTCGGCCGCACCGAGCGCGAGCCAGCGCTCGAGCGCCGTCGCGTAGTCGTCGTCGGCGCCCGGCTCGCCCGCGCTGAACCGCTCGGTGGCGGCGTCGAAGGCGGTCTGCGCCTCCGCCACGCCGGTACGCCGGGCGAGGAACCGCCGCACCGTCTCGCCGTCGCGCCGCTCCGGCTCCTGCGGCAGGTAGCCGACGGTCGCCGTCGGCGGGCTGACCGTGACGGTGCCCTCCTCGGGCGCGAGGACGCCGGCGAGGATGCGCAGCAGCGTCGACTTGCCCGCCCCGTTGGGTCCGACGAGGCCGATGACGTCACCCGGTGCGACGACGAGGTCGAGGCCCTCGAAGAGCGCCTTCGCGCCATGACCGGCGGCCAGGCCGGAGGTCTGGATGGTCGCGCTCACTCGGTCGAGGCTATCGGCGCCGTCGAACCATTTGCCGACCGGCATGATGGTCGCTGTGACCTGGAGGAGAGCCACCGTCGCCGCGGCCGCGGCCCTCGCGCTGGCTGCGGGCTGCAGTGGCGGCTCCGGGGGCGATCCGGCGAGCGGCACGCACACGTCTGCCTCGGTCCCGAAGCCGTCGTACGACGACGCGCGGTCGACCCCCGTCGAGGACTCCGTCTACCCCGACGTCGGCGACCCGGGCGTGGACGCCCTCCACTACGACCTCGACCTGTCCTGGGAGCCGACGACCAAGACGCTGACCGGCCACGAGACGCTGCTCCTCCGGTCGACGGCGGCCGCGGACCACCTGCAGCTCGACCTCGCGGCGACCATGCTGCCGACGAAGGTCGCCGTCGACGGCCGCACCGTCGAGGCTTCGCACCCGGGCGACCACCTCGTCGTCCCGGGCGACTTCGCCGCGGACCACACCTACACGCTGAAGCTGGACTACGGGGGCGTCCCGGCACCCGTCCACGCGCCGAGCACCCGCCGCGACACCTCGCGGATCGGCCTCACCGTCGACGCGGCGGGGGGGCTGTGGACGATGCAGGAGCCCTACGGCGCCTTCACGTGGTACGCCGTCAACGACCAGCCCTCCGACAAGGCGTTCTACGACATCGGCGTGGACGTGCCGGCGCCGATGGTCGGCGTCGCGAACGGCCGGCTCGTCGACCGTTCGACCGAGGACGGCCGGACCGAGACCGACTGGCGCCTCGACGAGCCGGCGGCGTCCTACCTCGTCACCCTGGCCGTCGGCCCCTACCAGGAGTCGACCGCCGAGAGCAGCAGCGGCGTGCCGATCTCCTACTGGACGACGCCCGACGACACGTCCCTCCTCGCCGACCTCAAGCAGGCGCCGGCGCTGGTCGACTGGCTCGAGGCGAAGCTCGGTCCCTACCCCTTCGACTCGCTCGGCTTCGTGCTCGTCGACGGCGACAGCGGCATGGAGACCCAGACGATGATCACCCTCGGCCGCGATCCGCTCGACACCGAGCCGGACACGCTGCTCCACGAGATCGCGCACCAGTGGTACGGCGACCTGGTGACCCCGTCGGACTGGCGCGACGTCTGGATGAACGAGGGCATGGCCATGTATCTCCAGGGCGCCTGGCAGGACGAGACCTGGAAGCTGCCCCCGGGCGACTCGCTGGACACGTGGGCCGACGACGAGCCACGGTCCCGGCGCACGGCGGGGCCGCCCGGCGCCTACAAGGCCGACCACTTCGCCGAGCTCAACGTCTACTACGGCCCGGCCCTCATGTGGGACGCGCTGCGCAGGACGGTCGGGGACGACGTGTTCTGGAAGCTGGTCCGCGACTGGCCTGCCGCCCGGGCCGAGCGCTCCACCGGCCGCGACGACTACCTCGCGTGGCTCCAGGAGCAGACCGGCCGGGACCTCACCGCCTTCTTCCAGCAGTGGCTGATGGCGCCGACGAGCCCGCTCGCCCGCTGACGGCTACGGAACGGTCAGATGTCTCACATCGCGGCGACGTGCGCGGTCCCGCTGGTTACCCTCCGGCCATGGCCCGACTCACCGCGCGCGAGCTGATCGACCTGGTCCTCGACGAGGGCTCCTGGACCTCGTGGGACGCCCCCCCGGCCCGCGCCGGCGTCTCGGAGGCGTACGCCGCCGAGCTGCGGGCGGCCGAGGAGCGGACGGGCGTCGACGAGTCGGTGCTGACCGGCTCCGGGCTGATGATGGGCCGGCGGGTGGCGGTCCTGGCCTCGGAGTTCAGGTTCCTGGCCGGCTCGATCGGCCGCGACGCCGCGGACCGGCTGGTGGCGGCCGTGCAGCGGGCGACCCGCGAGCGGCTGCCCCTGCTGGCGGCCCCCGCCTCGGGCGGCACCCGGATGCAGGAGGGCACGCCGGCCTTCGTGCAGATGGTGCGGATCACCGAGGCGGTCTCGGCGCACAAGGCGGCCGGTCTCCCCTACCTCGTCTACCTGCGCCACCCCACGACCGGCGGCGTGATGGCGTCATGGGGCTCGCTCGGGCACGTGACCGTGGGAGAGCCCGGCGCCCTGCTCGGCTTCCTCGGCCCGAAGGTGTTCGAACTGCTCAACGGACATCCATTCCCGGCCGGCGTACAGGTCGCCGAGAACCTCTATGCGCACGGCATCATCGACGCCGTCCTGCCGCCCGACCAGATCGCCGGGATCCTCGACCGGGCGCTCACGATCCTGCAGTCCCGCCCGCGGGCTGGCGCCGCCTCGCCGACCGAGCTCGGTGGTAACGGGACCTCCGGGCTGCCGGACCTGGAGACGTGGGACGCGGTCACCCGGTCGCGCCGCGAGGACCGACCCGGGGTCAGGCGGCTGCTCAAGACGGCCGCTGCGGACGTCGTACCCCTCAACGGGACCGGGCAGGGCGAGCGCGACCCTGCCCTGATCATCGCGCTGGCCCGGTTCGGCGACGCGCCCTGCGTGGTGCTCGCGCAGGACCGCCGCGAGCAGGCGCAGCAGGCGTTCGGGCCGCAGGCGCTGCGGGAGGCCCAGCGCGGGCTGCGGCTCGCCGAGGAGCTGCGCCTGCCGGTGCTCACCGTGATCGACACCCGCGGCGCGGCGCTCTCCCCCGAGGCGGAGAACGGCGGCCTGGCCGGCGAGATCGCCCGCTGCATCGAGTCGCTGGTCAACGTGGCGGCGCCGACGCTGTGCCTGATGCTCGGCGAGGGCAACGGCGGCGGCGCGCTGGCGTTCCTGCCCGCCGACCGGGTCGTCGCGACACAGCACGCCTGGCTCTCGCCGCTACCGCCCGAGGGCGCCTCGGCGATCGTGCACGGTGACACCTCGCACGCCGCCGACATGGCCCGCGCCCAGCGCGTCCTCGCCGTCGACCTCGCCGAGCGCGGCATCGTCGACCGGATCATCCCCGAGCTCCCCGACGCGGCCGACGAGCCCGACGAGTTCTGCCACCGCGTCGGCGGGGTCATCGAGGCCGAGCTCGCCGCCCTGATGGCCGCCGGCCCGGGCTCCGCTGCTGCTCGGGCGACCCGCTACATCTGACCTGCCTGCCGAGGAGTCACTCCCTCCGCACCGAGGAGTCAATCCCTCCGCACCGAGGGGTCGCGCCGCAGTCGCCGGGTGACCCCTCGGCAGTGAGGGATTGACTCCTCGGGCTAGGAGAACAGGCCCGACGGATCGACCAGCGAGCCGGCCACGGCGGCCAGGAACGCCGAACCGGAAGCCCCGTCCACGTGCCGGTGGTCGAACGACAGCGACAGGGTGCACACGTCGCGCACCGCCAGCCGGTCCTCGCCGTCGGCGGAGACGACCCACGGCCGCTTCTGCACGGTGCCGAAGGCCAGGATGGCGGACTCGCCGGGGTTGATGATCGGCGTACCGCCCTCCATGCCGAACGGCCCGATGTTGGTGATCGTGAACGTCCCGCCCTGCTGCTCGGCCGGCTGGGTCCTGCCATCCCGCGCGACGTCGGTGAGCCGGTTGATCGCCCGGCCGAGGTCGGGAGGGGTCATCAGGTCGGCGTCCTTGATGTTGGGCACGACCAGGCCGCGCGGCGTCGCGGCGGCGATCCCGAGGTTGACGTAGTGCCGCAGCACGACCTCCTGCGCCGCCTCGTCCCACACCGCGTTGAGCAGCGGGTGCGTCCTCAGCAGCTCGGTCACGGCGCGGGAGAGCACGAGCAGCGGGCTGACCCGCACGCCGGCGTACGCCGGGTCCAGCTTGAGCCGCGCGACCAGCCGTGTCGTCGCGGTGACGTCGACGGTGGTCCAGATGGTGACGTGCGGGACGGTGAAGGCGCTGGCCGACATCGCCTGGCCCATCATCTTGCGCACGCCCTTGATCGGCTCGCGGGTGACGCGGCCGGTGTACTGCACCGGCGGGACGTCGAACGACCTGGCGGCCGGAGCGGCCGGAGCGGCCGGAGCGGGGGCCGCGGCAGGCGCCGCCAAGTCCTCCCGCGTGACCTCGCCCCGGTGCCCGGTGGGCGTCACGTCGCGCAGGTCGACGCCGGCCTCGCGGGCGGCGAGCCGGACGGGCGGCTTCGCGAGCACCGGGCCGGTCGGGGCGGCGTGCTGACCGGGGCGCGCGGAGCCGGTGCGCCGGGCCCGCCGCTGCGTCGACGCCTCGCGCGGACCGTAGCCGACGAGCGTCCCGGGTGAGTCACCGGCGGCCTCGGCCGCCGCCGCCGCCTCGGCGGACGGCGCCGCGGCGGCGTTCGGCACGAACTCGCTCGGGTGCGCACCGCTGCCGATCCGGATGATCGGCGTGCCGACCTCGACCGTGGTGCCGACCTCGACGAGCAGCGCCTCGACGATGCCGGCGTAGGGCGACGGCAGCTCGACGACCGACTTGGCCGTCTCGATCTCGCAGACGATGTCGTTGACCTGCACGGTGTCGCCGACGGCGACCTGCCACGAGACGAGCTCGGCCTCGACGAGGCCCTCGCCCACGTCCGGCAGTCGGAAGTCCTGCGAAGGGGCGGTCACCACTCCATGCTCCTGTCGACGGCGTCCAGGACCCGGTCCAGGTCGGGCAGCCAGTGGTGCTCGGCCCGGGCGGGCGGATAGGGGGTGTCGAGCCCGCCGACGCGCAGCACCGGGGCCTCGAGGGAGTAGAAGCACGACTCGGTGACGCGGGCCGCGACCTCGGCGCCGATGCCCAGGGTGATGTGGGCCTCGTGCACGACGACGCACCGGCCGGTCCGGCGAACGGACTCCTCGACCGGGCCGAGGTCGAGCGGCGACAGCGTGCGCAGGTCGATGACCTCCAGCGAGCGGCCCTCGGCGGCCGCGGCGTCGGCGGCGCGCAGGGCCGTCCCGACGGTCGGGCCGTAGGCGCACACGGTCACGTCCGAGCCCTCCCGCAGGACGCGGGACTCGAAGAGCGGCGCCGGGTCGGCGTCGAAGTCCACCTCGACCGCACCGGCGTGGTACTGCCGCTTGGGCTCCAGGAAGATCACCGGGTCGGGCGAGGCGATGGCCTGCTGGATCATCCAGTAGGCGTCGGTCGGGTTGGAGCAGGCGACCACCTTGAGCCCCGGGGTGTGCGCGAACTGCGCCTCCGGGGACTCGCTGTGGTGCTCGACGGCGCCGATGCCCCCGCCGAACGGGATCCGGATGACCATCGGCATCGGGATCCGCCCGCCGGAGCGGAAGTGCATCTTCGCCACCTGCGTGACGATCTGGTCGTACGCCGGGTAGACGAACCCGTCGAACTGGATCTCGACGACCGGCCGGTAGCCGCGCAGCGCCATGCCGACGGCCGTGCCGACGATGCCCGACTCGGCGAGCGGGGAGTCGATGACGCGGTCCTCGCCGAAGTCCTTCTGGAGCCCGTCGGTGACCCGGAAGACGCCGCCCAGCTTGCCGACGTCCTCGCCGGCCAGGACGACCTTCGGGTCATCCTCCATCGCCTTGCGGAGCCCGGAGTTGAGGGCCTTGGCCATGGTCAGCTTGGCCATCACGCACCCACCTCCTCGAAGGACGCGAGGTAGTCGGCGTACTCGCTGCGCTGGGCCTCGAGCTCGGCCGGGGTCTCGGTGAAGACCTTGTCGAACAGGTCGGTCACGACCGGCTCGGGCAGCGCCTTGCAGCCCTCACGAAGGTGCACCCCGAGCTCCTCGGCCTCGGCGGCGACCTGGTCGAAGAACGACTGGTCGGTGCCGGCGCCGCGGCGCAGGTAGGACTCCACGCGGGCGATCGGGTCCTTGAGCTTCCAGTGCTCGACCTCGTCGGAGTGGCGGTAGCGGGTCGGGTCGTCGGTCGTGGTGTGCGCGCCCATGCGGTAGGTGTAGGCCTCGACCAGGGTCGGGCCGCCGCCATCGCGGGCCCGTTGCAGGGCGGTCTGCATGACGGCGTACGTCGCCAGCACGTCGTTGCCGTCGACGCGGATGCCCGGGAAGCCGAAGCCGTCGGCGCGGCGGTAGATCGGGATGACCGACTGCCGGGTGGTCGGCTCGGAGATCGCCCACTGGTTGTTCTGGCAGAAGAAGACGACCGGGGCCTGGTAGGACGCGGCGAAGACGAACGCCTCGTTGACGTCCCCCTGGCTGCTCGCGCCGTCACCGAAGTGGGCGACCACCGCCGTGTCACGGTCCGGATCGCCCGTGCCGACGGCGCCGTCGCGCTGGACGCCCATCGCGTAGCCGGTCGCGTGCAGCATCTGCGAGCCGATCACGATCGTGTAGAGGTGGAAGTTGTGCTCGGTCGGGTCCCACGACCCCTGGTCGACGCCGCGGAACAGTCCGAGCAGCTGGAGCGGGTCCACGCCACGGCACCAGGCGACGCCGTGCTCGCGGTAGGTCGGGAAGACGAAGTCCTGACGGCGCAGCGCGCGACCGGCGCCGATCTGCGCAGCCTCCTGGCCGAGCAGCTGCGCCCACAGGCCCAGCTCACCGTGCCGCTGCAGCGCGGTCGCCTCGACGTCGAGGCGGCGGGTCAGCACCATGTCGCGGTAGAGGCCCCTGATGGCCTCGTCGTCCCCGTCGAAGGAGTAGTCCGGGTGCTCGACCCGCTCTCCCTCGGGGGTCAGCAGCTGCACGTAGTCGACGGCTGGGTCCAGGTCAGGCACGGCCTGCTCTCCTCACCTCGGGCGGTCCCGGCCGGGTTCACCGCGGGAACCGCGCTCCAGACGGCCACTGCCGCGGGGGTGCTGCGGCCCTGTGACCTGGCCCACAATCCGGGCTGAGGCAAAGGTACCGGCTACCTCATGAGAGTCGGAACGGGTGCGAGCGGTCGTACGGCGGCCGGATTCCGGCCGCGCACGTCAGCCGCGCCCGTGCGGCTCCAGCCAAACAGCGGGGTCGGGCCCGGCCGGGATGATCCCGGACGGGTTGATGTCGCTGTGCACGACGTAGTAGTGGGCCTTGATCTGGTCGAAGTCGGTGTTCTCGCCGAACGCCGGGATCGAGTGGAGGTCGCGGGCGTAGCCCCACAGGTTCGGCATCTCGGTGAGCTTGTTGCGGTTGCACTTGAAGTGGCCGTGGTAGACCGCGTCGAAGCGGGCGAGCGTCGTGAAGAGGCGCACGTCGGCCTCGGTGATCGTGTCGCCCATGAGGTAGCGACGGTCGGCGAGCCGGTCCTCGAGCCAGTCCATCGCCTTCCACAGCCGGTCGTACGCGGCGTCGTACGACTCCTGCGAGCCGGCGAAGCCGCAGCGGTAGACGCCGTTGTTGACCTCGGTGAAGACCCGTTCCATCACCTGCTCCATCTCCTCGCGGAGCGCCTCGGGCCACAGGTCGGGCGCCCCGTCGCGATGGTGGTCCTGCCACTCGAAGAAGAGGTCGTGGGTGATCCATGGGAAGTCGTTGGTGACCACCTGCCCGGTCGGCACGTCCACGATCGCGGGGACGGTGATGCCGCGCGGGTAGTCGGGGTAGCGCTCGAAGTAGGCCTCCTGCAGCCGCTCGATGCCGAGCACCGGGTCGCGGCCGTCGGGGTCGAGGTCGAACGTCCAGCTCCGCTTGTCGTGCGTCGGGCCGGGCGTGCCCAGGGAGATGACGTCCTCGAGCCCGAGCAGCTGGCGCACGATGATCGCCCGGGTCGCCCAGGGGCAGGCCTTCGCAGCGATCAACCGGTAGCGCCCCGGCTCGACCGGCCACAGCTTCCCGTTGACCGGGCCGCGCTCCGGCACCCGACCGTCCTTGGTCACCCGGTCCGGGATGTAGCGCATGTCGCGGTTGAACTCCTGGCCCTTCTCGACGTACGTCGGCTTCAGGTCCTCGCTCATGACGTCACGGTATCCACGCGGCCGTCGCGTGCGCACCGAGCGCCCTGAGACGCGCGACACCCGCACCCGGCGACGGGGCTCAGCGCTCGAAGGTCTCCGCCAGCCGGATCAGCCGGTCGTTGGCCTCGTCCTCGCCGATCGTCACCCGGACGCCGTCGGTGCCGAGCGGCCGCACCATGATCCCCAGCCCCTCCGCGGCCGCCACGAAAGCAGCGATCCGCTCGGGCTGGTCGGGGAAGCCGAACCAGACGAAGTTGCCCTGGGCGTCCGGCACCTCCCACCCAGCCGCGCGTACGCCGGCCAGCACCCGCGTCCGCTCCCCGACCAGCGCGTCCACGCGCTCGAGCAGCTCGGCCCGGGCGGCCAGCGAGGCGACCGCGGCCGCCTGGGCCACGAGGTTGACGCCGAAGGGCAGCGTGACCGCCCGCAGCGCCGCGGCGACCGGCTGCGGTGCGATGCAGTAGCCGACCCGGAAGCCGGCCAGTCCGTAGGCCTTGGAGAAGGTGCGCAGGATCGTCACGTTGCTGTGGCCGCGGTAGGTCGCGACGCCGTCGACGGGGCCGTCGATCCGCACGAACTCGATGTAGGCCTCGTCGAGCACCACGAGGACGTCGTCGGGCACCCGGTCGAGGAACCCGTCGACCTCGGCCTGCGTGAGGGCCGGGCCGGTCGGGTTGTTGGGACTGCAGAGCAGCACGACCTTCGTCCGCTCGCCGACCGCGGCGGCCATCGCGTCGAGGTCGTGCCGACCGTCCGCGAGCAGCGGGACCTGCACCGAGGTGGCGCCCGCGGCGAGCACGGCGATCGGGTAGGCCTCGAAGGAGCGCCACGCGTAGAGGACCTCGTCGCCCGGCTCGCAGAACGCGCTGAGCAGCCCGTAGATCAGGCCGGTCGAGCCCGTCGCGACGGCCAGGTCGGTCGCCGGGACGTCGTACGCCTCGGCGAGGGCGGCGTAGAGCGCGGCGTTGCCCATGTCCGGGTAGCGGTTCATCGACGCCGCGGCCGTCACCGCCGCCTCGAGGACGCCTGGGAGTGGCGGGTAGGGGTTCTCGTTGGAGGAGAGCTTGAAGGCGTCCGCCGACGCTGGCTTGCCGGCCACGTAGGGCGGCATGGCGGAGACGCTCGGGCGGGGCTGCGGACCGGTCACGGGGTCAGCGTAGGAGACGGCGTACCCCGACGAGCAGCAGGCCGATGCCCGCGCCGATCGCGGCACCCGTCGTGTTGTCGACGACGTCGGTGACGTCGCACGCCCGGTCGATCCGGGCGAGCACGAGCTGGGTCCACTCGATGCCGGCGGAGTACGCCGCCAGCGCGGCCAGGCCGACCGGGATGGTGAGCCACGCCCGCCGCCAGCGCGTCGCCGCGACGACCAGCAGCACGCCGGACGGGACGAAGAGGACGGTGTTGAGCAGCCGCTGGCCGCTCGCGAAGATCCAGAAGCCGGTCGGCGCCGGCCCGCCGACGTCCCACGAGCACGTCTCGAGGCGGCCCTCCGCGGGGACGATGCCCGGAGCGCCGTAGGCCGGGATGAGCGTGACGAGCGCGATCACCGCCAGCGTCCACCCGAGCGCGGCCACCGCCCACGCCGCCCGCCACCCGAGCCGCCGGGTCGCCAGCAGCGCCGCGCCGGCCAGCACCGCTCCTGCGACCAGTGCGCCGAGCAGCATGACCGGGACGCCGCCGAACGGGAACACGGCACAGACACTAGGAGAGCGGGTGCAGCCGATGTGGCCGCGCCCGCTCGTGACCCATGGTTCGTGACCCGGAGCAGCCCACCACCGCTGTGCTTGACTGACCGCCGTGAAGCTCCTCGGCTGGCTGGTCAGCAACGCCGCCGCACTCGCGGTGGCGGCCTGGCTGATCGACGGGATCCGGTTCACCGGACCCACCAGCGGCGGCGACGAGATCAGGCACAAGCTGCTGCCCCTGATCGGGGTGGCACTCATCCTCGGCGTCGTCAGCGCGCTCGTGAAGCCGGTGCTGACGGTCCTCAGCCTCCCGCTCGTGATCCTGACGTTGGGGCTCTTCCTGCTCGTCATCAACGCGGTGATGCTCCTGATCACCGACTGGCTGGCCGACCAGCTCGGCATCGGCTTCGACGTGACCGGCTTCTGGCCCGCGGTCGGCGGGGCCATCGTCATCACGATCGTCACCTGGTTCGTGGGCCGTGCCCTCGATGGAGCGCACGACCGGTGATCCCTGCTCCGCGGACGCCCGGACGGCACGCCGTCGCGCCGGTCTGTCTCGGCAACATCTGCCGCTCCCCGATGGCCGACGTCGTCCTCCAGGAGAGGCCCCACGGCGCCGGCGAGGTTCCAGACCCCTACTACGGTGGCGATGACGTGTTCGAGGAGGTGCTGGCGATGGTGGAACGGACAGCCGACGCGCTGGTCCGGCACCTGGCCGAGGAGCGGCGCGACTAGTGGCCGGCCGGGCGTCGGTGGTGGCGCGGCGTGCCGAGGAGCTCCTCGGCACACCGGTGGTCGCGACCTCGCCCGTCGCGGGCGGGGACGTCTCCCGGGCGACCAAGCTGCGCCTCAACGACGGCAGCGTCGCGCTGATGAAGACGCTGCCCCACCCGCCCGCGGGCTTCTTCCGGGCCGAGGCACGCGGCCTGCGCTGGCTGGCCGAGGCGGGGCTGCCGACCCCCGCGCTGCTGGCCTCGGCCGACGACTGCGTGATCCTGCGCTGGGTCGAGCCGGGTCGGCCGGCCGGCGACGGCGCCGTCGAGCTCGGCCGGGCGCTGGCCGCCGCCCACCAGCACGGGTGCGACGCCTTCGGGCTGGCCGAGGACGGGTTCATCGGGCCGCTGCCGATGCCCAACCGGACGGCGCTGACCTGGCCGGAGTTCTACGCCACCCGGCGCCTGCTGCCCTACCTCAAGCTCGCCCGCGACCGCGGCGGGATCGACGACGACCAGGCCCGCACGGTCGAGGCCGTCGTACCCCGGCTCGAGCGGCTGCTGCCCGCCGAGCCGCCCTCCCGGCTGCACGGTGACCTCTGGAACGGCAACGTGCTGTGGGGCTCCGACGGACGGGCCTGGGTGATCGACCCCGCGGCCTACGGCGGCCACCGCGAGATGGACCTCGCCATGCTGGCGCTCTTCGGCCTGCCCCAGCTCGAGCGCGTCGTCGACGCCTACACCGAGGCCCATCCGCTGAGCGACGGCTGGGAGGACCGGATCGCGCTGCACCAGCTCTTCCCGCTGCTGGTCCACGCCGCGATGTTCGGCCGCAGCCAGGGGTACGGCGCCCGGGCGGCCACCCTCGCCGGCCGCTACGTGACCACCACCTGATCACCGATCTCACCGCCGACTGCCCGTAACGCAGCGGCTCGAGGCGTCGTTGGAGCGACATGAACGCTCTCGCACTCATGGTGCCGCGCCAGCAGTCCCGAGCGTCCGACTCCGAGCGCAGCGAGGAAGAGGAGTTCCATGCGCTCGTCGAGTCGATCGAGACCCTGCTCTTCACCTCCGCCGACCACCCGGAGACCCTCGATCTGGCCGTGCTGACCGAGTCCCTGGCCGAGCTCGAGGCGCGCTGGCCGGAGGCCGCCGCCGAGCTGCGCCCACGCGTCGAGGCGCGGGGGCGTCACCGGGCCTGACCCATCGAGGTGAACCCTCCTTGCCACAGGTCGCCGGCGAAGCCTAGGTTCGGCTCCTGCCGTGACCGGCGTCACTCTCGGAGGGATCACCATGATTCGTCGCGCCCTGCCCGTCCTCGCTCTCGGCCTGGCCCTGGCCACCGCAGCTCCTGCGGCCGCCGGCCAGGGACACGGCCAGGGACACGGCAGGCATCACCATGGCGACGGCTTCGCGAGCCACTCGCTGCGCAGCGGTCTGACCGACCAGAGCTTCTACTTCGTCATGGGCGACCGGTTCGCCAACGGCGACACCGCCAACGACACCGGCGGCCTGGGTCCGGACCCCCTGGTGAACGGCTTCGACCCGACCAACAAGGGCTTCTACCAGGGCGGTGACCTGCGCGGGCTGAAGGACAGGCTCGACTACGTCAAGGGCCTGGGCACCACGGCGATCTGGCTGACCCCGGTCTTCAAGAACAAGGCGGTGCAGCTGGAGGACGGCCCGTCGGCCGGCTACCACGGCTACTGGATCACCGACTTCACCCAGGTCGACCCGCACCTGGGCACCAACCAGGACCTCTCCGACCTGGTCGCGGCCGCGCACCGCAAGGGGATCAAGGTCTTCTTCGACATCATCACCAACCACACCGCCGACGTCATCGGCTACCAGCAGGGCGCTCGGCCGGTCTACGTCTCGAAGGACGCCAGCCCCTACCGGACCGCCGCCGGCACGCCGTTCGACGACCGTGACTACCCGACCCCGTTCCCGACGCTGGACCCGGCGACCAGCTTCCCCTACACGCCGGTCCTCGACCCGAGCGAGCAGGACCTCAAGCAGCCGGCCTGGCTCAACGACGTCACGCTCTACCACAACCGCGGCAACACGACCTTCACCGGCGAGGACAGCCAGTACGGCGACTTCTTCGGCCTCGACGACCTCTTCACCGAGAACCCGAAGGTCCGCCAGGGGATGACCGACATCTACCGGACGTGGGTCGACGACTTCGGCATCGACGGCTTCCGTATCGACACGATGAAGCACGTCGACGACGCCTTCTGGCAGTCCTTCGGACCGGCCCTGCAGCGCGCCGCCGCGGCCGACGGCAACCCGAACTTCTTCATGTTCGGCGAGGTCGCCCTCGACGGCAGCGGTGCCGCACAGAAGGCGTTCACCTCGCACTACACGACCACCGACAAGATGCAGGCCGTCCTCGACTTCCCCTTCCAGGCGGCCGCCCGCGACTTCTCGTCCAAGAGCCTCGACAACCGGCAGCTCGCCTCGTTCTTCGCCAACGACGACTGGTACACCGACGCCGACTCCAACGTCTACGAGCTGCCGACCTTCCTCGGCAACCACGACATGGGCCGGATCGGCTACTTCCTCAAGACCGACAACCCGGCGTCGAGCGACGCCGAGCTGCTCCGGCGCGACCAGCTCGCCCACCAGCTGCTCTTCCTCTCCCGCGGCCAGCCGGTCGTCTACTACGGCGACGAGCAGGGCTTCGTCGGCACGGGCGGCGACCAGGCCGCCCGCCAGACCATGTTCGCCTCGCAGGTCCCGGACTACCGCACCGACGACCGGATCGGCACCGACGCGACCGGCACCACCGACAGCTTCGACCCGACCTCGCGGCTCTACCGCACGATCAAGGGCCTCGAGTCGCTCACCAAGGGGCACCCCGCGCTGCGCGACGGCGCCCAGCAGGTCCGCTACGCCTCCTCCGGGCCGGGCGTCTTCGCGTTCTCGCGGATCGACCGACGCGAGCAGCGGGAGTACCTCGTGGTGCTCAACAACAGCGAGTCGGCCGCCTCGGCGTCGGTGCCCACGTGGGCCCGCTCGTTCAAGCGGGTGTACGGCGACGGGCCGGCCCGGCTGTCCGGCACCCGAGGCGGTGACGTCCCGGTGACCCTCCCCGCTCTCTCCGCGTCGGTCTACGAGTCGACCGGCCGGATCCCGCGGTCGCACGCCGCGCCGTCGATCTCTCTCCGGACGCCGACGCCTGCGCCGGAGTCGCGCGGCCGGATGCACGTGAGCGCGAACGTCGGAGGCGACTCGTTCTACGAGGTCACCTTCCAGGCGCGCGTCGGCCACGGGCCGTGGCAGACCATCGGCGTCGACGACTCGGCGCCCTACCAGGTCTTCCACGACACCTCGGCGCTCGAGCCGGGCACCCGGGTGAGCTATCGCGCGGCGGTCCTCGACAACGGTCGGCACAGTCGCGTCTCGACGGTCCGCTCGACCGCGGTCCCGAACCCCTCGGTGATCGTCTCGGCCCCCCAGAACGGCGGCACGGTCACCCGGATCGACCCCGTCACCGTGTCGGCGACGGTGGACCCGGAGCGGCCCGGCCAGTCCGTCGAGCTCCAGCACAGCGTGAGCGGCGGCCCGTGGACCAGCCTCGGGACCGACGACTCCGCGCCGGCGTACACCGCGACCGACGATGTCTCCGCCCTGCCGCTCGGCACCACGGTGCGCTACCGGGCGATCCTGCGCGAGCCGGGCACGCCCGACGTGACGAGCGCCCCGACCACGGTCACGACCGCGGATCCGAAGCCGCTGGTCGCCGCGGTCACGGTCGCCGGCGACCTGCAGTCCGAGCTCGGCTGCCCGGGTGACTGGCAGCCGGATTGCTCGAAGACCCATCTGACCTTCAGCACCGCCGACGGCCAGTGGCACGGCACCTTCACCGTGCCGGCAGGCAGCTATCAGTGGAAGGTCGCGATCGACGACAGCTGGACGGTCAGCTATGGCGTCGGCGGCGGTGGCGACAACATCGCGCTCGCCGTGCCGGCCGGCGGCGGCACCTACACGTTCACCTGGAACCAGGTGACGCACGTGCCGTCCGTGGCACCGGCCGGCTAGTCGCGCACTAGCCGAGATCGGCGACCGTCGGCCGGGCCTGCGGGTTGGTGTGCAGGGCCTCGCGCCGCGCCAGCCAGCGGACCAGCTCGTCGGCCGGGAGCGGCGGTGAGTAGAGGTAGCCCTGCCCGATCGGGCAGGCCAGCGCGCGCAGCATCTCGTGCTGCTCGATGCGCTCGATCCCCTCGGCGACGACGGTGAGGCCGAGGGTCTGGCCGACCCGCGTGATCGCGGCGATGACGGCGAGGCTGGCCGCCGAGTCGGCGGTGTCGGCGAGGAAGCCGCGGTCGATCTTGAGCTCGTCGATCGGCAGGGTCACCACCTGGCTGAACGACGCGTAGCCGGTGCCGAAGTCGTCGAGGCTCACCTTCACCCCGAGCTCACGCAGGCGGCGCAGGCTCTGCAGGCCGATGTCGGCCTCGAGCAGCCGGCTCTCGATCAGCTCGACGGTGATGCGCTCCGGACCGATTCCACGCCTGACCAGCAGCCCCACGGCGGCGTCCGGGATGCGGGCGGACCGCAGCGTGTCCGGCGAGACGTTGATCGACATCCGCGGCACCCACACGCCGGCGTCGTCCCACTTGCGCAGCTGCTCGGTCGCCTTGTCGAAGACCAGTCGGTCCAGGGCGGAGGTCATGCCCAGCTCGTCGGCGATCTTGACGAACCGCGTCGGGGAGATCACCCCGCACTCGGCGTCGGTCCACCGTGCGAGCACCTCGACGCCGACCACGGCGCCGGTCACCAGGTCGAGCTGCGGCTGGTAGACGAGCTCGATCTCACGACGGTCGATCGCCATGCGCAGTGCGCGCCCGACCGAGAACCGCTCCCGCGCACCGTCGGCCATCGCCTGCTCGTAGAACACAGCGGTCCCCGGATGCTCGACCCTGCCGTGCGCCACGGCGACCATGCCCGCGCGGACCAGCGTCGGTACGTCGGTCCCGTCCCGCGGCGCCACGGCGATGCCGACCGTCAGAGCGCCGGCGTCGAGCGCGGCGGGCCGGTCGTTGACGAGGGCCAGATGGCTGGCGACATCGTGGATGACGGCGTCGTCGGCGGTGGGGGCGAAGACGACGAAGTGCGGATCGCCCAGTCGGCGTACCTCTCCGCCGAGCGCCTCGGCCGCCCTCACGACCCGCTCCGCGGCGTCCACCAGAAGTGCCTCGCCCGCCTCAGGTCCGACCACGTGGGTGGTGATCGCGTGGCCGTCCACCTCGACGACGAGCACGGCGGCGGTCCGCGGTCCCAGCGATGCCGCCTCGGCGGCCTCGTAATGGGGCAGCCCCGTCGTCGGGTCGATGCCGTGCTGCGGTACCACCTGGGCTCCTCCGTGAGATGCGCTTCGAGCGCCGATCCTTCAGCACCCCGGGTGAGCCGATCCTTCGACAAACCCGGAGTGTAGATCGGCAGGCCCTCTCCGTGGTTGCGGAATTCCCCGACGGACAAAATCAGTGGCCCGAACGCAGGAGACCCCGCCCGGGATCATTCCCGGACGGGGTCTCACTCACGCGGTGTCGGAGGGATTTGAACCCTCGGTGGACTTGCGCCCACAAACGCTTTCGAGGCGTTCTCCTTAGGCCGCTCGGACACGACACCGAGGGGAACGTTACCGGAGGGCGTCGGGGCGGACGAAATCCGGCTGTGCTCCCGACGAGGCACCGGCCGAGGCACCGCGCAGGGACAGGGCAGGGCAGGGTCCTCAGCCCTCGAGCCACTCCCGCACGGTCGCGCCGTGCTCGTCGAGGAGCGGCGGCGGCCGGTGATCGGTGCGCGTGACCTCGCTGCCGTCGGCGGCGAAGAACCGCAGCGGCGGCCCCGGCAGCGTCACCCGTCCGAGGGTCGGGTGATCCACGTCGAGCAGCAGGCCCTGGCTGGCCGTCTGCTCCCACTCGTAGACCTCGTCGATGCTGCGGACCTGCCCGGCGGGGATGCCGGCCTCGGACAGTCGGCGCAGCAGCGGCTCAGCGTCCTGGTCGGCGAACACCGACTCGACCAGCTCGATGAGGTGCTCGCGCCCGGCGACCCGCTCCTGGTTGGTGGCGATGCCGTCGGTCGTCGGGTCGATCGCGAACTCGGCGCAGAAGCGCCGCCACAGGCTCTCGCTGCCGACCGCGATCTGCACCGCACCGTCACGGCAGTGGAACAGGCCGTAGGGCGCGATCGACGGGTGGTGGTTGCCCTGCGCGCGCCCGACCTCGCCGGCGACGGTCCACCGGGTGCCTTGGAACGCGTGCACGCCGACGACCGCGGCGAGGAGGGACGTACGCACGACCGTGCCGACGCCGGTCCGGGACCGCTCGTGCAGCGCGGCGGCGACGCCGTAGGCGCCGTACATGCCGGCGAGCAGGTCGGCGATCGGTACGCCGACCCGCTGCGGGTCGTCGGGGCCGGACCCGGTCAGGGACATCAGGCCGGCCTCGCCCTGCGCGATCTGGTCGTAGCCCGCCCGGCCGCCCTCCGGCCCGTCGTGGCCGAAGCCGGTGATGGAGAGGCAGACCAACCGCGGATTGCGCCGCTGCAGCTCCTCGATGCCGAGGCCGAGCCGCTCGAGGACACCGGTGCGGAAGTTCTCCACGACCACGTCGGCCCGGTCGATGAGCGCGAGCAGCACGTCGCGGTCCTCCGGGGCCTTGAGGTCGAGGGTGATCGACTCCTTGTTGCGGTTCGCCGAGAGGAAGTACGTCGACTGGCGGTCGCCCTCCTCGCCGACGAACGGCGGCCCCCAGCCGCGGGTGTCGTCGCCGTGGCCCGGCGCCTCCACCTTGATGACGCGCGCTCCCTGGTCGCCCAGCATCAGCGTCGCGTGCGGGCCGGCGAGGGCCCGGGAGAGGTCGACGACCAGGATGCCGTCCAGCGGTCCACCCATCCCGCTCACCACCTCGGCAGGACGAGGGCCGCCCACACCAGCAGAGGACCGACCAGGGTCACGATGACGCTGTAGGTCAGGATCTGCTTGTAGTAGGGCCGCTCCTCGATGGTGTCGGGCCGGTTGGCCAGCATGAGCGCGCCGTTGGTCGAGAACGGGCTGACGTCGACGATCGTCGAGGAGACCGCGAGGGCCGCGACGAAGGCACCGGCCCCGATGCCGCCGTCCGCGATGAGCGGGATGGCGATGGGGATGATGACCGGCAGCAGCGCCGTCGAGGAGGCGAAGGCGGAGACCACCCCGCCGACGTAGCAGAGGATGAGCGCACCGATGGTCACCGCCGCGAGCCCGGCGGCCCAGTCGCCGACGTACTCGGGGACCTCGGCGGTGTTCAGGATGGTCGCGTAGGTGCTGACACCGGCGACGAGCAACACCGTCGGCCAGGCGATCTGCCGCACCGCGTCCTTGTGCTGCTGGGGCGAGAGCATCGCCAGGATGACCGCGGCCGTGATGGCGACGAAGCC
The DNA here is from genome assembly GCF_900112345.1 of Nocardioides terrae. Classification (GTDB taxonomy): domain Bacteria; phylum Actinomycetota; class Actinomycetes; order Propionibacteriales; family Nocardioidaceae; genus Nocardioides; species Nocardioides terrae. The sequence continues at coordinate 299,728 of NZ_FOLB01000002.1, forward strand.
GATGTTCTTGTCGAACGCGAGCGCGATGACGGCGACGGCGACGAACGCCACCAGCGTCAGGATCTGCTCGGGCACGACGCCCCTCCTCGCGGCCGTCGCCTCGGCGTTCGTCACGGTGCCGGTCGGCGCGGTCGCGCCCATGCCGCGCGCCGGCACGCTCGCGCCGCCCCGGCGCAGGTCACCGCCGATGGTGTCCGGCTCGTCGGACTCGATGCGTCGCGAGGCGAGCTTCGCGCCGCCGAGCGTGAAGAAGAGGATGAGCGCCAGCGCCGTGTTGACGACGAGGCTCGACAGGAAGATCGTCATCTCGCTGGAGGGGAGGCCGGCGGACTCCATCACCGAGTTGGTGATCGTCCCGTAGATGCTGATCGGCGAGAACCCCCCGGCCTGGGCGCCGTGCACGACGAGCATGCCCATCATCAGCGGGCTGATCCGGTAGCGCCCCGCGAAGCCGAGCGCGATCGGACCGATGATCGCGCAGGCCGCGGGGCTCGCGGCTCCGATCGCGGTGAGCACGGCGGTGACCACGAACATCACCCACGGGATCAGCACGACGCGGCCGCCCACTGCTCGGACCGCCGAGCTGACGATGAGGTCGACGGTCCCGTTGTTGCGGGCGATGGCGAAGAGGTAGGTCACGCCGATGAGCGTGAGGACCAGGTCGCCACTGATGCCGCCGAGGATGGTCTTCTCGTCCAGGTCGAGCGCATACATCCCCACGAGCCACGCGGCCACGTAGGCCAGCGCGCCCATGTTGATCGGCAGCACCGTCCCGACGACGAACAGGGCGATCAGGGCAAGGATCGCCGCCCACTCCGCACTCATTGCATCTCCTTGCATCCCGAGAGGGGCGGCGTGATCACCATCACTCCGCATGTAGTGGCCTAGCCAATAGGCCAATTCGCTCCGCTGTCAATATGGTGGACCGGTGCCGGAGCCCCATGCCCCTCACACCGCCTCTTCGCGAGGCGGGCTGCCGCGCGCCCTGCCACGGACGCGCCTCTACGAGCAGGTGGCCGAGCAGATCAGCCGCTGGATCGCCGACAACGGCCTCGTCGCCGGTGACCGCCTGCCGCCCGAGCGCGAGCTCGCCCAGCACCTCGGCGTCAGCCGCGCCACCCTGAGCCAGGCGCTCGTCGCGCTCGAGGTGGTCGGCGCGGTAGCGGTCCGGCACGGCGACGGCACCGTCGTCCGGCTCGACACCCCCGGGCGGATCGCCGACGCGGTCCGCGCCCACCTGCACCGGCTGCCGGACATCATCGACACCCGTGACGCGCTGGAGACCAAGACCGCGGGCCTCGCCGCGATCCGGCGTACCGACGACGACCTCGCCCGGATCGACGAGGCCCTGGAGGCGATGGCCGCGGACATCGACGCCGGCGGCCGGGGCGTGGAGGCCGACGAGCGGTTCCACGCCGCGGTCACCACCGCCGCCCAGTCGCCGCTGCTGGCGCGGCTCATGGCCGAGATCGCCGAGCTGGTCCGCGAGACGCGCCTGGAGTCGCTCTCCCAGCCCGGCCGGCCGCGGGACTCGCTCGCCGGCCACCGGGCGGTCGCCGAGGCGATCCGGGCCGGCGAGGAGGAGGCCGCGGCGCGCGCGATGCACGCCCACGTCCGGATGGTGAGCGACGTGGCGATCCTGCGGCCGGGCGAGGGCGGCGCCGGCGCCACGCCGGCGACGTGACCGCGACATGACGGGGCTGGACCAGTTGGCCGTGCTCCTCGCCGGCGTCGGCGCCGGGGTCATGACGTCCACCGTCGGCGTCGCCTCGCTGCTCAGCTTCCCGGTGCTGCTCGCGGTCGGGCTGCCACCGGTGACCGCCAACGCCTCCAACACCGTCGGCCTCACGCCGGGCGCGGTCAGCGGATCGTTCGGCTACCGCGCCGAGCTGCGCACCCACCTCGGCATCACCGCGATGGTCGTCGCGACGTGCGCGATCGGGGCCGCCGCAGGAGCGGCACTGCTCCTCACGCTGCCGGCGGACCTGTTCGAGGCGGTCGCGCCCTGGCTGATCCTCACCACGTGCGTCATCGTCGGCGTCCAGCCGCCCCTCAACCGGTGGCTGCGGCGCCGCCACACGGAGATGGTCGACCGCACCTCCGCGTCACCGCTGACGATGGCCTTCTCGCTGCTCGTCGGCGTCTACGGCGGCTACTTCGGCGCCGGCTCCGGCGTCATGATGATGGCGGTGCTCGGCCTCGGGCTCGACATCGACTTCCGCATCATCAACGGCCTCAAGACCCTCGCTGTGCTCGCGTCCAACCTGGTCGCGTCGGTCATCTTCCTCGCCCGCGCCGATCTCGACTGGCGTGCCGTCGCACTGCTGGCCGCCGGCTCGATCATCGGCGGGTACGCCGGCGCCCGCCTCGGCCGGCGGCTCCCACCCGCCCTGCTGCGGACCGTGATCGTGGTCGTCGGGGTGATCGCGGCGACCACGATGCTGCTCTGAGGCCGGTTCCTAGCCGGCCGGCTCGGGCCGCTGCTCGCGGAAGAACTCCTGCAGCAGCCGCGTCGACTCCTCCGCGAGCACGCCGGAGACGACCTCGGGCCGGTGGTTGAGGCGGCGGTCGCGGACGACGTCCCACAGCGAGCCGACCGCGCCGGCCTTGTCGTCGAACGCACCGAAGACCAGCCTCGCCACGCGGGCGAGGACCACCGCGCCCGCGCACATCGTGCACGGCTCGAGGGTGACGAGCAGCGTGCAGCCCTCGAGCCGCCACTCGCCGAGGTGGCGGGCCGCCTCGCGGATCGCAATGACCTCGGCGTGGCCGGTCGGGTCGGCGGCGACCTCGCGGACGTTGCGGCCACGACCGATGACCCCGCCCGAGGGGTCGAGCACGACGGCACCGATCGGCACGTCGCCGGTCGCCAAGGCGCCGCGCGCCTCATCGAGGGCAAGGGCCATCAGGTCGTCGTACGAAGTGGTCGTCATCGCGACCGGATCGTATGACGTCCGATCACGCGCTGGTGAGCCCGACCGCGTCGTCGAAGAGGTCCCCGAAGCCCATCTTGCGGGCCACCTCGGAGAGCATCTCGTCGGGGTAGAGGTCGACGTCGTCGAGCAGCACGCCCATGTCCATCGCGCTCATGCCCGCGTCGGCGAGCAGTCCGAGGTCGCCGGCGGGCTCCGGCTCGTCCTCCTCCTCGGGCATCGGCAGGCCGAGGAACTCCACGACGCTCGCGGCTAGCTCCCACTCGTCGGCGGCGGTGACGTCGGAGAGCAGGGCGCTGACGTTGGCCCCCGCCACGCGTACGACGACGAAGAAGTCCTCGTCGATGCCGATGAGGCTCACAGCACCGCCGTCGCCGGGGAAGCGGCGCAGCGCGTGCGCGAGGGTCTCGACGTCGGTCAGGAGGTCGTGGGCGAGCTCCTGGACCTGCCAGACCCCCTCCTCGCGGAAGACCGCGAGGGCGAAGTCGACGCCCTCATTCAGATCGGACATGTTCCCAGACTGACATCCGAGGCGCGGCCCGCCAACCCCCTTGAGCGATTGGCGGGGTCCCCACTCGGAGCTGGACCCTCTAAGGTCTGCGCCATGCGCACCCACGTCGTCGACCATCCCCTCGTGGCCCACAAGCTGACCCGGCTGCGTGACGAGACGACCGACTCGCCGACCTTCCGGGCGCTCGCCGACGAGCTCGTGACGCTGCTCGCCTACGAGGCGACCCGCGAGGTCCGGGTGGAGTCGCACGACATCGTGACGCCGGTGGCGCCCACGACCGGCGTCCACCTGGCTCGGCCGGCGCCCCTCGTCGTCCCCATCCTCCGCGCCGGGCTCGGCATGCTGGACGGGATGATGCGGCTGCTGCCGACCGGCGAGGTCGGCTTCCTCGGCATGGTCCGCAACGAGGAGACGCTCGAGGCGACCACCTACGCCGAGCGGCTGCCCGAGGACCTCTCCGGCCGTCAGTGCTACGTGCTCGACCCCATGCTCGCCACCGGCGGCACGCTCGCCGCGGCGATCCGGTTCCTCGTCGACCGGGGTGCCGACCACATCACCTGCATCACGCTGCTCTCCGCTCCGGAGGGGCTCGCCAAGCTCGAGGCCGGCCTGGCCGGCGTGGACGTCCCGGTCACCGTGGTGACCGCCGCCGTCGACGAGCGGCTCAACGAGCACGGCTACATCGTGCCCGGGCTCGGCGACGCGGGCGACCGGCTCTACGGGCTCGCGCAGTAGCCGATCAGCGGGTCACCCGCTCAGCGCGAACTCCTCGAGCACCTCGTAGCGTGGCCGGTTGCGCGGACCTTCGCCGAGGTGCGACTGCACCAGGCTGATCGACGACGCGGTCCAGGACGGGCCGCGGTAGGCGTCGAGCAGCCGCACCCACCTCGTGGCCTCCTGCGGGCGGCCGAGCCGCGCGACGGTCAGGTGCGGGCGGAACCGCTGGCCGCCCACCTCGATCCCGCTCCTGGCCGCCGCCGCTCGCGCGCCGGTGGCCATCCGGTCCAGCTCGGTGCGGCCGTCGTCGCCGAGCGACAGGCCCGCCCACAGCACCCGGGCGCGGGCGGCGTCGGGGAACGCCCCGCCACCCGCGATCGCCGTCTCGAAGCGGGTACGCCGGCCGGCGGCCCGCCCGAGCCGTTCGACGAGGTCGTCCAGCGATCGCTCGGGCGCGTCGGCCAGGAAGGCGAGCGTGACGTGGACCTGGTCGGACTGCGTCCAGCGGAACGGGCCGGCCTCCCGGCGTACGTCGAGGAAGTCGTCGAGGTCCTCCAGCGCCTCCTGGGGCGGGATCAGCGCGACGAACAGCCTCATCCGAGAACAGTGGTCCCGAGCAGGTTTCCGATCAGGTAGGTGATGCCCATCGCGAACGCGCCGCCGAGGACGTTGCGGATGACCGCGCGGCGCCAGTCGGCGTAGCCCAGCGTGGCGCTGGTCCAGCCCGTGAAGGCGAGGGCGACGAGCACGGCGAGCACCGTGACGTAGAAGCGCTCCGGCGAGGGCAACAGGATCGTGAACAGCGGCAGCAGGCCGCCGAGCGAGAAGGCGATCATGGAGGCGGAGGCGGCGTACCAGGGCTTGGCGACGTCGTTCACGTCGATGCCGAACTCGAGGTAGGAGTGCACGCGCAGCGCGTTCCACTCGGTGAGCTCGCGGGCCGCGGTCGCTGCGGTCTGCGGCGTCATGCCGCGGTCCTCGAGCATCTGGGTGAGGTGGGCGAGCTCCTCCTCGGGCATCCGCTGGAGGTCGTGCCGCTCTGCGCTCACCAGGGCCAGCTCGGCGTCGCGCTGGGTGGAGACGGAGACGTACTCCCCCGCCGCCATCGAGAGCGCACCAGCCACGAGCGCCGCGACGCCGGCGATGAGGATCGCGGAGCGGTCGTCGGCCGCTCCGGCGACGCCCATCACGAGGCCGGCGACGGACACGATGCCGTCGTTGGCGCCGAGGACGCCGGCCCGCAGCCAGTTGAGCCGGTTGCTGAGGCCCTCGGTGTCGCCGTGCTCGTGGTGCGACAGGTCGGTCAGCTCAGCCATACGCCCATCGTCCCAGCCGGGACGACGGGCCGCAAAAAAGGTGAGCCTGACCTCAGGGGTCTCGATACGCTCGCTGGCGCTCGCTACTCGACCACCGAGGACCTGGCGCTCGCTACTCGACCACCGAGCATCGCATGACTTCGGAGGCCGAGCATCGCACGACTTCGCTGGTCGAGCATCGCATGACTTCGGAGGCCGAGCATCGCACGACTTCGCTGGTCGAGTAGCCGGAGCCGCTAGGCGGAGGCGTATCGAGACCCGCGCGTCACAGGCCGAGGTCGCGGCCGATGAGCTCCTTCATGATCTCGTTGGAGCCCGCCCAGATCTTCGTGACGCGGGCGTCGCGCCAGGCGCGGGCGACGCGGTACTCGTTCATGAACCCGTAGCCGCCGTGCAGCTGGACGCAGTGGTCGAGCACCTCGCTCTGGGTCTGCGAGGACCAGTACTTCGCCTTCGCCGCCTCGACCGCGCTGAGCTCGCCCTTGGCGTGGGCGGCGACGCACTTGTCGATGTAGGACTCCGCGACCTCGATCTTGGTGAACAGCTCGGCCAGCAGGAACTTGTTGTGCTGGAAGTTGCCGATCGACTGGCCGAAGGCCTTGCGGTCCTTGGCGTACTGCAGCGTCTCGATCAGGATCTGCTTGGCGTGCGCGACGTTGGCCACCGCGCAGGACAGGCGCTCCTGCGCGAGCTTCTGCATCATGTGGATGAAGCCCATGTCGAGCTCGCCGATGACCTCGGCGTCGGTGACCCGGACGTTCTCGAAGAAGAGCTCGGCGGTGTCGGACTCCTCCATGCCGACCTTGTCGAGCTTGCGGCCGCGGCTGAAGCCCTCCTTGGTCGCCTCGACGCCGAAGAGGGTGATGCCCTTGGCGCCCTTCTCGGGGTCGGTCCGCGCCGCGACCACGACCAGGTCGGCGGAGTAGCCGTTGGTGATGAACGTCTTGGAGCCGTTGATGACCCACTCGTCGCCGTCGCGGACCGCTGTCGTGCGCAGCGCGGCCAGGTCGGAGCCTCCGGAGGGCTCGGTCATGCCGATGGCGAGCAGGATCTCGCCGGAGCAGATGCCGGGCAGCCAGCGCCGCTTCTGCTCCTCGGTGCCGAGCTCGACGATGTAGGGCGCGGTGATGTCCACGTGGATCCCGACGCAGGTCGGGAATGCAGCCCCGACCTTGGCGAGCTCCTCCTCGAGGACGGCGTTGAAGCGGAAGTCGCCGGCACCGGCGCCGTCGTACTCCTCGGGGACGGAGAGGCCGAGGAAGCCGTTCGCGCCCGCCTCGAGCCAGAACTCGCGGGGCAGCGCCTTGTCGGCGATGTACTTGTCGGTGTTCGGGATCACCGAACGCTCGAGCCACTGGCGCACCGAGGCGCGGAAGTCCTCGTGGTCCTCGTCGTAGATGTCGCGCTTCATGCGCCCATCGTACGGCGCAAGTTACTGGCGCGTACGTCGACCGGCGCCGAGCCGCCTCACGCGGGGCTGGCGGCGGCTTCGGCCGCCTCGGAAGGCTCTGCCGGCTCGGTGACCCGGCGCGGCATCAGCAGCGCGCCGATGATGAGCAGTCCGGAGATCGCCGCGCTCACGATGAAGACGGTGTGCAGCGCAGGAGCGAGCACGCCGGCCGGGAGCTCGTCGAGCGAGGAGACCCGGCCGCCGAGCCGGTCGGCGACGTAGGAGTTGGCGACGGCGCCGAAGATCGCGACCCCGACGGCGCTGCCGATCGAGCGGGCGAACATGTTGGCGCCCGTCGCGACGCCGCGGCTGCGCCAGTCGACGCTGGCCTGCGCGGCGACCACGCCCGGACTGGCGGTGAGGCCGAAGCCGAGGCCCATGACGAAGCAGCACAGCGTGAGGTGCGCGAAGGAGGACTCCGGACCGACGGTGAGCAGCAGCAGAGAACCGGCCACGGTGATGACCGCACCGAGGCAGACGGTCAGGCGGAAGCCGATGGTGAGGTAGAGCCGCCCGCACTGCGACGCCGCGATCGGCCAGCCGATGGTCATACCGGCGAGCGCGAGGCCGGCGACCACCGCGCCGTGGCCGAGCACGTGCTGGGCGTAGAGCGGGACGTAGGAGGAGAGGCCGAGCATCACGCAGCCGACGAGCAGGCTGCCCAGGGAGGACGCGTTGAGGACCCTGCGCCGGAAGACCCACAGCGGCAGGACCGGCTCGCTCACCCGCGCCTCGACCAGGACGAACCCGGCGAGGAGGACCACCGCGGCGGCGAAGATCAGCAGGCTCGGCGCCGAGCCCCACGCCCAGTCCTGACCGCCCTCGAGGAGGCCCAGCAGGAGCAGGACCCCGCCGCCCGTCAACAGCAGGGCGCCGGCCCAGTCGATCGACGTACGCCTGCGCTGGACGCGCTCGTCGAAACGGCGCACGAGCATCCAGGCGGCGGCCAGGCCGAGCGGGACGTTGACGAAGAAGATCCACCGCCACGAGGCGTAGTCGGCGAACACGCCGCCCAGCGTCGGGCCGACCAGCGAGGCCATCGCCCACACCGACGCGATGTAGCCCTGCACCTTGGGACGCTCGGCCAGCGTGTAGATGTCGCCGACGATCGTCATGCCCATCGGCTGCACGGCGCCGGCGCCGAGGCCCTGCACGGCGCGGAAGACGATCAGGCTCCCCATCGACCAGGCGAAGCCGCACAGCACCGAGCCGACGAGGAAGAGAGCGATCCCGAGCAGCATCACCGGCTTGCGGCCGAGGACGTCGGAGACCTTGCCGTAGATCGGGACGCTCACCGCGGTGGCGAGGACGTAGACCGAGAAGAGCCAGGGGAACCGGGTGAACCCGCCGAGGTCGCCGACCACGCTGGGGACGGCGGTGGCCAGGATCGTGGAGTCGATCGCGACAAGGCCCGTGCTGAGCATCACCGCGAGGAGGATCGGCCCGCGTTCGCTGCGCAGTCCGACGTCGCGCCGGCTGATCGTCGGGGAGGTCACACGAAGACAAGCGGCCGGGCCCGTTGCGCATTCCCCTCCGGTGGATACCTGTTGCCCATGATCGACGTGGAGGTCTGGCCGGGGCAGCCCTACCCCCTCGGAGCGACGTTCGACGGGAGGGGGACGAACTTCGCCCTCTTCAGCGAGGTCGCCGAGCGGGTGGAGCTGTGTCTCTTCGACGACGAGGGGACGGAGACCCGGGTCGAGGTGACCGAGTGCGACGCACTCGTGTGGCACTGCTACCTGCCGCAGGTGCAGCCGGGCCAGCGCTACGGCTACCGCGTCCACGGACCGTGGGACCCGGCGCACGGACTGCGGTGCAACCCCAACAAGCTGCTCCTCGACCCCTACGCGAAGGCGACCTACGGGGAGATCGACTGGGACCCGTCGCTGTTCGGCTACGAGTTCGACGACCCGGACCAGCGCAACGACGCCGACTCGGCGTCGCACATGATGCTCGGCGTCGTCGTCAACCCGTTCTTCGACTGGGAGGGCGACCAGCGGCCGCGCTACCGCTACAACGAGTCGGTCATCTACGAGGCGCACGTGAAGGGGCTGACCCAGCTCCACCCGGACGTCCCCGAGGAGCTGCGGGGCACGTACGCCGGGCTGGCGCACCCGGCCGTCGTCGAGCACCTGACCACCTTGGGGATCACAGCCATCGAGCTGATGCCGGTGCACCAGTTCGTGCAGGACGACACGCTGCTCCAGAAGGGCCTGCGCAACTACTGGGGCTACAACACCCTCGGGTTCTTCGCCCCGCACGCGGCGTACGCGACGACCGGCGCCGACGGCACCGCCGGGCAGCAGGTCCAGGAGTTCAAGCAGATGGTGAAGACCCTTCACTCATCGGGCATCGAGGTCATCCTCGACGTGGTCTACAACCACACCGCCGAGGGCAACCACCTCGGCCCGACGCTGTCGTTCAAGGGCATCGACAACCCGGCGTACTACCGCCTCGTCGAGGACGACCAGCAGTACTACATGGACTACACCGGCACCGGCAACACCCTCAACGTCCGGCACCCGCACTCGCTGCAGCTGATCATGGACTCACTGCGCTACTGGGTGACCGAGATGCACGTCGACGGCTTCCGCTTCGACCTCGCGGCGACCCTCGCCCGCGAGTTCTACGACGTCGACCGGCTGGCCACCTTCTTCGAGCTGGTGCAGCAGGACCCGGTCGTCTCCCAGGTGAAGCTGATCGCCGAGCCGTGGGACGTCGGCCCGGGCGGCTACCAGGTCGGCGGCTTCCCCGCGCAGTGGACCGAGTGGAACGGGAAGTTCCGCGACACCGTGCGCGACTTCTGGCGCGGTGAGCCGTCGCTGGGCGAGTTCGCGACCCGGGTCGCCGGATCGTCCGACCTCTACGAGAACAGCGGCCGCAAGCCGTTCGCGTCGGTCAACTTCATCACCGCGCACGACGGCTTCACCCTGCGTGACCTGGTGTCGTACAACGACAAGCACAACGACGCCAACGGCGAGGACAACAACGACGGCGAGAGCCACAACCGGTCGTGGAACCGCGGGGCGGAGGGCCCCACCGACGACCCCGCGATCCTGGGCGAGCGCGCCAAGGCGCAGCGCAACCTGCTGGCCACGCTGCTGCTGAGCCAGGGCGTGCCGATGATCGCGCACGGCGACGAGCTCGGCCGGACGCAGCAGGGCAACAACAACGTCTATGCCCAGGACAACGAGCTCAGCTGGGTGCACTGGGACCAGGCCGACACCCCGCTGCTGGAGTTCACCGCGACGCTGGTCCGGCTGCGCCGGGCGCACCCGACCTTCCGCCGCCGTCAGTACTTCACCGGTGACGCGGTCCGCACCCCCGTCGCCGCGGGCGACGTCGCGGCCGACGGTGCCGGTGACGGTGCCGGTGACGGACAGGACGGCCCCGCCTCGGACATCGTGTGGTTGGGTCTCGACGGTCACCCGATGCAGGACGACGGCTGGAACTCGCCGGACTCGCAGGCGATCGGGATGTACCTCAACGGCCAGGGCATCGCGGGGACCGACGAGCGCGGTCAGCGGATCATCGACCAGCACTTCCTGCTCTACTTCAACGCCGACGGCGCGACCGACGTCGTCCTGCCCAGCGAGGAGTACGCCTCCGGCTGGGACGTCGTCATCGACACCGGCGGTGGCGCCGGCGACCGTGGTGCGCTCGACGCCGGCGCGACGATGCCGCTCGCATCCGGCTCGGTCATCGTCCTGTGCGAGCACCAGGCGCCCGAGGCCGACCCCGACAACTCCGTCGCCGCGTCGGTGGCCCTGCTCGCCGCCCAGGCGGGCTCGGCGGGTGACGACTCCGAGGGAGAGGGCTGATGCGGGTCCCGGCCAGCACCTACCGACTGCAGATCACGCACGACTTCGACCTCTTCGAGGCCGCCCGTCGGCTTCCCTACCTCCACGACCTCGGCGTCGACTGGGTCTACCTCTCGCCGCTGCTGGCCGCCGAGCCCGGCAGCGACCACGGCTACGACGTCGTCGCCTTCGACCGGATCGACCCCGACCGCGGCGGCCCCGAGGGTCTGGCGGCGCTGTCGCAGGAGGCGCGCCGGCTCGACATGGGCGTGCTTGTCGACATCGTCCCGAACCACGTCGGCGTCGCGACGCCCTCGGAGGACCCGTGGTGGTGGGACGTGCTGCGGCTCGGCCGGGAGTCCGAGCACGCGACGGCGTTCGACATCGACTGGGCAGCAGCCGGGGGGCGGATCCGCATCCCTGTGGTGGGCGATGACGACCAGTCGGCCGAGGGCGGCCCGATCGCCAACCTGCGGCTCGTCGACACCCCCGAGGGCGGCGAGCTGCTCTACCACGACAACCACTACCCGATCGCGCCCGGGAGCTGGTCGCCGGAGGAGGAGCCGGACCTCGACCCCGACACCGTGCACGAGCGGCAGCACTACGAACTGGTGAACTGGCGCGCCGCCGACGACGACCTCAACTACCGCCGCTTCTTCGCCGTCAACACCCTCGCCGCCGTGCGCGTCGAGGACCCTGAGGTCTTCGCCGACACCCACGTCGAGATCAGGCGCTGGTTCGAGGAGGGACTCGTCGACGGCCTGCGCGTCGACCACCCCGACGGCCTCCGCGACCCGAAGCGCTACCTGGACGACCTCGCCGCCCTCACCGGCGGCGCCTACGTGCTGGTCGAGAAGATCCTCGAGCCCGGCGAGGAGCTGCCCTCGGACTGGGCCACGGCCGGCACCACGGGCTACGACGCCCTGGCGTCCGTCGACCGGGTGCTCACCGACCCGGCCGCCCGCGAGCCGCTCGACGCGCTGGAGGCGCGCCTGCGCGGGGCGCCCGTGGAGTGGGAGACGATGACCCACGACCTCAAGCGGCAGGTCGCCGACACGATCCTGCACTCCGAGGTCCGCCGGATCACCCGTGAGGTGCGCCGGACGCCTGGCTTCGCGACGGGCGCTGCGCGCCCTCCTCAACCGGCCTCGATGGTCGAGGAGGTAGCGCAGCAGCCGTCTCGAGGCCCCGGGTCGTTCGGTGCGGTCGAGGACGCCGTCGCCGAGCTGCTCGCCTGCTTCCCGGTCTACCGCTCCTACCTGCCGGTGGGCCGGGAGCACCTCGACGAGGCCTTCGCCCGCGCCCGGATCCGGCGACCGGACCTGGGGGCGACGTACGACCTGCTGCTGCCGGTGCTGTCCGACCCGTGGTCGGCGCCTGCCCGACGCTTCCAGCAGACCAGCGGCATGGTGATGGCCAAGGGCGTGGAGGACTGCGCGTTCTACCGCTGGTCGCGGCTCACCTCGCTCAACGAGGTCGGCGGCGACCCGTCGCACTTCGCGCTCGACGTCCCCGGCTTCCACGCCGCGATGACCACCCGGCAGGACCGGTGGCCGCACGCTATGACGACGCTGTCGACGCACGACACCAAGCGGGGCGAGGACGTCCGCGCCCGGATCGGCGTGCTCGCCGAGGTGCCGGCCGAGTGGGAGGCCACGCTCGACGCCGTGCTCGGCCTGACCTCGCCACCGGACGCCGGGTTCGCGTCGCTGCTGCTCCAGGCGGCCCTCGGCGCCTGGCCGCTCTCCCGCGAACGCCTGCACGCCTACGCCGAGAAGGCGATGCGCGAGGCCGGCGACCGCACGACATGGACGGCGCCGGACGAGGCCTACGAGGCCGGTGTGCACGCCTTCGTCGACGCGTTGTACGACGACCCGCAGGTCCGCGCTGCGCTCGACCCGCTGCTCCAGGCGATCGTCCGGCCCGGCTGGTCGAACGCGTTGGCGGCCAAGCTGATCGCGCTCACCATGCCCGGCGTGCCGGACGTCTACCAGGGCAGCGAGCTGTGGGAGCAGAGCCTCGTCGACCCCGACAACCGCCGGCCGGTCGACCTCGACCTGCGCGCCTCGCTTCTCGGCGCCGGCGCTCCGCCGGCCCCGGCGGCCGGCCTGGACGACCTCGGCGCGGCGAAGCTGCACCTCGTCCGCAAGGCGCTGGGACTGCGCCGCGACCGGCCCGAGCTGTTCACCGGCTACGCCCCGGTGCCGGCCGTCGGGCCGGCGGCCGGCCACGTGCTCGCCTTCGACCGGGGCGGCGCCCTCACTGTCGCGACCCGGCTCCCCGTCGGGCTCGAGCGGTCCGGTGGCTGGCAGGGCACCCGGCTCGAGCTCCCGCCCGGACGCTGGCGCGACGAGCTTTCCGGCGCCGAGACGACCACCGGCCAGCTCGGCTGCCTGCTCGCGGCCTCCCCGGTCGCCCTCCTCGTCAAGGTGCAACCGTGACGCGGGGACGCTTCGACGTCTGGGCGCCGCGGCCCGAGCGGGTCCGGCTGCTCGTCGGCGGCGGGACGGTCGAGATGGCGCGCGGGGACGACGGCTGGTGGACGCCGACGGGCCCCGTGCCCGAGGGCGAGGTGGACTACGGCTACCTGCTCGACGACGACCCGACGCCGAAGCCCGACCCCCGGTCGCGGCAGCAGCCCGCAGGGGTGCACGAGCTCTCGCGGACGTTCGACTCGTCGACGTACGACTGGGGCGACTCGGCGTGGACCGGGCGCCAGCTCGCCGGGTCGGTGATCTACGAGCTGCACGTCGGGACCTTCACCCCCGAGGGGACCCTGGACGCGGCCGTCGAGCGGCTCGACCACCTGCGCTCGATCGGTGTCGACCTCGTCGAGGTCATGCCCGTCAACGACTTCAACGGCACCCACAACTGGGGCTACGACGGCGTCTTGTGGTCGGCCGTCCACGAGCAGTACGGCGGCCCGGCGGCGTACCGGCGCTTCGTCGACGCCTGCCACCGCGCCGGGCTCGGCGTCATCCAGGACGTCGTCTACAACCACCTCGGTCCGTCGGGGAACTACCTGCCGCTGTTCGGGCCCTACCTCAAGGAGGGCCGCAACACCTGGGGCGACCTCGTCAACGTGGAGGAGCCGGAGGTCCGCCGCTACATCCTCGACAACGTGCAGATGTGGCTGCGCGACCTGCACGTCGACGGGCTGCGACTGGACGCCGTCCACGCGCTGGTCGATCCCTCGCCGACGCACCTGCTGGAGGAGATGGCGATCGAGGTGGCTGCGCTGTCCGCTCACGTCGGCCGGCCGCTGACCCTGATCGCCGAGTCCGACCTCAACGACACGCGGATGGTCACGCCGCGCGAGGCGCGCGGGCGCGGGCTCCACGCGCAGTGGAGCGACGACTTCCACCATGCCCTGCACGTCGCACTGACCGGGGAGACGCAGGGCTACTACGCCGACTTCGCCCCGCTGTCGGCGCTGGCCAAGGTGTGCGAGCGCGGGTTCTTCCACGACGGCACCTGGTCGTCCTTCCGCGGCCGTCCGCACGGCCGGCCGGTCGACCGCGCCGCGATGCCCACCTGGCGGCTGGTCGTGGCCAACCAGAACCACGACCAGGTCGGCAACCGCGCCATCGGCGACCGGCTCACCGCGCAGCTCGACGTCGACCAGCTGTCCTGTGCCGCGCTGCTGACGCTGTGCGGTCCCTTCACGCCGATGCTGTTCATGGGCGAGGAGTTCGCCGCCTCGACGCCGTTCCAGTTCTTCACCTCGCACCCCGAGCCCGAGCTCGGCCGGGCGACCGCGGAGGGCCGGATCGAGGAGTTCGCCGCGCACGGCTGGGACGCGGCCGACGTCCCCGACCCGCAGGACCCGGAGACGTTCGCGCGGTCGAAGCTGGACTGGTCCGAGGCGGGCTCCGGGCGGGGCGCGCAGCTGCTCGCGGTCTACCGGGAGCTGGCCGGGCTGAGGCGCCGGCTGCCCGACCTGACCGACCCGGCCTTCACGAGCGTGGAGTGCACCGCCGACGAGTCGAGCCGGGTGCTCACGCTGCGGCGCGGGCGGACGCTCGTCGCGGTCAACTTCGGAGCCGACGCGGCCACCGTGCCGGTCGCGGACGGCGAGCTGGCGTTCACGACACCCGCCGGCGCGTCGTACGCCGACGGGGTGCTGTCACTGCCGCCCCACGCCGGGGCGCTGGTCGTCAGCTGAGCTCGTCGACCCACGCCGGGACGACCGCCCCGGCCGGACCGTGCCGGGCCTCGTCGAAGAGCGCCGTGCCGAGCGATGGCTCGAGGTTGAGCTCCAGCGTGCGCGTGCCGTGGTCGTGCGCGGAGCGGACGAAGCCCGCGGCGGGATAGACGGCGCCGCTGGTGCCGATCGAGACGAAGAGGTCGGCCCGGCGCAGCGCGTCGTCGATGCGGTCGAGGCCGTAGGGGTACTCGCCGAACCACACGACGTCGGGTCGCAGCGCCGCCTCCCCGCAACCCGGGCAGGCCGGCCTGGCCAGCAGGTCGCCGTCCCACCCGAAGCGCCCGTCGCAGGCCTGGCACCACGCGCGGAGCAGCTCGCCGTGCATGTGCACGAGGTTGCGGGAGCCGGCCCGCTCGTGGAGGTCGTCGACGTTCTGGGTGACGACGAGGACGTCGTGCCTCTCCTCGAGTGCGGCCAACGCCAGGTGGGCCGGGTTGGGCACCACGGTGGCGAGGTGGGCGCGACGGTCGTCGTAGAACCGCTGCACCGTGTCCGGGTCGCACTCGAAGCCCTCGGGCGTCGCAACGTCCTCGACGCGGTGGCCCTCCCACAGCCCGTCCTCGGCGCGGAACGTCGGCACCCCGCTCTCGGCGCTGATGCCGGCGCCGGTGAGGACGACGATCCGGAGGCGTTCGGGGGGCGGCACGGCTCCGAGCGTACGGGCGGCCCCGGCGATGGTCCGCCGGAGCCGCCTCGATGCGAACGGGTCAGGCGCCGACCGCCGCCAGCGGTGAGAAGTGGGTGGCGTCCCCCTTGCGGACGCTGCTGCGTACGCCGTCCACGCTGACCGGCACCTCGCCCGCGAGCGTGATCCGGTGCAGCCGCCGGTGCTGGTCGTCGTAGTCGTCGACCGCGTAGTGCTGGGTCGCCTGGTTGTCCCAGACGGCCAGGTCACCGAGCCGCCAGCTCCACCGGACGGTGTTGTCGAGCCGGGTGACGTGGCGCTGGAGCAGCTGGAACAGGTCGGAGGAGTCGCGGCCGGAGAGACCGACGAAGTGGCGGATGAAGTGGCCGAGCAGGAGCGTCCGCTCGCCGGTGACGGGGTGGATCCGCACGACGGGGTGCTCGGTCTCGTACTCCAGGTGCCCGAACTCGTCGCGGTAGGCCTGCTCCTTGACGTCGATCCCACCGATCCGCTTCTCGTCGCGCTCGGCGGCGTAGTCGTAGAGGTTCGAGTGGACCGCCCACAGCCGGTCGACGAGCGCCTTCAGGGCCGGGTGCAGCGACTCGTAGGCGCGGGTCGTGTTGGCCCAGACCGTCGTGCCGCCGTAGGGCGGCAGCTCCACGGCCCGCAGCAGGGAGGCGGAGGGGATCCGGTCGACGAAGGTCACGTCGGTGTGCCAGCTGTTGGCCTTCCCCGTGTCGGAGTCGATCGGCAGGATCGCCTCGCCGTCACCCGCGACCGTGGGATGGGGCTTGGTCACCGTGCCGAGCAGGCCGGCGAACGCGCGCTGCTCGGCGTCGCCCGCGTCGTGCTGGTCGCGCAGGAAGATCACCTTGTGGGCGGCCAGCGCCCGCTTGATCTCGGCCACCTGCTCGGGAGGGACGTCGCCGCCGATGACGACGCCGCCGATCTGGGCGCCGAGGTGGGCGCCGACCTTGCGGACCTCGATCGTGGCGTAGCCGGGCTCGGGCTCGGCCTGGGTGGCGATGGTCTCGGTGGTCAGGGGGCGGTCGAGCTGGATGGTCATGGACTGTCCTCTCGGAGGGTGGGTGGGGCAGGACGACGCCGCGCTACGGGCGCCAGCGGGAGAAGCGCCGCTCGAGGAGCAGCAGGAGGAAGTTGAAGCCGACGCCGATCACCGAGATCGTGAGGATGCCGGCGTACATCTCGGGAATCTGGAAGTTGTTCTGCGCCGAGATGATGAGGTAGCCGAGCCCGGCCTTGGCGCCGACGAACTCGGTCGTGATGAGCACCATCATCGAGGCGGCGCCGGAGAGGCGGACGCCCGTGAAGATGGTCGGGACGGCGGCCGGCAGCACCACCTTGCGGAACAGGCTCAGCTGGGAGAGCCCCAGCGACCGGGCGGACTTCACCAGCAGCGGGTCGACGTTGCGGGCGCCGCTGATCGTGTTGAAGAGGACGACCCAGAAGCAGGCGTAGGTGATCATCGCGATCTTGGAGAAGTCGCCGATGCCGAGGATGAGCGTGAACACCGGGATCAGCGCGACGGCGGCGGTGTTGAGAAAGACGGTCAGCAGCGGGCTGAGCACGTCGGCGGCCGTCCGGTACCAGGCGATGAGCAGGCCGAGCGGGATCGCTATCGCGTTGGCGACGACGAAGCCGGTCAGCGAGCGGTGCAGGCTGGCGACGATGTCGGTCCACAGGGTGCCGTCGGAGATCAGCCGCCCGAGGGCCTGGATCACGGTGGTGAAGGGTGGCAGGAAGGCCGGCTCGACCCAGCCCGCCTGGGGGGCGACCTGCCACAGTGCCAGGAAGGCGACGACCGCGATGACGCGCTTGAGCGCGACGGTCAGCCCGCGGCCGACGGCTCTCGCGACGGGCGTACGCCGGGCCAGGACCGCGACCGGAGTGGTGCCGCGCCCTTCCTCCGCCCGGCGGGGCGACGGGACCGATGACGGGGTGGACGCCGGCTCGGGGTCCAGGGCGACCCGCAGGTCGGTGGTGGTGTCACTCATGACTGCTCCTAGACCGCGACGGGGGTGTGCTGGTTGTCGAGGCTGCGGCGCACCTCGTCGCGCAGCAGCTGCCAGATGTGGTGGCGGCGTTCGACGAACGCCGGGGTCGAGCGGCGGTCCTCGCCGTCGCCGGCCTCGGGGAGGTCGATGTCGACGATCGCCTTGATCCGACCGGGCCGGGAGGTCATCACCGCGACGCGCTGGCCGAGGTAGACGGCCTCCTCGATGCCGTGGGTGATGAAGAGGACCGTGGCGCCGGTGCGGCGCCAGATGCCGAGCAGGTCGTCCTGCAGCGCCTCCCGGGTCTGGGCGTCGAGGGCGGCGTACGGCTCGTCCATGAGCAGCACCGCGGGCTCGTAGGCGAGGCTGCGGGCGATCGCGACCCGCTGCTTCATGCCGCCGGAGAGCTCGTGCGGGTAGCGGTCGGCGAAGGCGGACAACCCGACCAGGTCGAGCACCTCGCGGGCCCGCTCCTGGCGCTCCCGGCGCGGCACCTTCTTCTCCTCGAGCCCGAACTCGACGTTGGCGAGGGCGGTGCGCCACGGGAAGAGGGCGTACTGCTGGAAGACGACGCCGCGGTCGAGGCCGGGCCCGGTGATCGGGCGCCCGTCCAGGGTGACCTCGCCGCGGGTGGGCCGGGTCAGCCCGGCGACCAGGTCGAGCAGCGTCGACTTGCCGCAGCCCGACGGCCCGACCAGGGTGAGGAACTCACCGGCCGGAACCTCCAGGCTCACGTCGTCGAGGGCGACGAACTCACCGCCGGTGGTCCGGTCGCGGAACGACTGGGTGACGTTCCGGATGCTGATGCTCGTGGTCATCGCTGATCACCCACCCTGCTTGGAGCTGGACTCGGCGTGGGGGTTGAACTCGTTGGTGTAGAGGTCGTCGGAGGCCGGGACCTCCTTGACCGAGCCGGTCGACAGCAGCCAGTCCTTCCAGAGCTCGAAGTCGCTGTCCTTGATCTCGCCGTAGGACGAGGGCACTCCCGAGCTGAGCCAGTACTGGATGCTCTCGGTGTTCTCGTTGGTCCGCTTGCGGGCCTCGATGATCTTCACGAACCTGGCGCGCACCTGGTCCTGGGGCGTGGCCTTCTCCCACTCGATGGCCTTGCCGACGCCGTCGACGAAGGCGCGCACCGCGTCGGGGTTCTTGGCGATGAGGTCCTTGCGGAAGACGTACTGGCCTCCGTTGAAGTGGCCGTACTGGTCCAGCTCGGTCCAGAGCGGGTGGATGCCCCCGTGAGCGAGGGCGAGCTGCTGGAACTGGCCGGTGAGAGCGGCGACGTCGACCTGGTGCCGACGCAGGGCGTCCTCCTGGTTGGTCGGTGGCAGCACGACGAGCTCGACCTTCTTGATCTCGTCCTCGGAGAGACCGGCGGCGCGGAGCTCGTTGAAGACGTCGGCCTCGTTCTGGCCGCCGAGCGTGTTGACGGCGACCTTCTTGCCGACCAGGTCCTTCGCGCTCTTGAGCGGGCTGCCGTCGAGGACGTAGTAGCCCGTGAAGGTCTTGTCGTCGCCGCCGTAGTAGTTCAGCACCGCCTTGATCGGGGCTCCGGAGCTCACCAGCTTCTCGACGGCCCCGCCGAAGGCGCCGCCGAAGTCGGTCTGGCCGGTCGCTGCGGACTGGACGTCCTGGGGGCCGGAGATGGTGTTGCCGACCCACTTCAGCTTGACCTTGCCCTTGAAGTAGCCGAGGTCCTCGGCCAGCTCGGGCAGCGTGACCTGGTTGTTCCAGCCCTGGTAGCGCAGCGTGGTCACCCCGCCCTTGGACTCGGCGCCGGACGAGGCACCGCAGGCGGTGAGCGCGGTGGCCGCGAGGGCGGCGACCACCGAGAGGAGGAGGGCCGAGCGGGTCCGGCCGCGCGGCCGGCGCGAGCGATCGGTCGTGGAGGGTCGTGTCACGGATCTGTCCTTCGGATCGGGGAACGGGAGGAGGTCACTTGCCCGAGGCGAGCGCCAGGTCGGCGCTGTAGACGCTGTCGGGGCGGGGCAGGCCGTAGTGGTCGCGCAGGGTGTCGCCGGCGTACTCGGTCCGGAACAGCCCGCGCTCCTGCAGGATCGGGACGACCCGGTCGATGAACGCGTCGAGGAGCTGGGGGTAGAGCGGCGGCATGACGTTGAAGCCGTCCGCGGCACCGTTCTCGAACCACTCCTGGATCGTGTCGGCGATCTGCACCGGCGTGCCGTGCACGACGTTGTGCCCGCGGCCGCCGGCCAGCCGGTGGAGCAGCTGGCGCAGCGTGGGCCGGTCGCGCTCGAGGATGTTGGCGATGACCTGCTTGCGGCTCCGGCTGTTGTCGAGCACGTTGCCGGCGCTCCCGAAGGCCTCGATCGGGACAACCTCGTCCAGGTCGAGGTGGCGCAGCGAGACGCCGCCCATCTTCTCGAGCTGGTCGAGCCCGTACGCCGGCACGGTCAGGCCGTTGAAGTGCTCGTAGAGCTCCCTCGCCTCCTCGGCGGTGTCGGCGATGAACGGGCTGATGCCCGGCAGCACGAGGACGTGGTCGGGGTTGCGGCCGAACGACCGCGCGCGGCTCTTGATGTCGTCGTAGAACGCCCGGGCGTCGGAGAGCGTCTGGTGGGCGGTGAAGATCGCCTCGGCGTTGCGGGCGGCGAAGGCTCGACCCTCGTTCGACGACCCCGCCTGGATGTAGACGGGGCGGCCCTGCGGCGAGCGCGGTGCGTTGAACGGGCCCTTCACCTTGAGGTGACGCCCCACGTGGTCGATCGCGTGGACCTTGCTGACGTCGACGTAGTCGCCGGACGGCCGGTCGGCGACGACGGCGTCGTCCTCCCAGCTGTCCCAGAGCAACGTGGCGACGTCGACGAACTCCTGGGCGCGCTCGTAGCGGTCCTCGTTGCTGGGCGTCGCGTCGAGACCGAAGTTGCGGGCGGCGTCCTCGCTGAAGGTGGTGACGATGTTCCAGCCGGCCCGGCCGCCGGAGATGCGGTCGAGGCTGCTGAAGAGGCGGGCCAGGTTGTAGGGCTCGTAGAACGAGGTGGAGGCGGTCGAGACGAGGCCGATCCGCTCGGTCGCCGTCGCGATCGCGGTGAGCAGGGTGATCGGCTCGAACTCGTGGCTGGGCCGGTAGCCGGTGCCGTACCAGGCGGGACTGTCGGCCAGGAAGACGGCGTCCAGCTTGGCCGCCTCGGCGGTGCGGGCGATCTCCTGGTACCAGGTGATGTCGCCGACCCGCTCGACGGAGCTGTCGGCGTGCCGCCACGAGGCCTCGTGGTGGCCGGTGTCGTGCAGGAAGGCGTTGAGGCTCAGCTGGCGGCCGGTCTGGGCGTTCACAGGGGGTCCCTTCTGGTGGGGTGGGGGCGAGGGCGCGCCGCAGAGCGGCCCGGGTCGATGACGGGGGCCGAGAGGGCGCAGGGAGTGGGGGAAGCCCGCAGGGGCGGAGGTCAGTGAGAGCAGCGACAGGAACGGCCGCCGAGAGGGCGGGGTCGATTCGTTCTCATGTAACTACAGTAAGACACTCGACTTTAAAGAGTCAACGACGTCCACGTTCTGGACGGCGCGTGTCGCGCCGGCCTTCCGTGGGCTGACGCTCAGACGGAGATCGCGGCGAGTGCCGCGCGGATGCGGCCGGGGATGGTGGTCGACGTACGCGCCTCGCGGTCGACGAAGACGTGCACGAAGTGGCCGTGCGCGACCGCCTCGTCGGAGTCGGTCGTGAAGATGGCGATGCCGTAGGTGACGGCGCGGTCGCCGAGCCGGTCCACGCGCAGCCCGGCGCGCAGCCGCTGCGGGTAGGCGACCGGCGCGTGGTAGCTGCAGCCCGACTCGACGACCAGCCCGATCACTGGCGCGTGCTCGATGTCGAGGCCGCCGCGCTCGATGAGGTACTCGTTGGCGACGGAGTCGAAGTAGCTGTAGTAGGTCACGTTGTTGACGTGGCCGTAGACGTCGTTGTCCATCCAGCGGGTGGTGATCTCGGCATGGTGCGGATAGTCGCCGTACGCCGGCCGACTCGGCTTCTCCACCGGCGCCGCCATCACCAGGCCCGGAGCGCGTCGCTGAAGATCGCGTGGAGCTCGTCCTCGTGCACCGGGCTGGGCGCGTTGTCGAGCAGCCGGCGCTGGGGCGCCGCACCCGCGACGAGGGCCGGGACGTCGTCGAGGGTGTAGCCGACGCCGCCGATGCCGTTGGGGGCGCCGACGTCGTGCATCAGGCTCCCGACCGCCTCGGCGAGCACGTCGCCGGCCTCGCGCGGGCCGACGCCGGCGGTGTCGCCGCCCAGGAGCCGGGCCGCCTCCAAGTGACGGAACGGCGTGGTCGGGGCGAGGGCCCGGAAGGCGGCCGGGGCGGTGACGGCCACGGCGAAGCCGTGCGGGACGAGCGACTCGGTGCCGACGTAGCCGGCCGGCCGGTAGTCCGAGCCGATGTCGTGCAGCACGCCCGCGACGGCGTACGCCATCGCGTGCGGGACGTGCACGCCGGCGTTGCCGAACGCGATGCCGGCCAGGGTGGCCGCCCACATCATCTGGTGGCGCGCCTCCTCGTCGTGCTCGTCGGCGACGGCCCGGCGCAGGTAGCGGCCGATCAGCTCGATGGCCTGGCGCGCACCCAGGTCGCTCCAGGGGTTGGCGCCCTGGCTGGCCGGGCGGGCCGTCACCGGCGAGGCGACCGGTCGGCCGACGTAGGCGCGCGCGGTCAGCGACTCGACCGCGTGGCAGAGCACGTCCAGGCCGCTGCTCGCGACCACGTCCGCAGGGAGGGAGGCGGTGGTGCGCGGGTCGACGACCGCCTCCGTCGGCCGCAGCAGGGGGCTGCTGACGCCGGTCTTCGCATGGGCCGAGACGAGGTCGAAGATCGCGATGCCGGTGACCTCGCTGCCGGTGCCGCTCGTCGTCGGGCAGGCGACGTGGGGCTTGAGCGGGCCGGGCACGGGCGTGGCGGCACCGAGCGGCGCGTTCACGTAGTCGATCAGCTCACCCGGGTGGGTGCTGAGCAGGTCGGCGAGCTTGGCGGTGTCGATCACCGAGCCGCCACCGAGGGAGACGAAGGCGTCGGGCTTGGCCTCGCGCGCGAACCCGACGGCGGCCTGCATCGACGCGTCGGTCGGCTCGACGAGGACCTCGTCGAAGACCACCACCTCGAGGTTCTGCTCGCGCAGGGCGGCCATCGTGTCGTCGTACCACTCGGTGCGGCGGAGCCGGGCGTCGGTGAAGAGCGCGACCCGGCCGCCGTCGGGCAGGTGGCGGGCGACCCGCAGCCCCACCTCGCGCAGCGAGCCGGGACCGAAGGTGACGCGCGAGGCGTCGACGGTGAAGGCCGACTCGAGCTCGACGTGTTCGGCGTGGGCGTGGTGAAGGTGAGGGCGCATCGCGGCTGACGTTAGTGGGCGATCGGGTGGCGTGGGCAGTGCCGTGCCCATTCGGCGGGCATGGACGCCCGCCTCCGCTCGGCTCTAGCGTCGTCCGGAGCGAGACCGAGGAGGCGCGATGGGCAGGCCCGACCGCAACGCCGGCCTCGACCCGGAGGTCGACCACGAGGAGATCTATCGCAACCTCGGGCTCCACGAGTTCCCGTGGGACCTCAACCAGGCACTCAGCTTCGCGCTCTTCCGCACCTACGCCGTGCCGAGCATCGGTCGGCTGCTCTTCGAGACCGGCGAGTTCACCACCCGCACCCAGAAGCGGTACGACGACACCTCGCTGCTCCTCGAGGCGGGGCTCGTGTCGGGCCTGGACTCGGCCGACGGCAAGGTCGCGCTGCGCCGGATCAATGCCATGCACCGGATGTACGACATCTCCGACGACGACCTGCGCTACGTCCTCGCCACCTTCGTCGTCGTACCCCAGCGCTGGCTCGACTCCTACGGGTGGCGGCGGCTGACCGACGCCGAGCGGCTCGCCACCGTCCGCTACTACCAGGCGCTGGGGAGCCGGATGGGTATCAAGGACATCCCCGACACCTACGCCGGCTTCGCGCGGCTGATGGACGACTACGAGGCGGCCCACTTCGACTACGACGAGGGCGGCCGCCGGGTCGCCGATGCCACCCTCGACCTGCTGGTCGGCTTCTGTCCCCGGCCGCTCGCACCGCTGGTGCGGGTCTTCAGCCGGGCGCTGATGGACCCACCGCTGCTGCGCGCCTTCTGCTACCCCGAGCCGAGCCCGCTCGTCCGCCGGATCTCCACCGGCGGGCTGCGCCTCCGCGCCCGGCTGGTCGCGCGCCTCCCGCCGCGCCGGCGCCCGAAGCTGGTCCGCGACATGCGTCGCATCCGCTCCTACCCCCACGGGTTCGACCTCGCCGACCTGGGCACCTTCACCACCGGGTGCCCGGTCCAGCGGACCTCGGACCCGGCCTCGCCCTCGGCCACAGGCTCGGCCTGACCCGGTATCGGCCTGTCGCACTCGCGCCGGTCGGCGGCGCGCCGGGCAGCACGGTTCCGGCTACGAAGCGGCCGCGTCGCGCTCGACCGTCCCGACGAGCACGCCGAAGACGATCGTCCGGTCGTCGGTGTGGAACAGCTCCGAGCAGGTGGTGAGGGTCAGCAGGTGCTGCGAGGCGTCCTGTGGTGGCTCGGCACCGCCGGCAGTCGGATTTCTGGGCACCGGGTCGGTCACCCAGGTGGCGGTGCTCGACACGACGAGATCCGTGCCGCCCGTCACGAGGCGGTAGGTGTACGTGGCGGTGGCGGTCTCGACGACGACCTCGTCGCCCTCCCTCAGGTCGGGCATGTCCCGAAGCGGCTCGCCGTGGGTCACGCGGTGCGCAGCGAGCGCGTAGTTGCCGGCCTCACCCGGACCGGCCGTCCCCTCGTAGTGTCCGAAGCCGCTGGCGAGCGCGGCGCTGTCGGTACCCTCCAGCACGGGAACGCGGTAGCCGGCACCGAACCGGGGGATGCGGACGAGCGCCTCGGCCTTTCCCCACTTCGTGCGGACCGATGGGTGACCGGTCGCCCATGACTCGTGCAGACGGCGCTCGAGGTCGTGGTGGCGATGGTGGGAGACGACGTTCGTGCCGGCGTACTCCCAGCCGACGTAGCCCAGCAGCACGACTCCGAGGCAAGCCAGGACCAGGCCGGGCCACATCGACCCTCGCCAGAGCCCCCTCGCGGCCCGGGCAGTCATCGAGGACCGCCCGGGCGCGAGCCGAAGAGCCGTGCCGTCAGGAGGCGCGCCTACGCCGGGCCGCCCAGGCTGCGGCGGATCCACCGGCGATGAGCAGCACGCCGACGGGGAGCAGCCACCAGGAGGGCCCGCCCGTGCTGGCCAGCGCACCGGAGGCGCTCGGGTCGCCCGCACTCGCCGAGACATCGCCTGTCGCACCGCTGAAGGTGTTGGTGACGCGGACCGTGCTGCCGGGCGCAGCGACAACCCGGCCGTCACGCCGTCCGCCGGCGCGCCTGTCGGAGTCGCTGTAGGTGACCGTGTCGTCCTCCGCCACGTGAGTCTCCTTCACCGTGCAGCTCGCGCCGAGCGGCACTTCGACGCGCTTGCGGCCGCCGTTGCTGAGCTTGAACGCCGCATCCCGGGCCGGGAGCGTGACCGCACCCTGAGCAGTCGTGCAGGCGAGCACGAACGGGTAGGGACCCACGGGTCCGTTGACGACCTTCTTCTCGATCAGCAGCTGCGCCGCGTCGAAGGTGTTCGTCACCGTGACGTCGCCGCCCGTGGCCGTCAGCGCGAGCGCCCCGCTCCGGGTCGGGTGGGTGACCCGGCTGGAGGTGGCGCCCCCGGCGTCGGTCTCCCGGGCCCAGCACGCCGCGCCGACCGGGAGGTCGGCGACCGTGACGGACTGGCCGGCCTGCAGCGCGTGCGGCTCGTCGGTGACGAGCGGCGTGTCGACGCCGTTCTGCGGCAGCACGCAGCTGACCGCGACGTCGTACGTGCGACCCGACGCGAACGCCGCCGCGGCGCCCTCGACCTTCTTCGACAACGTCAGCGAGGCGAGGTCGAAGGTGTTCGTGACGGTCAGCTCGAGGTGCTGGAGGTCGCTCGGCGTCCCGTCGACCACCTCGGCCCCGTCGGCGTAGGAACCGGTCGCGCTGCTGTGCGACGTCGCGCCACCGGTGGCGGTCTCCTCCGCCCAGCACCGCGTGCCGAGCGGCAGCAGGACGGGGTCGCCGTCGGCGTCGGTCAGCTCGTGGCGCTCGCCGCCCTTGATCTGCACGGGCGCGGAGTAGACGACGCTGGTCGCGCTGCCCTGGGCGCAGGTCACGAGCACCGTGAAGGTGGCGTTGGTCGCGTAGGCGGCCGTCGCTCCGGCACCCGCGAGCACCTTCGAGAGCGCGACGGTGCCGGCCGAGAACTCGTTGGTGAAGGTGGCCTCGACCGTGTTGTCGTCGGCGTTCTGGACGATCGTCACGGTGACAGGCGCCGGCGTGGCGTCCGCTCCACCGTTCCCGGTCTCGGAGACCGTGCAGACGGCGCCGACCGGCAGCAGCAGCGGTACGTCGGCCGAGATCTCGCTCTCACCCGCGAGACGGTGTGCCTCCACCGTGACCGGGGCGATGGCGTCACCGTCGAACGTGCACGCCACCTGGAAGGTGAACGGTCCGCGCGGGAGCGGTGCGCCGGCTCCGGCGATCCTCTTGACGATCCGCAGGTGCCCCTGCTCGAAGGTGTTGGTGACCGCGAGCTGCGCGGCCCCGTCCGCCGTGACCTGGACACCCGTCGACGGCGCGACGACGGTGCCCGTGGCGCCGTGCGCGTCGAGCTCGGTCGCCGTGCAGAGCGCACCGGTCGGGACGTCGAGCCGCTCGGCGTCGCCCGCTGCCACCGACACGGTCTGCGGGAACCCCGTCACCGTGGTGCCGGCGAAGCTGCAGTCCACCGTCACCGGGTAGCTCTTGCCCGCCCCGTACTGCGCGGCCGGGCCGGCCACCGTCTTGGAGACGGTGAGACTCGTCAGCGGGAAGGCGTTGCTGATCGTGACGGCCGAGGCGTTGTCCTGCGTGCCGAGCTGCGGCTTGATCGTCACAGCCACCGGGTCGCCGGTCGGGTGGTCGCTCACGCCACCCTGCGCGTCGGTCTCCGTGACCTCGCAGCGTGCTCCGGCAGGGACTCCGGTGACGTCGGCGTGCTCGCCGTCGTGCAGGCTGAGGGTGCCCGTGGCGACCGTCTGCTCGGGGTTGCCGACCGGGTCGATCGTGCACGAGTAGGCGAACTTGAACTGCAGACCGCTGACCGGCAGGGCACCCGGATTCTGGGTGACCTGCTTGGTCACGCGCAGGGTTCCGTACGCGGTCGCGACCCCGACCTGGATCGGCTCGGTGGCGGGCAGGACGCGGTCCGCGCCCGCCGACCGCTTCGTGGTCTCGGCATGGCCGAAGGAGTTCCAGGCGATGGTCGGGTCGGCGACCCGGGTCACCTGGAGCGGGGTGTTCATCGAGAACCGGATGCTCACGCCGTCACCCGGCGCGAGCGGCGTCCCCCAGGAGACCCGCATCTGGGCGGCGACGGCGCTCGGGCCGAAGGGCGCCGACCAGGAGCCCGCCGCGCACGTGTTCGCCATGGAGAGGTCGCCCGTGCAGAGCGGCTCGGAGTCGGCGTACGTCGTCACCAGCGCGCCGGCGCCGACGAGGGCCGGCTCCGTGGCGAGGGTGGGCCGGTTGTCCCACTGGGTGCCGCGGTCGGTGCTGCTGAGCACCACGCCCTTGTCGCCCTCGACCGGGAACCGGTCGACGACGCGCATCGCCGTGGCCGGCTCGGTGCCCGCGTTGACGAAGCGGAGCAGGTAGTCGAACCGGTCGCCCGGGTTGACCAGCGCGACGCAGGGGTAGGCGGTGTACGTGCGCCCGGCCTCGGTGCGGGCCGGGCAGGACGCGTCACCGATCGGGACGGCCTGCTGGGCGACGTTGTTCCACCATCCCAGGGCGTCGGTGCCGGCCACCCACTTGCGGGCCTGGAACGCGGCGCCGGCCTTGGTCGTCACCGCCGCGGAGTCCGTGCACCAGGTGCCGGCACCGAACGAGCCGTCGGAGGACGTGCCGCTTCCGGTGCCGCACGCGAGCTGCGGGTGCGAGGACGTGGCGCCCATGCGGTTGGTGCTGACCTGCCCCTCGACGACGCCGGGCGCGAGGGTCACCTGGATCTGGAGCGTGAGGGTGGCACCCGGGCGCAGGACCCACGAGCCGAACGACCAGCGCAGCCCGGTGACCGTGCCGTTGTCGGCGACGGTCGAGAAGTCCGGAGCCGGGACGGCATCGGTGCCGGCCGGGACCTGGGTGGCGACGACCTTGAACGGCCGGCCGCCGTCGCCCTGGAACGACTCGTCGAAGCTGAGCCCCGCCGGAAGGGTGTCCTCGACCACGAGACCGGGCAGGTCGGCGGTGCCGGTGTTGGTCACCTTGAGCAGGAACGGCGCCGTCTCACCGGGGGCGATGGAGCTGTTCGGGCTCTTGTCGACCGAGAGCTGGGGGCTGCCGGCGACGAACCCGAGCGTGGCGTCCACGGGGTCGATCGGCTGGGTCGTGCCGGCCGCCTGCAGTCGGGTCTCGAAGCCGCCGGTGGCCGTGTTGGTCAGCGTCACCCGACCGACGGGCTGGCCGTCGGAGCGCCGGGCGGCACGCGGGTGCACGTCGACGACGACCGCGCCGGTGCAGGAGGCTGGCGTCGGCGAGCCCTCGCAGGGGCGCAGGGCGTAGCCGCCGGTGCTGGAGGTGAAGGTGAACCGCAGGCCGATCACGTCGCCGGCCGCGACCCCGGTCGGCAGGCCCCACGGTGCTGCGCCATCCGGCGAGCCGGGCTTCCAACCGGTCGAGGTGAGTGCGTCGATCGTGACCCGGTCCGCGCCGAGCGGGAAGGTGACCGCGCTGATCGTGCCGAGGTCGACGGCGTCCCAGAAGTCGCTGGTGTCACCGGCGGCGACACGGTCGTCGTCGGTCACCAGCAGACGGTTCGCGCTGACGTTGCCCGTGTTCGCGACGGTCAGCCTGAGCTTGGCCGTCTGCTGGCCCACGCCCGGGATCTGCTCGGCGAGCTGGCCGGGCTGCAGGGACTTGTTGAGCACGGCGCCGCTCGAGGCGGGCGCCGTCTGCACGCCCGCGGCGCAGACGTCGCCGCTGAAGCCGGACCACCCCGTCGCCCAGCTGGAGAAGCAGTTGGTCACCTGCTGGCCGTCGGTGATCCCGTCGCGGCGCTGCACCGTGAGCCGCAGGAAGACGCGCTTGGTCGGGGTCAGCTCGCCGAGGACCCGGACCCGCACACCGGTGGCCGCCTCGAGCAGGGCGCTGTCGCTGGCGTCGTAGGTGACCCACTGACCGGTGCCGCGCGGGTCGTAGACCTCGAGCGCAGTGGCCGGCGTACCCGAATCCTTGGTCACGGTCGCCGACAGGAGCCGGACGGTGTCGAACGGGTTGTCCTGGGCACGCGGCGTGCCGTCGGCGTCCGCCGGCGGGTCGCTGATCACCGGCGACACGAGCGGCAGGTTGCCGTTGTTGGTGAGGGTGAGGTCGAAGTCGACCGGCTGACCGGGCGGAAGGGTGGACTGGCTGCTCGTCTTCGTGCCCGACCCCGAGCTACGGGGGGCTTCCACCGTCAGGCTCGCGCAAGCGTTCCCAGCGGCCGTGCCCGTGCTGTTCGACGTCGTCGCCTTCGCCTGCCAGGAGGCACAGTTCCCGACACCCGGGGAAGTGCCGTTCGGCAGGTCGTCGTCGTCGACGGAGTCGTTCAAGGTGCCGTGGATGTCGAGGTACGCCGTGCTGCCCTCGGCGATCGTCGCCTGGTCGTCGGCGTCCACGCCGGTGTAGGTGACCTCGAGACCGGTCACCCCGACACCCGGTCCGGTGACGTCAACGGTGGCGTTGGCCGTGTGCGTGAAGGTCGCCGTGGTGCTGTCCGCGTAGGTGACCACGAGGCTCGCCGACGTGGCTCCGGCCGGCAACCGGAGCCGCACCGACGTCACGTCGACGGAGTCGAACTCCGAGAGGCCGGCGGCCGCCCCGGGGTCCGGCTCCGTGATGACGAGCGTCCGCAGCGGGAACGGCGAGAAGTTCTTGGCCGAGATCGTCGCGGTCACCGGGGAGTGCCGGCCGACGACGGCGTACTCGCCGGCGCCCCGGGACCAGTCACCGTCGGTGTCGGCGACGAAGGTCTTCTGCGCGTTGACCAGGACCGTGTCGGGGAGGATGTCGAAGGTGTCGCAGGCCTGGGTGCCGGTGGTGCTGACACCCGCGTCGTCGACGGCGGCTGGGACGGCGCAGTTCGACACCGTCTGGCGGCTGCTGGGCTTGATCGGGCTTCCGCTGGTGCGGAGCGCGTCACGAAGGCGCAGCCCGGCGCGCACCTCGCCGCCGGTCGCGTCGTAGGGGAGGGCGGCCCCGCCGGCGTCGACGAAGACGACGCGGATCCCGGTCACCTGGCCAGCGGAGGGGACGGCGAACGTGCCCGTCGACGTCCGCGTGTCGACCAGGGCATAGTCACCGGCGGCACAGGTGCCGGCCGGCTGCGTGCAGACCAGCAGACGCGCGGTGTCGGCACCGGCCGGGAGCCGGGTGAGCTCGACTCCGGTCAGGTCGAAGCGCTCGTACGTCGCGGCGGTGTCGTCGGTCAGTGAGAGCTCGTCGATGATGACGGGGCCGGTGGAGGCGTTGCGCACGCCCAGCACCGCGGTGGTGTCCTCGTCGCTCCCCGCGATGGCGGAGCCATCGGTCCAGTTCTTCGTGGCGACGGGCTTGACCACGCGAGGCACCTCGACGTCGACCACGTTGGTGTCCGACGCCTCCGGCGCGTTGTCGGCGACAGTGGTCGCGGTGTTGCTGATCGTGCTGCCGTCGGCGAGCCCGGTGTCCGCCGGCAGCCGCACGCCGATCTCAAGGACGCGGGTGGCGCCGTCGTTCAGGCCGACCGAGCCGACGGGGGCCTGGAGGGGCTCGAGGAACGAGATCGTCAGCGTCCGGGTGGCGGAGTCGTAGGTGACCGTCCGCTGAGCGGTCGCCTGCGGCAGCGAGGTGACGTCGAGCCCCGCGGGAAGCACGTCGGTGACGGTCTGGTTGACGCACCCGGCGGTCAGGCCGGAGCAGCGCGCGGCGACGGTGTAGGTGAACTGGTCACCGGGGCGCGCCGGCGTTCCGTTGAGGTCGTTCTCCTTCGTCACGCCGACCACCGACTGAGGAACCGCGGCGGCCAGGGCACGGACACCGGAGCGGGTCGACGCCTGGGGGCCGGTCGACGGGTCGGCGGACGGGTCGGCGGAGGGGTCGGCGGAGGGGCTGGTCGACGGGCTGCCGACCTCGTCCGACGCGGCGTCGCTCGCCACATCGCCATTGGCGGAGGCGGTGGAGCTGGTCGCCGTGGGAGTCGGGTCCGGTTCCGAGGCGAATGACGTCCCACTGGCGACGACCAGCAGGGCGGTCGCCCAGATGACGGCGTGGCGCCACCGACGCGCGGCCATCAGCGCAGTCCCCCGACAGTCGCGATGTGTGTCCCGAAAGGCAGCGCGAATCCCATGTCGCGCACGGCAAGCATGTGCGTGTGTCCCCTAACGATGCCGCCCCATGCGGCCTCTTGACCCGGCTGGTGCCCAAAGCCCCCACAGGCTGGGTGCGCGACACAGGTCGCACGACGGGTCGGTGCCAGCATGGATGCGATCTGGCTCGACGGTCCCAAGAAGGGCGGGGAACCACCGGCCGGATCAGCGGGCTTTGCCCGACGATCCGCTCAGGTCGCCGCTCCTCCGGCCGGCGCCGGGCCCGGGTTCACCGTCCCGGTCACCGGGCCCGAACGGGCCACGGGCGGACGAGGTGTTCGGTGGACGAAGTGGCCGTTCCGCGCCGCCTCCTGAGGCGCGTGCCCTATCGTCCTTTACTCATCCGAGTCAGCGTTCGAGGGGGATCGCGATGCGTCGCGAGGTGTGCGGAGGACGGCCCGTCGACCGTCGGAGCATCGCAGGACTCGCGGCAGCGGCGAGGGGGACGAGGTGACGACGACCCCGGTCGCGGGCCCGTTCCTCCCTCGCCCCCATCTCCTCGACCGGATCGCGCGTGGCGCCCGGTTGACCGTCCTGCGGGCGCCGGCGGGCTTCGGCAAGACCGTGCTCCTGCGCCAGTGGGTCGACCGGGACCTCGACGGCGGGTCGCTCCTGGTGGGCGTCCGTGTACGACCCGGGGAGGGCGACCCGGGCAGCTTCTGGATCTCGATGATGGAGGCGCTCACCGACCGGGGGCTGCCGGAGCCGTCGACCTCACACCTGCGCTCGCCCCAGTCGTCGGCAGCCCGGATCATCAGCGCTGCCGGCCGGCCACTGGTCCTCTACGTCGACGGCTTCGAGAACGTCGCCACCCCAGCGGCCGAGGGGGCCCTGCTCGACCTGGTCCGCCACGTTCCAGACCTACGGCTCGTCGTCGCGACGCGGAGCCACCGCCATTTCGGTGCCCGAGTGACGTCGGGTCTGACGGTCACCGAGCTGACCGGTGAGGACCTGCTGTTCAGCGACCAGGAGACGGCGGCCCTCGCCGAGGTGGTCGACGGCGCGCCGTCGACACCTCCTCACCTGGCCGCTCTCCGGGAGGCGTCGGGAGGCTGGCCGGAGCTCACTCGCGCCATGCTCGAGGCACTGCGGCACGCGCCGGCCGACGGCGCAGAGGTGCCGGGGCTGCTCGAGCAGGTCGCGGCCGAATGGCTGCGCGATCGTCTCCTTCCAAGCGTCGCCGAGCCCGAGGCGATGCGATTCGCCGCCGTCACGGCGCTGCCGGACGAGGTCAACGCCGACCTCGCCGGGTTGCTCACCGCCGACCCTGCGGCCGCTCCCAGGTTCGAGGCCCTCGTCGCCGCTGGAGGGCTGGTCCCCGTCGGCACGCGGGGCGCAGGGTCGATGTACCGCTGGCCGGCGGCGGTGCGCCGGTCCCTCATCGACGACCTGCACCGCCACCAGTCCGAGCACCTGCCCGAGCTGGACCGGCGTCTGGCGCGGTGGTACGCCGACCACGACCGTCCGGCCGAGGCACTCGCGCATGCCGTGAGTGCCGCCGCCTGGCCGCTGGTCGTCGAGATCGTGGACGGCTCCTGGCGGCTGCTGCTCGACTCCCACGGCCGGGCGCTCGAGGAGGCGCTGCTCGCGGTGCCGACCACGGAGATCCTCGGCGACTCCTCCGTCGGCCCGGCACGCGCGCTCCGGGCGCTCGTCCTGGGGATCGACGACCCGGCGTTGAGTGCCGCCATCCTGCCTGCGGAGCCGGACGACCTCGCCCGGCTCGGCGCGACGGACGCCGCGATCACGGCGCTGGGCACCGGGATGGCGGTCCTGTCGGCACTTCGGACACCGCCTCGACTGCCGGAGGCGGTCGTGCTCGCCGAGCGCCTTGCCCAGCTAGCGGCTACCGCCCGCGAGGCCCGCCCGGGCGAGGTCGCCGACCTCTACGGCTCGGTCAGGCTCGAGGTGGGCGAGACGTACCTTGCCGCCGGTGACCTGCGCCGCAGCATCACACACCTCGAGGAGGCGAGCCGTCGCTCGTCGGGCTCCCCAGGTCGGCCCGAGGGCCATGCGGCGGCGCGGCTGGCCCTAGCGCACGCGCTGCACGGTGACGTGCTCGATGCCAGCAGCTGGTTGCAACCCCCGACCGCCGAGCGGGCAACGGATGATCGGACACGGCTCGGTGACCGGCTCGATAGAGGCGTCGCCCGGCTGCTGCTGGCGGTGGACACCCTGGACCTGCCGTCGGCGAGGCGGGCCGAGCGCGAGCTGCGGGGAAGCGCCGTGCCCGGCGCGAGGTGGGGCCACCAGCTCTACGCCCGCGCGCTCCTCGCCGTCCACACCGGAACCTCGGCGGGCGTCCTGCAGCAGATCGACGCAGCTCGGCGCCGGCGGAGCACCGTGTCGGAATCGGCTGCGCCCCTCCTCGCAGCGGTCGAGGCGGAGCTCCTCCTCGCCCTCGGACAGGGCAACCAGGCGCGCGCCGTCCTCCAGGGCGAGCACCGCCGCTCGCCGTCGCTCAAGGTGGCCCGAGCGCGGCTCGCGCTGCTGTCCGGCGATGCCACGACAGCGCTCGCGCTGACCGGCGACGCCGGGTGGGAGCGACGCGCCTGCTACCGACATCGGCAGGAGATGCTCCTCCTGCGGGCTGTGGCCGCGCACCGATCGGGTGAGGCAGCGGCGGCTACGGACGCTCTGCGCGAGGCGGTGCTGGCCGCT
The DNA here is from genome assembly GCF_900112345.1 of Nocardioides terrae. GTDB lineage: Bacteria > Actinomycetota > Actinomycetes > Propionibacteriales > Nocardioidaceae > Nocardioides > Nocardioides terrae. The sequence continues at coordinate 333,385 of NZ_FOLB01000002.1, forward strand.
CGCACGACGGGCGCGATCCGTCCCTTCTCAACCGTTCCGCGGGCCGACCTGGCAGAGCTGGCCGCGGGCCTCCCGGCTGCGGTCGAGCTCCTCGCCGAGGAGCCTCTAGCAGGCGCCCCGGACGTCTTCGCCCGGCCGATCACCCTCGTCGAGCTGACCCCGCGCGAGCAGGTGGTCCTCGATCGCATCGCGGAGGGCCTGTCGATCCGGCAGGTGGCCGTTGACCTCAGAGTTTCCTACAGCACCGTCCGTACCCAGCAGCGGAGCCTCTACCGCAAGCTCGGCGTCGAGTCCCAGCAGGATGCCGTCGCGCGGGCGCGCGCGGCGGGCCTGATCTCGGGCAGACGCCAGCCGTGACCGATGTGGGCGCCTCGCTGCACTTGGCCGGACGACCGTTGACGCGGTCTCTTGCCACTCTCTCCTAGATGTTCGATCCTGTGCGAACACGACGAAACGGCGGAGCTGGAGGCAACGGGATGCTGGCGGAGCAGCGCCGACGCGCGATCCTGTCTGAGCTGCGTCGCACCGGGGCGGTGAAGGTCGCAGACCTCACCGACCTGCTCGGCGTCTCCGAGATGACCATCCGCCGCGACCTGGAGCAGCTCAGCACCGACGGTCTCGCCGAGAAGGTGCACGGTGGTGCCGTGCTCGGCGGCTCGGCGATCTTCGAGCCGGGGTTCGCCGCGAAGAGCCAGCTCGCCGGGCCGGCCAAGCAGGCGATCGCCGCCGCGGCGACCGCCATGGTCCGGCCCGGCTCCGCGATCGCCCTCAGCGCCGGCACGACGACCTGGGCGATGGCGCGGCTCGTGGCCCACGTCGCCGATCTCACCGTGGTGACCAACTCGCCGAGCGTGGCGGACGCCGTGACGAGTGAGAACCCGCAGGCCACCGTCATCCTCACCGGAGGCGTCCGGACTCCGAGCGACGCGCTCGTCGGTCCGATCGCCGACCGTACGATCGCCGGCCTGCACGTCGACCAGCTCTTCCTCGGAGTCCACGGCGCCGACCTCCACGAAGGCCTGACGACTCCCAACCTCGCCGAGGCGATGACCAACAAGGCGCTCATCGCCGCGGCGCGCGAGGTGGTCGTCGTGGCGGACAGCTCCAAGTGGGGCGTCGTGGGCTTCGCAGACATCGGCCCCCTGTCGCTGGCCGGCACCTTCGTCACGGACTCGGCGCTGCCTCGCCGCGCGGTCGCCGAGCTGCGCGAGCACGTCGACTCGGTGGTCGTCGCCGGCGCCTGACGAGGGCCCCGGATTGGGCATTGACAGTGACGCAGGCCACACGCTTGACTTCCTGGGACTTTATGAGCGGTTTCGTTCGACTCTGTTCGACCAGGGAGGCTTGCCAATGCCGTCAGCACCAGAGCTCGCGTTCACCCGCCGATCACTCCTGCAGGGGAGTCTCGCCGCACTCGCACTCGGCGGCAGCGCCGGCGCGCTGGCCGGTTGCGGCAGCAGCGACTCCTCCTCGGGCGGCGGGGGGAAGACCGTATCGATCGGCTCCAACTACTCCGACGCCGGCGTGAAGTCGGCGTTCGCAGCGGTGGTGGCCGACTTCAACAAGTCCTCCGGCCTGTCCGCCAAGGTGAACACCGTCGACCACAACACCTTCCAGAACAAGATCCAGACCTACCTCCAGGGCACCCCGGACGACGTCTTCTCCTGGTTCGCCGGCTACCGCATGAAGTTCTTCGCGGCCCAGGGCCTGGCCTCCCCGATCGACGACGTCTGGGACAAGATCGGCGACAGCTTCCCCGACTCGATCAAGAACGCCGCGAAGGCGGACGACGGCCACTACTACTTCGTGCCGCTCTACAACTACCCGTGGGTGATGAACTACCGCCAGAGCGTGTTCGACGAGCACGGCTACTCGGTCCCGGCCACGTGGGACGACCTGATGGCGCTCTGCCAGAAGATGAAGTCCGACGGCCTGACGCCGATCTCCTTCGCCGACAAGGACGGCTGGCCCGCGATGGGCACCTTCGACATCCTCAACATGAGGATCAACGGCTACCAGTTTCACGTCGACCTGATGGCCCACGACGAGTCGTGGACCGACCCCAAGGTGGTCAAGGTCTTCGATACCTGGAAGGAGCTGTTCCCCTACTACAGCAGCGGGCCCAACGGCCTGACGTGGGAGGAGGGCGCCCAAGACCTCCAGAACAAGAAGGCCGGGATGATGTTCCAGGGCGCCGGCCAGGTGGGGCAGCAGTTCTCCAAGGAGAACCTCGCCGACCTGCAGTTCTTCCCGTTCCCGGAGATCGACAGCGCCTACCCGATCGACAGCGGCATCGACGCGCCCATCGACGGGTTCATGATGTCGAAGAAGCCGAAGAACAAGGCCGGCGCGACCAAGTTCCTCGAGTACCTCGGCACGGCGAAGGCCGAGGCGGCGTACCTCGCCTCGGACCCGACCGACGTCGGCACCGCGAGCGACTACGACCAGAGCAGCTACAACCAGCTGCAGAAGGACTCGGCCGACATCATCTCCAAGACCAAGAACATCGCCCAGTTCCTCGACCGCGACACCAGGCCGGACTTCGCCTACCCCGTGGTTCAGAACGCCTTGCAGCAGTTCATCAACGACAAGGACAGCGCGGCCGCGGCCAAGTCGCTGGAGGACCAGGCGAAGACGATCTTCGTGTGAGCGCTTTGACACGGCTGCGCGACCCCAGGACCGACGAAGCAGCGACCCCGGCGGCGCCCTCCCGGCGCCGCCGCGGTCCTGTCCGGCTGAGCCGGCGCGACATCGCCGTCGTGACGGCGATGGTGGCCATCCCGCTGGTGGTCGACCTGGTCTTCATCTGGGGGCCCGCCCTGGCCACCATCGTGCTGTCCTTCACCGACGCCACCGGCGCGGCCCCGATCCACTGGGTGGGGACGAAGAACTACCACACCCTCGCCGAGGTCGACCCGTCGTTCTGGCCCGCGGTGCGGCACAACGCGATCTGGCTGGGCGTCTTCATCCTCATCGCCACCCCGCTCGGCATGCTCTTCGCGGTCCTGCTCGACCGCGGTCTGCAGGGCAGCCGGATCTACCAGAGCGTGATCTTCCTGCCCGTCATGCTGTCGCTGGCCCTCATCGGCATCATCTGGCAGGTCATCTACACGACCAACGGCGGTCTGCTCAACACGCTGCTCGGGCACGGCGACGGAGGCGGCGTCGACTTCCTGGGCGACCCCTCGATCAACCTCTGGGCCGTCCTGGTCGAGGCGACCTGGCGGCAGGCGGGCTACGTGATGATCCTCTACCTGTCGGGGCTCAAGGCCGTCGATCTGGCGCTGAAGGAGTCGGCGGCCCTCGACGGGGCCAACGGCTGGCAGACGTTCCGGTACGTCGTCTTCCCGGTGCTGCGCCCGGTCAACGTCGTCATCCTGGTCGTCACCGTCATCGAGTCGCTGCGCGCCTTCGACCTGGTCTACATCACCAACCAGGGCGGCATCGGGCTGCAGCTGATCTCGGCGATGATCACCCAGCAGATCACCGGTCCCGGCAACCGGATCGGCTACGGCTCGGCGCTCGGCGTGGTGCTGCTGCTGATCTCGCTGGTCCCGATCGTGGCCTTCCTCGTGCAGCAGTTCCGGAAGGAGGACGAGTCGTGACGCCGCGACGCTCGATCATCTCCGAGGTCTTCCTGATCCTCGTGGCGGCCCTCTGGATCCTCCCGGTCCTCTGGTCGGTGTACCTCGCCTTCCGGCCACTGGAGGAGACCAACAAGTACGGCTACGTCTCCTGGCCGCGGTCGCTCACCCTGCAGAACTTCCGCGACGCCTGGACCCAGGGCAGCGTGCTGCACTACTTCGTCAACTCGCTGTGGATCACGATCCCGGCCGTCGTGCTCACGCTGCTGCTGTCGTCGGCCCTGGCCTTCGTCATCGCCCGGCTGCGGTACCGGTGGACGCTGCCCCTGCTGCTGGTCTTCACGGCCGGCAACCTCCTGCCCCAGCAGGTCTTCCTCGCGCCGCTCTTCAAGATCTACAACTCCGTCGGCCTGCCGACCTGGCTCGCCGACTCCGGGAAGCTCTACGACTCGACGTTCGGGCTCGTCGTCATCAACGTCGCCTTCCAGCTGGGGTTCTGCGTCTTCGTGCTGGCCAACTTCATGAAGACCGTGCCGGCCTCGATCCAGGAGGCCGCCATCGTCGACGGGGCCGGCATCTGGACGCAGTACTGGCGGATCACCCTGCCGCTGTGCCGACCCGCGCTCGCCGCGATGGCGACGCTGCTCACCATCTGGATCTACAACGACTTCTTCTGGGCGCTCGCACTGATCTCGACGGGCGACAAGTATCCGATCACGACCGCCCTGAACGACCTCAAGGGCCAGTACGCCGTCGACAACAACCTGCTCGCCGCCGGGGCCCTGATCGTCGCCGCGCCGACGCTCGTCGTCTACCTGGTGCTGCAGCGGCACTTCATCGCCGGCCTGACGCTGGGCAGCACCAAGGAGTAGCTCAGCGTGCGGGCAGGCGCACCATGAACCGGCAGCCGGACGGAACGGGAGCCCCGACGTTCTCGACGCGTACGTCGCCCTGGTGGGCCTCGACGATCCCCTTGACGATGGCCAGTCCGAGCCCGGCCCCGCGGAGGTCATCGCCGACCGCGTGCACGTGCGCCGCCGCCTGGTCGCGCCACCCGACGTCGAAGACCCGGGCGATCGGGTCCGCTGACAGTCCGCCGCACTCGTCGCGGACGGCGAGCTCGATGCCGCTCGGCGTCGAACGGCCCAGCACCTCGACCGATCCGTCGGCAGGTGTGTGCCGGATCGCGTTCATGATCAGGTTGGTGGTGACGCGGGCGAGTCCTCCGGCGTCGCCGGTGACCTCGACGCCCTCTTCCACCCGACCGTCCAGCCTCACACCGCAGGCGCGGGCGACAGGGTCCGCGGCGGCGATCGCCTCGCTGACCAGGTCACCGAGCATCACCGCCTCCGGTCGGATCTGGACGACGCCCGCGTGGATGCGCGAGAGCTCGAAGAGGTCGTCGACCATCCTGACCATGCGGTCCACCTCGGTCCGGATCTGCCGGTGGTAGCGGGCCGGGTCGGTGGCGATGCCGTCCTCGAGCGCCTCGGTCATGGCTCGCATGCCGGCGAGCGGCGTGCGGAGGTCGTGGGAGACCCACGAGACGAGCTCGCGCCTGGAGCCCTCCAGCCGCGCCTCGCGGATCCTCGCCTGCTCGAGTCGTTCACTCGTCCGGGCCAGCTCCTCCGACAGGGCCTGCAGCTCGCTCGGACCGCGCGGATCGGCCACGTAGGACCCGTGGGCGTCGAGCGCGCGGGCGCCCCGACGCAACGCCTCCGACCACTGGGAGATGGCGGCGCCGAGCGCGAGTGCCACCACGAGAGCGACGCCGCCGGCCACGACGGCGACGAGACTGACCACCTCCCAGTCGTGGTGGGAGATGAACATCTTGTGGGACACCCCGAGGACGCCGCCCAGCACGGCACCGATGGTGACGACCACGACGATGCCCAGCTGCCAGCGGATGGAGCGGTGGCGCAGCAGCCACGCGGCGAGCAGTCCGACGGCTCCGACGGCGACCGCAGCAGCGGCGGCCATCGTGACGATCTGCACCTGGTCGCTGGTCACGATCCCCCCTTCCAGAGGTAGCCGACGCCCCACACGGTCAACAGCCGCTCGGGCCTGGTCGGGTCGGGCTCCACCTTCTCGCGCAGCCGGCGGACGTGCACGGTCACGGTCGACTGGTCGCCGATCGACCAGCCCCACACCTGCCGCAGCAGGTCGTCGCGCGAAAAGGCGATGTCCGGACGGGCCAGCAGGAAACGGAGCAGGTCGAACTCGCGCACCGTCAGGGCCAGCGGTTCGCCGCCTCGGTACGCCGTCCGAGCGGCCTCGTCGACGACGAGATCGCGGTCGACGATGCGGCGGTTCGCCGGCGGCGCGCCCGAGCGACGCAGGACGGAGTCGACGCGGAGCGCGAGCTCGCGCGGGCTGAACGGCTTGGTGACGTAGTCGTCGGCACCGACCTCGAGCCCCATCACCCGGTCGGTCTCCTCCCCGAGCGCGGTCAGCATCACGACGGGGGTGTCGGCGACCTCCCGGATCCGACGACAGACCTCGAGACCGTCGATGCCGGGCAGCATCAGGTCCAGCACGACCAGATCCACCGGCGCGTCGCGCACCGCCCGGAGCGCGGCCTCGCCGTTGTCCACATCCACCACGTCGTGCTGGTGGGCGCGCAGGTAGGAGACCACGACCTCGCGCACCGTGCGGTCGTCGTCGACCACGAGAACCCGGGCCATTCTCACCTCCGCCTTCGTCGTGAGCCTACGAGCGTGGCGAGGCCGACGACCGCGGCCGTGAGCGCGACGAGGCCCAGGTAACCCGCCACGTAGTCCCGGTCGAGCAGGGTCGGGTTGTCGGCGCGGGCCCCGAACCGCCCGAGGACCGGGATGGCGAGCAGCGTCACCGATCCGAGGACCACGAGTCCGGCGGCGACGGGCGCGCGGGCCGGACCCGGAAGCAGCCGTGACGCCGCCAGGCCGACCGCCACCGTGACGAGCGCGAGCACGCCGTCGTGCAGGACGACGCCGGCGGCCAGCCACACGAGTGCGTTGCCGAGGTCGTGCCCGCGGGTGAGTAGCAGCCAGCCGCCGTAGAACGCGAGGGCCGTGCCGAGGAGCCCGAGGCACCATCGGGTCGTGCTCACGTGCGCACCTCGATCCGGCTGACCCACTTGGTCTGCAGCACGCCCGGGCGGTCGGGCGCGACCACCCGTGCGGGGAAGCCGTGGTCCAGCGACAGCGGCTCGCCGTCCAGCGAGAGCGCGAGCAGGGTGCGCGGGTCGTCGGCGAAGTTCCCGTGCAGCACGGTCGTCCGGTAGGGACCTGTGCCCTGCAGCGAGGTGACGAGCACATCGGTGCCGGCGGGTACGCCGACCAGGTCGAGGAGGTCCCGCACCCGCACCCCGCCCCAGCGACCCGACGCGCTCCATCCCTCGACGCAGGCGATGGGCAGCTCCTCGACGTGCTGCGGCAGTGTGAGCAGGTCCGCGCGGGTGATGGCCTTCGTGCGCCGTCCGTTGACGAGGACGAGCCGGTAGTCGGGGTGGGTGGCGGCTGCGACGACGCGCGCGGCTGCGGCCGACTTGTTGATCGGGACGCCACCGGGACCGGACCCGGAGCGGACGCCGAGGACCGAAACGCGGCGAAGCAGCGGGACGGTGCTCCCGGCGGTCACGACGACGGCCCCGATCGAGCCCACCCAGGTCGCCCTCAGCAGACCGCGGCGCGTGAGAGCCCCCGGCTCGGTCGCGGACGGCCGGTCGTGGTCGGTGGCCTCGACGTCGACTCCCAGGACGTCACGGATCACCGGCAGCTTGACCGCGACGTGCACCAGCAGAGCGCCCACGGCGAGCCAGGACACGGCGTAGTGCGCGGAGCGGAAGGAGAAGGTCCAGGGGTACCACTGTGCGGCGTTCGCCAGCCCGGTCGCGAGCTGGAAGACGGCGGCCGCGACCAGCACGAGGATCGACCCGCGCTCGAGGGCGTCCAGCAGCAGCGGCCGGAGCCTCCGCTCCGGCCGCCGGAACAGCCGCGGGTAGACCGTCCAGAGCTTGACGAGCAGGAGGGGGACGGCCGCTGATCCCGTGCTCACGTGCAGGCCCTGGGTGACGCGGTAACCCCAGACCGGGCTGGCCGGGAACGGCAGCGGGTGGTCGGCGTTCTGGGCGTAGTGGCTGATCAGACCGGTGACGAAGCAGATCAGGAAGCACATACCGAGCCACAGCCCGACCCGGGCGGTGACCGCTGCGCTCCGCAGGCGCGAGGTGAAGTCCGACTCGGCGGGCAGCTTCACGTGACCGCCCCCTCCAGGACGACCGCCCAGCGCGCGCCGACGTGGATCCGGTCGACGATGGCCAGGCCGATCCGGCCGGCGAGCGCCTCGACCGCGTCGATGCCCACCACCGACCAGCGGATCACGTGCTGCTGGGCCTGCCAGTGCAGCGTGGCCGAGCCGTCGTGGTGGGTGGTCCCGGGCGGGGCGACCTCGGCGACGATGCGGCCACGGGGGTCGAGCACCTCTCGCAGTCGCGTCAGCAGGGCGGCCGGGTCACCGCCGATGCCGATGTTGCCGTCAGCGAGCAGCGCCGTCTCCCAGCGTCCCTCGCCGGGGATGGGCTCGAAGACGTCGCGCCGGAGCGCGGCACCTCCACGCCCGCGGGTCCTGCCGACGGCGCCGCGGATGACGTCGATGCCGAGCACGACGTGGCCCCGTTCGGCCAATGCCTCGGTGAGACGTCCGGGGCCGCAACCGACGTCGAGCGTCGGCCCGACGCAGAGCGCGAGGAGGGCGTGGTCCTCGGGGTCGGCCGGACGGTCCCAACCCTCGAGCCGGAGGTGGGCATGGGGCGGGCGCAGGCTCATGGTGCGACCTCCCGCCAGGCCCTGGGGAAGTGGCCGTCCGTCAGTCCGGTGACGACCGCGCGGGCGTCGGCGAGATCGTCGACGTCGCGCAGCGTCACCGCCACACCGACCTGCAGGCCCGCGTCCACGAGCGCCGCCCGGGTGCGCTGGTACGTGGTCGTGGTGGACATCGGGACGCCGCTGAGCGCCCGCGCGTCGCGTGCGCTTCGAAGCGCGAGGATCCACCAGCCGCCGTCCTCGGCCGGGCCCAGGACCGCCCCGTGACGATCGAGCTGCTCGGCGACATCCCCCAGGAGCTCCGGTGTCAGCTGCGGGGTGTCCATGCCGACCTGGAGGACCGCACCGTCGCCCGGGAGATCGAGGTGCGCGTTGACCAGTCGCTCGGCGAACCCCGCCCCGCGCTGACGGGTGGTGGTCCAGCCGGCGGTGGCGCGCGCCAGCTCGTCCCCGCGGACGCCGTCGGCCGGGTCGCCGTGCAGCGCCAGATGACACGCGTCCGACCCGAAGGCCTGACTGCAGGCCGTCACGGTGTCCAGGAGAGAAGCCGCCGCGACGGCGGCCGCGGCAGCGTCGCCGATGTCGACCGCGAGCCGGGTCTTGACCCGCCCCGGGACCGTTGCCTTCGCGAGGACGAGCGCGCGCGGCGCCGTCATGCGAGGACCCCCCAGAAGTCGCGTGCCGCACGGACGGTGCCGACCACCGAGCCCGAGACCTTCGACCGGGTACCGACGGCCCGCGCGCGGTACGCCACGTCGTGCTCGCTGATCCGCCAGCCGGCGAGTGTCGCCTTCTGCAAGAGCTCGACCGGATACCCGAACCGACGATCGGCGACGTCGAGGTCGAGGAGCGCGTCACGGCGACAGATCCGGACGGGGGCGATGTCGTGGACGGCCAGTCCGATGCGACGTCGCAGCCAGCAGAGGATGAGCGCGTTGCCGGCTCGTGCGTGCCACGGCCACACGCCACGCCCGACCGGCCGACGCCGGCCGAGCGCGAGGTCGGAGCGGCCGTGCCGGACCTCAGCGAGCAGCGGCAGCAGGTCGGCGGGGTCGAAGGAGTCGTCGCCGTCCATGAACGCCACGTAGGGCCGCGTGGCGGCCAGCAGCCCGGCGTGCACGGCGGACCCGTAGCCGGGGCGCGGCTCGGTGACGACGTGGGCGCCGAGCCGGCGTGCGGTCGTCGCGGTGTCGTCGGTGGAGCCGTTGTCGGCGACGATGACAGCGAACTCGGGCGGCACCTGCGGGAGCAGGCGCCGCAGCGCGGCAGCCTCGTCGCGGCAGGGCAGGACGAGGTCGCAGACGGGCTCCATGGTTCGACGCTAGGTGCCGCGACACCCGTCGAGGCGCGCCGGTTCTTACAGGTCGGTGACGTTCCGCCGGATCGCTCGGACCGGGCGGCGAGCGCCCTAGGGTCGTGGCATGCAGAGCCGGGACCGCGCCGCGTGGTGGGGCCTCGCCGGAGTGGTCGTGCTGATCGCCCTTGCGTTCGCCGTTCCCCGGGTGCTCGGCTGGGAGGTGTGGCCACGCGCGCCCCGTAGCGCCTCGCCGAGGGAGATCCCGCCGCTGCACGGTCTGTGGCAGCCCCACTGGTGGGGCCCGGGGACGTTACCGGCGTTGCTCCTCGCCGTCCTCGGCGTCCGGTCCGGTGCGAGCCTGGCTCACCGGCTGTCCTGGCGCGGCCTGCTCGCCGCTTGCTACGTCGGAGGTGTGGCCTGGCTGTTGGCCCTGGCGTTCGTGGACGGCAGCGCCGGGATCTCTCGCGCGCTAGGCGATCACTACGAGTACCTGCGCTCGGCCAGGGCGGTCACCGACGTCTCAGGCCTGCTGCACAGCTACGTCGACCGCATCCCGATCGACGCCTCGGACGCGTGGCCCACGCACCCGGCCGGCCACCCGCCGCTCGCCCTGCTCCTCTTCGTCGGCCTGGTCCGGGTCGGGCTGGGCGGGTCGTTCGCGGCGGGCCTCGTGGTGACCCTGGTGGCGGCGACGACCGCACCCGCCGTGGTCGTCACCCTCCGTGCCCTCGGCGCCGAGCGGGCCGCCCGTACGGCCGTCCCGTTCCTGGTCCTCACCCCGGCCGCCGTGTTCATGGCGGTCTCCGCGGACGCCGTGTTCGCCGCCGTCGTCGCTTGGGGACTGGCCTGCCTCGCGCTCAGCGCGACGGCGACGACGCGGCGTCGCGTGCTCGCCTGGGCGGTCCTCGCCGGCCTGCTCCTCGGAGCCGCGGTGATGATGTCCTACGGCTTGCCCCTGGTCGGGCTCGTCGCGATCGCGATCCTGGCGGCGGCGCGGTCCTGGCGCCCGTTCCTGGTCGCAGCGGCGGCTGCGCTCCTCGTGGTCCTCCGGTTCGCGGCTGCCGGCTTCGCCTGGTGGGAGGCCTATCCGGTGCTGCAGCGGCGCTACTGGGACGGGATCGCCGCCGACCGACCCGGCTCCTACTGGATGTGGGGCAACCTGGCAGCGCTCCTGGTCTGCGCCGGGCCGCTGGTGGGCGTCGGGCTCGTGCAGGCCTGCGTGGTCCCGCGACGCGCCGACCGGGTCGTCGTACTGCTCGTCGCGGCCGCGGCCGCCTGCGTGCTCCTCGCCGACCTGTCCCAGATGAGCAGGGCGGAGGTGGAACGGATCTGGCTGCCGTTCGTGCCGTGGCTGACCCTGTCGATCGTCCTGCTGCCCGAGCGCTGGCGGCACTGGGGCCTGCTCGCGCAGGCCGTCTGGGCGCTGCTGGTCCAGCAGCTCCTCTACACGACCTGGTGATCAGTCCCGCAGGGGCGCGGTCGCGAACGCCGGCAGCCCGACCTCGGGCGCGATCTGCGCCGTGAACCCGAGGGCCACCCGGGCGCGCTCGGGCGAGGCCACGACGTGGCGGACGTCGCCGAGGCGGTAGCCGCCGGTCACCTCGGGGTCGAGGCCGGTCCCGGAGCCGACGAGCCGCGCGACGTCGAGGATGCTGACCGGCCGGCCGGAGCAGACGTTGAAGGCCTCGAACCCGCCGCGCTCCCGCGTCGCGACCGCCTCCAGCGCCGCGAGGTTGGCCCGCGCGACGTCGTCGACGTGCACGAAGTCGCGCATCTGTCCGCCGTCCTCGAAGACCTGCGGTCGCTGCCCGCGCTCGAGGGAGGAGCGGAACATCGCCGCGACTCCCGAGTAGGGCGTGTCGCGAGGCATGCCCGGGCCGTAGACGTTGTGGTAGCGCAGCGCCACGGCTGCGGCGTCGGCCTGGCGGACCCACGCGGACGCGTAGTGCTCCTGCGCGACCTTGCTCGCGGCGTAGGACGACCGAGGATCCAGTCGTGCCGACTCCTCCACCAGCGTCCAGGCGAGCTGGTCGCCGCAGTGCGGGCAGTGGTTGTCGAAGTTGCCGGCATCGAGGTCGGCGCGGTCGCGCGCAGGCGGGACCTGCTCGCCGTGGGAGGCGCACGCATAGCGGCCCTCGCCGTAGACGACCATCGAGGAGGCGAGCACGAGCCGGTGGACGCCCGCCTCGTGCATGGCGGCCAGCAGGGCCGCCGTACCCAGGTCGTTGTGTGAGGCGTAGTCGGGCAGGTCCGCGACACGTGCGCCGGCGCCGACGACCGCGGCCTGGTGGCACACCGCGTCGACGCCGTCCAGCACAGCAACCCACCCGCCTGCCTCACGCACGTCGAGACGATGGGTCCCCTCGGGCGCCTTCGTCGCACCGTGCGCCTGCGGCAGCATGAGATCGACCCGGACGACGGCGTGGCCCGCCGCCTCGAGTGCTCGGCCGATCGCCGTACCGATGAAGCCGGCCGAGCCGGTCAGCAGGACCCTCACGGCACCTCGTAGGTGAGGGCGATGCCGTCGGCCCAGGTCGAGCAGGCGCAGCCGTCCGGGTCGGGCAGTCGGGAGATCGCACGGGAGAGCAGGCCGGAGAGCCTGTCGAGGTTGGCTCGGAAGAGCTGGAAGACCTCCTCCTGGCTCACCCCGTCGCCGGCCTCGGCGCCGGCGTCCATGTCCGTCACGAGCGCGATCGCGGCGTAGCACATGCGCATCTCCCGGGCGAGCGCTGCTTCGGGTGCTCCGGTCATGTTGATGAGCGACCAGCCCTCGCCGGCAAAGTGCCGCGACTCCGCCCGCGTCGAGAACCGCGGACCCTCGATGACGACCATGGCGCCTCCCGCCTTCACGTCCTCGCCCGCCGCGACGGCGGCCGAGACCCCCGCGCAGTAGGGATCGGAGAACGGCAGGTGGATCGCGCCCTGCTCGACATAGGACGGGGTGCGGCGGTAAGTGCGGTCGACCAGCTGGTCGGGGACGACGACGTCGCCGGGCGCGACGGTGTCGCCCAGACCACCGACAGCGCATGGAGCGAGGACCTGACGCACGCCCAGCGAACGCAGTGCCCACAGGTTGGCCCGATAGGGGATCGCATGGGGCGGGAACTCGTGCTGGCGTCCGTGGCGCGGCAGGAACGCGACCCGGCGGCCGCCGACCTCACCGACAGCGATCGGCGCCGAAGGAGCGCCGTACGGGGTGTCCACCGTGCGCTCGTCGTAGTCCGCGAGGAAGGAGTAGAACCCCGTGCCGCCGATGACCGCCACGTCCGCGATGCTCATGAGCACACCCTCTCAGCAGGGCACACGGCCACGTCGCAGGGACGCGTCTCAAGGTCACGCCACGGCGGCGCGAGAGCACTCCCGGTCAGTAGTACCAGGGGTATGGACTCCAGTCCGGCTCCCGCTTCTCCAGGAACTGGTCCCGCCCCTCCTGGGCCTCGTCGGTCATGTAGGCCAGCCGGGTGGTCTCGCCAGCGAAGAGCTGCTGGCCGACCAGGCCGTCGTCGAGCAGGTTGAAGGAGTACTTCAGCATGCGCTGGGCGGTCGGGCTCTTGCCGTTGATCGCGCGGCCCCACTCCAGCGCGACCTTCTCGAGCTGCGCGTGGTCGACCACGCGGTTGACGGCGCCCATGCGGTGCATCGTCTCGGCGTCGTACTCCTCGGCGAGGAAGAAGATCTCGCGGGCGAACTTCTGGCCGACCTGGCGGGCGAGGTAGGCCGAGCCGTAGCCGCCGTCGAAGGAGCCGACGTCGGCGTCGGTCTGCTTGAAGCGCGCGTGCTCGCGGGAGGCGAGGGTGAGGTCGCAGACGACGTGCAGGCTGTGCCCGCCGCCGGCCGCCCAGCCCGGTACGACGCAGACGACGACCTTCGGCATGAAGCGGATCAGCCGCTGGCACTCGAGGATGTGCAGCCGGGCGAGCCTGGCCTTGTCGATGACCGACGGCTCCTCGGCCCCGGTGTCGCCGGCACCGATCGTCTTGTCCTCGTACTGGTAGCCGGCCCGGCCGCGGATCCGCTGGTCGCCGCCGGTGCAGAACGCCCACTTGCCGTTCTTCGCGCTCGGGCCGTTGCCGGTGAGGATGACGCACCCGACATCGGCGGACGTGCGCGCGTGCTCGAGCGTGCGCAGCAGCTCGTCGACCGTGTGCGGCCGGAAGGCGTTGAGGACGTCGGGCCGGTCGAACGCGATCCGGACCGTGCCGTGCTCCTTCGCGCGGTGGTAGGTGAGATCGGTGAGGTCGTCGAAGCCCGGGACGGAATCCCAGTCGGCCGGGTCGAAGATCTCGGAGACTCCCTCGATGGCGCTCATGGGCTGTGAGGCTATCCCCGACGGAATATGCTGGCCGGATCGGGCACTGAAACAGGTATGACCGATCTTCTCGAAGGCGAGTACCAGCCCAGCACGCAGCAGTGGGTCCGCGACAACGTCGAGCTCTACGAGTCGACGGGCGGCAAGGAGGGCTGGTACCTCCGCGGCCGCAAGGACTGGCCGGTCGTCGTCATCACCTCGGTCGGCGCCAAGTCCGGCAAGCTTCGCAAGAACCCCGTGATGCGCGTCGAGCACGACGGCGCCTACCTCGCCGTCGCCTCCAAGGGCGGCGCGCCGGAGCACCCCGTCTGGTACCGCAACTTCCTGGTCAACCCCGTCGTCCAGCTCCAGGACGGTCCGGAGCCCGCGCTCTACCGGGCCCGGCTGATCGAGGACCAGGCCGAGTACGACGAGTGGTGGCAGCGCGCGGTCGAGGTCTACGAGCCGTACGCCGACTACAAGCCCAAGGCCGAGGCCGCCGGTCGGACGATCCCGCTCTTCGTGCTCGAGCCGGTCGACTGACGTTCGCCGGCCCGGCCGTCAGGGCCGGGCGATGGAGGCGGCGAGGCTGACCAGGTGACCGAGCCGGGCGAGCTCGGAGTCGAGGAACTCCGGGCCTCCGCGCCGACCCATCACAACGATCTCGTTGCCGTCGATCCGCGCGCCGGCGTACAGGCTCTCGTCGTCGGGGTCCTCGCCCTCCACGTCGAGGCGGCAGGCGTGCTCGATGTCGGTGAACGGGAGGTCGGTCGGCGCCGACTCGGTCGCCGCGATCAGGCCGTTGACCCGGTGGATGCGCACCGCCCAGTCGGCCCGGAAGGTCTGCGGCAGCACCTCGACCAGACGGGTGAGCGCCTCGTCCGGAACCTCGGTGAGGTCCTCGACCGCCTCGAGGTCGAGGAAGAGGTTGCCGCCTGCGGCGTAGCGGCCGATCCAGATGACCCGCACCCCGTCGAGCGCGTTGCACGCCGACACGATGGAGTCGGGCATCGTGCCCGGCGCCGTCTCTAGGAGGACGTCGTCGACCGCGTGGCCGCTATGGGTCTTCTCGACGATCTCGATCGCCTCGATGTCTCCACCGGCCTCACCGATCGCACTGGCGAGGCGACCCAGGGACCCCGGGACGTCGGGCAGCTCGACACGCAGAAGGTAAGGCACCCGAAGACACTAGCGGGCGATCGTTGCGGGGACACTTCGCCGTCGTGTCGTGAGCGGAGCACCGGCCAGGGCGGCGGTGTCGACGCTAGGAGCCCACGATGTGCGCGTCCGGGCCGGGATAGACCAGCCCCTCGTGGCCGTCGGTCCAGCGCACCACGTAGGGCGGCTCGCCGTGCTCGCCCCGCACCTCCATCACCTCACCCTCGCGGCGGCCCTCACCGACGGTGTGGCCCTCGATCAACAGGTGGTCACCCACGTTCGCGTGCATGGCGTCCTCCTCGTCTCGCGCGGACGTCTCCACTCTGCGCCGCCTCAGGGGGTGGCGTCCAGGGGCTCTGACCCGGCCGGCGGGACGCTCGGAGAGCCGTCGGCGAGCCTCTGCCGCAGACCGGTCGCGCGCAGCGCCCGACGGCCGATCGCGGCACGCACCGACGCGGGCGTGCCGACCACCCGGACGCGCTCCTGCGCTCGGGTGACGGCGGTGTAGAACAGCTCCAGGGTCAGCAGCGGCGAGTCCTCCGGCGGCAGCAGCACGGTCACGACGCGCGCCTGGCTGCCCTGGCTCTTGTGCACGGTCATCGCGTGGAGGGTCTCGACGTCACCGAGCCGGGACGGCGCGAAGGTCCTGAGCTGCGCGCCCGGGACGAACGCGGTCAGCGTCTCGCCGGTCTGGACGGTGACACCCGTGTCGCCGTTGAAGACGTCGAGGCCGTAGTCGTTGGCGGTGATGAGGATCGGCCGTCCGGCGTACCACTCCTGGCCCCAGGCTGCGCCGACCCGGACGCCGGTGGCCTCGCCCAGCCAGCGCTCGACCTGGCGGTTCCAGTGCGCGGCGCCCCACGGCCCTTCGCGGTGGGCGCAGAGCAGGCGGTGGGCGTCGGCCGCGGCGACCGCGCCCGCCGCGTCACCGGTGAGTGCGGCGTCGCGCACTGTCGTCGCGTGGTGGGTGAGGTCGGCCTGCAGGGCTGCCATCGCGTCGGCGTCGCCGGGGTCGACGAGCTCCAGGGCGGGGTCGCCCGCGGTGAGGAGGCCGAGGACGAGGTCGGCGTCCTCGTCGCGCAGCGCGGCGGCCAGCCCCCCGATCGCCTCGCCGAACCGGTGTGTCGTCTGCAGCCCGGCCACGGTGGCCGGCGCCCGCACGGCGAGGCCCGTCACGAGGTCGGAGAGGAGGGCGCCCGCCTCGACCGAGGCGAGCTGGTCGGGGTCGCCGACGAGGACGAGCCGGGCGTCGGGCCGCACCGCCTCGATCAGCCTCGCCATCATCGTGAGCGAGACCATGGAGGTCTCGTCGACCACGATGACGTCGTGCGGCAGCTTGTTGCCGCGGTGGTGCTTGAAGCGTGTCGAGGAGCCGGGCCGCCAGCCGAGCAGGCGGTGCAGCGTGCTCGCCTGCGGCCGGCCGAGTCGCTGCCGGTCGTCGTCGCTGAAACGGTCCGCCCGTTGCGCGTCCTCGACCGCCTCCTGCAGCCGCGCCGCCGCCTTGCCGGTCGGCGCGGTCAGCGCGATGCGCAACGGTCGATCGCTCTGCCCGGCGACGAGAGCCAGCAGGCCCGCGACGGTCGTGGTCTTGCCGGTGCCGGGGCCGCCGGTCAGGACGGTCGTCCACTGGCGCGCCGCCGCGAGCGCGGCGGCCCGCTGCTCGGCGTACCCCTCACCCGGGAAGAGCCGCTCGGCCGCCTCCGCCAGTGCCGGGTCGTCGATCGCCGGCGGGGCGGCCGCGAGCCGGGCGAGCAGGTCGTCGCGGACCTGACCCTCCTCGCGGTGGTAGCGGTCGAGGTAGAGGAGTCCACGGTCGACCTGGACCACCGACCCGGCCACGAGGGGGCTGGCGGAGACGCGGTCGAGCCAGCCGTCCACGGTCGGCCAGGGCAGCGTGGCGTCCTGGGCCGGAAGGGCGGAGAGGTCGACGCAGACCGAGCCGAGCCGGGCGGCGCGGACGGCGAGCGCGACGGCGAGGCGTACGTCGTCCGCGGACTCTCCGACGAGCTCCGCCGTCCGGGTGGCGACGTGCACGTCGGCGGCGGTCAGCGCCCCGGCTCGGTTGAAGTCACGCAGCAGCCCGGTCGCGCCCAGGGCCAGCCGGGCGTCGCGCGGGTCGTCGGACTCCCACCGCTCGATCATCGGCCGTCCAGCCTCTCGGACAGGGCGACGACGAGCGACGCCGGCGGCTGCCAGGCGAACACCCCGGTCGGGTGCCCGTCGAGGAGCGGGGTGTCGGGTCCGAGCATCCCGCGGACGTAGAGGTAGAGCACCCCGCCGAGGTGGGTCGCCGGGTCGTAGGCGGGCAGGCGCCAGCGCAGGAACCGGTGGACGACGACGGCGTAGAGCATCGCCTGCAGCGGGTAGTGCGAGTGCAGCATCGCCGCGGCGAGCCGGTCCGGCGCGTAGTCCGCCGCCGTCTGCTCACCGAGCAGGTTGGTCTTGTAGTCGACGACGACGAACCGCCCCGACGGCAGCCTGAGCACGACGTCGACCGACCCGGAGAGGTAGCCCCGCAGGGCCTGGTCGCCGAGCGTCCGGCCCCACGAGCCGGAGCCGTCGAGCCGGTCGGCGTAGGGCCGGAGCGGGTCGTCGGCCGGCAGGTGCTCGCGCATCAGGCCGGCCAGGTCGCGCAGCAGCACCTCGGTGCCGGACCCGCCCAGGTCGCCGCCCGCGAGCGGGAACTCGAAGTCGAGCTCGCGGAGCCGGTCGCGCAGCGGGACCTGCGACAGCGTCAGCCCGTCGGCCAGCGGCCCGAGCGGCGTGTGGTTGAGCGGGAGCAGGCCGTCGGCGAGCTCGTCGACCGTCCCTTCGACGGGCCACCAGCGCAGCTGCTCGGCCACGTGCCCGCGCAGCTCCTCGCGGAGGTCCGGCGCCTCGGGGTCGGCGTGCTCGAGGACGGCGTGGACGAGCGACCCGAAGGTCGCGCCGGCCGGGAGGCCGGCCATCGGGGAGAGGAGGTCTCGAGACGGTTGCTGTGCAACCTCCTCGACCAGCGACGGCGCCGCCTCCGCCACCTCGTCGTCCTCCTTGGCGCCCACCTCGGGCTCGGAGCCGACATGGTCGACCGGCGCGGACTCCTCGATCCGGATGAGGCCGGAGTAGGACGTGCGGCGCCAGGCAGTGTCGACCGGCCTGTCGAAGTGACGGGCGGCGAGCGTGCCGATCGGCTTGGGTTCCGGGGCCGGAACGGGCGGCGCGACCTCGGCGAGCTCGTGGGCCGGACCGCCGAGGCCCTCGATGAGACCCAGGACGCGGGCGGCGTCATCGTCGTCGCGGACGTCGACGCGGTCGGGCACCTCCGGGTCGCCCGGCCGGCGGCCGAAGAGCAGCCGGTGCAGCGCGCCCGTGGGCGTGTTGGTCGTCGGCGCCCACCACGCGACGACCTGCGACTGGGCGCGGGTGAGGGCGACGTAGAGCTCGCGCAGCTCCTCGCCGAGCTCCTCCGTCTGGTGCTGGGCGACGTGGTCGGGCCAGCGACTTCCGCTGCCCGCGACGTCGAGGGTGCGCCGGCCGTCGTCGTGGAAGCGTGCGACGGAGACGTCGAAGGAGAAGTACTGGTAGCCGAAGGGCAGGTAGACGATCGGGTACTCCAGCCCCTTGCTGCCGTGCACGGTGACGATCTGGACCGCCGCAGCGTCGGAGTCGAGGCGACGCGGGCGCTCGTTGGCCGCCGTACGCCGGCGCTCGTCCCGGAACCAGCCGAGCAGGGCGGTCAGGCCGAGGCCGTCGCGCAGGGAGACCTCGTGGAGCAGCTGGCCGAGGTGCCGGACGTCGGTCAGCAGCCGCTCGCCGCCCTCCTCGGCGAGCACCCGGCTGGTCAGGTCGCGCTCCTCGGCCGCCTCGACCAGCGCAGCGACGCCACGGCCCCGGAGCAGCAGCGCCCAGCCCCGGAGCCGGTCGGCGATCTCGGCGGTCAGGTCCTCGCCGCCCTCGTCGATCTCGGCGGCGGTGCGGCCGAAGAAGCAGGTGAGCGCCGCGGCGCGGACCAGGCCGGACCGGTGAGGGGACTCCAACGCCTCGAGCAGCGTCAGCCAGGCGTCGCCGGCGGGGGTCTGGAAGACGTCGCCGCCGCCGGACATGACGGCGGGGATCCCTCGGGCGGCCAGCACCCGCTGGACGAGCTGGCCCTCGGCACGGGTGGCGACGATGACGGCGACCTGGCCGGCGCGAACCGGCTCGCCGCACCAGGTGGCACCGGACGCGAGCAGCAGGGCGATGTCGCCGGCGCAGTCGTCGGCGACGAAGCTGCGGGCGTCCTTCGCCGACATCAGCCCGGCTCTCGTCAGGCGGAAGCCGTCGCGCCGGACCTGCCGCAGCCGGAAGGGGGCGGGGTGTGGCACGCCGGCCAGGCGGGTGGCGCCGTGGTGCGCCTGCACCGGGTGCACCACGATCGCCGGGTCGCCCAGCGCGGCGCCCTCGAGGGTGACCTGGAGTCGTCGGAGGAGCGCCTCGTCGGTGCGCCAGTTGGTGCCGAGCGTCGCCCGGTCGGCTGCGGTGCGCGCCGCATCGAGGTAGGTGACCACGTCACCGCCGCGGAAGCCGTAGATGGCCTGCTTCGGGTCGCCGATCAGGACCACGGTGGCGTGGCCGCTGAAGGCCCGGTCGAGGACCTGCCACTGCACCGGGTCGGTGTCCTGGAACTCGTCGACGAGCACGATCCGCCACCGCTGGCGCATCCGCGCACGGGCCGGTGCGTCGTCGTCCTCCAGCGCGGTCGCCAGCCGGCTGAGCAGGTCGTCGTAGGAGAGAACGCCCAGCCGACGCTTGCGACGCTCGACCTGCGCACGCACGGCGGCGGCGAAGGCGGTCCGGGCGGTGCCGCGCAGGTCCTCCGGGTCGGCCGCGGCCAGCTCGGCCTGCGGGTCCTCGATCGCGGTGCGCGCCAGGGCGAGCGCGGTGTCACGGTCGAACGGCGGCGGGTTCCGGTCGCCGCCGTAGGTCGCGAGGTAGACGTCGTCGACCACCTCGACCACGAGCTCGTCGAGGGACTCGACGAGCTCGGCACCCGCGTCGGTGTCACCCGCGACGCCCAGCGAGCGGAGCACGATCCGGCAGAACTGGTGGGTCGTCGCGATCGTCGCCGAGTCGAAGGCGGCCAGCGCGTCGGTGAGGCGACGGTGCATCGCCACCCGGTCGGCGCCCTCGCGGAGCAGGTGGGTGAGAAGGGTGTTGGCCGGGTCGGCGGTCGAGGGGTCGGCCAGCGCCCGCTGGGCCTGGACCAGCTGGCCGCGCACCCGCTCCCGCAGCTCCTGGCTCGCCGCGCGCCCGAACGTGATGACCAGCAGCTCGTCGAGGTCGGCGACGCCTTCGGCGACGTAGCGGGTCACGAGCGCGCCCACCGTGAACGTCTTGCCCGTCCCCGCGCTCGCCTCGAGCAGCGTGGTCCCCGTCGGCAGCGGACCGCAGACGTCGAAGGATCCGATCCGGCCCGTCATCAGAAGCTCCCCTGCTCGGCGACCAGCAGCGGGCTCCACAGCCGCATCGCCAGCGCCCCGAAGCGGGTGCTCTCGCCCGGGTGTCCCTCACCGTCGTCCGGCGACTCGGCGAGGCCCGGGACGCCGGCCCCCACACCCCATGCGCGCACCTGCTCGGGGTCGGACTGCTCCCCCGGGAAGCGCCCATCGTCCCAGTCCCAGCCGACCTTGCGCAGCGCCTCGTCGACGGTGGCGCCGGTCCGCCGCTGCCGGGCGTAGGCGAACGACGACTTGAGCGGCAGCGGCAACGGCGCGGTCAGGCCGCGCTCGCGCAGGGCGACGAGGTCGAGCAGCGCGGCACGCGCGGTGTGGTCGAGCGGCCCGAGCTGGGAGAGCGAGTGGGCCGAGCGCGACCGGCTGTTGGTGGGCCGGCCGAGCGTGAACGCGGTCCAGGCGCAGTCCTCGTCTGAGGCGGCGAGGGCGAGCAGCCGGATCCAGGACTGCAGCCGGTGGGTGGCCCCGAGACGGCTGTAGGAGACGGGCACCAGCCGGTCGCCGTAGATTTCCGGGACGGTGCCGCGCAGCCGCCGTCCGTCGCCGAGGTCGACGTCCACGTCGACGGACGTGGCCGGCCGGGTGCGCAGGGCGAGCGCCTCGCGGGCGAGCGGCTCGGCCCTGCTGATGATCTCGGAGAGCAGCCGCCAGCCCAGCTGGCCCGGGGGCAGCTGCGCGCGACGCCACTCCTGCTGGCGCACCTGGTCGGAAGGAAGTCCGCGGAGCAGGTCGTGGAGCACACGGTCACCGACCGCCCACTGCTCCAGGCTGTCGATCTCCACGGGCAGACCGTCGTCGAGGGGCCGGTCGTCGTGCGGCAGGGCCAGGTCGAGGCGCTGCCGGAAGAAGCCCTTCACGGGGCTCTTGTAGAACTCGAGCAGGTCGTCGAGCGAGACGTCAGGCGAGGCGCCGTCGGCGGTCGGCGGTGGCGGCAGCGGGCCGACCAGCAAAGGTGGTGCGGGCGTGCGCTCGCCGAGCGCGGCGCGCGCACCCGCCAGGGCGGCCCGGTCGAAGCTGAACGGCGCCCCCGGGACGAGGGCGCCCGGCTCGAGGTTGCGCAGGTCGAACGGCTGCAGCGGGTGGCGCACCGTCACGGTCTCCGAGACCCGGCCTCCGTCGGCCGTGGTCGCGGTGAGGTCGAGCGCGTCGAGCAGCTCGCCGAGGGGTACGGCGGGCGGGCGGCGCTGCCCGGAGAACTCGTTGGCTCCGGTGTAGGTCACGACCAGCGTCTCGGTCGCGGCCGTGATCGCGTCGAGGAAGAGCTGGCGGTCCTCGGTCCGGGCGTCCCGCTCTCCGGTGAGCGGCGTGCGGGCCAGCAGGTCGTCGCCGTCGACGGAGCCGACCCGCGGGAAGACGCCGTCGTCGAGGCCGAGCAGCGCGACGACGCGGTGGGGCACCGAGCGCATCGGCACCATCGTGCAGACCGTCAGCGTGCCCGTGCGGAAGTTGGCGCGGGTGGGGCGACCCGCCAGCCGGTCGGCGAGCATCGCGCGCACGTCGGGCAGCCGCAGCTCCCCGACCGGCGTACTGCTCGAGGCCTGGCGCACCCGACCCAGCTCCCGGGAGACCTGGCCGCTCTGCCAGGAGTCTCCGAGCGACACGCTGGTCAGCGCCGCCACACCCTCCTCCAGCGCGTCGAGCCACTCCTCGAGCGGGCGCGCGCCGACGAGGCGGTCGGTGACCTCGCGCAGACGCTCGACGAACTCGCTGAGGCGTCCGACCAGCTCGATGTCGCCGCTGCCGACGTCATCGAGGGGGAGGGTCCGGTCGAGCCACGCCTGCGCGTCGTCGGACATCGCAACCCCCGACAGCAACCGGTCGAGGCCGAACTCCCAGGTGTTGGCGACGTAGTCCTGCAGCCCGAAGTCCGCACGATGCTCCGCGTCGAACGCCCAGCGGATGCCCGCCTCCCGGGCCCAGTCGGCGAGCTGGTCGAGGTCGTCGTCACGGAAGCCGAAGCGACGACGCACCGGCTCGCTGTGGGCCAGGTCGAGGACCTCGCCCACGCCAGCGCGCCCGCCGGCCAGGTCGAGCAGCCGCGCGCCGACGGCGAGCAGGGGGTTGGTGCTGTCGAGCGCGCGGTCGGCGAGCCGGACCCGCAGCCGGTGGGCGGGGTGACCATCGTCACCGACGACCTCGGCCAGCCCGAAGCCGGCGGCGATCAGCGGCGCGTAGGTCTCGACGTCGGGGCACATCACCAGCACGTCGCGCGGCTCGAGGGTCGGGTCGTCGGCCAGCAGGCCGAGCAGCACCTCGCGCAGGACCTCGACCTGCCGGGCCGGACCGTGGCAGGCGTGCACCTGCACGCTGCGGTCGTCAGCGCGAAGGATGCGGCTGGCAGCCAGGTCGATGGCGTTGGCCCGCAGGTCGGCCTGCAGCCACCCGAGCAGGCCGTCCGGGGTCGGCGGCTCGGCGGGCACCGCCTCGTCGGCGAACGCGACGGCGCCCAGGGTCCGCTGCAGCTCGCGCACGTCGCGGCCGAGGGTCGCGAGCAGCGGGTGCCCGACGAGGTCGTGGGACCGGTCGTCATCGCGGGGCACCGCCCCCGCGGTGGCCAGCGGCCGCAGCGCCTGCCAGAGCGCGTCGGAGGGGTGCGGCGACCACAGGTGCACGTCGCGGTGCTCGGCGACTGCACCGAGGAGCGCGACCTCGGTGCAGGGCAGGCGGGTGTGGCCGAAGAGGGAGAGCCGGTCCGGCAGGTCGAAACCGGCGGGATCGGTGCGCAGCCGGTCGAGCGTCTCCACCTGCCGCTCGTGCGGGGCCCGCGCGTCGACGCGCTCGGCCAGGCGCCGCCAGAGCGGTGGCTGCCAGGCGAGGTCATCAGGGACCGGCCGGCCGCAGCCGTCGGTGTCGCGCCCGGCTGCCCAGTCGGCGACGACGCCGGGCCGCTGGACGGCGTAGGACGAGAAGAGTCGGGCGAGGCGGCGGGCCACCGAGAACCGCCGTCCGCGGCGCAGGTCGCCCTCCTCGCCGTCGAGACCGTGGCCGACGTGACGGGCCAGGGTGGCCGCCCACGGCTCGTCGAGGCACTCGTCGATCGCCGCGAGCAGGGGCCAGACCAGGACGTCAGGCGCCCACGGGTCCTCCTCACGGGTGCCGCTGACCTCTGCGAACAGTGACCACGGCGAGCGGAAGTCGACGCCGGCACAGACACCGTCACCGCGGCCGGGCGCGGCGCCGAGTCGGTGGGAGAGGCGCTGGGAGAGCCACCGCTCCACGCCCTTGGCGGGCACCACGACGACGTCGGTCGCGAAGGGGTCGTCCGGTGGCACCGCCAGCAGCTCGCCGAGGGCGTCGGCGAGCTGGTCGGTCCGCGGTGCGCGGTGCAGGTGGAGCGCCATTGCGTCGCAACCTACCGAGCCCCGCCGACACTCGGTGGCTGACCCTAGGCGTCTGGGCCGGCGCCCTTGACCACCTCCAGCATCGTCACGCCGAGCCAGGGGCCGCCGTACCAGTAGCCCGCCCCGAGGGGCCGCGCCGCGCCACGGCCCAGGTGGGCGGCGTATGACCTCGCCATAGGCCACGGGTCGGCGACGAGCAGCCGTCCGCCCGGGCGCAGCACCCGGAGCGCCTCGTCGACCGCACGCAGCCGGCCGGCCGAGGAGGGGACGTTGTGGATCGCCATCGCGGCGGTCACCACGTCGAAGGAGCCGTCCGCGAACGGCAGACCGGTCATGTCCCCGGTGCGTACGTCCACCCGGTCGGCGACGCCGGCGGCGCGCGCATTGGCCAACGTCGCGTCGCGGCTGTTGCCGCTCTGATCAGCGGTCCACAGGTCGATCCCGGTGGCCCGGCCGGCCGGTAGCTTCCGGGCCGCGGCGACCAGGACGGCGCCGCGCCCGCAGCCGATGTCGAGCAGCCGCTCGTCGCCGTTCAGCCCGAGCCGGTCGAGCTCGCGCTCCCAGATGCGCAACTTCCCGCGCAGGGTGGTGTGCAGGTAGACCGCGGTCTGGCCGAGCAGACCGGCCGCGGCGAGCGCCAGGCCGACCCGGTGCCGTGGGCTGGCGACCGCCGCCGCGGCGCATGCGACGCCAGCCGCTCCGACGACCGCTGGGAGAGGAGCCGCGTCGACCCCGTACGGTGCCCACCTTCTACTGTTCTCTGACATACTGTCAAAGTTAGTGAAGTCTGACAGACTGTCAAGGGAAGGGACCGTAACCTGCCACCAATGGCCGACACCTCCGCGACCCGCATCCGCCGGCAGCGCTCGGACGCCCGGCGGAGCATCGACGCGATCCTCGACGCCGCGCGCAGCACCTTGGGCGACCGACCGGACGCGAGCATGGACGAGGTCGCCGCGGTTGCGGGCGTCGCCCGACAGACGGTCTACGCGCACTTCCCGTCCCGAGCCGCGCTGGTCGCGGCCCTCGTCGAGGCGGCGCGCACGGAGGGCCTGGCCACACTCGAAGCCGCCCGGCTCGACGACCTGCCTCCGGTCGAGGCGCTGGATGCGTTCCTGACGGTCAGCTGGGACCTCGTCCGCCGCTACCCGCTGCTGCTCGAGCCCGCGTTGAACAGGTCGCCGCGCACCGGCGGAGTGGACTCGCACGATGCCGTGCGGCCCGCGCTCGAGCGGATCCTGCGTCGCGGGCAGCGCCTCGGCGACTTCGACCGGGTCCTGCCGGCGGCGTGGCTCGCGACGGCGATCATCGAGCTCGGTCACGCCGCCGCCGACCAGGTCACGGCCGGGGCGCTCACGGTCCGCAAGGCGGAGGCTGCGCTGTGGGAGAGCGTGCTGAGGCTCTGCGGCCACCGGCCCTCCTGAGCCGGGTCCGCTCAGATCGTCACGTGGAGGATCCGGTCGGCCTCGCCGGAGCCTCGGCCGTCGCGGTTCGAGGTGCCGACCCAGAGCGACCCGTCCGGAGCCGCGGCCACCAGCCGGATCCGGCCATGGCCATCGAGCCACCTGCGCGACCTCCCGGTCGTCAGGTCGACCGACAGCACGCACTCGCCCTGCAGCGCGCCGAGGAAGGCGTGTCCGCCCACGATCGCGATGCCGCTCGGCGACGCCTCGTCGGTCGGCCACTGGGCGATCGGGTCGCGGAAGCCGCCCGCGCCGTCGGCGCCCTCGACGTCCGGCCAGCCGTAGTCGCCGCCCTTGACGATGCGGTTGAGCTCGTCGTACGCGTTCTCCCCGAACTCCGAGGCCCACAGCTGCCCCTCGTCGTCGAGGGCGAGGCCCTCCACGTTGCGGTGCCCGAGGGACCAGACCTCGTTGCCGAACGGGTTGGAGTCGGGTACGCCGCCCGTGTCGGTGATGCGCAGGACCTTGCCGTTGAGCGAGTCGCGGTCGGGTGCGTTCGAGCGGTCCTCGGCGTCGCCGGTCGAGACGAAGAGCGTCCCCTCGGGTGAGAACCGCAGGCCGCCGCCGTTGTGGTGGACGGAGGTGGCGATCCCGTCGAGGATCACCTCCGGGTCGCCCAGCGACCGGCCGTCGAAGCGCATCCGGACGACCCGGTTGTCGCCGGACGCCGAGTGGTACGCGTAGAGCCACTCTCCACCCGGGTGCAGCTCCAGGCCGAGCAGGCCGCCCTCGCCGCCGGAGTCGACGCTCGAGACCGAGCCCGGGACGGTGCCGATCCCGCGCGCCCGACCGGAGGCCACGTGGAGGACCCGAGCCGTGTCCCGCTCGCCCACGAGCGCGCTGCCGTCGGAGAGGAAGGCGATGCCCCACGGCACGGCCAGCCCCTCCGCGACCGTCCCTGCGATCCGGAGCCGAGCCGCTGCCGGGGTGGTCGGCGTCGCGGACGCGGTCGGACCGGCCGGCGTCGACGTGGGCATCGGGGTCGGCGGCGTCGTCGCGGGCGTCCGGGTCGACCGCGGCTCTGCGTCCGGCGACCCGCAGGCGGCCAGCAGCGACGTCAGGGCCGCCGCACGGAGAACCGTCCGGCGGGAGGCCGGCGCATCCATGGTTCGACGGTAGAGGACCGGCGCAAGAGCCGGGCTCAGCGCTCCAGGTCGGCCTCGTTGATCTCGTCGTCGAGCTCGAGGCGCGCCTCCGGCCGGTGGTGAAAGCGCCGATAGCTGTAGACGAGCAGCGCCAGCGCCAGCAGGCCGGAGATCTCCAGCGTGACGCCGGTCCAGGGACCACCGAGCAGCCACCAGGAGTCGGGCAGCGGCCACCAGCCGGGCGCCCCGGGGCCGACCAGCCACAGCACGCCAAAGCCGATGATCACCAGCGCCACGACCACCGAGAACAGGATCCGGGGCCACGTCTGGACGCTGTCGGCGGCGCCACGCAGCGCGCGCAGTCGCACGGGGTCGAGCCGCCGCCGCGCCCACTCGTACTCGCGGGCGAGCAGCGCCAACCCCGCGAAGAGCATCAGCAGCCCGGGCCCGGGCAGGACGAGGGCGGCGATGCCCGCGACCACGAGCAGCCAGCCGAGCGCCTCCAGGACCAGGCGCTTCGCCCCACCTCTCACACCGAGAGACTCGCAGATCAGGTCAAGGGCCCGGTCCCGACGGGCTGGTGCATGCCGCCATGATGGGTGCCATGACCTATGTCCCTGACCCGTCGCGCTACGACTCCCTCACCGCCGACGAGGGCGGCGGCAGGGTCGGTGCCATGCCCTACCGGCGAACCGGCCGGAGCGGCCTCTCGCTGCCCGCGGTCAGCCTCGGCCTGTGGCACAACTTCGGCGACGACATGCCGTTCGACCGGCAGCGCGAGATCCTGACGACCGCCTTCGACCTGGGCGTGACGCACTTCGACCTGGCCAACAACTACGGGCCGCCGTACGGCTCGGCGGAGGAGAACTTCGGCCGCCACCTGCGCACCGACTTCCGCGGACTGCGCGACGAGCTGGTCATCTCGAGCAAGGCGGGCTGGGACATGTGGCCGGGCCCCTACGGCCAGGTCGGCGGCTCGCGGAAGTACCTCGTCGCGTCGCTGGACCAGTCGCTGAAGCGGATGGGCCTCGACTACGTCGACATCTTCTACCACCACCGGCCCGACCCGGAGACGCCGCTGGAGGAGACGATGGGCGCGCTGGACGCGATCGTCCGCAGCGGCAAGGCGCTCTACGTCGGCATCAGCTCCTACAGCGCCGAGCTCACCCGGCAGGCGGCGGCGATCCTGAGCGACCTCGGCACGCCGCTGCTCATCCACCAGCCGTCGTACTCGATGCTCAACCGCTGGATCGAGACCGACGGGCTGCTCGACACCCTCGAGGACGTCGGCGCCGGCTGCATCGCGTTCTCGCCGCTGGCGCAGGGCATGCTGACCGACAAGTACCTGCGCGGCATCCCCGAGGGCTCGCGCGCGAGCCAGGGCAAGTCGCTCGACCCGGGCCTGATCAGCGACGAGGCGCGCCGGCACATCGGCGCCCTCAACGACATCGCCTCCTCGCGGGGACAGACGCTCGCCCAGCTGGCGCTGGCCTGGGCGCTGCGCGACCAGCGCGTGACGTCGGTGCTGGTCGGTGCGTCGAGCGCCGACCAGATCCGCGCGAACGTCGGCGCGGTCGCCGACCTGGCCTTCACCGACGACGAGCTCGCGGCGATCGAGGAGCACGCCGTGGACGGCGGGATCGACCTGTGGCGCGGGGCCCGCGAGTCGGCCGACTGACCGCATCAGAAATGGAGGGAACCCCTGGCGTCTCGGGTCACCAGGGGTTCCGAGGAAAAGATTGCCTGATCAACAACCCGCTTGTCATCCCTTCCGGAGGAAAAGTTCCAGAAGATGACGTTGGTCCTGAGTTGCGCTGGACCGTGGGGATGATCCGGCCGTAGTCGGCTCGGGTGGTCCACCTGGCCAGAAGGTCAGACGCCCTGGTCGCTCAAGCGACCAGGGCGTCTGACGTTGCGTCGAGCGGAGGGTCAGCTCTCGCCGTCCTCCAGGGCCCGGGCGACCCGGCGGTGGGCCTCCCAGATCTCCTCGGGCAGGCGCTTGAACTGGCTGAGGTGCTCCTCGCGGAAGCCCATCTCCTGCTTCCAGCGGTCGGTGTCGATCGTGAGGATCCGGTCGACGTCCTCGTCGCTGGCCTCGAGGCCGTCGAGGAGGAGCTCGTCCTTGGTCGGGATGATGCCGACGGGCGTCGCCCGACCCTTGACCTCGCCGTTCTTGAAGGCGACCAGCCACAGCAGCGCGCGGAGGTTGTCGCGGAAGCCGGGCCACAGGAAGTGGCCGTCCTCCGGGTCGCGCTGGAACCAGTTGACGTGCGCGAAGAGCGGGCCGTCAGTGGCCTGGCCGAGGATCTTCATCCAGTGGGCGGCGTAGTCGCCCTCCTCGTAGGACATGAACGGCCGCATCGACATCGGGTCGTAGCGCAGCTGACCGTCGACGCCCTCGGCGGCGAAGGTCGCCTCGGCGCCCAGGGTCATGCCGTCGTAGACGCCCTCGGCCAGGTCGGTGATCGCCCGGACCAGCGGCTCCCGGTCACGGGTGCGGCCGCCGAAGATGATGACGTCGACCGGGACGCCCTTGGGGTCGTCGTAGTCCGCCGCGATGTTGGGGACCTGGGAGAGCGAGGCGGTGAATCGGCTGTTCGGGTGCGCCCACGGCTCCTCGGCCTGGTCGGGGTTGCGCTCCGCGATCGGGAGCCCCTTCCAGTCCAGCCAGCCGTCGAGGTCCTCCGGCGGGTTGGGGGTCTTGGCCTCCCACCACACGTCGCCGGTCTTCTCGTTGTAGGCGACGTTGGTGAAGATCGCCCCGGAGCCCTCGGAGATCGCCTCGACCGCGTTGGGGTTGGTGCGCTCGTTGGTGTCGCGGGCGACACCGAAGACGCCGTTCTCCGGGTTGAAGGCGTAGGCGCGGCCGTCCTTCTCGTCGACCCAGATCCAGGCGATGTCGTCCCCGTAGAACTCGACGTAGTAACGGTCGCCGAGCGCATCGGGCGCCAGCGTCATCGCCAGGTTGGTCTTGCCCGAGGCGCTCGGGAAGCCACCGGCCACGTGGAACTTCCGGCCGGTCTCCTTGTCGACGATCCCGAGCAGCATGAACTGCTCGGCGAGGAACTTGCCCGACGCCCAGCCGTCGTACGCCGCCTGGCGCAGCCCGTGGGCGATCTTCCCGAGCAGCGCGTTGCCGCCGTAGGACGAGCCGAAGTGGAGGATCGTGCGCTCGTCGGCGACGGTCACGAAGTAGCGCTGGTCGTCCGGGGTGCCGTGACCGAGGTTCTCCAGGTCGCCCGTCACGTGGACCGCGCGCACGAAGGAGTTCGGGTCGGCCAGGTTGTTGATGTGGTCCACGCCGACCCGCGCCATCCGGATCATGTGGAGGACCACGGTCCGCTCGTCGGTGATCTGGACGCCGGCGGCGTACCGCTCGAGCGGGGAGCCCGGAGGAGCCATGAGGTAGGGGATGACGTACATCGTCTTGCCCTGCGAGGCGCCACGCATCTTGTCCGTGACGAGCCGCTTCATCTCGGCGGCCGGCCGCCAGTTGTTGTAGGTGCCCGCGTCCTCGGGGTTGTTGGTCGCGACGATCGTGCGCTCCTCGGACCGCGCGGTGTCCTTGTGGAAGCTGCGGCTGTAGTAGCGGTCCTCGCCCGACGGGAACAGCTGTCCCGCCTCCAGCGCCTCAGCCACCAGCCGGGCGTCGTCGGAGGCGTTCACGACCTCGACCGCGGAGGCTCCGGTCACCTCCGCCCAGTGCGCCACGTAGTCACGCACGAGGGGATTCTTGAGCCCCGCTTCGTCGAGAACCTTGTCCACGTCAACCATCAATTGAGCCCTTCAGATCCGCCGATGTGCCCGGCACGCTACCCGAATTGAAGAATCCTTCAAGTGGTGTACTGTCCCCGATCCTGAGGCCTTGATCACGTTCGGACGACTGGATCGATCCAATGGTGGTTTTGTTGTTTCGAACGCCTATTTGTGCTCGTCAGAGGCCACTTTCGGGATCCTGACGATATGCCGTGAGCGACCTGGAGAAGGGGGTGGCGGATGAAGGGCGGCGAGCCGTTGTACGACGCCAAGGCCGAGCTCTTCCGGCTCCTCGGCCACCCCGCGCGCATCCGCGTGCTCGAGCTCCTCCAGGACGGGCCGACGCCCGTCCGCGACCTGCTCGCCGAGCTGCGCGTGGAGCCGTCCTACCTCTCCCAGCAGCTCGCCGTTCTGCGTCGCGCCGGCATGGTCACCTCGACCCGGACCGGGTCGTCGGTCTACTACGAGCTGGCCACCCCCGAGGTCGGCGCTCTGCTCGATGCCGGTCGCGGGATCCTCACCGGAAAGCTCGGGACGGACTCCTACTCGGAGGTCAACAGCCGCGAGCCGGCCGAGGACGCGTAGGACACCTAGGTCGCGTTGACGTCGCGGGCCCGGGCGACGGCCAGCAGCCGGTCGTGCGCCCGTGCTGCGACGGGGTTGGCGTCCTTGCGGGCCGCGAGCTCGACCAGCGCGACCAGGTCGGCGCTGCGGGCGGTGTCGCGGACTGCGTCGGCGTGGGCGCCGGCCGGGTCGCCGCCACGGACATCGGTCCAGCCGCGCAGCACCGCGTCGGCGTACGCACGGTGGCGGTCGAAGCGGAGGAGGTTGCCGAGGTCGGTGTAGGGGTGGCCGGCGTGGGTGAACTCCCAGTCGAGGACGGCCGTCACCTCCAGCGTCCCGGGGTCGACGAGGACGTTCTTGGGGTTGAGGTCGCTGTGCACGAGGCTCACCCGGGGGATCTCGTCGAGGCGATCCTGCGCATCGCCCGCGACCTGGCGCAGTCCGGCCAGGTCGTCGTCCTCCCACGCCAGGGCCTCCTCGTGCTGTGCCACCCACTCCTCCAGCCCGAGGGGGAACGGGTCGATGCGCAGCCCGGCGTCGGCGAAGGTGCCCCGGGCGAGGAACGGCATCCCTGCGATCGTGCCGGCGATGCGCCCCAGCCGCTCGCCGAGGATCGCGAGGCGCTGGTCGTCGAGGGTCGGCAGCAGGAGGTCGCCTCGCTGCCCGCGAACGAACTCAGTGACCAGGAGGCCGGGTGCGCCCGCCTCCGGGTGGGCCCGGCGCACCTCCTTGACCTGTGGCACCGGCACGAGCCCGCGGACCAGGTGCAGCAGCGCCTCCTGGATCTCCGCGGCGTGCGGGTGGTGGTGCGGGCTCGCGAAGATCCGCACGACCGACCGCTCGCCGCCCGCCTCGGCCAGGAAGGTCTCGCCCGACCAGCCGCCCTCGAGCGGTGTGAGCGAGGAGGGAAGGTCCACCGCGCGACGGTATCCCGACGCGCGCGCCGGTGATGTCACAGGCCGCAGAGGCTGTCTCGTCCCGTGCCCGAAGGACTGATCGAGACAGAGGAGTGAGGAAGATGCGGGTGTTCGTGGCGGGCGGTACGGGCGTGATCGGCCGGCGGCTGGTTCCCGAGCTGGTCGGACGAGGTCACGAGATCACGGCGACGACGACCACGCCGGCGAAGCTCGGCCTGCTGGCCGACCTCGGTGCGACGGGCGTGGTCATGGACGGGTTGGACGCCGCGGCGGTCGGCGAGGCGGTGGCAGCGGCGGCGCCGGACGTCGTCGTCCACCAGATGACGGCGCTGTCGCAGACCCACGCGGGGAAGCCCAGCCTGAGGTCGGCGGAGCGCTTCTTCAGCGGCACCAACCGGCTCCGCAGCGAGGGTGTCGACCACCTGCTCGCCGCCGCGGCGGCGGCCGGTGTCCCGCACGTCGTCGCCCAGGGACACGCGAGCATGAACGGGCAGCGCCGGGGCGGGTGGGTCAAGACCGAGGAGGACCCGCTCGAGGAGCTCGAGGGCACCAGGGCGGTCCGCCACCTCGAGGAGGCCGTCCTCGGATTCGGCGGGGCGGTGCTGCGCTACGGCGGGTTCTACGGACCGGGCGCCAATGACGAGCAGGTCGAGCTCATCCGGAAGCGGATGTTCCCCATCGTCGGCGCCGGCACCGGCCACTTCTCGTGGATCCATGTCGACGACGCCGCCCACGCGACGGTGCTGGCGATCGAGCAGAAGGCGAGCGGCGTCCTCAACATCGTCGACGACGAGCCCGCGGCGGTCCGCGACTGGCTGCCCTACCTGGCCAAGCTCGCCGGCGCGAAGCCGCCGCGGCACCTGCCCGCCTGGCTCGCCAGGCTGATCGGGGGCGACATGATGGTCGGCATGATGACCGAGGGGCGCGGCTTCTCGAACGCGAAGGCGAAGCGCGAGCTCGGCTGGGTCCTGCAACACCCGTCGTGGCGCGAGGGTTTCGCCACCGAGCTGGCAGGTGGGCGCGGGTGACCCGGGTCGAGGAGTTCGAGGAGCTCCGGCCGCTGCTCTTCTCGATCGCCTACCGGATCCTCGGCAGCGTCGCCGAGGCCGAGGACGCCGTCCAGGACTCGTGGCTCCGCTACGACGCGGCCGGGACGACGCCCACCTCCGTCAAGGCCTACCTCTCCGCGGTCGTCACCCGGGTCTCGATCGACACGCTGCGGTCCGCGCGCCACCGTCGGGAGGAGTACGTCGGCGAGTGGCTGCCCGAGCCGCTGCTGGTCGACCCCTACGACGATCCGGAGCGCTCCGCCGAGCTGGCGGACTCGGTGTCGATGGCGGCGCTCCTCGTGATGGAGCGCCTGACGCCGCTCGAGCGCGCGGTGTTCGTGCTGAGGGACGTGTTCGCCCTCGACTTCGCCGACGTCGCCCTCGCGGTGGGGCGGTCCGAGGCGGCGTGCCGACAGCTCGCCGTGCGGGCGCGCCGCCACATGGAGGAGGGCCGCCCGCGCTTCGAAGCGGACCTCCGCGAGCGGGAGGAGCTCGCCGACCGGTTCCTCGACGCGCTGCGTGACGGCGACGTCGACGCGCTGAAGGAGCTGCTGGCGGCCGACGTCCAGATGGTCGGCGACGGTGGCGGCAAGGCGCCCGCGTTCGCCCGGGCGGTCGCCGGCGTCGACAACGTCGCGCGGGTCCTCGCCGTCAACGTCCCGCTGCTCGCGACCGTCGGCGCCAGCGTCGAGGCGCAGCGCGTCAACGGGCAGCCCGGCGCGCTCCTGCGCGATCGGGACTCCCGCGTGATCGGCGCGATCGCCCTCGACGTGCTGGACGGGCGGATCCAGACGATCCGGTCCGTGGTCAACCCCGACAAGCTGGGGCACCTCGGCCCGCTCGCCGACGCGTGGGCGGTCGACCGTGCGGTGAGGCTCGCGCGACACCAGGCCGACTGATCGGCCGAGATGTGGAGCCGCGGATCCAGCACGGGCGGTGGCTCGACGCGCGGGATGGACTAGGGACCGACCTCGAACTCGAAGGTCGCCGGGGATTCTCGGTCGTCTCGCACGGTCGCTGTTCCGGTCGGTGCTGCGGCGGGCACGTTCACCACGATCGAGAAGCCCATGTCCTTGCCACTCGGGCTGAAGTCGCCAAGCGCGTGCAACTCGCCTCCCGGCAGGGCGAGAGTGAGGTGCACAGGCGGCAGCGGCTTCAGCTGCTCGCGGATGCCCCCGGTGTCGTTGCAGGTGCTGGTGTACCCATGCCCATAGATGGTGATCGTGCCTCCGGGACGCACCGTCGGCACAGGGCCATGGAACGGGCCGCCCGGGGGGTGGTCGTTCAGGTACGGAGCAGCGCAGGATGCGCTCGAGGTCTCGTTCCTCTGATGAGTGTCCGATCCGTTGCTGCCACATCCTGCGCACAACAGCACCAGAGTCGTCGCGGCGAACAGTCGGATGCGGGGCCGCAGGCTCTTCATGTCCCTCCGACGGATCACCGCGCGTCCTGGTTCCACTGAGAGGTGTCTCGTCGGTCTACGTCCGCCGTCGCGTGATGTGGATCTTGCCGTTGGGTTGTCGTTCGCTGAGGTAGCGGGGGTCGTGGACGCGGTGGTGGTGGTGGCTGCAGAGCATGCGTCCGTTGGCGAGGTCGGTCCGTCCGCCGGCGGCCCACGGGTCCTCGTGGTGGGCTTTGGTCTTGCCCGGCTTTCACGGACAGATACTTGATTGTGCTGCGTAGTCGCGGGGTGCGACATAGCCGAGCGTCGAGTGACGGCGCCGGGTGTTGTACTCCCAGATGTAGCTGAAGAGGCGGGCTCGTGCCTCGGCTCGGGTGAACGGGGTGCCCTTGGGGTAGATCTCCTCGTTCTTGAACGAGGCGAACCAGGACTCCATCACGGCGTTGTCGTAACAGCTCTTGCGCTCACCGATCGAGATTCTCAGCCCGTTGCTGGCGGCAAGGGTGAGCCAGTCCCACGCGGTGAACTGGTAGCCGCGGTCAGAGTGGATCACGCAGCCCTTCGGCGGGCGGCGGACCTTGATCGCGTCGGCGAGGGCTTGGCGCGCGGTCTTTGGGCTTTCCTGCGGTGCGGTGGCCCAGCTGATGACCTCGCGGTTGAAGGCATCGAGGACCACGGCCGCCCACAGCCATCCTTGACCGGTTCGGATCTGGGTGACGTCGGTGAACCAGAGAGCGTCGGGCACCTCTGCCCCGAACCGACGTTGTACGAGGTCAACGACCTCGGGGCGACGTGCCGGCGGTGCCGCTCGGGCACGGGACTTGATCTTGCAGCGTGCCGCGCGGATCCCGTTGGCTCGCATGAGTCGTGCCACCCGATGCCGTCCGACACGGTGGTCGCGGGCCAGCAGCTCGCGGTAGATGCGTGGCGAGCCGTAGTAGCCGAACTCGGCGTGGATACGGGTGATCTCCTCGATCAAGACAAGGTCCTCAGCGGCCCGCCCGGCCGGATGTGTCATCCGATTGCGCCAGGCGTAGTAGCCGGACCGGGACACCCTGAGCACCCGACACATCACAGCGATCCTGACTTCTGGATCGGCGGCCTTCTCCGCGCTGATGTAGGCGTAGACCTCTACTGGTCCGCCCGACGTGCGAAGAAGGCCAGCGCTTTCCCAAGATGTCGAGCTCTTCCTCCTTGCGGGCTAACTCCTTCTCGAGACGTTGGATCTTGTCCTTGTCCGACTCGATGCTCCCGCCAGCACGAGCAGACGCGGCATCACGCCGATCAGCAGTCCTGACCCAGTTCGAGATCGACGTCGGCGAGATTGAACTCCTTGCCCAGGTCCATGAACGAGCGACCCTGACGGTGCAGCTCGACGATCTGGTCCTTGAACTCCTGCGAATAGGCCGTCATCACGACACCTTCCCGTGGCCCTACAACCACTGTGGCGGTGTCCGCTCAACCCGGGGAAGACCACTTCGCACCAGGCGGCGGGCATGTCGCAGCCCTCGGCCTGGCAGGTGCGCTGGTTGAGGATCATCGCCTTGACCTGGGCCGGGGTGAACAGTCGCTTCTCCCGGCCCAGGTCGAGGACCTCGCCTCTGCCGCCGAGCACGGCCGGAACGATCCCCGCGGTGCAGGCCAGCCGCCGGATCTGCGTGGCCGAGAGTGAGCCGCCGTACAGGGTGTCGCCGGCGATCAGCTCCCCGGTGGCCAGCTGCTCCCGGAGCGACGCCAGGGGGATCGTGACCAGGACGGTGGTGGCCCGCCCGCCGTGCTGCGGCAGGGTGGCCGGGTCGAGGCGCTCCAGCAGGGCACAGAACGCGGTGCCGAGGATCCGGGGATGGGGTCCCTCACCCCGCAGCTGGCCTTGTCGGGGTGAGGTGAAGGCGTCGAGGTAGGTCTTGAGCCGGGCCGCGGTGGCGTCGGGCACGACCGCGGTGATCCGGGTGGTGCCGTCCCCACCCGGCCGGAAGGTGAGCCGGGTCTTGCGTTGGGCGTCGGCCTCCTCGGCCTCCAGCTGCCGGGCGAGGACTTCGTCGGCGTGCTCGGGGTCGACGGAGTCCAGGACCCGTTCCCCCAGGATCCGCAGCTGCTTGGGGGTGTGGTGTGCGGCCAGCTCGACCAGCGCGACCTCGGCATGGGCGAGGGTGTCGGGGTCGAGGTCGTCGGGCAGCACGTCGAGGGCGCGGGCGATCACCAGGGCCTGGTCCAGGTGCACGGCCCCGTCGGCCATCCCCGCCCGCAGGATCTCGTAGCGGCGGTCCAGCGCTTCGGCCAGCCGCTGCTCGGCCCGGGCGGTCCGGATGTCACGGTGGTTGTGCGCCACCTGCCACGCCGCGACATCGCGGGCGGCGTCGGTCTGCGCGACCGCTGCCGCGGCCGCCATGACTCGCAGCTCCAGCTCGTCGAGCTGGGCGCGGGCAGCAGCGATCCCCTCCATCGCCACCGCCTGCACAGCCGGCTCCATGAACGTCGGGTTCACGCCGGCGACGTCCTTCAACCGGGCCCGCACATCGGCCACAGCCCCGAGCACGGGATGTGTGGCGGCGGGTTGGGCGGACATGGCGGGCGGCTTCCGAGAGGACCGATGAACTACATCGATCGTACACCTGTTCGAACGATGACGGAAGAGTCTGAAGCGACTGTTTCCGCAGGTCAGAGCCGCTTGGCATCCACAGGAACGGCATCGGTCGTGGACGGGACCTGGCCTCTCGTGTGACGGAAGCGACCACAGAGCCGATCAGAGAGTCCGTCCGCGCCATGACCGGCTCACGACCGACCGAAGGCCACCGACACGAGCGAGGAGGACCATAGAAGATGTGACCATCCTCGACCTGGCGATCCCGGTCATCGCCGCGCCCATGGCCGGAGGTCCGACCACGCCGGACCTGGTCGTCGCGGCGAGCGAAGCGGGCGGGCTCGGGTTCCTCGCCGCGGGCTACAAGACACCAGAGGCCCTGGCGGACCACATCAACGACGTCCGCAGCCGGACGGACACCTTCGGCGTCAACCTCTTCGCGCCCCGCCCCGTCCCGGTCGACCCGGCCGCCTATGCGGCCTATCGGGAGCGCATCAGGGCCGATGCCGAGCGACTCCAAGCCGACGTACCCGAGGTGCCACGCGAGGACGACGACGCCTGGGCCGCGAAGCTCGGCCTGCTCGTGGCCGACCCGGTCCCGCTGGTGTCCTTCACGTTCGGCATCCCGAGCGCACGCGAGATCAAGCGCCTGCGAGACGTCGGGACCATCACCGCACAGACGGTCACCACCGCCGACGAGGCCAGGGCCGGCGCCGAGGCCGGCGTCGACCTGCTCGTCGTGCAGGCGCCGGCGGCAGGTGGGCACTCGGGCACCCTCTCCCCCGCCCGGATCCCGCGCGACCGTCCGCTCAACGACCTCGTCGCCGAGATCGCCGCGACCACCGTCCTGCCCCTGATCGCCGCGGGCGGGATCATGACGAGCGCCGACGCACGCGCCGCACTCGACCACGGAGCGAGTGCGGTCGCCGTCGGCACCGCCCTGCTTCTCGCCCCGGAAGCCGGTACGTCGGCCGCGCACCGAGACGCCCTGCTCGGCCCCGACCGCGGGCCGACGGTGATGACGCGCGCGTTCAGCGGCCGACCGGCCCGGGCGATCCCCAACGCGTTCCTGACGGAGCACCACGAGGAGGCGCCGAGCGGTTACCCGGCGATCCACCACCTGACCAGCCCGATGCG
Organism: Nocardioides terrae; assembly: GCF_900112345.1. Lineage (GTDB taxonomy): Bacteria > Actinomycetota > Actinomycetes > Propionibacteriales > Nocardioidaceae > Nocardioides > Nocardioides terrae. Next base: position 371,283 of record NZ_FOLB01000002.1, read on the forward strand.
GAAGGCGGCGGCCGCAGCGGGTGATCCCGAGCACGTCAACCTGTGGGCCGGCGCCGGCTATCGCCAGGCCCGGGAGCGGCCCGCCGCCGACACCCTGCGCGCCATCGCCGCCGGCCTGTGAGGACGGCCCCCGTCGTACGGCCCGGCGACCAGCGGAGGATCATGCAGACCAGAGAGGAGCACACATGATCGAGAAGGTAGGCGTCATCGGCGGCGGCCTGATGGGGTCGGGCATCACCGAGGTCTGCGCCCGCGCAGGCCTGGACACCGTCGTGGTCGAGGTGACCGAGGAGGCCGCGCAGGCCGCGCGCGCCAAGGTCACCGGCAGCCTCAGCAAGGCGCAGAGCCGCGGCAAGATCACCGAGCAGGACGTCTCCGAGACGCTCGAGCGGATCGTCTTCACGACCGAGCTCGGCCAGCTGAAGGACCGCGACCTGGTCGTCGAGGCGGCCAGCGAGCGCGAGGACATCAAGCTCGACCTCTTCAAGCAGGTCGGCGCGCTGCTGGAGAAGGACGACGCGATCCTCGCCTCCAACACCAGCAGCATCCCGATCGTCAAGCTCGGCGCCGTCTCCGGCCGCGCCGGCAGCGTGATGGGCGTGCACTTCTTCAACCCCGCGCCGGTCATGCAGCTCGTCGAGCTCATCCCGAGCCTCACCACCAGCCCGCAGACCATGGAGCGGATGCAGCACTTCGTCGGCGAGACGCTCGGGAAGCAGCCCATCGAGGCGACCGACCGCGCCGGGTTCGTCGTCAACAGCCTGCTGGTCCCCTACCTGCTGAGCGCGATCCGGATGTACGAGGCCGGCTACGCCTCCGCTGCCGACATCGACAAGGGCATGGTGCTCGGCTGCGGCCACCCGATGGGCCCGCTCGCGCTCTCCGACCTCATCGGCCTCGACACGATCCGCGCGATCGGGATCTCGATGTACGACGAGTTCAAGGAGCCGCTCTACTCCCCTCCGCCGCTGCTCGACCGGATGGTCGACGCCGGCCTGCTCGGCAAGAAGAGCGGCCACGGGTTCTACGCCTACTGATGGTGGTGGAGCACCGGGACGGCGTACGCCGGGCCGGGTCGCACCGCCCAGCGGTCGGGATCACACGGCGCCGAATGAGCAACCCGGCTCCAAGAGCGGGAGAATGGAGCACGTGAGCTCACCGCAGCCGCCGGCCCGTCCGCGCCACCTGATGGATCCGAACAACCCGGTTCGGACCGTCAACGACCGCTCCCTGACCAACGTTCAGCGCTGGGTCGCGTCGGTCCTGGCGGTCTTCACGATCATCCACCTCGCCATCGGCATCGCCATCGCGGGCAACGTGGTCCGCGAGGACGCCACCGCCGCCCGCATCGGGCTCTGCGTCATCGCCGGAGCGTTCGGCGTCATCGCGGTGGCCGTCGGCTTCGCCATCCACGGCAAGAAGCCGCACACCTGGCCCTACGCTCCGTGGCTCCTGCTCGGCCTCCTCCCGGGCGCGGTCGGCCTCTTCTTCGCCTTGCGCTGAGCCGAGTGCGCAGAGGAGAGCAGAGCCGCACAGCCGCTAACCGAAGCCGTTGAGCCGGTCCACGACCCCGAACAGGTCGCCCTGGTCGTAAAAGTCGACGGCGACGAAGTTCGGCAGCATCCCGCGCTCCTTGCGGCAGGCGTCGGCCCGCGTGCCGAGGACGCTGGCGGCGTTCACCCGCCCGGCGTTGGTGACCTCCGCCGACTTGTCGGTCACCCAGTGGTTGAGCAGCAGCAGCGGCGCATCCGCGTGGCCGCGGTTCAGCGCGCAGGTGTCCGGGCCGTCGATGAGCGCCGCCGGCGTGCGGAACAGGAACGGGGTGTCCTGGATCCAGTCGAAGCCCTGCAGCAGCCAGGGGTACGCCGACCCGCCGCCGTGCCGCTCCATGAGGACGACGAGCCGCTTGCCGGACTCGACCATCTGGCCGAGCGTCGGCCACGGGTCTCCGGCGACCGGCTCGTAGACGTCCGGCAGCAGACCCGCCTGCTCGATGAGTGCGGCCGTGTCCGCCGGGCTGACCTCGTCCTGCACGACGAGCGTGACCACCTCCCGCGGGTGTGCGTCGAGCCACGACCGCATCCCCGTGAGGCTTGACGCCCACGACGTCGACCCGATCTCGCACAGACCGTGGCAGAGGTAGGACTCCTGGGGGCCGCGGGGGTTCAGACCGGCCGCGCCGACGAGCCGCAGCGCGCTGGCGACCGACGAGGCGCCGAAGGCCTGGTCGGCCTCGGCGACGGCCCGGTCCCGTGCCTCGCCGACCGTGGTGACGACGCTCGGTCGGTCGGTGGCGCGTCCGTACCAGCTGTCGATGAGCAGGGCCCGGATCCCGGCGTCGAGCTGGTCGACGATGCCGTCGGGCTGCTCCGGGAAGAACCAGCCAGGCTCGCTCGCGGCAGCCATGGAGTTGTGGGTCGCCGGGAAGGCGACCTCGTCGTAGCGGCGGTCGCAGAGCTCGACGTGCCCGTTGCAGCCCTCACTGTCGGAGACGGCACGGGTGGCCTGGAGGTGGTGGTCGCCCGGCCAGGCGCCGACGACCACTCCGACCAGGAGGACCACCGCAGCGACGAGCGCCCACGTGCGAGCGACGGGCGCGTGGGCCAGCGTCACCAGGGCCGTCCCGACCCCTCCGACGAGCAGCCCCAGACCGACCACCCACAGCAGCGCGAGGGCCACCCGCGCCGGGTCGGTGACGAGCGCGAGCCCCAGCACGATCGCCAGCGTCGCCCAGAGCAGGGTGCGCGACCGCTCGGTGCGGGGCGCCGACACGAGGGTGAGCAGCAGGCCCACCCCCACCGTCACGGCCGCGGTGGCCCAGAAGCGGCCGGCGAGCTGGTCCCACACCGCCGCACGGACGGCGCCGTCCAGGGTGTCCCGGTCGGCGCGGCCGACCACGGCGGCGGTGAGGACGAGCAGCGCCGCCAACCCTGCACCGGCCGCGAGCATGCCGCGGCCGACGTCGACCGCCACCGTCCGGAGGCGACGCTCGCGCGGTCCGAGCAGCCCGGGCGTGATGAGGAGGAGCAGCGCGAGGAGCGGCGCCAGCCAGGACAGCAGTCGGACCAGGTGGACGGGTGCGACGGCCGTCGTACCCCACGTGCCCGCGCCGATGTCGGAGAGCCGCACGTCCAGGTCCGCGGGGAGGGCGACCGTGCTCTGGGGAGCGAGCGCCGTGATCCCGGCGACCACGACGGCCGCGGCGTCGGCGAGCCGGAGGACGACCGGATCGTCGTCGCCGAGCAGGAGCGCGTTGTAGAGCGGCGACACGCTGCGACGGACGAGGGGGCCGAGGGCACTGCTCGAGACGACCCCTGTCGCGGTGGCCTCCACCAACGGTCGCAACGCCACCAGGTCGGGCTGCTCGCGCAGGATCCGGGTCGTGAGCAGGCGGCCGAGCTGGCGGGCCACGTCGGGATCCGTGCGCACCGCGTCCGCGTGGGCGGCGAAGCGATCGGCGTCCAGGACCTCGCGGTTGACCACCCCGGCCACCGTGCCGACCAGCAGCAGGAGGGATCCGAGGCCCAGGACGACCGTGCGCACCAGTCGAGGCACCTGCTCAGCGTGGCGGCACCGGGCCGCGCGCGCAACCGTCGTCGAGTAGTTCCTAGGACGTCCATCTATTAGTTTGGGTGGCATGCCAGCACGCCACGTCGTCGCCGCCGAGGAGACCGCCGACCTGCTCCGCCTCGTGCGGCAGATCGCGACCGACGAGCTCGCTCCGCGGGCAGCGGAGGCCGAGGCTGAGGAGGCGTTCCCCCGCGACGTCTTCCGTCTGCTCGGCCGCACCGGGCTGCTGGGCCTGCCCTACGCCGAGGAGCACGGCGGTGGTGGGGTTGCGTACGCCGACTACCTCCGCGTCCTCGAGGAGATCAGCGCGGTCTGGGCGAGCGTCGGCGTGGGCGTCAGCGTGCATGCGCTGTCGTGCTACCCGCTGGTGACCCGCGGGACGCCCGAGCAGCGCAAGCGGTGGCTGCCCGACATGCTCGGCGGCGAGCTGCTCGGCGCCTACTGCCTCTCCGAGCCGCACGCCGGCTCCGACCCCGCGGCCATGCGCACGCGCGCCGAGCGCGACGGCGAGGACTGGGTGCTCACCGGTGCGAAGGCGTGGACGACGCACGGCGGGCAGGCGGACTTCTACACCGTGCTCGCACGGACCGGCGACGGTCGCGGCGACATCTCCTGCTTCCTGGTCCCGGCGGACTCCGAGGGGCTCACCGCGGACGCGCCCGAGCGCAAGATGGGCCTGACCGGCTCGGCCACGGCGACCATGCGGCTCGACGGTGTCCGCGTCTCCGCCGACCGGCTGATCGGCGACGAGGGCGAGGGGCTGCGGATTGCGCTGGCCGCCCTCGACTCCGGCCGGCTCGGGATCGCCGCCGTCGCGACCGGGGTCGCCCAGGGCGCGCTGGACAAGGCCGTCGCCTACGCCCAGCAGCGCGAGACGTTCGGCAAGCGGATCATCGACCACCAGGGGCTCGCCTTCGTGCTCGCCGACATGGAGGCCGCGATCCAGAGCGCCCGCGCGACGGTGCAGCACGCCGCCGACCTGCGCGACGCGGGGCTCCCCTTCGCCCGGGAGGCGTCGATCGCCAAGCTGGTCGCGACCGACAACGCCATGAAGGTGACCACCGACGCGGTCCAGGTCCTCGGCGGCGCCGGCTACACCAAGGACTTCCCGGTCGAGCGCTACATGCGCGAGGCGAAGGTGATGCAGATCTTCGAGGGCACCAACCAGATCCAGCGGATGGTCATCTCGCGCAGCCTCGACGGAGCGGATCTGGGCACGATCAGCACACGCTGACCGCGCCTGGGACGATATCGGTGTGGCGTACGACGACCCGCAGACCGCGACCCCCTGGACGCACCGGGTCGCCCACGGGGTGAAGGCGTTCGCCACGGCCGAGTCCTCCGGAGCCGCGGCCCTCGTCGCGGCGGTCCTCGCGGCGCTCGTCTGGTGCTCGATCGACGCACCCGGCTACGAGTCGTTCTGGTCCACCTCGGCGTCGGTCGCCGCCGGCGGACATCACCTGGCCGAACCGCTCCGGGTGTGGGTCAACAGCGGCCTGATGACGCTGTTCTTCCTCGTCGTCGGGCTCGAGGCACGGCGCGAGTTCGACCTCGGTGACCTGCGCGAGCGACGCCGCTTCGTGCTGCCCTGCGCCGCCGGCCTGGCCGGGATGGCCGTGCCGGTCCTCATCTACCTCCTGGTGCTGGGCGGCGGCGACAGCGCCTGGGGCATGGTGATGTCGACCGACACCGCCCTCGCCCTCGGTCTGCTCAGCGTGGTCGGCCGCAGGCTGCCCGACCGGCTGCGCATCTTCCTCGTCACCGTCTTCGTCGTCGACGACGTGGTCGCGCTGCTCATCGTCACCATCGCCTACACCGACGAGGTGTCGGTCCGCCCGCTCGTCGTCGCCCTGGTCGCGCTCGGGCTCGTCGGTGTCGTCCGTCGGGTCGCCAACCGTCCGCTCCTCGTGCCGGTCCTGCTGCTGTGCGTGACGTGGGTGGCGCTGCTGCGCAGCGGTGTCGACCCGATCGTGCTCGGCCTGGTCGTCGGCCTGGCCACGTCGGCGTACGCCCCCTCGCGCGACGACCTGGAGCAGGCGAGCAGCCTCTTCCTCGGCTTCCGCGAGCAGCCGACGCCGGAGCTCGCCCGAGCCGCCAACGTCGGGGTCATCCGCAGCGTGTCGACCAACGCGCTGCTGCAGAGCCGGCTCCAGCCGTGGACCGGCTACGTCGTCGTACCGCTCTTCGCGCTGGCCAACGCCGGCATCTCCCTCGATCCGACCTTCCTGCGGTCCGCGCTGTCGCACTCCCTGGTGTGGGCGATCGTCGCGGCCTACGTCGTGGGCAAGCCGATCGGCGTCGTCGGCGCGTCCTGGCTGGTCGAGCGGATGACCGGCGGGTCGGTCCGGCCGGCGGTCGGCTGGACGGGCGTCCTGGGCAGCGGCACGCTCGCCGGGATCGGCTTCACCCTGTCCTTCATCGTCGCCGACATCACCCTGGCCGGCCCGCGTCTGGCCGAGGCGAAGCTCGGTGTGCTCCTCGCCGCCCTCCTGTCCACCGCGGTCTCGGTCGTGGTGTTCGCGCGCACCTCCCGCTGGACGGAGGTACGCCGGGCCCGCGCCCTCATCGGCGACGCGACCCCACTGGAGGACCTCTGCAGCGAGGTGGACCCCGACCACGACCACGTCCGCGGCTCGGCGACCGCTCTCGTCACGCTCGTCGAGTACGGCGACCTGGAGTGCCCCTACTGCGGTCGGGCCGAGTCCGTCGTGCGCGAGCTGCTGCGCGACACCGACCTGCGCTACGTCTGGCGCCACCTGCCGCTGACCGACGTGCACCCGCACGCCCAGCTCGCCGCCGAGGCCTCCGAGGCCGCCGGCGCCCAAGGGCGCTTCTGGGAGATGCACGACCGGCTGATCGACCACCAGGACCAGCTCGAGCCGCGGGACCTGCTCGACCACGCGCGTGCCCTGGGTCTCGACGTCGACCGCTTCAAGGACGACCTCGTCGAGCACCGCCACGCCGCCCGCGTCGCTCGCGACGTCGAGTCGGCCGACCTGTCGACCGTGGCCGGCACACCGACGTTCTTCATCAACGGCCGGCGTCACCACGGCTCGTTCAACCTCGAGTCGCTGTCGGCCGCGATCGACGAGGCCCGCGCCAGGACGCTCCTGGAGGCGTCACCGCCGGTGCCCGACGCTCCCGCGTGAACGCGAGCGGCGAGGGCCGGTCGGACCCGCCCTCGCCGCTCGTCGTCTCCGGCACCCGTGGGGACTGGGTGACCTCCGGACATAGCGAACCGCTGGCGTCTCGGGTCACCAGCGGTTCGGGGAGAACTCTGGCGGATTGCGCGCGTCGCTGTCTCGGGAATCGCCCAAGATCCCGGCACGACTACTCGCGCGCGTCGAAGGCCCGCTTGGCGGCCAGGGTGGCGTTGAGGGCGCGCGGGAAGCCGGCGTAGACGGCCGCGTGCAGGAGCGCCTCCACGACCTGCTCGCGGGTCAGTCCCACGTTGAGTGCCAGGTCGACGTGTGCCTCGAGCTGTGGCTCGCAGCCGCCGAGGGCGGTCAGCACGCCGAGCGTGACGAGCTGGCGGTCACGCGGAGACAGCCCCGGTCGGGCGTAGATCTCACCGAAGCCCCACGCGATCGTCTGGCGACCCAGTTCCGGCGAGACCTCGCGCAGGCTGTCGATCATCGCCTCGGGCGCGCTCGCGCCGACTTCGGCCAGCATGCGCAGGCCGGCGGCGTACTGCTCGTCGTCCATGTCCCTCTCCTCACTCGGTGGCGGCCAGCACCGTCACGTGGTTGGCGACGGCGAGGCCGCCCATGTTGTGCACAGCGGCGAGGCGGGCGTCCGGGATCTGCTCACCCGGGAACGTGCCGGTCAGCTGCATGCAGGCGAGCGCGTGCTGGGACACGCCGGTCGCGCCGACCGGGTGGCCCTTGGACTTGAGCCCGCCGGAGGGGTTGACGGGCAGCGCGCCGCCCGGCAGCACCGTGCCGTCCTCCAGCGCGGTGCGGCCGTGGCCACGCGGCGCCAGCCCCATCACCTCGTAGAGCTGCAGCTCGGCGATGGTGAAGCAGTCGTGCACCTCGGCGAGGTCGAGGTCCGGGGTGGTCACGCCCGCTGACTCCAGCGCCCGGTGCCAGGCGAGCTCGGTCGCGGCGAAGGCGAGCGGGTCCCGCTTGGCGGCGGGCAGGAAGTCGCTGGCAGCGGCCCGGCCGGCCACGCGGACCGCGGCATGGGACCGCGACGTGGGCTCCCGGCCCAGGACGAGCGCGGCGGCGCCGTCGGAGACCGGCGAGCAGTCGGTACGCCGAAGCGGAGCCGCGATCATGGGGTTGGCGGCCGACTCGGTCGCGCAGAACTCCTCGGAGAGCTCCTTGCGCAGGTGCGCATACGGGTTGAGCGCACCCTGCCGGTGGCTCTTGGCCGCGATCCGCGCGAGCGTGTCGCCGATCGGGCCGTACCGCTCCTCGTAGGCGCGGGCGACCTCGGCGAAGAGGCCGGTGAAACCGGTGACCGACGTCGTGCCGGCGGCGTCGTAGTCCGCACCGAGCAGTGCGCCGCCGACCGTCTCCGGCGGCAGTCCGGTCATCTTCTCCGCACCGATGACGAGCACGCGCCGGGCCTGCCTGGCGTCCAGGTGGGTGAGCGCGACGTGAACGGCGGTCGAGCCGGAGGCACAGGCGTTCTCGACGCGGAGCGCCGGCACGCCGAACAGGTCGTCGGAGATCTGGAGCGCGAGCGAGGAGGCGAAGCCCAGCGGGTCCATGCCGGCGTTGTAGTGCGCGACCACGACGAGGTCGATGTCGCGCGCGTCGACCTCCGCGTCCGCCAGCGCGGCGGTGCCCGCGTCGGTCACGAGCGACTCCAGCGTCGCCGCAGGGAGCTTGCCGAACGGGGTGTGACCCCAGCCGAGCACGAGTGAGTCGCTCACCATCCGTCCCATCCGGCGCGCAGCGCCTTCTTGTCGATCTTGCCGACGGCCGTCGTCGGCAGGGCGGGCACCAGTGCCACCGCCTTCGGTCGCTTGTACGACGTCAGCCGGGCGCGGCAGTGGGCCTCGACGTCGGCGACGGTCACGCCCGCCGCGGCCACCACGAAGGCGACCACCGCCTCGCCCCAGTCGGCGTGCGGGATGCCGGCGACCGCCACCTCCCGGACCCCGGGCAGCTGGGCGATCACGTGCTCGACCTCGGAGGAGTACACGTTGAGGCCACCCGTGATGATCATGTCCTTCTTGCGGTCGACCAGGTACAGGTAGCCCTGCTCGTCGACGTAGCCCAGGTCGCCGGTGTGCAACCACCCGTCGCGCAGCGCCTCCGCGGTCTCGGCGGGCCGGCCGAGATAGCCCGTCATCGTGTACGGCGACCGGGCGGTCACCTCGCCCACCTCCCCCGGGCCGCAGTCACCGCCGTCGTCGCGCACCACCCGCACCTGCGCCATCACGACCGGCTGGCCGCAGCTGCGCAGCAGCTGCACGTGACCGGTGTCGGTGCGGTGGTCGTCGCGGCGCAGCCGGGTGAGGAAGTTCGGCGCCTCCGACTGGGCGTAGAGCTGCACGAAGACGGGCCCGAACAGCTCCAGCCCCTGCGCGAGCCGGTCGAGCGTGATCGGCGCGGCGCCGTACAGGATGGTGCGGAGCGAGGACGTGGTGAGCCCGCGCCGGGCCGCCGCCGCGTCGAGCAGGCGGTAGATCATGGTGGGCACGAGGAAGAGGTAGGTGACGCCGTCGCGCTGGATGCGATCGAGCGTGACCCCGGGGTCGAACCGGTTCTCCAGGAACGTGGTGGCGCCCTTGGCCAGGGCGGCCTGGAGCAGGAAGCCCGCGCTGTGCGGCAGCGGCGAGGTGAGCAGCAGGACGTCGTCACCGCGGAGCTCCATCTCGACGAGATGGCTGAGCAGGTTCGCCGCCATGCCGGCCTGGGTGTGCACGACGCCCTTCGGCCGGCCGGTGGTGCCGCCGGTGTACATGACGAGGGCGACATCATCGTCGGCCGGCGAGGTCGGCGCGAACGCCGCCGGATGTGCCACCGCCTCCGTCCAGGAGCCCGGACCGTGGGCGTCGACGATGACGAGGGAGGGGTCGGCCCCGAGGCTCCGCGCCTGTTCGACGGCGTCCAGGCGGGCCGCCTCGACCACGCAGACCTCCGCCCCGGAGTCCTGGATGATGAACGCCTGCTCCTCGGCGGACAGCATGCCGTTGAGCGGCACCTTCGCTGCACCGATCGTCGCCAGCGCGAGGTCGGCCACGACGTACTCCGCGCGGTTGCCGAGCAGGAGGGCGACGGGCGAGCCGGCCGCCACCCCGACCTTCTGCAGGTGTCCGGCCAGACGGGCGGACGCATCCGCCAGCTCGGCGTAGGTCCAGGTGGTGCCGTCGACGACGAGCGCGGTGCGGTGCGCGTGCGTCCTGACGGCCTCGAGCAGGTAGTCGCGAAGGATCGCCATCCGCCTCACGCCTCACCCAGATAGGCGTGCCGCACGCCCTCGGACGTCAGCAGCTCGGCGGCGGGCGCGTCCATCACGACGAGCCCGTCGGCGAGCACGTAGCCGTGGTCGGAGAGCTCGAGGGCCCGCTGCATGTTCTGCTCGGCGAGCAGCACGGTCACTCCTGCGGCCGCGATCCGGCCGATGGTCTCGAACATCTGGTCCACGATCACCGGCGCGAGGCCGAGCGACGGCTCGTCGAGGATGAGCAGCCTCGGCTCGCTGGCCAGGGCCCGACCCAGCGCCACCATCTGCTGCTCGCCGCCCGACATCGTCCCGGCGAGCTGGCGCTGCCGGGAGGCGAGCACGGGGAAGAGGTCGAAGACGCGGGCGAGCGGGTCGCGGACACGACGGCGTGCCGCCCGGTCGTGCACGCCCATCAGCACGTTGTCGCGCACGGTCATGGCGGGGAACAGCCGCCGGCCCTCCGGTACGACGGCCACGCCGAGGCTCGGCCGGTCGGCGGCCGGCCGGCGGGTGACGTCCTCCCCCGCGACCCGGATCGTGCCGGCGTTCACCCGCTGCAGGCCCATCAGCGCCTTGACCAGGGTCGTCTTCCCGGAGCCGTTGGAGCCGATCAGGGAGACGGTGGTGCCGGCCGCGACCCGCATCGAGACGCCGCGGACAGCAGCGGCCTCGCCATAGCTGACGACCAGGTCACTGACCTCAAGCACGTGCTCCACCTCCCAGGTAGGCCGCGACGACCCGGTCGTCGCCGACGACCTCCGTGGGGGTGCCGTCGAAGAGGTTGCGTCCGCGGTCGAGGACGTACATCCGATCGGCCAAGGCCGTCACCGCTCTCACGTTGTGCTCGATGTAGATGACCGATCGGCCGTCGTCGCGCAGCGACGCGATCAGCTCCATCCCGGCGGCGGCCTCCGCGGGATTGAGGCCGCCGAGGACCTCGTCGAGGAGGATGAGTCGCGGGTCGAGCGCGAGCGCGCGGCCGATCTCGAGGAACTTGTGCTCGTGCAGGGTCAGGGTGGTCACGTCGCTGCCGGCGTGGCCGTCGAGCCCGATCCGTTTCAGCACGCCGTGGGCCCGCTCGATCGCCTCCGACCGCGACACCCGGTCCCGACCGAACATCGCTGCCGTCGCGACGTTGCCGAGCACGTCGAACGACCCCAGCGGCCGCGGGATCTGGAACGTCCGCGCGATGCCGGCATGGGCACGCCGGTGGGAGGAGAGCCGGGTGACGTCGCGGCCCTGGAACTCGATCCGGCCGCCGCTGACGGGCAGCGAGCCGGCGATGGTGCTGAGCAGCGTCGTCTTGCCCGACCCGTTGGGCCCGACCAGGCCGACGATCTCACCGGCACCGACCTCGAGGTCGACGCCGTCGAGCGCCTTCAGGCCCCCGAACCGCTTGGTGACGGCGGTGCAGCGCAGCAGGCTCATCGCGACACCCCCGAGGCACCGCGGACACCCGAGCGGCCCGGCTGGCGGAGGCGGTCGAACGCGCCCGAGATGCCCTGTGGCAGGACAGCGATGACGACGACCAGGAACACGCCGATCACGATCTGTGACAGCTCCGGTGACCCGATCCCGAGCAGCACCTCGCGCAGCACGACGACAGCGGCGGCGCCGATCGCCGGGCCCCACCAGCGCGCCGAGCCGCCGAGGATCGTCATCATGATGACGAAGAGCGGCACGTTGAGCGCGAACACGGCGCCCACCTCGACGTACCCGAGGTAGACGGCCTGCGGGGCGCCGATGAGGCCGCCGAGCGCACCGCTCACGGCGAAGGTGAGCACCTTGTAGCGGTATGTCGGCACGCCGAGCGACTCGGCGACCGCCTCCTCGTCCCGGATCGAGCGCAGCGCGGTGCCCCAGCGTGTCCTGGACGTGGCCAGCGCCACGAGGGCGGCGAGCGCGGCGAGCGCGACGCCGACCACGAAGACGTGGCGGATCCCGCCGCCGACCCACAGGCCGCGTGTGTGCTCGCGGACGAACACGCCGGTGCCGCCGTCGAGGAACGCGACGTTGGAGACGACGGTCGTGACGACGAAGGCGAGCGCGAGGGTCACGAGGCCGAACAGGTCGCCCTTGAAGCGCGGTGATGCGAAGACACCGAGGCCGACCACGAGTGCCACCCCGCCGGCGGCGAGGCCGGCCACGAGCATCGCCACCAGGAAGCCGGCGTCGGTGTGCTCGAGCACCGCGGCCGTGGCGTAGATGCCGACGCCGAAGAAGACGCCGTGGCCGAAGCTGGGATAGCCGGCGTTGCCGCTGAACACGTTCCAGCTCAGCGCCAGCGCCACCCAGACCACGAACTGGAAGGAGAAGGTCACGATGTAGTTGGACCCGAGGACGGGCACCAGCACCGCCGCGAGCGCGGCGACCACGACGATGCCAGCCACCCGCCGCAGCAGCGGCGCGTCCGGCTCGATCCACGCGCGGGGTCTCATGCCAGGCTCCTCACGGCAGGGCGCTCCCGGGTGGGGCGCTCGTGGGTGAGGCGCTCCCGGATGACGCGGGACAGCGGCTGGGCCGCCAGGTACAGGACCAGGACGCCGTACGTCACGGCCGACGCCCACTGGGGCGCGAACCACAGTGACCAGGCGTTCTGCAGCATCATCAGCACGACCGCCGCGACCAGCGCCCCGAGCGGCCGGCCGAGGCCGCCGAGCAGGCAGGCGACGACCACGACACCGATCCAGTGCAGTGGCAGCTGCGGCTGCAGCGGCATCTTCACCGCCACCGCCATCCCGGCCACCGACGCGCTGAGCGCGGCGAGCCCGGAGACGGCCAGAGCCAGCGGGGCCGCGCGGACCCCGAACGCCTCCGCGATCGGCTGGTCCTGCCGCATCGCCTGGACGGCCCGGCCGGACCGGGTGAAGCGCAGGCTCCACGACGCCAGGCCCACCATGACGACCGCCAGCACCAGGCTGAGGAGGTCGGGAGGCGTCACGGCGAGCCGGTCGAGCGGCGCGGGCAGGTGGATCGCCTCGCGCAGCCCGTCCGGCAGGTCGCGGCGCATCGACTTCAGGTCCGCGCTCCAGAGCTGGCTGGCCACGCCCTCGGCGACGATGAACAGACCGAAGGTCAGCAGCAGCGAGGTGGTGTCGTCGGCGTCGAGCCGGGTGAACAGCCACTGGCTCGCCACCCCGACCACGAAGCAGGCGGGCGCCGTGACCAGCAGCGTGGCGAACGGGTGCCAGCCGGCCTCGGTCACCAGGGTGAAGGTGATGTACGCCGCGAGGAGCACCACCGAGATGTGGAAGAAGTCGGCGATGCCGAGGTGCCCCCACTTGATGGTGAGCCCGAGGGCGATGCAGCCGTAGAGACAGCCGAGGAGCGCGCCGTTGAGCAGGGTCTGGGCGAGAGCGGTCGTCGAGACGTCCATCACGGCTTGTAGTCGATCGTGCCGCCGGCCACGTCCTTGGGCCACACCAGCACGCGCTTGCCGTCCTGGATCTGGGTGACCCTGTTGATGTCGCCGCCGTAGTTGTTGTAGCCGTCGAACTTCAGGCTCCCCGCGATCGTGTCGACGCTGTTGCTGTTGAGCCACGCGATGATCGCCTTGTTGTCGACTCCGGCATTGACCACGCCGGTCAGCAGGATCTGCCAGGCGGCGAAGCTCGCCGCCGCCTGCGTCTCGATGAGCGGGAAGAGGTCGTCGTCCTTCGCCACCTCGTCGTACTGCTTGCCGAAGTAGCGGGCGATGTCGGTGTCGCCGAGTGCGGAGTCGGTCTCGAAGATCGACAGCGTCAGCAGCCCGTTCACCTCGTCGTCCAGCCCGGCCAGGGAGGCCGGGGAGGGCAGCGCCGCGAAGACCGAGCGCGGGGTGTAGCCGATCGAGTCGAACGCGTCGTACAGATAGGTGGTGTCGGCGCCGAGGCCGCCGAGGTAGACGAGGTCGGGGTCGGCCTGCGAGATCCGCAGCGCGATCGAGCTGAAGTCGGTGGTGCCGAACTCGTACTCGACGTCGCCGGTGGTCTTCACTCCCTCCTTCTCGAACCTGCTCTTCGCGGCGGCGGCGAGCGAGAGGGTGGTCGGGAACTTCGCCGTCGCGTAGAAGACGCTCTTCGGCGGGTTGCCGCTCGACTTCAGCGCGTCCCACAGCGTCGTGGCGCCGGCGTCGAACATGTGCTCCTTGTCGCCCGTGCCGTCGAACTGCCAGGCCGGGAAGTGGTTCTCGCCGATCAGCTCCTGCGGGGCGCCGTTGGTGTGGGTCGGGAAGGCGTAACCGGCCTGGGTGACGGGCCCGGCCGCGGCGAGGGTGTTGGCGCCGCCGTACGGTCCCATCACGAGGTCGACGTGCTCGCCGATCAGGCGCTCGTAGTTGGACGCCACCTGGGCGGGCGTCGACTGGTCGTCGAGCACGTCCCACTTGAGCGGGCGACCGTCGATGCCGCCGCAGTCGTTGACCCACTTCGTGACGAGCTCGGCGACGCCCTCGTGCACCTTCGCGGTCTCGGAGAGCGGGCCGGTGAGGCTGAGCGAGCCGCCGACGACGATGGGATCGCCGGTGGGCTTGGTGCCCTCGTTGCAGGTCATGCCGGCGACGGGGGCGACGATCTTGGCGTCGGGCACCGCCGTGGTGGAGCCCTCGGAGTCGCTGCTGCCGCAGGCCGAGGTGACCAGCAGCAGGGCGGCGCCGGCGGACAGCTGCGCGCGGTGCCGAAGGAGCGCGCGGCGAGTGGTGGGGATGGGTGTCATGGTCGGTCTCCGTATCTGGGTGGGGCGATCAGTTGTCGAGGAACGCCACGACCCGACATGGCGATGCGCTGGTTCCGGGGAGCTTGAGCGGGAAGAAGCCGACGTGGAAGCCGGTCGGCGGGAGGGCGGCGAGGTTGTCGAGCTGCTGGATGACGAAGGCCTCCTTGTCGGCGATCGCGAAGTGGCCGTCCCAGATCTCCGTGGGGTCGCCGGTGGCCTCGTAGGCCGCCCGCATCACCGGGAAGGGGCGGTCCCAGGCGAGCGCGTCCGTGCCGAGCACCGTCGCGCCGAGCCCGGTGAGGTAGCGGGTGCCGTCGCCGCTCATCCCCGGGTAGTCGAAGAACTCGGGCTGCGACATGTCGAAGCGCTCCTGGCCGGTGCGCAGGAGCAGGGCGTCGCCCTCCTCCACGTCGCGACCGGTGGCCTTGATGGCCCGTTCGAGTGCCTCGACGGGGACCGCCTCGCCGGCCCGCGCCCACGGCCGTACGTCGAGCACCATCCCCGGCCGGTAGAGCTCGGCCAGGTCTATGTCGCTGATGGTCCGGGCCGGCTTGCCCTCGACCAGGTTGCCGCTGTGCAGCGGCGCGTCGACGTGCGTGCCGCAGTGGGTGTTCATCTCGGTGAGCCAGTCCTCGCCCCAGCCCTCGCCATGCGGCAGGTGCTCGGGCGGGCAGCCGAAGATGGCGGTCATCCGGTCACGGCCCTCGCCCTCCGGCCGCAGGTAGTGGATCTGCGGGGCGACGATGTTCTCCAGTGGTTTGTAGGCGTCCGGCATCAGGGCGCGGTTGGCAGGATCGAGCGTCCGGGAGAGGTCGACGAGGCGGGTCATGGCGGTCCTTCGGTGCGTGGGTGCAGGGTGCGGGTGGTCGCGAGTGGGGTTGATCCCGAGGGGGATGGCGATGGGCGGTGTCGCGGGGCGACCGGGGTGCCGGCCGGCGTTCAGCGGGATAGCCGCAGCCGGTTGCGGAGGACCCCGATGCCCTCAACCTCCAGCTCGACCTCGTCGCCGTCCTTGAGGCGCTTGCCGATCTCGATGGGGCTGCCCGAGAGGACGGTGCCGGAGCCGAGCAGCTCGCCGGCGTGGATCGTGCGGCCGCGGCTCAGGTAGGCGACGGCGTCCTCGAAGGTGTGCTCGATGGACGCCGACGACCCGTCCGACCAGGTCTCGCCGTTGACGCGGGCGCTCATCTTGAGCTGGTAGGGGTCACCCAGCTCGTCGGCGGTGACGATCCAGGGGCCGACGGTGTTGGCGCCGTCGAAGTCCTTGCCCCGGGCCGGCCCGAGCCGGGAGGCCATCACCTCGGTCTGCAGGTCGCGGCAGCTCCAGTCGTTGAAGATCGTGTAGCCGAAGATCGCCGCGCCGGCGTCGGCGGCGGTGAGGTTCCTCCCGGTCGTGCCGACGACCGCGGCGATCTCGAGCTCGTAGTCGACGTGGTGGGTGTCCGGCGGGGCGACGATCTCGTCCCCGGGGCCGCTCACCGAGAGGTGGTCGGCGTTGTAGTAGATGACCCGCTCCGCGAAGACCGCCGGCCGGCCGAAGTCACCGGTGGCGACGAGCCGCTCGTACTCGGCGTCGGGGTCCTCCGCCGCGGCGGCGAGGGTGCGGGCCATCCCGAGGAACGCGGGGGCGAGGTGCTCGATGAAGAGGGAGCAGTCGCGGAAGCGCGGCGGGTCCGGCAGCGGTGCCAGCAGCGTCACCTCCGCGAGGTCGTACGCCGCGTCGGCCGGGTGCGAGTCGAGGATCGACTGCGCCTCGTCGAGGATCGCGGAGCCGGCCCGCACGAGAGCCAGCATCGAGGCGAACCGCGCGTCGCCCCGGGACGCCCGGGTGAAGCTGACGGCGGTCGAGCCGGTCGCGTCCAGGGCGCCGACGTGGACGCCGTTGCCCGAGCTGCTCGGGGCCTTGAAAGTGAAGAGCTTCATGGGTCCTCTCCGATGTGTCGGTCATCACACTCGGAGCGGCGTGCCCTGTGCGTACAGGGCCCGTCGAGCCACTCTTGGGGTCGCTCACTGTCACGGCGTCACAAGCCGCGGCGCTCCTACCGGGGGTCGGGATGGCCCTGTGCCGGGCCTGTCGCGCTGAGCAGCTCGTGCATCCTGAGCGCGGTGTGGAGGCGGAACCGGTCGTCGACGTTGCGGGTGTCGACCCCCAGCAGATCCTCGATCCGCGCGATCCGGTTGCGGACGGTGTTGTAGTGGACGTGCAGCTCGGCCGAGGTCGGTCCGAGGTGCCGGTCGTTCTGCAGGTAGGCACGCAGGGTCAGGACGTAGTCCGTGCCGCGGGTCTCGTCGGAGGAGATGATCGGTCCGAGCAGGTCGCGGACCGTGGTCCGCAGGTGCGACGGCGGCAGGCTCGCGACGCCGAGGATGCCGAGCTCGAACGCGCTGGTGACAGGGTCGGCCGCCGGGTTGCTGGTCACGATCTCGAACGCGGCCCGCGCCTCGTCGAACGACATGGAGAAGTCGGCCACCTCCGCGCACTGCCGGCCGACGCCGGCGGCGGCGCCGCGCAGCGCGGGCACGCGCGTGACGAGGTCCGTGAGCGTCCGGCGCAGGTCGGTCGCCGAGCGCGACCGATGTCCCACGACCGCGACGACGCGACCGTGCCGATGGCTGGGCACGCAGGCCTCGAAGGCCTGCTGGAGCGCGCCGCTGACCTGCGCGAGCCGGACGTCGGCGAGCGGGGCGCCGGTGCGGTCGCCGACCACCACCACGTAGGCCTCCGGTGGCAGGACGACCCCCATCAGCGCAAGCCGCTGCCGGAACTCGGCGGCGTCGGCGACCCGCCCGCTGAACAGCTGGTCGAACAGCTCCCCACCGACGCGCTGGAGGGTCCGCTCACGCTCGGTGGACCTGGCCAGCTGGAGCCGGAAGAGGGCCGTCGCGAGCTCGATCATCGTCTGCGACGCCTCGTCGGGCCTGCGCGTGGCGATCACGCTCAGCACCACCCCCTCGGGCTCGGTGAGGGTCGCCCGCCAGGCGGTGAACGGGTTCCCCTCGCCGTACTCGCCGGCGGCGCGGACGAGGGTGCCGTCAGGCAGGCGGAGCTCGACGCGGGCACCGAGCTCGAGGGCGAGCAGGTCGAGCGCGGCGCCGGCGTCGGACTGCTGCGAGAAGCTCGTGGCGAGCCGGACGCAGTCAGCGGCGAACCGCCTCATCCTGTCGCGCTCGTCCTCGGCGCGGGCGGCGTGCGCTGCGGTCCGCCCCTCGACGTCCAGCTGGCGCAGGCGCACGGCGAGGTCGTGCGCGATGTCGGTGGCCGCGTGCTCCTCCCACTCCTTCCAGTCGTAGACGTTGCGCTGGGCGGCGTAGAGGACGCCGATCGTGGTGTCGGCGATGAGCAGGGGGACGGTCAGGGTGGCGAGGATGCCTTCGTTGTCGATGAGGCGCTTCATCAGCGGGACCCGGCGCCGGTCGTGGAGGTAGTCCCGGCTGACGTGGGGGCGGCCCTCGGCCGCGACCCGCCCTCCGATCCCCTCGCCGACCTTGAGCCGCCAGGCGGAGGCCATCTCGGTGGAGACCAGGCCGCGGTGAGCCCCCATCACGAGGTAGCCGTCGTCGATGAGACCGGTCCAGGAGACGTCGGAGCCGAGGACGTCGACGATCTGGTCGACCGCCACCTGGAGGGCCTGGGTGACGTCGTTGGCGGCGAGCAGGCGCTGCAGGTAGCGCACCTTGAGGTGGGGGTCCACGGTGCGCTCGGTGGCGAGCTCGGTCATCCGTCACTCCTTCGAGGCGACCGCCGGGTCCCGGGGGCGAGGATCCCGACGAGATATTGATCGAGCATCCGGAGCAGCTGCTCGGTGAGGTCGAAGGGCGGCGGGTCGTCGTCGATCCAGTTCGTCAGGATGATGAAGTACGACGCCGCGAGCACGAGCCCCGCAAGGGACACGTCCACCGACGCGCGTACCTCCCCCGACTCCTGCCCGCGGGCGAGGAACCGCGTGAACTCCTCGGCCAGCGGCGGCTTGCGCAGGATGTTGGTCGCGTGGGCCGCCGCGCCGAGCAGGCGCACGGTCTCGGGCCTCGTCTCGCTGCTGACCCGCCCGAGCTCGACCATGTAGCGGCGCAGGATCTCCTCGACGGAGTGGTCCTCGAGGTGCTCGCTGCGTACCGCCGTGAGGGCGCGGTGCCGGCGGCGGGCGCTCCACTCGTCGAGCAGCGCGGTCTTGCGCGGGAAGTAGTTGAACACCGTGGCGCGCGCGACGTCGGAGCGCTCGGCGATGTCGTCCATCGTCGTGCTGTCGAAGCCGCGCTCGACGAACAGCTCGACGGCGGCTGCATAGACCTGGTCGCGCCGGCGCAACCGTCCGCGGGTGCGTCGGTCCGTCTCCACCATGGGCGACTCCTCGTTCCGTCGTGGCCCTTGACGGCCCGAGCTCGTGTGACGTACGTTACACGAACTTGGACGCCAGTCCAAGTTCGTACCGCAGTCTATATAGGAGGCCGGCATGCGGCTCGTCACGTTCACGTCCGGCGGCGACTCCGAGCACCGCTTCGGCGTCTGGCACGCAGATCACGTCATCGAGCCGGCCGTCGTGCTGGCCGACCACGCCGCGCACTCAGCGGGCGAGACAGCGGCGGCGCACGCGCCGCAGGTCGCGACCGAGATGGTGGCCTTCTTCGAGTCCGGCGCCGACGGTCTCGCGCTCGCGAACGACGCGGTCGAGGCAGCGGTCAGCGCCCTCGAGCGGGGCGACCGGCTGGCAGGTCTGCACGACGCCGACGCCGTACGGCTGCTCGCGCCGGTGCCGCGGCCGCGCCGCATCCGCGACTACCTCACCTACAACGCGCACGCCGCCGGCTCCGGGCTGGAGGTGCCGCCGGCGTTCGCGGCGATGCCGATCTGCTACAAGTGCAACGTCGAGACGATCGTCGGGCCGGGCGACGAGCTCCTGTGGCCGTCCTACACCGACCAGCTCGACTTCGAGCTCGAGCTGGGCTTCTTCGTGGGACGCGGCGGCCGAGACCTCACGCCGCAGGAGGCGGAGCCGCGCATCGCCGGCGTCACGATCTTCAACGACGTCAGCGCCCGCGACATCCAGTTCTTCGAGATGAGCCTGACCATCGGCCCGTCGAAGGGCAAGGACTTCTGCACCGCCATGGGCCCCTGCGTCCTGACCATGGACGAGGTCGACGAGTGGTCGGTCGAGATGAGTGCGAGCGTCAACGGCGAGGTGTGGGCCTCGGGGTCCACCAAGAACCGGCAGTTCTCCTTCGCCGAGGTGCTCGCCTGGGCGTCGCTCGACGAGGACGTGCATCCGGGCGAGTTCCTGGCCCTCGGCACCGTCGGCGGCGGTTGCGGGCTGGAGCTCGACCGCTGGGTCCAGCCCGGCGACGTCGTCGAGCTCGAGGCCTCCGGCGTCGGCGTCCTGCGCAACACCGTCGGCCAGCGGCGCACCCCGCCGGCAGGCGCCGGCGTCCCGAGCTATCAGGGCTCCCCCGCCGTCCACGTCGCCCACCACTAGACCCCTCGACCCGACAGGGAGGCACGACCATGACCGCTCCTCAGGACATCCCCTACGCCCGCGGGCTGCACCGGCTCACCGAGCACACGCACGCCTGGCTCGTTCCCGACGGCACCTGGGGCTGGAGCAACGCCGGCCTCGTGACCGGCGACGGCGAGGCGCTGCTCGTCGACACCCTCTTCGACCTCGCCATGACCCGCGAGATGCTCGCCGGCCTCGAGGGCCTCACCCGCGACCACCCGATCAGGACCGTCGTCAACACACACGCCAACGGGGACCACTGGTTCGGCAACGAGCTCGTCGGCGACGCCGAGATCATCGCCTCCGCACCGACTGCGGAGGAGATGCCCGCCAACGGTCCGGCGCTCATCCTCGGGATGCTCGACCAGCCGGGCGCGATCGGCCGCTTCGCCCGGCACATCTTCGAGCCCTTCGACTTCACCGACATCACGCCGACGGTCGCCACCCGCACCTTCGACGACACCCTCGAGCTCAGCGTCGGCGGCACCGCCGTCCAGCTGTTCAACCTCGGGCCGGCCCACACAGCGGGCGACTCCGTCGTCTTCGTCCCCTCCGAGCGGGTGCTGTACGCCGGCGACCTGCTCTTCATCGGCGGCACCCCCATCGCCTGGGCCGGTCCGATCAGTCACTGGATCGAGGCCTGCGACCGGATGATCGCCCTGGAGCCGGAGTTCGTGGTCCCCGGCCACGGGCCGGTCATCCCAGCCGACGGGATCCTCCAGGTGAGGGACTACTTGGAGTACGTCCGCGACGAGGCCGCGGTGCGCTACGAGAAAGGCATGTCCCCCGAGGACACGATGCGCGACATCTCGCTGGACCGCTTCGACTCGCTGGACGAGAAGGGCCGCATCGCCCAGAACGTGCTGGCCGTCTACTACGAGCTCGACCCCACCTTCGAGCGCGTCGACACGCGAGAGGTGTTCCGGCGCATCGCGTCGCTGGAGGGCTACTCCGACTGAGTGCCGCGCCTGGTTCGATCGGGCGCGACGAATTGCCAGACGGGCCCTGAGCGGCTTCTGAGTGAAGGATAGTAGTATTATCCTTCACTGAGGAGGTCGAGCGAATGGCCCACTGGGAACGCATACCGGTCGCGCCGGACTTTGCCGGCACCACCAGATCGGAGCGCCACGGTGGCAGCTACCTGCGGTACCACCCTGATCTGCTCTTGGAAGTCTCGAACGCTCTGCCTCCCGCCGTGATCGAGTACGCCGCGGATGTGTCCACCGGGCTCGCGCGCCTGGGCGGTCGCTTGGCAGCGAACCCGCTTCCCGTGTTGTATGCGACCACCTTGCTTTCGGAGTCGATCTCCTCCTCCTGGATCGAGGGCATCCGAGCGACGCCGCGCGACGTCGCGATCGCACAGATCGGCGAGCCTGCTGCCACCCGCGCTGGTTCTCCCGCCGCGGGACAGATCGTGCGCAACATAGCCGCGATGAAAGAAGCGATCGAGGTGCTGGGTTCGGCTTCCTGGGAGCAGAAGCACCTCTGCGACATCCACCATCAGCTTCTTCCGTGGCACCGTGTCGGCTACCGCGAAGAACAGGTGTGGATCGGCGGTACCAACAGTCTCAACGCCGACTATGCGGGCCCGCCCGCCGACAGAGTCGACGCGTTGATGGATGACCTCCTGAAGTACGCAAACACCTCGGGAGAGTTGCCCATCATCCTGGCGGCCATCGTTCACGCTCAGTTCGAGACCGTTCACCCGTTCGAGGACGGCAACGGTCGCGTAGGGCGGGCACTCGTACACGGAGTCCTCAGGCGCGCTGGCCTCATCGACGGGGGCGTGATCTCGCTATCGACTGCA
Organism: Nocardioides terrae; assembly: GCF_900112345.1. Lineage (GTDB taxonomy): Bacteria > Actinomycetota > Actinomycetes > Propionibacteriales > Nocardioidaceae > Nocardioides > Nocardioides terrae. Next base: position 393,243 of record NZ_FOLB01000002.1, read on the forward strand.
ATGCGACACGACGAGGAGGGCTACATCGCAGCGCTCACGCGATACCGCTACGACGGCGATCGACGCGCCACGGCCCTTGCCAGTTGGGTCGAGCAGTTCCTGACCTACGTTGAGGTCGCTATCGCCGCAACGAGCCACTTCGTCGACGCCGCGGTCAAGGTTCAAGAACGGTGGCGACAAGCCATCAGGGGCACCCGATCGGATGCTGCCCTGCACCGGGCACTTGACCTCGTCGGCGAGAACCCAGTGGTCTCCGCGCGATTCGTATCCGAAAACCTCAACATCACCGCAAGCCTCGCCCACCGGGTGCTCAAGCAGCTAGAAGCCGTCGAGATCGTCAAGCCTGCAAGCGGCAAGTACCGCAGATCGCAACTCTTCCAGGCCGACGACATCCTGAACCTCGTCTCGCTCGGCGCCGAAGGCGATGCCCGCACCACTCCTCCTGCGATCCAGGCCGCCAGCAGTGGCGCTGAGCTGACAGCTCGTTGTGGAGCCCCGACCGCTCACGGATCGTGTCGCAACCGTGTGGTGAAGCTGGGCGACCACTGCTGGCGTCACGCCGGGTAGGCGTGCACCGTGCCAGACGCCGTTGCGTCCTGGCGTGTCCCGCGCTCGATTGCCAGGACACGCAAGAGGGGCACGATCCGGCGCGTTGCGCCGGATCGCGCCCCTCTTGACTCTGCGCGCCCGTAGGGATTCGAACCCCAAACCTTCTGATCCGTAGTCAGATGCTCTATCCGTTGAGCTACGGGCGCATGCCGCGTGCTGGGCACGACGACGCGTCGAGAATAGCGGACCCCGTCCGCGATCCCGAAATCGTGATCCGCTCAGGGCCGCGGCCCTTGCTGTTGTGCGAAGATCGCGCCGGCGGCACGGTCGTGGCGGTCGGAGAGCGGCCCGAGCGCGCGGCGATCCGGTCAGACCGCGCTCGAGCAGAGGGGGAGCGATGAGCAGCTACAGCGCCGAGCAGCGCGCCGTCTTCGAGAGCGAGTCGATCCCGCTCTTCGAGGAGATGGCCGCCGAGGGTGGCTTCGGCTCCGACGACCAGCGGATCGCCGCCGGCTCTCCCGGGCGGCGCGCCCTGGACAAGCTCATCGAGCTCGGCCTGGTGCACGAGGACACCGAAACCGGGCGCTGGGTGCCCGAGGACCCGACGGTCGCGCAGTCGCGGATCGTCAGCCCGCTGAGCACCGAGGGCGCCCGGCTCCTCGACGAGTCGTCGCACTGGGCCCGTAACTTCGGTACGCTGAGCCAGGCGTGGCGCAAGTCGGCGGTGGCCGACGACCGGGGGCCGTTCACCTACGTGCGCGGGCTGCAGCAGATCGGTGCCTACATCGGCAATCTCGCCGCCGAGGCGGAGGAGGAGCTGCTCACCGCCCAGCCGCAGACGGGCCGCGACACCGGCGGCGGGCTGACCCGGTCGGTCGAGGTGGAGCGGGCCATCCTCGAGCGCGGCGCCAAGCTGCTCACGCTCTACCAGCACAGTGCCCGCCGGAGCTCCGCCACGCGCGAGTACGCCGCCACGATCACCGGCCTCGGTGGCGAGATCCGCACACTGGACGAGTTCTTCAACCGGATGATCGTCATCGATCGCCGGATCGCGATCATCCCCTCGCCCGCCGACCTCAAAGTCGCCCTGGCCATCCGCGAACCCACGGTCGTCGCCTACCTGGTCGACGTCTTCATGCGGTCCTGGGAGAGGGCCCGGCCGTTCACGGCCCGCGACGCGACCGTGATGCGCCACATCGCCCAGGAGCAGCGGTCGATGACGATGCGGATGCTCATCGAGGGTCACTCCGACCCGGTCTCGGCGAAGCGGCTCGGGGTCAGCCCGCGCACCTACGCCGGCTACGTGTCCGACCTCAAGGACGAGTTCGATGCCGAGACCCGGTTCCAGCTCGGCTACACCATCGGCAGGCTCGGGAACGCCGCCGCTGAGGACGCGGCCGACTGACGGCGTACCCCGGAAAAGACGGAAGGCAGTGACCGTGGGGAGTCACTGCCTTTCCGTGCAAGCCGCCGCCGCTTCCCGTGGGGGATCCGAGACGCGGCGCTGGAGCGTCACTTGTGGATCGATGCACCCCAGCTGATGTCGGCGTGAGCCGGCGCGCCGATGCTCAGGAGGCCGAAGCTGACCGCGCATGCAGCCGCGACGACACCGATCTTGCGAACGAACTTCATGTTGTGTCCTGTCTTGCTCGTGGGGGTCACCCGAGACCTCTCAACGCCAAGTCTTCCCGGTGAAACGCAGAACTATGCGGGACCATGGTCCCTCAAAAGACTGCACTGCAAAAAGTTGCAACAGCAGTGGTGGGCCCGGAAATGGCCGAAGGCCCGGGCCCACCGAAGTGGACCCGGACCTTCACCGATGCCAGCTAGACACCCGGCTGGCGGAGGTGGAGGGATTTGAACCCTCGATGGGGTTGTAGCCCCAAACCCGCTTAGCAGGCGGGCGCCATAGACCTGACTAGGCGACACCTCCCCGACAGCGTGGACAGGCTACAAGGCTGTCGGCGTGCTCGGCGAATCAGGGCAGGCGCACCGCCCGATCAGCGCAGCCGGTGCCCCCGCTGCAGGTGCTGCTGCAGCTCGCGGACGAACTGCTCGTTGTCGATCGCGAGGATGGAGACGGGGATCGTGGTCGTCTCGCCGCCCTTGAGGCGCAGCATCACGCACGGCTGGTCGCGGACGGTCGTGGTCACCGCATCCTCGACCTGCGTCCAGCGGGCGGCCTTGACGCCGGCGCCGCGCACCATGCCGACCTGGTAGCCATCAGGGCCGGCGCGCAGGATGAAGGCGCGCTTGGCCAGCCACCACGCGAGCCCGGCCACCCCGAGGACGCCGAGGACGGCGAGGGCGATCAGGAGGTCGGGGTTGCCGTTGCTCAGCACGATCACAGCGGTCGCCGCGAAGACGATGACCGCGAGCAGGACCAGGTAGAGGCCGACGAAGCGTGCCGTCACCGCCGGCGCGAGGCGGTAGACGACGGTTCCGACATCCTGCTGCGGGTCCTGCGCTGACATGGCGCGATTGTCCCCCGGTTCGACCGTACGTCCCGCATCGGGGTTGTCGGCGGGAGTGGCCTGGATCACACTGGGGGCCATGCCAGTCGCCGGGGACCCGACCGACGCCCTTCGCGCGCTCGACCACGCGTTGGACGCACCGCGCGGAGCCGGCGTACCGCTCGGCAACTGGCGGTGGTCGGTGCGCCAGCGGCTCGTCATCGTCCGCGACCGCCTGCTCGCCGAGCGGCTGGGCGCCCAGGACGGCTGGCTCGCCGCTCGCGACGGCGCGGCCTACCGCGAGCGCGCCGAGCTCCTCACTCGGCTGACCGCGATCACCCCGACCGTGCTCGAGGCCCCCGACGCCGAGAAGATCCGCGTCCAGCTCAAGCGGCTCGTCCTCGACATCGCCCACCACGTCCAGCGGGTCAACGACCTCGTCTACGACGACGTGGAGCTCGAGCTGGGCGGGGAGGACTGACCGGCGCGATCGGAGACCGCGCGACGCCCTCACGAAGCGGATGGTGAGGGATTCGAACCCCCGGTGGGTTGCCCCACGCTCGCTTTCAAGGCGAGTGCAATCGTCCGCTCTGCCAACCATCCCGGTGCTGCGGGTGGCAAGCGTAGACGACCCCCACGCGCGCGCGCCCGGTCGGTGAGCAGGCGCGAGTACAACTAGTCGGCGAGCTCGACCAGGACGTCGCCCTCCTGGACGACGTCGCCGGGGGCGACCTTGATCGCGCGTACGACGCCGCCGTGCTCGGCGATGACGGGGATCTCCATCTTCATGGACTCCAGCAGCGCCACCGCGTCACCGTCGGCGACCTTCGCGCCGACCTCGACCGACACCTCGATCACGTTGGCGACCATCTCGGCGACGATCGCTTTCACACTCTCCCTCGGCACATCAAGGGACGTTAGCCGTTACCGACGCGTACGTCGGCATGCCGATCGCTCAGAGGAGCGCGTCGGTGCGCTTCGGCTCGGGGCGCACCGCGTGCTCGGCCTCCTCGGCCCGACGGCCGGTCCGGCCGACCGCCCGGCGACCGCCGCCCGCGCCGGTCAGCGCGAGGTCGATACGGATCAGGACGTAGCCGATCAGGAGGCCGACGACGAGGCCGTAGAGGACCGACAGCGCGCACTCGGTGACCGAGATGGCCGGGTTGACCAGGGCGTCCGAGATCGCCGCGGTGCCGGCCACACCGAAGGCGCAGACCCACCAGCCCTGCCGGCGCCGGGCGCGCATGTGCGTGCCCCACACCAGTGCGGGCACACCCAGGACCGCCTCGATCGGGCGGGGGAAGGCGCCGAGGTTGTCGCGGCTCCAGTGGACGGCGTCGAGCAGCGTCGTCACCAGGTCGGGGGTGCCGTAGCGGCGCAGCATCTCGGCGTACGCCAGCGTCACGGCGAGCGTGACCGCGCCGACGATCACGATGAGCAGGCCGCGGGTGCCGAGCCCGTGCAGACCCGCGCCGAGCCGGTAGACCAGCGTGAACGCGCACAGCAGCGAGAGCGCGAGGGTCGCGTACTCGAACCTCCCGACGTCGACCTGCGGCTCGAAGCCGAGCGCGGCCAGCGCACCGAGCCCCGCGACGCCGACGGCGATGCAGGTCTCGCGCGCGGCGTCGATGAAGCGCACGGCCGGCACGGTGATGACGACGGCGAGCACGGCGGCGATGACCGCGGTGACGACGGCGGCGCCGGTGCGGAGCTCGTCCCGGTCGAGCGCGAGCGTGATCGCACCGACCGCCAGGGTGAGCACCGTGAAGGTGACCGGGCGTCCACCCGAGCGGGCGGCGAGCACCCACGTGTAGGTGGTCGCGACGGCCAGCGCGCCCGCGCCCGGCAGCCAGGTCGGCCCCGTCGGCACCAGGCCGGCGGCGAGCGCAGCAGCGCCGACCACGAGGATGACGCTCCACAACGTGAGCTCCCACCACGGCGCCTGGGTGCTGACCGCCGGCTCGACGGCCGCCGGCGCGGCCGGCCCCTCGAGCGCGACGGTGCGGCGTACGGGCGGGTCGAGGTCCTCCAGGAGCGCCGGATCGGGCTCCGTGGCCCGAGCGGGCCGGGGCTCCTCGACCGGTGCGGCGAGGGGCGGCGTCGGGCTCGCGGCCCGGCGGGCACCACCCGAGCGACCGTTGTGCTCCTCGCGCTTGTCCTCCCGCTGAGCGGCCCGCCGGTCGCGGCGCCGAACCGGTTCGGCTCGGCGTCGGGGGGCGGCTCTGCTCACGGCGGCAAGGGTAGAGGGTTCGTCCGGGCAGGTCACATGCGCCGGTTGACCAGGCTGGGATTGGTCTCCCGGGCCTCCGCCAGCACCGATCGGGACAGCCGCGCCGTCACGACCTCCTCACCGTCACCGGCCTCGACGAGCACGTCGCCGAGCGGGTCGACGACCAGCGAGTGGCCGCAGTAGCGCGGGGCGGGCTGCCCGACCGCGACGACGTACGCCGTGTTCTCGATGGCCCGCGCCCGCACCAGCGTCCGCCAGTGATCGACCTTGCGCTCGCCCGCGACCCAGGCGGACGGGACGACGAGGATCTCGGCGCCTGCCCCGACGAGCGCTCGGGCGAGCTCGGGGAAGCGTAGGTCGTAGCAGGTCATCAGCCCGACCGTCGCGCCGCCGACCTCGACGGTCACCGGCTCGACACGACCGGCGCTGAGCCGGTCCGACTCGCGGTAGCCGAAGGAGTCGTAGAGATGGATCTTGCGATAGCTGTGCTGTGTCGTCCCGTCGGTGAGCACGAGCGTGTTGAAGGGGTGCTCGTCGGTGGCCTCGAACATGCCGGCGACCAGCGTGCTGCCCCGATCGGCTGCGACGCGCGCGAGCTCGGTGGCGAACGGCCCGTCGAGCGGCTCGGCGTGGGGGCCGAGCGTGTCGGTGCTCGGGCCGAAGTCGCGGGCGAACGCCTCCGGGAGGACGGTCAGGTCGGCGCCGGCCGGCACCAGCTCGTCCAGGCGGGCCCTGTTCCGCTCCGGCTCAAGGTCGGCCGCGGCTTGCACGAGCGCGGCGTCGAGGTGCTCCCACATGGCTCCCACCGTAGAGCCTCGAGCGACCTCTTAAGGTGGTGTCGTGCTGCTCCCCTGGTCCGCGATCATCCTGGCCGGCGGCCGGGGCACGCGCCTCGACGGAGCGGACAAGGCCGGCATCGAGCTCTCCGGCCGGACGCTGCTGGAGTGGGCCCTCGACGCGGTCGTCGACGCCCGGGAAGTGGTCGTGGTGGGCGACCCCGTGCCGACCGAGCGACCGGTGACCTTCACCCGGGAGAGCCCCCGCTTCGGCGGCCCGGCGGCCGGGCTCCTCACCGGGCTCGACGCGCTGCTGGAGGTGCCGGCGTACGTCGCCGCCGTGGCCGTCGACATGCCTCGGCTCACCCTGGGCACGCTGCGCCGGCTGACCGACGCGGCGACCGACCGCGACGGGTCGGTGCTGGTCGGGCCGGACGGGCGCCGCCAGCTCGCGGTCGTCGTCTCGGGCGCGCGGCTGCAGGAGATCCGCCCGGCCCACGAGCACCAGCACGACCTGCCCGTGTGGCGACTGCTCGCTCCCCTCGACCTGACCGAGGTGGCGTCGGTCGGCCAGGAGCACCGCGACGTCGACTCGTGGGCGGACCTGCGCGACCTCCGTTAGCCCACGGCGTGGCTCCTGCCGCGGGTGCCTCGGCGGGCGGACCATGTCTCAGAGGCACCCAGTTTGAGTGACCTCGCTCGCACGGGACGGAAACGTTGTCGACCCGCTGCGCAGAATCCCTCAACCATCACCTAGTCTCCGCCGACGTCTTCTCCGAACCCGTCACATCACCACTCGAGGCGCCCGATGCCGAAAACGATCCCCACCAAGCCGCCGCAGCGGCCCTTCCGCCCGTCCTACGCCGTCACGACCACCGCTCGGGTGCCGGGTCGTGTCGGCGGACCGGTCGAGCCTGACGAGGCCGAGCCCTCGGCGACGGTGACGGAGCCGACCTCCTAGCCTGAGGTCCATGCGCGCGATCCTCGCCACCGAGCCCGGAGGGCCCGAGGTCCTCACCGTCTCCGACCGGCCCGACCCGACACCCGCCCCGGGCGAGATGGTCGTGACGATCGCCGCGGCCGGCCTCAACCGCGCCGACCTGCTGCAACGGCAGGGCTTCTACCCGCCACCGCCCGGCGCCTCCGACGTCATCGGCATGGAGTGCAGCGGCACGGTCGCCGCGCTCGGCGAGGGTGTCAGCGGCTGGTCGGTCGGCGACGAGGTCTGCGCCCTGCTCGCCGGCGGCGGGTACGCCGAGCAGGTGGCCGTCCCGGCCGGGCAGGTCATGCGGCTGCCGGCCGGCGTACCGCTGATTGAGGCAGCCGCCCTGCCCGAGGTCGCCTGCACGGTCTGGTCCAACCTCGTCATGACCGCCCGCATCCAGCCCGGGGAGACCCTGCTCGTCCACGGCGGCGCGGGCGGGATCGGCAGCTTCGCCCTCCAGCTCGCCCAGGCGCTCGGCGTCACGGTGCTCACCTCGGCGGGCACCGAGGACAAGCGCGCCTTCTGCCGCTCGCTCGGGGCAGATGTGGCGATCGACTACCACCACGAGGACTTCGTGCAGGTCGCGAAGGAGCACGGCGGGGCCGACGTCATCCTCGACAACATGGGGGCGAAGTACCTCGCCCGCAACGTCGACGCACTCGCCGACGGCGGCCGACTCGTCGTCATCGGGCTGCAGGGCGGCGCGAAGGCGGAGCTCGACATCAATGCGCTGATGCGCAAGCGCGCGTCGGTGGCCGGGACGACGCTGCGGAGCCGGCCGAGCGACGGGCCGCGCGGCAAGGCGGCGATCTGCGCCGAGGTCGTCGAGCACGTCTGGCCGCTCGTGGAGGACGGCACGATCCGACCGATCATCGATGCGACGTTCCCGCTGGAGCAGGCCGCCGCCGCGCACGAGCGGATGACGTCGGGCGAGCACACCGGCAAGCTCCTGCTCACGGTCTGACGTCTCGGGCGCGCCACTAGGGTGGGGAGCATGAGCGAGGAGCAGGTAGTCGTCATCGGCCCCGACGGTCGTCCGGTCGCCATCAACGCGCCGTCCATGGGCGCTGAGGTCGACGACGGCGAACGCAGCATCACCGAGCTCGTCGAGCAGCCGGCGAAGGTCATGCGGATCGGCTCGATGATCCGGCAGCTCCTCGAAGAGGTGAAGGCCGCACCGCTCGACGAGGCGTCGCGCAACCGGCTCAAGGAGATCCACGAGTCCTCGATCAAGGAGCTCGAGCAGGGCCTCGCCCCCGAGCTCGTCGAGGAGCTGGACCGCCTCACCCTCCCGTTCACCGAGGATCACACGCCGTCGGAGGGCGAGCTCCGCATCGCCCAGGCGCAGCTCGTCGGCTGGCTCGAGGGGCTCTTCCACGGCATCCAGACGGCGATCTACGCCCAGCAGGTCGCAGCGCGGGCGCAGTTCGAGCAGATCCGCCGGGGGCTTCCGCAGGGGATGCTGCCGGCGCAACAGCCCGGTCAGCAGCAGCCCGATGCGCCGGAGCAGTCGCAGCAGCCGGGTCAGTCCGGCGGGATGTATCTCTAGGGCCGTCCTCGGGCGACCGGGCTAGACCGCTGCCCGACCCCAGCGCCGGGTGACCAGCAGGCCGAGCAGGCCGACGATCACCAGCGCGATGCCGGGCGCGGCCGTGCGCAGCAACGGCCCCGGGTGCGCCGAGCCGACGCGGGTGAAGGTCACGTCCTGCGGGGCGGCCGGGCCGGCCGTGGGCGCGGTGCCCTGGCCGAGGATGCCCTGGACCCGGGCGAGCAGGGCGTCGCTGGCCGGGCTGGTGCCCGACCGCGGGCCGGCGAGCCAGCTGTCGCCGTCGGGCATCGCGAAGACGACGTACCGCTCCCCCTGCATGAGCTGGCCCAGCCCGCACTTCCCGCCCGTGGTACGCACCCGCACCTCGGCGCTGGTCACCTGGCCCTTGTAGAGCCGGTCGACCGTCACGCGCTGGACGAACGACGTCCCGCTGGCCGAGGCCGAGGAGATGACGCCGGTGAAGACCACCGCGGCCCGCTGGGCGGCGACCTGCGGCGCGGGCCTCGGACAGGCGGCGGATGCCGGCGAGGGCGCGGCGCCGAGCCCGAGCGCGACCAGGATCGCGAGCAGGGCGAGGACGAGGGCACGACGCAGCACCCGTCCATCAAACCGGATCACCGGGCAAGCACTCCAGCCAGGACCTGTGCGACGCCGTCCTCGTCGTGCCCCGGGGCGACGTGGGTCGCGCAGGCGAGCACCGTCGGATGGGCGTCGGCCATCGCGTAGGACGTCCCGGCCCACGTCAGCATCGGCAGGTCGTTGGGCATGTCGCCGAAGGCGACCACGTCGGCCGAGTCGACGGCGAGCCGGTCGGCGATGAGCGCGAGCGTCGAGGCCTTGGTGACCTCGCGCGCGCTGATCTCGAGCAGAGGGAAGGACGAGTGGGTCACGTTGACGCGGTCCCCGACGACCTCGACACCGGCCGCCAGGAAGTCGTCAGCGCCGAGCCCGCCGCCACGGGCGAGCAGCTTGAGCACAGGCACCGCGAACAGGTCCTCCAGCACCCCGACGGCCCGCGGCGCGAAGCCGTGCTCGTCGTCGGCCTCGTGGCGGACGTAGCCGGTCTCCATCGTCCAGCCCTCGAGCGTCTCGACGGCGAACCGCACGCCGGGTATCGCCGCACGCAGGGCGAGCGCGACCTCGCGGCCGACCTCGGGCTGCAGCGGCCGTTCGAGCCACGGCCGGTCGTTGGCCACGTCCCAGACCAACGCTCCGTTGGAGACGATCGCGAGGCCGTGGCTGCCGACGTAGGAGAAGACCTCGCGGGTCCACCGCAGCGGGCGCCCGGTCACGAAGACGACGTGCACGCCCCGGTCGTCGAGCTCGGCGAGGATCTCGGCGGTGTACGCCGACACGGTGCCGTCCGACCGGACCAGCGTGCCGTCCAGGTCGGTCGCGACGAGTCCGGGGAGGTGCTCGGCGCGCTCGTCTGCTGGAACCACGCCCGCATTCTCCCCCACGACCATCAACCGGCCGAGTCGGCGGCTCAGGGGCGGGGAAGCGGCCGGGCGAGGACCAGCTCGCCGTCCTCGTTGGGGCCGCGCAGCTGGGTGAAGCCGCTCTTCGCGAGCACCCGGAGCGAGCGGGCGTTCTCCGGCCGCACCGACGCCCGCAGCCGTACGCCGGCCTCGTCGGTGTGAGCCAGCAGGGCGCGCAGCGCCTCGGTGGCGAACCCCCAGCCCCAGGCCTCCTGGACCAGACCGTAGCCGATCTCGGTCTCCGGCACGCCGTCCTCGGCCGCGACCGGCGGCCCGAAGAACCCGATCGACCCCAGCGTCGTCGCACCGCGCACGATCGACCGCGGCCCCCACACGTCGCCCTCGTGCCACAGCGACGCGGCGTCGCGGTCGTCCTCGCGCGGGAAGTCGCGGTGCCAGCCCTCGAGCCGGCCGCCGGCACGGATCGCGGCGACCGTCTCCGCCGACCACAGCGGCAGCACCAGCCGCTCGGCCGCGACCGGGGCGAGGCTCAGAACCAACGCGAGAGCTCCTCGGCCGCACCGTCCTCGTCGACCGAGGACGTCACGTGGTCGGCGATCTCCTTCACCTCGTCGGGCGCATGGCCCATCGCCACGCCGCGTCCAGCCCAGGTGAGCATCTCGATGTCGTTGCGGCCGTCGCCGATGGCGAGCACGTCCGACGGCTCCAGGTCGAGCTGGTCGACGACGTAGGCGAGGCCGGACGCCTTGGAGACGCCGACGGGCGCGAGGTCGAGCCAGGCGGTCCAGCCGACGACGTACGACGTGCCCTGCAGGCCCAGCTCGCGGCCGAGCTCGACGAACTCGTCGGCGGTGGAGTACGGGTCGCGGATGATGACGCGGGAGACCGGCTGGGAGACCAGCTGCTCGACGGGCGTCACGATCATGTCGCCGGAGAGCTCACCGGGCGGGAAGTGCTCGTTGAGGCGGTAGCCGACGCCGCGCTCCTCGACGGCGACGAGCGCGGTGGGGTGCCGCTCGAGGATCGCGTAGACGGCGTCCCGGGCGTCGAACGTCTCCTCGTGGACGATGTCGACGGGCGGGTAGCGCAGCACCACCGCGCCGTTGGAGGCGACGATCCAGAGCCGGTCCCTGCCCTCCTCGGGAAGGCCGAGCTGGTCGGCGATCGTCGTCATGCCGTGCTGCGAGCGGCCCGACGCCAGGACGATCTCGGCGCCCGCGTCGTAGGCGCGGTGGACGGCGTCGCGCACCGCCTGCGGGACCACCTCCTCGGCCGCACCGGTATCGGTGACCCACCGCAGCAGGGTGCCGTCGATGTCGAGCGCGACCAGCTTCGGACGCCAGCCGTCGCGGGTGGACGGGTCGGGCCCGCGCTGGGAGGAGGTCACCATCTCAGCGAGCCACCGGCTCGATCACCTCGCGGCCGAGCCACTTCTGCAGGGCCTGCGGGACGCGGACCGAGCCGTCGGCCTGCTGGTGTGTCTCCAGCAAGGCGACGATCGCGCGGGTGATCGCGGTGAGGGTGCCGTTGAGGGTGGCCACGGGTGCGGTGCCGCGCTCGAACCGACCCCGGATGTCGAGCCGGCGGGCCTGGAAGTCCAGGCAGTTCGACGTCGAGGTCAGCTCGCGGTACTTGCCCTGCGTGGGGATCCACGCCTCGCAGTCGAACTTCCGGCTCGCGCTGTTGCCCAGGTCGCCGGCGGCCACGTCGATCACCTGGTAGGCCAGCTCGAGCTTGTCGAGGAACGCCTTCTCCCAGGCGAGCAGGCGCTCGTGCTCGGCGTACGACTCCTCGATGGTGGTGTAGACGAACATCTCCACCTTCTCGAACTGGTGGACCCGGATGATGCCCTTGGTGTCCTTGCCGGCCGAGCCCGCCTCCTTGCGGAAGCAGGAGGAGAACGCGGCGTAGCGCAGGGGGAGGGAGGCGGGGTCGAGGATCTCGTCGGAGTGGTACGCCGCCATCGGCACCTCGCTGGTGCCGACGAGGTAGAGGTCGTCGCCCTCGATCTTGTAGACGTTCTCCTCGGCCTGCTCGAGGAAGCCGGTGCCCTCCATCGCCTCCGGGCGCACCAGCGCCGGCGCGATCACCTGGATGAAGCCGGCCTCGCGGGCCTGCTCCATGGCGAGGTTGATGAGGGCGAACTCCAGCTCGGCCCCGACGCCGGTGAGGTAGTAGAAGCGGCTGCCGGAGACCTTGGCACCCCGCTCGAGGTCGATCGCACCGAGCAGCCGGCCGAGCTCGACGTGGTCGCGCGGCTCGAAGCCCTCGGCCGCGAAGTCGCGCGGGGTCCCGACGGTCTCGAGCACGACGAAGTCGTCCTCGCCGCCGGCCGGGGTCTCGTCGGCGGTGATGTTGTGGATCTGCTTCAGCGCTCGGACCCACTCGGCGTCGGCGGAGCGCTGCGCCTCCTCGAGCTGCTTGACCTCGGCCGAGAGCGCGCGGGTCCGCGCGAGCAGGTCCTGCTTCTCCTCGCCCTGCGCCTTGGCGACCTGGCCGCCGAGCTGCTTCTGCTCGGCGCGCTTGGCCTCGAAGGCGACGATCGCGGCCCGGCGGGCGGCGTCGGCGGAGAGCGCATCGTCGACGGCCGTCACGCTCAGCCCCCGCTTGGTCTGCGAGGCGCGGACGCGGTCGGGGACTTCACGGAGGATGCGGGGGTCGATCACGGACACGAGCCTATCGGGGAAGCGCCCGTATCCTTCTGCCCGTGCCGGACCGTCGCAACGCAACGTTGATCGCTGCGCTCTCGTGTCTGGGGCTGGGAGTCGTGCTCGCGATCTTCGTCGCCACCGGCAGCCTGGACTCCTTCGATCGGTGGGCCGGTGAGCCGCTGGCCGTGCAGAGCGGGCCCGCACACCGGGCCGCGCGGCTCGTCGAGGCGGTCTTCGAGTTCTGGCCCTTCGTCGTCTACACCGCCGTCCTCGCGGCGGCCCTGTGGTGGAAGAGCTACCACCGCGCGTCGGTCTACGTGCTCGCGGTCAACGCCGCCACCTTCGTCGTCAGCCAGGGCGTCAAGCACGTCGTCGGCCGCGACCGCCCCGAGTGGCAGGACGCGATGTCGCCGTACACGGGGCTCGCCTACCCCAGCGGCCACGTCATCCACGCGACGGCGTTCTTCGGCGTGACGTCAGCACTGGCGCTGATCTTCATCCGGAAGGAGGCGCCGCGCCGGCTGGCCGTGACCGTTTCGGTCCTGCTCACCCTGCTGGTCTGCGCCGACCGCCTCGTGCTCGGCCGCCACCACGTGACCGACGTGGTGGGAGGCCTCCTCTTCGGCGCCGGCCTGGTGCTGCTCGGGCTCGCGCTCTACTCGCCGCGGCCGCTCTCCCACGCGATCAAGGCCGAGCCGCTGCCCGAGGTCTTCGCGGGCGACAAGCGCTGCGCCGTCGTGCTCAACCCGAGCAAGGTGGACAGCGTCGGCCAGTTCCAGTCGATCGTGAACTCGATGGCGCTGGAGGCCGGCTGGCGGGAGCCGCGCTGGTACCTCACCACCGTCGAGGACTCCGGCACCGGACAGGCGGAGCAGGCCGCGGTCGAGGGCGCCGAGATGGTGCTCGTCTGCGGCGGCGACGGCACCGTGCGCGAGGTCTGCGCCGAGCTCGCCGGCACCGGCATCCCCGTCGGCATCATCCCCGCCGGGACCGGCAACCTGCTCGCCCGCAACCTGGGCATCCCGCTCTACTTGCGGGCCGCGATCGACGTTGCCCTGACCGGCCAGGACCGAGCCGTCGACATGGTCGAGGTCGAGGGCGACGGCGTCGAGCCGAGCCACTTCCTGGTGATGGCCGGGATGGGCTTCGACGCCGCGATCATGGAGGGCGTCAACGAGGACATCAAGGCCAAGGTCGGCTGGGTCGCCTACGTCCTCTCCGCGCTGAAGGCGCTGATGTTCCCCGCCGTCCGGGTGGAGATCTCCGTCGACGACGCTGAGTTCACCAAGCACCGTGCCCGCACGATCGTCGTCGGCAACGTCGGCACGCTCCAGGCCGGGATGCCGCTCCTCCCCGACGCCGAGATCGACGACGGCCTGCTCGACGTCGTCCTGCTCTACCCGCAGCGGTTCTGGTCGTGGCTGCCGCTCGCCTTCCGGGTGCTGACCAAGCAGCCCCGCACCGACGAGCTGGTCAACCGGATGACGGGCCGCACGGTCGTCATCCGCGCCGACCGCGACACCCCGCGCCAGCTGGATGGCGACTCGATCGGTCCCGGGCGCGAGCTGCGGATGACCAACGTGCACGGGCGCCTGCTCATCCGCGTCCCCCGCTGAGCCGAGTCACGTCTTCGGGCGGGCGGAGGCGATCGCCTCCTGCTCCTCCGGGGAGAGCTGGGCTTCCGACGCCCAGCCGCTGACGCTCTTGGCGTAGGTCCGCGCGTCGGAGCGGCCGTGGATGCTGGTGAGCACGACGCCGTCGCCCGCGTCGTCGAGCAGCGCCAGCGACCAGGAGAGGTGGCCGCCCATGTCGCCGAACGCGTCGTAGCGCACCACGGACAGGTGCCGGAAGGTCGCCTTCGACTCCGCGGCCAGCGCGGCCACCTCTCGGCGCAGGCCGAGCACGTCGGCCGGCACCGCGTCGTCGGCCCCGGTCGCCCGGCCCGGCGTACGCCTCCAGGCCATGCCGGCGAGGACGAGGGCGACGACGGATGTCAGCAGGCTGAGAAGGGCGAGGGCGAGCACACCGCCGACCCTAGACTGACCGGGTGTCTGCGAACGTGAGGCGGATCGCTTACCAGGGCGAGCCCGGAGCCAACTCCCACATGGTGTGCGCCGAGCACTACCCCGACTGCGAGTCGGTGCCCTGCGCCTCGTTCGAGGACGTCTTCGCGGCCGTCGAGGGCGGGGACGCCGACCTGGCGATGATCCCGATCGACAACTCACTCGCCGGACGCGTTGCCGACATCCACCACTTCCTGCCCACGTCGTCGCTGCACATCGTGGCCGAGCACTTCCTGCGGATCCGCTTCCACCTGCTGGGCCTGCCGGGCACCCGGATCGACGACATCAAGACCGTGCACAGCCACGTGCACGCCCTCGGCCAGTGCCGCAAGATCATCCGGGAGCACGGCTTCACGGCGGTCATCTCCGGCGACACCGCCGGCGCCGCGCGCGAGGTCCTCGAGGCCGGCGACCCGTCGATGGGCGCGATCAGCCCGCCCCTGGCGTCGTCGATCTACGGGCTGGACGTGCTCGCCGAGGACGTCGAGGACGAGGACCACAACACGACGCGGTTCGTCGTGCTGTCCCGCGACTTCGTGCAGGCGCCGGCCGGCAACGGCCCGGTCGTGACGTCGTTCATCTTCAACGTGCGCAACCTCCCGGCGGCGCTCTACAAGGCGCTCGGCGGCTTCGCCACCAACGGCGTCAACATGACCAAGCTCGAGTCCTACATGGTCGGCGGGGAGTTCATCGCCACCCAGTTCCTCGCCGAGGTCGACGGCCATCCCGAGGACGCGCCGCTGAAGCGGGCGCTGGAGGAGCTGGCGTTCTTCACCACCGACGTGAAGATCCTCGGCGTCTACCCGGCCGACCCGTTCCGCGCGCAGACGGCCTGAGCCCAACCCGGCGGACGGCCGGCGCCGGGCCCGGAACGGGTCCGGCGGGTCGGCGTACCCCCGAGTAGGTTCGGTCGTTGACGATGGTGACCGTCACCCAATCCGAAGGGGCTCGTGTGGCTACAGCATCGGGGTCGTTCTACTCGCTCTTCACCCCGCAGGAGATCGCGAAGATCAGCGCCTCCGGCACCCGGGTGAACCTGCCCGAGGGCTGGTCGCCGATCTGGGAGGACACCCCGGCCGACAAGGCCTACATCATCCTCTCCGGCACCGTCTCGGTCCGGAAGGACGGCGCTGAGGTGGCCCAGCTCGGCGCGGGCGACATCGTCGGCGAGGCCGCCATCCTCAACCAGTCGCTGCGCACCGCCAGCATCGTCGCGCTGACCCCGCTCGAGCTCATCCACCTCTCCGCAGAGGCGCTGAGGAAGCTGGCCGTCGAGATGCCCAGCTTCCAGCAGGCGCTCGAGAAGGTGGCGGCGGAGAGGTTCAGGTCCAGCTGAGCGGGTACGACGGCCGGCGGATCGACGAGCTGGTCGACACCGTCCTGCTGGGCGAGGCGCCGACGCTGACCCAGCAGCAGGTCGCCGACGCCGCCGGCGTGCCGGTCGAGCTGGCCAACGAGCTGTGGCGCCTGCTCGGCTTCCCGCGGGCCGACGAGGGCGAGGCGGCGTTCACCCATGCCGACGTCGAGGCCCTGCGCCGCACGGCCACCCTGGTCGGCAGCGGCATCCTCAGCCCCGACCGCCAGGCGGCGCTGGTGCGGACGTGGGGACGTTCCTTCGCCCGGCTGGCGGAGTGGCAGACCGCCCTGCTCGCCGAGCTCGCCGCCGAACGGCCCGGCGACACAGTCGCTGAGCTGGCGACGCTCGCGTCGGGCGTCGTCCCCGACCTCGAGGCGCTGCAGTCCTACGTCTGGAGGCGCCATGCCGCGAGCGCCGCGACCCGGCTGCTGACCACCGCCGACTCCGGCACGCTGACGCTGTCGGTCTGCTTCGTCGACATCGTCGGCTACACCTCGAGGAGCCGCTCGCTGTCCGAGGAGGAGCTGGTCTCCTGGGTCGAGGAGTTCGAGGACTCCTGCACCCTCCTCGTCGTCGACCACGGCGGCCGGGTCATCAAGACGCTCGGCGACGCGGTGCTCTTCGTCTGCGACGACCCGGTCGGCGCGGCCGAGGTCGCGCTCACCGCGACCGAGCGCGGCGCCGACCCCGACGACCCCTTCCCGTCGGTGCGCGCCGGGCTCGCCCACGGCACCGTCGTCGCCCGGCTCGGCGACGTCTTCGGCCCGACCGTCAACATCGCCTCCCGCCTCACCACCGTCGCCCGGCCGGGCACCGTGGTCGTCGACGAGGGGGCCGCCGAGGCGCTGACCGGCGGCTACTCGTTGGCCAAGCTGCGGCGTACGTCGGTGAAGGGTTACTCCCGACTGCAGCCCTACGCGCTGCGTCGGGTCCGGTGATCCCTCCGCGTCAGCGGATGGTGACCTGGCGGTTGGCGAGCCCGGCCCGCGCGGAGCGCTGCTCGGGGGTCAGGTCGGAGGTGTCGGCGAGCGCCTCGTCCAGGGCGGCCTTGAAGGCCGTCGCGGGCTCCTCGAGCGCCTCGGCGCCGGTGCCGACGGGCAGGTCCCAGACCGGCGCCAGGAGGCCGAGCGCCCGGAACATCCCGACGAAGCGTGCACCCGGGACGATCACGTCGGCGCCGCTCGCGTGCAGCCGCGCGAGCGCCGTGAGCAGCTCGTCCTCCGGCTCCGGCATCACCCAGCGCAGGTGCTCCTTGGTGCCGACGTTGGTCCAGTACGCCGCCTCGACGCCGGTCAGCCGCGCGGTCGGCATGGCTGCGTCGTTGGCCCGCTGCAGCGCCTCCTCCAAGCCGTCGCGTTCCTCCACGTCGGCGAGCCAGAAGTCGAACCCCTCGTGCACGGTCACGTCGATGGTGTCGTCGGCGACGATGTCCTGCAGCCGCGGCCCGGGGCCCGGCGCCTCGAGCATGCCGACGATCCGCGACTCGCCCGCCTCGGCCGACTCGAGCGCGGAGAGCAGCGCCGCCGCGACCTCGCGGGACGGGTCGCCGAAGCCGTGCTGCACCTGCAGGCCGGCCCACACCTGGCCGCTGTCGCGGGACATGGCCGGCGCGGCCACGGGCAGCAGCGACGCGAGCAGGACGGTGCGGTCCTCGTGCCCCTTGATGGTCAGCGGAGCGGTCGCGGCCGGCACCAGCTCGCGCATCGCGACCAGGTCGCACTCGCCCGGCAGGCCCTCGAAGGGCCGCTTGACGAACGTGGTCGCACCGGCCACGCCGTGGCAGACCTTGTAGCGCTTGCCGCTGCCGCACGGGCACGGCTCGCGAGGACCGACGACCTTGCCGTCGTACAGCGGGAGCGGCTCGGGCTGGGCGGAGGCGCGGTTGCGGGACTTCTTGGCCATGGGGCGTGAGAGTACCGCCGCGGGGGGCGGAGGTCGCTACTCGCCCAGCAGCTCCAGCATGTGGTCGGGCCGGTCGCTGATGACCGCCTTCACCCCGAGGTCGAGGCAGAGCTTGAGGTCGCTCTTCTTGTTGACGGTCCAGACGTGCATCTCGTGCCCGGAGCCGGCGATGCGGCGGCCCAGCTTCGGGTGATCGCGCAGCATCCGGATGCCCGGCCCGATGATCCAGTCCGGCCCGACCACCCGGCTCAGCACCGACCAGTTGCGGGCCCGCTCGATGAGCTGGACGACGCGGAGCTCCGGGGCCAGGCGCTCGACCCGCTGGAGGGCGGTGTGGCTGAAGCTCATCACCCGGACCGGAGCGTCGCGACCGGTCCAGCCGTACTCGGTGAGCAGCTCGACGAGCAGCTTCTCCACCAGCCCGCCGTAGCGGGTCGGGTGCTTGGTCTCGATGGCCAGCTCGACCCGCCGCCCGGACCGCTCGGAGTAGTCGCGCACGGTCTCGATCAGGTGCCGCATGGTGAGCACCCGGTCGAGCGCCTCGTCGCGGTCCGGCGCCTCGTCGTCGAGCTCGTTCCAGGGGTTCTTCCAGCTCGCGAAGTCGAGCTGGGCCAGGTCGGCCAGCTCCATCGACGAGACGGTCCCGCGGGTCTGGGCGGTGCGCCGGAGCGTGCGGTCGTGCACGCAGACGAGGTGCCCGTCGGCGGTCAGCCGGACGTCGCACTCGAGGGCCTCGGCACCGATGTCGAGGGCGGCGACGTACGCGGCCAGGGTGTGCTCGGCGATCTCGTGGCTGGCGCCGCGGTGCGCGACGACCTGCGGTCTCATGGGAGACATTGTGCGGCGCTCAGCACCCCTCCGGCGCGATTCCCCGCGGATGAGATTTCGGCGAGCTCCGCGCCGCTGCCTCAGGCAGAGGCGCGACGCACCAGCTCGGGGACGAAAACGACCCGCCGCGGTGCGCCCTTGGTCGAGCTCTCCATGTCCTCGACCAGCAGCCGGCACGCCTCGGCGGCCATGTCGCCGATGGGGTTGCGCAGCGTGGTGAGCGGTGGCTCGGTCCGCTCGGCGGTCCCCAGGTCGTCGTATCCCACGACGGCGACATCCTCGGGCACCCGCCGCCGGCGGGCGTTGAGCACGCGCAGGGCGCCCGCGGCCATGAGGTCGGAGGCGACGAAGATGCCGTCGAGGTCGGGGTGGAGGTCGAGCAGCGTGGTGCACGCGCGCGTCCCACCGTCCTCGGTGAAGTCACCCTCGACGACCGCGTGGGCCGGGAGGCCGGCCGCCGCCAGCTCCTGGCGCCAGCCCTCGAGCCGGTCGTGGCCGGCGAACATGTCCGACGGTCCGGCGATGGTGCCGATCCGGGTGCAGCCACGCTGGACCAGGACGCGGGTCGCCTGGCGGCTCGCCCCGATGTTGTCGCTGTCGACGTAGGTGACCCGCTCCTCGCCGGTCCACGGGCGGCCGATGAGGACCGAGGGCAACCCCATGTCGGCCAGGTGGTCGGCCAGTGCGTCGTCTCGGTGGTGGGAGGCCACGATCGCGCCGTCGACGTGGCGCCCGCGCAGGAAGCGCAGCATCCGCTCCTCCTGCTCGCCCCGCTCGGCGATGAGCGGGACCATGAGCAGGTCGAGCCTGGTCAGCGTCCGGCTCACCACGTGGAGCATCCGGCCGAAGAACGGGTCGGAGAAGACCATCTCGTCCGACTCCGGGAGGATCAGCGCGACCGAGTCGCTGCGCCGGGTCGCGAGGGAGCGAGCGGCCGCGTTCGGGCTGTAGCCGAGCCGGCGTACGGCGTCGTCGACCGCCCGCTGGGCCTGCGGGCTGACCTTGCTGCCGCCGTTGATCGCGCGCGACGCCGTCGCGCGGCTGACACCGGCGACCCGTGCGACCTCATCGAGTGTGGGCGACCCGCCCCCTCCGTGTGTCATCGGCGCTCAGGCTAGGGGCAGGGCGTTGCCGGCGGCCACCTGTTTGAACCACAGCGCGCTGTCCTTGAGCGTGCGGTTCTGGGTGTCGAAGTCGACGTGGACGATCCCGAACCGGTGGGCGTAGCCGTAGCTCCACTCGAAGTTGTCGAGCAGCGACCAGACGAAGTAGCCGCGCACGTCGACTCCGGCGTCGATCGCGTCGAGCACGGCGTGCAGGTGCGCCTCGATGAACTCGCGGCGCGCCACGTCGTGGACGGCCCCGTCCTCGACGACGTCGAACGACATGGCGCCGTTCTCGGTGATGTAGATCGGCGGCGCGGCGTAGTCGTCGTGGAGCCGCTGGAGCAGGCGGGTGAGCGAGGCGGGGGTGATCTCCCAGTCGCGATCATTGGTGGGCCGCCCCGTGCGGGGGAAGACGAAGTCGCTGCCGGGGTACGGCGTCTGCCGCGAGCGCTCCGGGCCGACGAGGCGGCTGCCGAGCAGGTCGGCGGGGGCGGCGTCGTAGGGCCGCGCGGCGGGCACGTCGTCGTGGTAGAAGTTCACGCCGAGCACGTCGAGAGGCTGGGCGATGATCTCGAGGTCACCGTCGAGCACCCGGTCCTCCCACGGCCGGCCCTGGAAGGTGAGCCCCGCGGTGTCGGCGTGCAGGTCGTCGGCGTAGGTCCCGCGGAGGAGCGGGTCCAGGAAGACCCGGTTGTGCAGGCCGTCGAGCCGGCGGGCGGCGTCGACGTCGGCCGGGCGGGCGGGGTCGAAGGGGTCGGCCACGGTGAGGTTGAGCGTGATCCCGAGCGACTTGCCGTTCGCCGCGGTGGCCCCGCGGCTGCGCAGCTCCTCGACGACGAGCCCGTGGCCGAGCATGAGGTGGTGGGCGGCGACGATGCCGGCGACGCCCTCCTGCCGCCCGGGGGCGTGGCCACCGTTGGAGTAGCCCATGAAGGCGGAGCACCACGGCTCGTTGTGGGTGGTCCAGTGGTCGATCCGGTCACCCAGGGCGTCGTAGGTGGCCAAGGCGTAGTCGACGAACCGCAGGGCGGTGTCGCGTTCGGTCCAGCCGCCCGCGTCCTCGAGGGTCTGCGGCAGGTCCCAGTGGTAGAGCGTGACCCAGGGGGTGATCCCGGCGGCCAGGAGCTCGTCGGTGAGCCGGCTGTAGAAGTCCAGGCCCTTCCGGTTGACCGGACCACCGTCGGGGCAGATGCGAGGCCAGGCCGTCGAGAAGCGGTACGACGACAGGCCGATCTCCTTCATCAGCGCGACGTCGGCGGGCATCCGGTGGTAGTGGTCGCAGGCGATGTCACCGGTGTCCCCGTTCAGGATCGCGCCCGGGACGCGCGTGAACGTGTCCCAGATCGACACCGTCCGGCCGTCCTCCGCGACCGCTCCCTCGATCTGGTAGGCCGCCGTGGCGCTGCCCCAGAGGAAGTCGGCCGGGAACCGACGCACGTCGGTGACGGTCTGGCTGATGGTCGGGGAGGTCATCCCTTGACGGCTCCTTGCATGATGCCGGCCACGAGCTGGCGGCCGGTGAGGACGAACAGGATGAGCAGGGGGATCGTGGCCAGTGTGGTCCCGGCCTGCATGAGAGAGAAGTCGACCGTCTGACCCTGGCCGGCGATCTGGAGCTCCTGCAGGGCGGTCTGCAGGGTCTGCTTGCTGGGGCTGGACAGCGAGACCAGCGGCCACATGAAGTCGGTCCAGACCTGCATGAAGGTGAACAGCCCCAGGATGGCCATGGCCGGCCGCGCGGCGGGCACGGCGACGGTCCAGAACGTGCGGATCATCGAGCAGCCGTCCACCCGGGCGGCCTCGATGAGCTCG